>CAIKZO010000068.1 GCA_903832005.1 Enhydrobacter aerosaccus | reverse complement strand
CGCCCGTGGCAGTGCTTGAACTTCTTGCCCGAGCCGCAGGGGCAGGCCGCGTTGCGCGAGACCTTGCCCCAGGTCGCGGCGTCGTTGGGATCGACCGCCGCAGTGGCGGTCGGGCGCGGCAAGGTGGCGACACCGGCGCCGCCGTTCGGATCGGCCGGATCGAACGCCGGATCGTCGGCCATCTGGACGGCGAGTGCGGGGTCCTCGTGGACTTCCTGCATTTGGGCGGGCGGCGGCTCCATCGGCGGCGCTTCCATGCGCAGCTGCACTGTCGCCAGTACGTTGACGACCGACTCGCGCAGGCCCGTCAGCAAGTCGCTGAACAGGTTGAATGCCTCGCGCTTGTATTCGTTGAGCGGATCCTTCTGACCGTAAGCCCGCAGACCGATGCCCTGGCGCAGATGGTCGAGATGAAGCAGATGGTCCTTCCAGTTTTGGTCGAACAGCTGCATCAGCACGCTCTTCTCGACCTGGCGCCAGACCTCGGGCCCGTACTGCGCCGCTTTCTGCGCGAACAGCCGGTCGGTCGCATCGATGAGGCGCGTGGCGATCTGCTCCTCGGCGATGCCTTCTTCCTTGGCCCACTGGTCGACCGGCAGGTCGAGGCCGAACACGCGCAACACTTCGCCCTTGAGCTCGTCGGTCTTCCACTGCTCGGCGTAGGCGGCTTTGGGAATGGCGCGTGACACCAGCGCGTCGATCACGTCGCGGCGCATGCCGGCGATCGTTTCCGAGACGTCCTCGGTCGCCATCAGCTCGACGCGCTCCTTGTAGATCTCCTGGCGCTGGCTGTTCATGACGTCGTCGAAGCGCAGCAGGTTCTTGCGGATCTCGAAGTTGCGCGCCTCGACCTTGCCCTGCGCGGTCTGCAGCGCCTTGTTGAGCCAGCGATGGGTCAACGCCTCGTCGTCGGCCATGCCCTTCTTCTGGACCCAGTCGAGCACCTTGTTGTTGCCGAAGATGCGCATCAGGTCGTCTTCCAGCGACAGGAAGAACTTCGAGGCGCCGGGATCGCCCTGACGGCCCGAGCGGCCGCGCAGCTGGTTGTCGATGCGGCGGCTCTCGTGGCGTTCGGTGCCGACCACATAGAGGCCCCCCGCCACGCGCACAATCTCGCGGTCCCGCTCGACCCCAGCACGAATTTCCGCTTCGACTCTAGCGATCTCGACGGCGCGTTCGGTCTCGTCGGCGAACTTGGCGTTGATCTCGGGCACGCTCTGCTGCACCAGCATCTCGACGTTGCCGCCGAGCTGGATGTCGGTGCCGCGGCCGGCCATGTTGGTGGCAATCGTGATCGCGGCCGGCCGTCCGGCCTGGGCCACGATCTGGGCCTCCTGCTCGTGGAAGCGGGCGTTCAGCACATTGTGCGGGATGCCGGCCTTCTTGAGCGCTTCCGACAGCAACTCGGATTTCTCGATCGTCACTGTGCCGACCAGCATCGGCTGGTTCCTGGCCCGGCACTCGCCGATCAGCTTCACGATCGCGCGCGTCTTATCCTCGAACGTACGGTAGATCTCGTCATCGGCGTCCTGGCGCGCGACCGGCACGTTGGTCGGCATCTCGACGACCTCGAGCCGGTAGATCTCGCCGAACTCCGAGGCCTCGGTCATCGCGGTGCCGGTCATGCCGGCAAGCTTCGCGTACAGGCGGAAGTAGTTCTGGAACGTGACGGTGGCGAGGGTCACGGACTCGCGCTGGACGCGCAGGCCCTCCTTGGCCTCCATCGCCTGGTGGATGCCCTCGCTCCAGCGCCGGT
>CAIKZO010000067.1 GCA_903832005.1 Enhydrobacter aerosaccus | reverse complement strand
TGATGACGAGGGTTCGATTCCCTTCACCCGCTCCAATGGTTTGAGGCCCGGCATGAAGCGCCGGACATGAAAAAAAGACGAAGGAATTTGAGGTTATGGGTAAAGCGAAGTTTGAGCGTAACAAGCCACACTGCAACATTGGGACGATTGGCCATGTTGACCACGGCAAGACGTCGTTGACGGCAGCGATCACGAAGGTTTTGGCGGAGACGGGCGGCGCGACATTCACGGCGTATGATCAGATCGACAAGGCGCCGGAAGAGAAGGCGCGCGGGATCACAATCTCGACGGCGCATGTGGAGTACGAGACCAAGGCGCGCCATTATGCGCATGTCGACTGCCCCGGCCACGCGGACTATGTGAAGAACATGATCACGGGCGCGGCCCAGATGGACGGCGCAATCCTGGTTGTGTCGGCCTCGGACGGCCCGATGCCGCAGACCCGCGAGCACATTCTTTTGGCGCGCCAGGTCGGCGTTCCGGCCTTGGTGGTGTTCATGAACAAATGCGACATGGTCGATGATCCGGAGCTTCTGGATCTGGTTGAGATGGAAGTGCGTGAACTTCTGTCGAGCTACCAATTCCCGGGCGACGACATTCCGATCGTTCGCGGTTCGGCGCTGATGGCGCTTGAGGGCAAAGAGCCCAAGATGGGCCATGACGCGATCCTGGAGCTGATGGCGAAGGTTGACGAGTATATCCCGCAGCCGGAGCGTCCGATCGACCAGCCGTTCCTGATGCCGATCGAAGACGTGTTCTCGATCTCGGGCCGTGGCACGGTCGTCACCGGCCGCGTCGAGCGTGGTGTCGTGAAGGTTGGCGAGACGGTCGAGATCATCGGCATCAAGCCGACCTCCTCGACCACGGTCACGGGCGTTGAGATGTTCCGCAAGCTCCTGGACCAGGGTCAGGCGGGCGACAATATCGGCGCGCTGCTGCGCGGCATTGAGCGCGAAGGCATCGAGCGGGGCCAGGTCCTGGCCAAGCCGGGCAGCGTGACGCCGCACACCAACTTCATGGCGGAAGCCTATATTCTGACCAAGGACGAGGGTGGCCGTCACACGCCGTTCTTCACCAACTATCGCCCGCAGTTCTATTTCCGCACCACCGATGTGACGGGAATTGTGAAACTGCCTGCGGGTACCGAGATGGTGATGCCGGGCGACAATGTCTCGTGCGAGGTCGAGCTGATCGTTCCGATCGCGATGGAAGAGAAGCTACGCTTCGCCATCCGTGAAGGTGGCCGTACCGTCGGCGCAGGCGTCGTCGCAAAAATTATTAAGTAGTTTGTTTGTCCCAGCGTCGAATGAGCGGAGATAAAGCGAAGGCGGCGACGGGTTGTAATTGAAGTAGCAGGGCGAAGGCCGCGTTAGCGGATAGCCCGAGACCCTGCATCAAGGAGTGTAGCTCAGTTGGTAGAGCATCGGTCTCCAAAACCGAGGGTCGTGGGTTCGAGTCCCTCCGCTCCTGCCATTATTTGAAGAATGGCGATAATGATCAAGAATCCGGTCGAGTACGTTCGCGAAGTCCAAGCCGAGGTACGCCGGGTCACCTGGCCGACGCGGCGCGAGACGATGATCACCACGTCGATGGTGTTCATTTTTGTCGTGATCGCATCGGTGTTTTTCCTGTTGGCGGACAAGCTCATCGCCTTCGCCGTTCAGCTGCTGCTCGGGGTTTCGTGACATGGCTCATCGTTGGTACGTCGTTCACGCTTATTCGGGCTTCGAGAACAAGGTTGCCTCGTCGATCCGCGAGCAGGCCGAGAAAAAGGGCCTGGCCGAGGATATCTCGCAGGTGATGGTGCCGACCGAGGAAGTGGTCGAAGTGCGCCGTGGCGCCAAGGTCAACACCGAGCGCAAGTTCTTCCCGGGCTACGTCCTGGTGAAGATGGACCTGACCGACGACACCTGGCATCTGATCAAGAACACCGCCAAGGTCACGGGCTTCCTGGGCGGCGGTGGCCGCGGCAAGCCGGTGGCGATCTCCGAGGCCGAAGCCGGCCGCATCCTGAAGCAGGTCCAGGAAGGCGTTGAGCGGCCGAAGCCCGCCGTCTCCTTCGAGGTCGGCGAGCAGGTCAAGGTGGCCGACGGCCCGTTTGCCTCGTTTAACGGCACTGTCGAGGATGTGGACGAGGAGCGGGCACGCCTCAAGGTGGCCGTCTCGATCTTCGGTCGTTCGACCCCGGTCGAACTCGACTACGCACAGGTCGAAAAGCTCTAGAAAATCAGGGGTTGTGGGGCGCCGGGGAACTTGGTAAACCCCGCGCCTTCGGAAGGGCTGGCCTCAGGGTCGGCCTTTTCGCATTCGACCGGACTGGTCCCGAAAATCCTTATGGATCAAGGGGTTGGCTGGAAACTCAGGTGTGGGAGGCCCGCCATGGCCGGACCACGTCGCCCATAGGAGGGCAAGAATGGCCAAGAAGATCCAGGCCTACGTCAAGCTGCAGGTGCCAGCGACGAAGGCCAATCCGTCCCCGCCAATCGGTCCCGCGCTGGGCCAGCAGGGCGTGAACATCATGGAATTCTGCAAGCAGTTCAATGCTCGCACGCAGAAGATGGAACCCGGCATGCCGATCCCGGTGGTCATCACCGTGTTCCAGGACCGCAGCTTCACCTTCGTCACCAAGACGCCGCCGAACACCTACTTCCTGAAGAAGGCAGCAGGCATCGAAGCCGGCGCCAAGACGGTCGGAACGCAGATCGTCGGCAAGGTGACCAAGGCGCAAATCGAAGAGATCGCCAAGCAGAAGATGCCGGATCTCAACTGCGACTCGATCGAATCGGCAATGGCTCAGGTCGCCGGCTCCGCCCGCTCGATGGGCCTCCAGGTGGTGGAGTAAGCCATGGCAATGGGAAAGCGTTTCAAGGCAGCAGCCTCGACGGTCGATCGTGACAAGACCTACGGCCTCGAAGAGGCGGTGAAGATGGTCAAGGCGAACGCCAAGGCCAAGTTCGACGAGACCATCGAGGTCGCGATGAACCTCGGCATCGACCCGCGCCACGCCGACCAGGCAGTGCGCGGCATGGTCGATCTGCCGAGCGGCACCGGCAAGACGATTCGCGTTGCGGTGTTCGCGCGCGGCGCCAAGGCCGAGGAAGCCAAGGCCGCTGGTGCCGATCTGGTCGGCGCTGACGACCTCGCCGAGAAGATCAACGCCGGCGAGATGAACTTCGAGCGCTGCATCGCCACTCCCGACATGATGGGTGTGGTCGGCCGTCTCGGTAAGGTGCTGGGCCCGCGCGGCCTGATGCCGAACCCGAAGCTCGGCACGGTGACGCAAGACGTGACCGCCGCGGTGAAAGCCGCCAAGGCCGGCTCGATCGAGTTCCGCGCCGAGAAGTCTGGCATCGTTCATGCTGGCGTCGGCAAGGCCTCGTTCAGCGAGGACGCTATTGCCGCCAACGTGAAGGCTCTGGTGACGGCGATCAGCCGCGCCAAGCCGACCGGCGCCAAGGGCACCTTCATCAAGAAGGTGTCGATCAGTTCGACCATGGGTCCGGGCGTCAAGCTCGACCCGGCGACCGCGCTCAACAGCTAAGCGCGTAGCCAGTCACGAATTTCTGTCGTCAGCCACCCGGCTGGCGGTGGAGAGGAGGGAAGGGATCGCAAGGTCCTCTTCCTCCACCTGTCCGAGACCGCAGGTGCTTCCCTTTTCGGAGGGAGCGTAATGGGGAAACCCGCCGGCGATAGACGGGGGCAAGGGAAATTCCGCTCGCATGCGAATGCGCGCGCAAGGACCTGAACTTCCGGGGCAGGCGAGCGAGATCATCCGGTCTCCGTTCGCGCTAACCCGCTAACGGAGGCTGTGGTCTTAACGCAGCCGGTTCGATCTGGATCCTCTGGATCGGACCTATGTTGGAGAAAGCCGTGAATCGTTCGGAAAAGGCCGAGGCGATCGTCGAGCTGAACCGGATCTTCAAGGACACGAACCTGATGGTGATCACTCGCCAGTCCGGTTTGACCGTCCAGGAAGTGACGGATCTGCGCCGTAAGGTGCGGGCAGCCGGCGCGAGCTACAAGGTCGCGAAGAACAGGCTCACGTTGCGTGCCCTCGAAGGCACGCCCTTTACGGCGCTCGGACCCCTGTTCAAGGGCCCGACTGCCATCGCTTATTCCAAGGATCCGGTTGCCGCGGCGAAAGTCGTGGCGGCCTTCGCCAAGGATAACGAGAAGCTGACCATCGTCGGTGGGTCACTAGGTGACAAGACTTTGGACGTCGCTGGCGTCCAGGCCCTTGCCACTCTGCCCTCTCTCGATGCTCTGCGCGGCAAGATCATCGGTCTCATCCAGGCTCCGGCGACGAAGATCGCTGGCGTTCTGGCGGCACCGGCCGGTCAGGTCGCTCGTGTCATCGGCGCATACGCAGCCAAGGGATAAGCGCGAAGGCCACGTGAGGTTTTAGCGTAGCAACATAACGTTCAACGAAGTTCGGGTTACTAGGAGATAGAAATGGCTAATCTGGAAAAGCTGGTCGAAGAGTTGTCGACCCTGACGGTCCTCGAGGCCGCTGAGCTCAGCAAGATGCTCGAAGAGAAGTGGGGCGTCAGCGCCGCCGCTCCGGTCGCCGTCGCCGCCGCTGGCGCCGCCGCCCCGGTCGCCGAGGTGAAGGACGAGTTCACGGTCATGCTGGTCGCCGCTGGCGACAAGAAGATCAACGTCATCAAGGTGGTGCGCGAGATCACCGGCCTCGGCCTCAAGGAAGCCAAGGACTTGGTCGAGGCAGCGCCGAAGGCCGTCAAGGAAGGCGTGCCGAAGGCCGATGCCGAGAAGCTCAAGGCGAAGATCGAGGCCGAAGGCGCCAAGGTCGAGCTCAAGTAAGACAGTTACCGGTCGGGCCGGCTTCCTTCGGGGAGCCGGCCCTATCGGGCCTCTTTTCAAAGCGGACTTGTTTCTCATATGGGTCTCCCCATATGGCCGGTCCGCTTCGATAAGTGGCCCTCTGCGACGGATGGGACGAACGGCTGGCGGGCCGCGAGTTCCGAGAAAGCAGCGGGTGTTATCTACCGCCCTTGAACCTATCGAGGACGCACGATGGCCACGGCCTTCAATACGCGCAAACGGATTCGTCGTTTCTTCGGCCACATCGAGTCTGTGGCGCCGATGCCGAACCTCATCGAGGTCCAGAAGAGCTCCTACGAGAATTTCCTCCAGCGCGCGATTCCCGCGGCCAAGCGGACCCAGTCGGGCCTGCAGGAAGTCTTCCGTGGCGTGTTCCCGATCAAGGATTTCGCCGAGCGCTCGAGCCTCGAGTTCGTGAAGTACGAGTTCGAAGAGCCCAAGTACGACGTCGAAGAGTGCCAGCAGCGCGGCATCACCTATGCCGCTCCGCTCAAGGTCACGCTGCAGCTCGTGGTCTGGGACATCGACGAGGAAGCCGGCTCGCGCTCGATCCGCGATATCAAGGAGCAGGACGTCTACATGGGCGACATGCCGCTCATGACCGACAACGGCACCTTCATCGTGAACGGCACCGAGCGCGTGATCGTCTCGCAGATGCACCGTTCGCCGGGCGTCTTCTTCGATCATGACAAGGGCAAGACCCACAGCTCGGGCAAGTACCTGTTCGCCGCCCGCATCATCCCGTACCGCGGCTCGTGGCTCGACTTCGAGTTCGATGCCAAGGACCTGATCCACGTCCGCATCGACCGCCGCCGCAAGATCCCGGTGACCACGCTGCTGCTCGCCCTCGACAACGACTCGACCGCCAAGAAGCGCGCCGGCGCCGTCGCCAAGGGCATGCTGCTCGATCCGTCCGAGGCCCAGGGCCTGACGCCGGAAGAGATCCTGGCCGCCTTCTACGGTCAGGTCGTCTACAAGCGCGACAAGGAAGGCTGGACCACCAGCTTCGACGACAGCCAGATGAAGAACGTCAAGCTGACGCACGATCTGGTCAACGCCAAGACGGGCAAGACCGTGGCTGACGCAGGCACCAAGATGACGCCGCGCCTGCTCGCCAAGGTCAAGGAAGCCGGTCTCAAGGAAGTGCGCGTGACCGCCGAGGAACTGACCGGTCGCTACGCCGCCCTCGACATCATCAATGAGAAGACGGGCGAGATCTACGTCGAGTCCGGCCAGGAAATCACCGAGGCCGTGCTCGGGATGTTCGACGAGCACGATATCGACCTGCTGCCGACGCTCGCGATCGATCACGCCACTGTCGGTCCCTACATCCGCAACACGCTCGCGGCCGACAAGAACAACAACCGGGAAGAAGCGCTGCTCGACATCTACCGCGACTTGCGTCCCGGCGAGCCGCGGTCGATCGACCAGGCCGAGACCCTGTTCCAGGGCCTGCTGTTCGACATCGACCGCTACGACCTGTCGCCGGTCGGTCGCGTGAAGATGAACATGCGCCTGGGCTTCGAGGGCGTGCCCGATAGCCAGCGCACCCTGCGCCGTGCCGACATCCTCGCCGTCGTCAAGGTCCTGCACGACCTCAAGGACGGCCGTGGCGAGATCGACGACATCGATCACCTCGGCAATCGCCGCGTCCGTTCGGTCGGCGAGTTGATGGAGAACCAGTATCGCGTCGGCCTGCTCCGCATGGAGCGCGCCATCCGCGAGCGCATGAGCTCGATCGACATCGACACCGTGATGCCGCACGACCTGATCAACGCCAAGCCGGCGGCAGCGGCGGTGCGCGAGTTCTTCGGCTCGAGCCAGCTCTCGCAGTTCATGGACCAGACCAACCCGCTGTCGGAAGTGACGCACAAGCGTCGCCTTTCGGCCCTCGGACCGGGCGGTCTCACGCGCGAGCGCGCCGGCTTCGAGGTGCGCGACGTGCATCCGACGCATTACGGCCGCATCTGCCCGATCGAGACGCCGGAAG
>CAIKZO010000066.1 GCA_903832005.1 Enhydrobacter aerosaccus | reverse complement strand
CGTGTAGTCCTTCCGCGCCATTCAAAGCTCCTTTCAAAGCCCAAAATAACCGGAACTCTAACTTTCACATCGGTACCGTTTCAGGGGGGCAGACCAGCGGTCCGCTATTGTGTCGCTCGGGGCCTGACGTGCTCAGAACCCACGCACGGGAGATCGGGTCGCAACAGAGCCGCGCGCTCTCTGATTACCGAACATCGGCAACCATGGTCTTCATTAGAAGACCGATTCCATGGCCGGACGGGATTTTGACCAAGGACAAGCAGCTCCTGGTCCACCGTCCCCGTCACGTAGGCCAGGATGCGCGCCCAATCCATACCGAGCCCCCTATCCTGACTCCGGCGACGGCGTCGGCGGCCGTCCGTGAAATTGTACCGGGACACCGAACGAACCGCTAGCCGACGCCGCCTAACTCATTGGTTTCTCGGCCGTTTCTATTTTTTGACATCACGGGGAAACAACCTGGGCAGTTACGTTATTTCTTACCGAACCCTAAGGAACTTTCGCATCGGCACCGCCGGCAGCGCGCAGCCGCTTCGCAAGAGCCTGCAGAAGCTTCCAGCCGATGGTTCCGTTCTGTTCGACGAGCGGGCGGAACTCCCAGAAAGTCAGCCCGTAGCAAACCAGGTCGGTGTTGGCAGTTACCGTGGCCGAGCGGGGGCCGCCGTCGATCAGGGCGAGCTCGCCGAAATAATCGCCCGGGCCAAGGGTCGCGAGGTCGACGCCCTTGCTCGAGACCGTGGCCTCGCCGGTGTCGATGATGAAGAACGCAGCTCCCCCGGAGCCCTCCATGATGACGGTCTCGCCCTTGGCGAAGGGGCGTTCCTTGAGCAGGCGCGCGATCTGCTCGACCTGCCTGCGGTTCATGCCGGTGAAAAACTCGCTGCGCTGCAGGGCGGCGACGGGATCGCGCGGCGGCGGGCCGGGCGGCGGGGCCGCGCTGCGCGCCATGCCGGTGGTGACGGCGCGGCACTGGAGGAGATAGAGCGTGCCGTCTTGGAACGCCCATTCGATGTCGCGGTGCGGGCCGTAGACCTTCTCGCAGCGTAGCGCAAGGTCGCCCAAAGCGGCGAGCTGGACGTCGTCGAGGCAGAGCTGGTTTACCTGCTCGGGCGGCACCTGCTGCTCGAAGGTGCCGCCAGTAGGCAGCGCGCGAATGGCGATGCGCTTGCGCCCGGCCTTGCGCTCTAGCACCCGGCTGGAGCGGTCGAGGCGGAAATGGTCAGGAACCACGAGGCCGGCGACCACGGCTTCGCCCAGGCCCCAGCTCGCTTCGATCAGGCGCTCGTCGGCGCCGGTGACCGGGTGCTCGGTGAACATGACTCCCGCGACGGCGGGATCGAGCAGCGTCTGGACGACGACGCCGACGCTCGGCCGAGTGAACAGACCGACGCGCTGGCGATAGGTGATCGCCGAGTCAGAATTGGCGGACCACCAGACGTCGCGGACAGCGCCGGGGACATCGGCCGTCGAATGGACGTTGAGCACAGTGAGGTGCTGGCCTGCGAAGCTTGCCGCCGCGCCGTCTTCGTCGACGGCGGAAGAGCGCACGGCGAACGGCGCCGACAGGCCTGCGACGGCCTTCGCTAACTTCTCGATCGCCTTGGCGTTGCCCGAGGCGACGGCCTCGACCAGGTCGCCCGAGAGCGCTACGCCGGGCGGGACCGGCAAGCCCTGGCGCACGGCGTCGCCCAGCCCGACGGCCTTCGATCCGTAGAGCGCCGTCTCGCGCGCCCTGGCGAAGGGGACGACCTTCTTCATCCGATTACCGTGACCTCGCCGGCATCGCCATCGACCCGAACACGGATGCCATCGGCGATGCGTTCGGTCGCTTCGCGAGTTCCGACGACGCCGGGGATGCCGTATTCGCGCGATACGATCGCAGCATGCGACAGCAGCCCACCATTGTCGGTGACGATCCCGCCCAGCAGCGGCAGGAGGATATTGAAGGCCTCGGTCGTCGACTCGGTGACGAGCACGTCGCCCCGGGCGATCCGGCCAAACTCGGATGGCCCGGAGACGCGACGGGCGGGCCCTTCGTAGACGCCCTTGCTCGCGGCAAGTCCGAAGAGGATCTTTTCCTCGTTCTGCGCCTGGGAACTGCCGAAGAGGTGGCCCAGCGCAATGAAGATGGCGCGCATGACGCGGCCGGCCGCTGGCGGCAGGGCCGCGAGGTCGGGCGGTGGCGGTGCCGGCGGACCGAGGTGGGGCGGGACGTCCTTGGCGGTGTAGGTCGCGCGGTAGACGGCGCGGCTGGCAAGTTCCTCCGCCGACGGGCCGCCGGTGCCGGCAGTCAGCGCGCACATCTCTTCGAAGCTGGCGTCCAGCATCTGAGGGGCAGCGGCGAGGCGGCCACGAACCGTCACCCGCCGGCCAGCTGCCAGGGCGGCGCGGCGCATGAGACCCGACGCCCAGATGTCGCTGTAAACGCCGCGCTCGTCGCGCAGGCGGTAGGTGAGGCGGGCTTCGCCGAGCAATTCGTCGAACTCCTCGCGGTGCGCCGCGGGTACATTGGCGCGTACCTCGGCAATGCGGGCATCAACGTCCGACGCCGCCTCGGCTTCGCCGGAGACGGCGATGCGGATCGCCCGGAGCAGCGCGTCGGGCAGTTCGAGTGCCGTCGGCTCGGCGATGTCGAAGCCGTCGATCAGGCGGTTGCCGACCAGATCGAGATAGCCGGAGACGGCAGCACCTGCCTCGCCGCCGAGGGAACGCAGGCTAGCCAACACCTCGGCCGGGTCGCCGCCGGATTCGAGGAGTTTGCGGGCGGAGGCATCACCGGTGAACGCTTTCTTCAGGCGCTCCATCTCGTCAGACCCACCCGCCGACACCGTCGCCGAGCCACGCATCAATGCCAACAGGTCGGACGGCGGCAGGCCCGTCCAGTCGCCGACATGGGCCAGGAAGTCTCCGGTCGGGAGCACGGCACCGGCGGTGAAGCGCATGTGCTGGGCGATCATGGCCGCATGGTGGTCGCGGCAGCGCGTCAGATAGGCAACCAGTTGGGCATCGGAGAGGGCGTCGGGATCGACCGCCTGCAGCTCGCGGTGCATGGCAATGGCCGCCGGTTTGCGGTTCTCGTCCCAGTCGCGCAGCTGCTCGCGCCACAGCTTCTGCACAAAGACCTGTTCGGCGCGCTGAAAGCGCTGGGGCATATCGGCTTCCGGCGCCGGCAGCACCTGATTGTAGCCGAAGCCCTTGACGTAGCCGATCTGCAGTCCGTCGATGAGCATCCCGTAGAAGCGGGCGAATTCGTTGGTGCCCGCTTTGAAGGCGGGCGGATGGATTGCCTGGAAGTAGCGCGTCATCGGGCGCGGGAAGTGCACGGGATCCTGCTCCCACGTTCCGGGCCCCGGTGGCTCAAGATGGAGTTTGGTCGAAGTTTCCGACGCAGTCATGGCGCTTTTCCTCTTCGGGACAACCTGCAGATCTCGGGCCGTCGCTGGCGATCGTTGATGGGCAACGGCTGCAGCAGAACAACCCTCGCTACACTTTAGGGAACGTCTGAACAAGACATATTGAGGTGCATGTCAACGCAACGTGAGAATGTCCGTATTCCTCCGGCGTGGGCCGCCTGTACGCTGATGATCTGGTCGTGAAGATTGCGGGTACGTGGGCACGATGACCGTGTCCGCTAACCTTGATGGACACGATTGCAGATGTCAGTTTCGAGATCGCGTGTGGCCAAATAATTGGTCCGGCCGTTGGGCCATCACGCCGCCTCACGATGATAGTAGCGCAGGAGTCCGCCCAATCGCTCGCGGCACTGCACAGGCCCATCGCGGTGCCGATCCGTGGTGCGAGGAAACAGCAGGACGTTGCCCTTCCCCTGGTGGTTCCGCTCGGTGTGGAAATGGTCGACGTATTCGCTCAGCGCTAGCCGCAAGGAGCGCTCGCCGAACAGGATCACCTTCGACAGGCATTCCTCCTTGACCGACCTCACCCAGCGCTCCGCGTAGGCATTCAGGTTCGGGCTGCGTGCCGGCAGCGCCAGCGGCTTAACCCGACCTGACACAAGGATGGCCCGGAACGACCGCGTGAACTTGGTGTCGCGGTCGTGCAGGAGATAACGACAATCCCGCAGCGCGCCGCAATCGTCCATGGTCGCGTTCCGGGCGACTTGCTTCATCCACGCCTCATCGGGATGAACGGTGATCCCGGCGATATCCACTCGGCGGCTCTCGAGATGGATGAAGAACAGAACGTAGTAGGTCACCAGCCCACGCAGCGTCAGCACCTCGGCCGTGAAGAAGTCGGTTCCCGCCAACAGTGCCAGGTGAGTCCGAACGAAAGCCGCCCACGTGGTCGTGCGCTTGCGCTCCGGCGCCGGCGGCAGGCCGTGACGCCGCAAGACATTGCCGACCGTTTGATCCGAAACCTCATGCCCCAGATTGGCCAACGCCCCAGCAATCCGGTCATAGCCCCAATCCCGGTTCTCACTGGCCATCCGAAGGATCAGCTCCTCGACCTCCCGCTTGATCCGGGGCCTGCCCGGATATTGCCGGGCCTTCGAGCCATCGAATTTGCGGGCGACGAGCTTGCGATACCAGCCAAGGAT
>CAIKZO010000065.1 GCA_903832005.1 Enhydrobacter aerosaccus | reverse complement strand
TCGATGATGTGGATGAAGGCCTCGTAGCACGTGAAGACGCCGTGCCGTCCCGTCAGCAGGTAACCTTCGATCCAGCCTTGGCAGGTGTGCTCGGACAGGATCTCCATCGCCCGGCCATCTCGGGCCAGATGGACATCGTAGGGGCGCGTGTCGGCGTCCCAGGCGCGCTCGGTGGCCTCGAACACCTGACCGAGCCGGTTGGAATCGATTTCGTCAGGGCCGAAGAGCCGGAAGTTGCGGGCCTTTGCACTCGTGCGCATTACGTCGCGCAGGAAGGCGCCCGTTACTTCAGTGGCGCCTGCACCCGGCTCGCCAGGGCTCGGGACGTCGACGGCGTAGTCGGCGAAATCCGGCAGGTCCAGCGGGACGAGCGTGCGTGTGCTGTTCGCCCGTGGATTGGCGCTGAGGCGCGCGTCGCCCGTTGGCGCAATCCCGGCGACCTCGGGCCGGAGGTGGCCTTCCGTGCCGAAGAGCTCGGCCGGCCGATAGCTCTTCATCCAGTCTTCGAGCAGCTTGAGATGTGCGGGAGTGCTGACGTCGGCAATGGGCACCTGGTGCGAGCGCCAAAAGCCTTCCGTGCGCTTGCCGTCCACTTCCTTCGGCCCCGTCCAGCCCTTGGGCGAGCGCAGGATGATCATCGGCCAGCGCGGCCGCTCCGTCGCGCCGGCGCGCGCCGCCGCTTGAATGGCGGCAATCCGGTCGAGCACCGTGTCGATTGTCCTGGCCATCAACTGGTGCATGAGCGCGGGCTCGTGGCCTTCGACGACGTGCGGTTCGTAGCCGTAGCCGACGAAGAGGTCGTGCAGCTCCTCGGTGGAGATGCGTGCCAGGATCGTCGGATTGGCGATCTTGTAGCCGTTGAGATGGAGGATCGGCAGAACGGCGCCGTCGGTCACGGGATTCAGGAATTTGTTCGAGTGCCAGGAGGTGGCCATCGGGCCTGTTTCCGCCTCGCCGTCGCCCACGACGCAGGCCACGACCAGATCGGGATTGTCGAACACCGCGCCATAGGCATGGGAGAGCGAGTAGCCCAGCTCACCGCCTTCGTGCATGGAGCCCGGGGTTTCCGGCGCGGCATGGCTGGGGATGCCGCCGGGGAAGCTGAACTGCCTGAACAGGCGTTGCATGCCCACTTTGTCCTGGGACACGTGCGGATAGAACTCGCTGTACGTCCCCTCCAGCCAGGCATTGGCGACGAGGCCGGGGCCGCCATGACCCGGCCCCGCGATGTAGATCATCTCGAGCGCGCGCTGCTTGAGGGCGCGACTCAGGTGAACGTAGGTGAAGTTGAGGCCGGGCGTGGTTCCCCAATGACCCAACAGGCGCGGCTTGATGTGTTCGAGCCTGAGGGGCTCTTCGAGCAGAGGATTGTCGAGCAGATAAACCTGGCCGACCGACAGGTAGTTCGCGGCGCGCCACCAGGCGTCGATCCTGTCGAGTTCCTGGGGGGACAAGGTCTCGGAATCGCTTCGAGCATCGGACATGCCGCTCTCCTAGGATTTCGCATTCAGTAATTTCCGGGCGTGACGGGCGATCATCAGGTTTTCGTCGGTTGGGATCGCGAAGACGGAGACCTTGGACGTTTCCTTCGAAATCGTCTGGCGTCCGTCGTCGTTGGCCGCGGCGTCGAGATCGACGCCGAGCCAGCGAACGCCGTCGCAGACGCGGGCGCGAATCTCGGCCGACTTCTCGCCAATGCCGCCGGTGAAGACCAGGCCATCCAGGCCATGCAGCGCCGCCGCCAGGGAGCCGATCTCGCGCTGCACCTGATAGACGAAGAGGTCTATGGCTTCCCGCGCCTCGGCGCTGTCGCTGGAAAGCAATTTGCGCATGTCGCTCGAAATGCCGGAAACGCCGAGAAGACCTGATCGCTCGTAGAGCAGATGCTCCACGGCTTTCGCGTCCATCTTTTCGTGCTGAAGCAGGTAGAGCACGACGCCGGGATCCAGGGCGCCGCTGCGGGTGCCCATGGGGACGCCATCGAGAGGCGTGAAGCTCATCGTCGTGGCGACGCTGCGGCCGCCGTCGAGCGCACACAGGCTCGCTCCGCTGCCGAGATGGACGACGACGATCTTCGTACCGGCGAGTTCGGGCACCACGCCCCTCAGCTCGCCCGCGATATACTCGTAGGAGAGACCGTGGAAGCCGTAATGGCGAATGCCTCGGTCGTGCATGTCGCGCGGAAGCGCGAAGCGGGTCGCCAGCGATGGCATCGAGGCATGGAAGCTCGTATCGAAGCATGCGATCTGTCGTGCAGCAGGCGCGATGTGTGCGACGGACCTGATGACGGCGAGATTGTGCGGCTGATGAAGTGGTGCCAGGGGGACGAGTTCTTCAAGCGATGCAATGACGGTTGGGTCGATCACCACCGGCGCTTTGAATTTGTCGCCGCCGTGAACGACCCGATGGCCAACGACGTCAGGGACGGTGGCGATTCCCTTTTGTAGCCACGTCCAGATTTCCTCGAAGGCCGTCTCGGGCGTCGTGCTCTGCGCGGGCCCATCGATCAGGACCGATCCCTGGGCATCCGTGGCGGATAGATATGGCTGGGACAGAAGGCCGTCGATCTGACCGTGAAGCAGGTCGGCGATCTTTTGATGACCAGAGATGTCGAAGAGAGAGAACTTCAGGCTCGAAGAACCGGCGTTTAGGACCAGAATGCTCGTGCGCATGACAGATGCCTAAACATTATATCGATTGCAGTTGCGTGACGTCGATTTCCAACGCCACGCCAGGAAACGTTCAGAGACGTAATGAGTTCCGGAGATCAGCGTGCGACTTCTCGCCTTTACCGATGCTGCATTGCGCGCACAAGGTCTGAGTATACCGCTGGTTACGTGGGAGGCCCCGGCGTTCCGACGACGGTTGGGGCCTTTTCATGTGCGTACATCCCGCAGCGGCGGCCTGCTTCTCGCTAGCCAATCAACCATCCGGTGATGAGTCACCCAAGGGTCTTTAATTACTTACGGGCAGTAGAACCACATTGCCAGACGTCGCTAATAGCTCGGGCGGCGCTGGCGTCGTCCTATTCAGAACTTCTAACGAGATCTTCTCGATGAGTTTGCGCTTGCCGCCGAGATCGAGCCGGGACATTCAGTTCAACAGGCCCCGCTCCACCGCGCGCTGTCTCAATAAATAACTCTTGCTCTTCGAGATGCCGAGCGCGCCGGCGGCCTGGTTGGGATTGAGGCCCTCCTTGAGCAGCGCCACGAGCTGCGTGAGCTTGTCCGTGCGGGCCGGGCCGAACGTCCAGCGCGCGCCGTTGGCGGTGTCGGTCTCGAGCTTTGCCTCGATCGGCGCGACGGCGTCGCCGTGCAGGCCGCGCGTCTTTTCGAAATGGATCTCCATCCGCGCGCCCTCGCGCGGCGTGTAGCCCTCGGGACGGCGCAGCCCGAGCACGAGGTCGAGCACGTCTTCGCGCCGGTTGGTGCCGCGCTGCGTGCCCTGCTTGCTGGCGTGATGCACCAGCAGCATCGCGCGGCCGAGCTGGCGCTGCAGCACGAGGAAGCGCTGCAGGTGGCTCCAGGCGTCCGGATCGCCGGACTTGAAGCCGGCGAGGCTCGCGAGATTGTCGAGCACCACGAACTCGGGACGGTCCCAGCTCTCCATCAATCGCAGCAGGCCCTCGGGGGTCGCGAGATCGGGTTGGGTGCCGGGCTGCAGGTCGACCAGCATGAGGTCGAGCGAGGGCGGGGCGGGCCCGAACGAGGCGAGCCGGTCGCGGATGTCCGCCGCCGCCATCTCGCCGTCGACATAGAGCACGGTGCGGGCGGGGCGCGCGCCAGCCGAGGAAGCTGGCGCCGCTGGCCGCGGCCCAGGCGATGCCCAGCGCGACATAGGTCTTGCCGATGCCGCGCGGGCCGTAGAGCAGGGCGAGGCTCTTGGTCGTGAGGATCGGGTCGAGGATCGTCTCGCGCCGGGGAAGGGTGGCGTCCATCAACTCGGGTGCGGACAGGCGATGGGACAGGGAGGGGCTTGTCATGATTGGAGCTATAACTTATATATGCGTTAATCGCAATGCGTTTTTGCCTATTATTGGTTCGCTCGTTGTTAGAGAGGAGTGGGGGCAGATGTGGAAACCGGGAAGATTCTCGAAGAAGCCCCGTGCCATCGGCATCGGAGGCTTCCCGATCGATCGGGAAGCTCCGGGAAGGTCGGGAAGGGCGTTGGCGTTCCCCGGGCCGGCGTTTACGGTCGAACCCTGACCGTTCAAGGAGTTTCCGCGTGACCGCTTCTCCCGCCACCGACCAGCGCTTTGAGCGCCTTCGCGCCGAGTTTCCGGGCACCAAGGATGGCCCCTATCTCGATGTCTCGGCGCGCTGCCTGCTCTACAGCGGTGCGCGCAAGGCGATCGACGACTATCTCGATCACAATGGCATGGGCACGATCGACAAGGCCGCGATGTTCGCCGCCGTCGAGAAGACGCGCGGCCTTTACGCCAAGCTGATCGGCGCCACGGCCGACGAGATCGCCTTCACGCGCAACGTCACCGACGCGATCGCCACCATCGCGGCGGCGCTGCCCTGGAAAGCGGGCGAGAATGTCGTGCTCTGCGAATCGATCGAGCATCCGGCCAACATCTTTCCCTGGCACGGCGTGGCCAAGCGCACCGGCATCACGATCAAGAGCGTCTCCGGCAAGGATGGGCATATTCCAGTCGATGCCATCGTGGCGGCGATCGATGGCGGCACGCGGGTCGTGGCCGTGTCCTCGGTGTCGTTCGCGCCGGGCTTTCGCCTGCCGCTCGCCGAGCTCGGTGCCGCCTGCCGTGAGCGCGGCGTCCTGCTGGTGGTGGACGGCGCACAGTCGGTCGGCGTGCTCGACATCGACGTCAAGGCAATGAAGATCGATGCGCTTGCGACCTCGTCGCAGAAATATCTGATGGGTCTATATGGCCTGGGCTTCCTCTATGTCCGCGAGGATCTCGCCGAGACGCTCGATCCCGTCTTCCTGTCGCGCTTCAGCGTCGATCTTGGCGACCAGCACGAAGGCAGCGCCGGCGATACGTCTTCCTACGAGCTGTGCAAGGGCGCGCGGCGCTTCGACGTCGGCAATTACAACTATCCGGCCACCGTCGCGGTCGGCGCCTCGCTGCAGCTTCTGATCGATCTGGGCCTCAAGAACGTCGAGGCGTATGTCTGCGGCCTGACACGCGAGTTCGCCGACCGGCTGCTCGACCTCGGTCTGCCGGTCTACGGCGGCCGCACCAATCTCGCGGGCTCGCCCATCGTCACCGTGGGCAAGATGCTCAGCACCGATCACGACGCCAAGGGCGATCGCGAGATGATGGAGTTGCACGACTTCCTGAAGGCCAAAGGCGTGCGCCTGGGCGTGAGGCGCGGCCTGCTGCGCTTTTCGTTCCATCTCTACAACAACCGCGCCGACATCGACTTCGTCGTCGATCTTGTGCGCCAATGGCAGAAAACGCGGGCGCAGGCGGCGGACTAGGCGATGCCCCGGATTTCGCTTCCGATCCAGATGCTGACGGGCCTGATCATTGGCTGCGCTGTCGGCTTGCTGTGGCCGTCCGTCGGCAAGGAGCTCTTTCCGGTCAGCCGCGCCTTCATCAATGCGCTGCGGATGCTGGTCATCCCGTTGGTCTTCTCGTCGATCGTGCTCGGCATCTATCACATGGGCCGCGAGATCCGCGTCTTCGGCAAGGTGATCGGCATCGCCTTCCTGTGGTTCTACTTCGCGACCGCGGTCTGCATGGTGGTCGGGCTGGCGATGAACGGCCTCTTCCATCCCGGCATCGGTGCGGACCTCACCCTTCCCGGCGGCAAGCTGCCGCCCAACGCCGGCCGCGGTGTCGATTGGGTGGCCTTCTTCCTCGACCTGATCCCGACCAACATCGTGTCGGTGATGGCCGAGCAGAAGATCCTGCAGGTGCTGCTGTTCGGCATCCTGCTGGGCGGCGCGCTCGCGGCGGTGGGCGAGGTGGCGCTGCCGGTAGTCGCGGTCCTGCGCGGTATCCAGGCCGCGATGATGAAGATCGTGCGCTGGGTGATCGTGCTGGCGCCGCTGGCGGTGGCCGCGATCATGGCTTGGTTGCTGTCGACCCAGGGCACCGGCGCCCTGTATGCGCTCGGCCGGCTGGTCGGCACGCTCTACCTCGGCCTCGCGGTGATCATCGTGATGATGTGCGGCGTGCTCTGGGCGATTGGCGAGAGTCCGCTGGGCACGCTCCGCAAGATCGCCGAGCCGCTGTTTCTCGCCTTCACGACGCGTTCGTCGGAGACGACCTTGCCGATCCACATGGAAATCCTGGAACGCGCGGGCGTGCCGAACCGGATCGTCTCGACCGTGATTCCGCTGGGCTACAGCTTCAACCAGGACGGCTCGTCGCTCTACCTGTCTCTGGCCGTCACGTTCGTCGTCGAGGCGCACGGCATCCATCTCGGCTGGGCGGCCATGCTGTCGATCATCATTACCGGCCTGATCACGACCAAGGGCATGGGCAATGTGGGCGGTGGCGGGCTGATCGCGGCCACGACGGTGATTGTTGCGTTGGGCCTGCCGGTTGATGCGATCGCCATCATCGCCGGCATCGATGTTTTCATGGATATGGGCCGCACCACGGTGAACGTGATGGGCAATACCGTGGCCGTGTTGCTGGTGCGCCGCTTCGGCGGTATCAAGGACGACGAGCCCGTTCCGCAGGCCGCTTAAGACCTGTCAGAGCCAAGGAAAATCACAGATGCCGCGCAAGCCGAACTACGAATTCGAACGCCGCGAACGCGATCGGCTCAAGGCCGTCAAGAACGCCGAGAAGGCCGCCGAAAAGGCAAAGGCCAAGGAAGAGGCCCGCGAGCGCGCGGCGGTGGAGCGGGGCGACGCCCCGCCGAAGGACGAGCCGACGGGGACCTGAGAGAGGTCAGCCGTCGATCACCGCGATCGCATCCATTTCGAACAGCCAGTTGGGCTGGGCGAGGCGCGGCACGTAGATGAAGGTGCTGACCGGCGGGGCGGCCGTGTTGATGTAACGGTCGCGGATCGGGCGGTAGCCGTTGCGGAGCTCCTGGGTCACCGAGATGTGGCAGTAGTTGTTGATCTTCACCAGGTTCTTCCAGTCGCCGCCCGCGGCCTTCAGCGCCAGGCCGAGGTTCTTGAAGACCTGCTCGACCTGGGCCTCGAAGTTGCCTTCGCCTACCATCTTGTCGTTCACGTCATGCGGCACCTGGCCCGCGATCATCACCAGCTTGCCGCTGGTGATCTCGGCGATCTGCGAATAGCCGCGCTTGGCCATGTCGGACGGAACGGACAATTTGACGGGCATCGCTTGGCTCCTCGCAAAGAAGGCGAGCCTAGTCCCGGCGTCACGGCCCTGTCACCCAGTCGATCTAGCGTCGGCGGTTCACGGGCGGAGGTCGTCATGAACCCCACTATCACCAGCACTGTCGTCACCGTCGGCGCAGTCGCCGCAGGCATCGCCCTCTTCGAGGTGGCACTGCTGCCGGGTCTCGCGATCGGCGTCGCCGCCGTGATGATGCCGCGGTTCTTACCGAAGCCTCGCCGGCGGGCAAAGCCGACCGGTCTCGCTCATATCCGCTTCAGCCGGGCGGTGGTGAAGACCGTCACCTTCCGCGTGATCGTCACCAGCCTCGACTTCACCGCCAACTACCTGGTCCTGCAGAACGCGAGCGTGGCAGCGGGCCTGTCGGCGATTTCCGTGGTTGGCGGGCCGCTGTTCTATTTCGCGCACGAGAGCGTGTGGAACTACCTGGTCGGCAGCGGCAAGCTTGCCGCGCTGCAGCTTCCATCAGCGTTGGCCGAGAACCACCCGTTGCTGAAGACCATCACCTATCGCACCTTCGCGACGATCGTCGAGTTCACGACGAACTACGTCGTCGTGGGCGATCTCGCGACCGCGGCGCTTCTATCGTCCTTCGGCTTCTTCCTCGGGCTGTTCGTCTATTACGGCCACGAGCTCGCGTGGGAGTGCTTCGCTGCGCCGGAACCGGCCGCGCGCCGGCGCCGGTCCTCTGTGATCATCGACGTCGAGCCGCAGCCGGCCTGACGTCGGCCGCTTCTAGACGTTGAAGCGGAAGTGGAAGACGTCGCCGTCCTGCACCATGTATTCCTTGCCTTCGAGGCGGAGCTTGCCGGCATCGCGTGCGCCCGCTTCGCCCTTCAGCGAGACATAGTCGCCATAGGCAATGGTTTCGGCGCGGATAAAGCCCTTTTCGAAGTCGGTATGGATGACGCCTGCGGCCTCGGGCGCGCGGGCTTCGCGGCGCACGGTCCAGGCGCGCGCTTCCTTCGGACCGACCGTGAAGAAGGTCACGAGGTCGAGCAGCTGGTAGCCCGCATGGACGACGCGCGCGAGGCCGGTCTCCTTGAGGCCAAGTGAGCTGAGATACTCTGCCTGATCTTCGGCCGGCAGCTGCGCCACCTCGGCTTCGATCGCGGCCGAAATCACGACCGACGGCATGCCGCGCGACTTGGCGAAGGCCTCGGCCGCGGCGCTGTGGGCATTGCCCGTCGCCGCCGAGCCTTCCTCGACGTTCAGCACGTACATCATCGGCTTGGACGTGATCAGCTGCAGGCGCTGGAACACCAGCTGCTCGTCTTCGGTGATCTGGGCCGCGCGCGCGGGCTTGCCGTCGCGCAGCACGTCGAGGGCCTTCTTGACCACGGGCGCTTCGGCCGCGGCTTCCTTGTCGCCGCCCTTGGCGCGCTTCTCGAGGTTGGGCAGGCGCTTCTCGAGCGAGTCGAGGTCGGCCAGCATCAGCTCGGTCTCGACGACCTCGGCATCGCTCACCGGATCGACCTTGCCGCTCACATGCGTGACGTCGCCGTCCTCGAAGCAGCGCAGCACATGGGCGATCGCATCGACCTCGCGGATGTTGGCCAGGAACTGGTTGCCCAGCCCTTCGCCCTTCGACGCGCCCTTCACCAGGCCGGCGATGTCGACGAACTCGAGCTGCGTTGCCACGATCTTGGCCGAAGTGGCGATCCCCGCCAGCGTGTCGAGGCGCGGATCGGGCACGGCGACGCGGCCCACGTTGGGCTCGATGGTGCAGAACGGGTAGTTGGCCGCTTGCGCTGCCTGCGTGGCCGTCAGCGCATTGAACAGGGTCGACTTGCCGACGTTGGGCAGGCCGACGATTCCGCAATTGAAACCCATGGCTACTCTTTCAAATTCAGCCGCGCCGGCAGATCGGGCGGCGGCGCCAGGTTTGCCACCCGGCTCATGTATTTCTCGTCGGCCTTCTGGCCACCTTCAGCCAGCAGCGCCGATTCGTCGGCCAGTGCGCCCAGCACCTTGGGCAGCCAGCCGGTCTTGTCGTCACGCTCGTCCGGCTCGAAATCGCGCAGCACCCAGTGCAGCACCAGGTCCTTGTGACCCGGATGGCCGATGCCGATGCGCACGCGGCGATAGTCCTTGCCAACGTGGGCGTCGATGTCGCGCAGCCCGTTGTGGCCGCCGGCGCCGCCGCCTTTCTTCATGCGCACCCGTCCGGGCGCGATGTCCAACTCGTCGTGGAACACCACGACCCGCTCGAGCGGGATCTTCAGGAAACGCACGGCCTCGCCGACAGCGCGGCTCGATTCGTTCATGAAGGTCATCGGTTTCAGCAGCAGCGTCTTCTCGCCGCCGATATGGCCTTCGGCCACCTCGCCGTTGAAGCGCTCGCGCCAGGAAGAGAAGACACGGCGGCGGGCGATCTCGCCCACCGCCATGAATCCGACGTTGTGCCGGTGCCCCGCATAGCGCGGCCCGGGATTGCCGAGGCCGACCAGCAAAAGCACCGGAAACGCTTACTTCTTGGCCGGTGCCGGGGCCTTGCCGCCCGCAGCCGGAGCAGCGCCTGCCGCCGGGGCCGCACCCGCCGCCGGAGCCGCACCAGCCGCCGCAGCACCCGCTGCCGGAGCCGCACCATCGGCCGCCGCTGCAGTCGCTTCGGTCTCGCGCACGACCGTCGGAGGCGCAATCGAAGCCACCGTCTGGTTCTTGTCGCGGGCCACGATGCGAACACCGTCCGGCACCTTGAGCGAGTCGAGATGGACCGAATGGCCGATCTCGAGGCCGGTCAGGTCGACTTCGAAGTACTCGGGGATCGTCGCCGGCTTGGTGCGCACGGTGATCTCGTGCAGAACGACGTTCAGCACGCCGCCGCGCTTGATGCCGGGCGAGGCCACTTCGTTCTTGAAGTGCACGGGCACCTGCACCGAGATGATCGACTCGGGGCCGACTCGCAGGAAGTCGAGATGCAGAGGCTTGTCCGTCACCGGATCGACCTGAATGTCGCGCGGCAGCACGTCGATAGGCGTGCCGTCGACTTCGACCTTGAGGGTGTGGTTGAAGTAGCCTTCCTTGTGCATGATGCGCTCGACCGACTTCGGCTCGACCGCGATCATCATCGGGGCTTGCTTGTCACCGTAGATCACGGCGGGAATCAGTCCTTCGCGACGGCTGGAACGGGCGCCCCCTTTGCCGGCCCGGTCCCGCTTCTTCGCGATGACCTTTGTCGTCTCTGCCATTTCAACTTCTCCTAACGTTAATGTTCAGTTCTCGCTCATCGCGGCGTGGCCTCCAGGGGTGCCAATCGCCGGATCTCTTGAATTCTTTCTAGTCGAACAGAGTAGAGACCGAGCTCTCCTCCGAAATACGCTTCATCGCCTCGGCGAGCAGGCTGGCCACGCTGAGAGGCTTGATGTTGGGCGACACGCGGACGGCCTCGGTCGGCATGATCGAATCGGTGATCACCAGCTTCTCCATCGGAGAGGCCGCGACCCTTGCGACCGCGCCACCGGACAACACCCCGTGCGTGACGTAGGCGCACACCGAGCGCGCGCCGCGGTCCATCAGCGCCACGGCGGCATTGCACAGCGTGCCGGCTGAATCGGCGATGTCGTCCATCAGGATGCAGTCGCGATCCTTGACGTCGCCGATCACGTTCATGACTTCGCTGACACCCGCACGCTCACGGCGCTTGTCGATGATGGCGAGGTCGGCGTCGACGCGCTTGGCAAGCGCTCGGGCACGCACCACGCCACCCGTGTCGGGCGACACCATGGTGAGGTTGCGGCCGGGCATCGTGTCCTTGATGTCCTTGCTGAGCACGGGGCCGGCGTAGAGATTGTCGAGGGGGATGTCGAAGAAGCCCTGGATCTGCTCGGCATGCAAATCCATCGTCAGCACGCGGTTGGCGCCGGCATTGGTGATCAGGTTGGCGACCAGCTTGGCCGAGATCGGTGTGCGGCCGGCGGTCTTGCGATCCTGTCGCGCGTAGCCGTAGTAGGGGATCACCGCCGTGATGCGGCGCGCAGAGCTGCGGCGCAGCGCATCGATGGTGATCAGCAGTTCCATCAGATGGTCGTTGGCGGGGAAACTGGTCGACTGGATGACGAACACGTCCTCGCCGCGCACGTTCTCCAGGATCTCGACGAAAATCTCGTTGTCGGCAAAGCGGCGGATGTTCGCCTTCACCAACGGCAAGGCCAGCTTGGCGGAAATAGCTTCCGCCAGCGGTTTATTGCTGTTGCCGGTGATGATTTTCATGGTTAAGCCGTTGATCTCAAACGAGAAAACGGCCATTCCCCCGGCCGCGACGGGGCGGAACATACCAACGAGTCGAGGCACTGTAAACGCCCTGAAATACTGAGATTTCAGGGCTTTTGCAGACCCTGTATAGGGTGGGCCATGACTCAAAACGACATCCAACGCGTTCCCAACAAGAAGCTGCCCAGCAAGTCCTCGGTGGCGATCTACAAGCTGCCGGGCGGCGGCGGCTTCCTGTGGGCGGTGGCGACCTCGCCCGACCGGACGCAGGACATCAAGGTCCAGACCCTGGGCTGCCTTGGTGTGATCGACGGCTATCTCAAGGAGGCCGGGCTCGACCGCACGCGCATCGTGAAGGCCGAGATCGTCGTGACCGACCACGACAACAAGCCGGCCTTCGATGAGGCCTGGGCCACCTGGATGCCGGACAATTACGGCCCGGTGCGCTCCTTCGTGGAATCGAGAATGCCCGAAGGCGACCTCATCGAGATCATCATCACCGCCGCGCTCTGATCAATACGGCGCCTACGCGCCTAGTAAGGCGCTTCGCTGTCGATCATGATGATGCGGTGCAGGCGCCGCACCGCGCTCGCTTCGTCCCATTCGCTGGCGCGATGGATCGAGCAGCGATTGTCGGACATCAGCACGTCGCCCGGCAGCCATCGGTGCTGGTACGAGAAGCGGTCCTGGATCATGTGGTGCAGCAGCTCGTCGTAGAGTGACTGCGCCGCCTCGGGCGCCATGCCGTCGATCGTCGAGCCCCACTCGCCACCGAGATAGAGGCCGCGCTTCTTGATCTCGGGGTGCGTGCGGACCAGTGGATGCACGACGTCGGGCACTTTCCGGCGCTCGGCTTCCATTTCTTCTTCCGTGGCTTCGGGGAAGAGGTTCTTGAACAGGCGCGCGCGTGAGTGGAGGACCTTCAGCCCCTCGATCTCGGCGCGCTTGTCGGCGGGCAGCGCCTCGTAGGCGGCAATGCCATTGGCGTAGCGCGTGTCACCCTGGTCCTTCGGCACCTGGATCGCATGCAGATAGGTGAACAGGCCGGGCTCGGGCAGGTGATAGTGATCGGTGTGCCAGTTGAGGCCCACTTTGGGTGAGCCGACCTTGGCATCCTGCTCGTGCACATTGCCGACCACGAAGATCTCGTGATGATCGGGCAGGCAGTAATGTCTGAGCGAATGCAGATCGGGCCGGCCGCCGAAGCGATTGGCGAAAGCGAGATAGCCGGCGGGTGAGAGTTTCTCCTGGCCGCGGAACAGCAGCAGCGTGCGCTCCACGCATGCAGCGCGCACGATTGCGACCAGATCGGCGTCAAGCTCGGCGCCGAGGTCGATACCGTCGATCTGCGTGGCCACCTGCTCAGCGAGATCCGTAACCTTGAGACCGCGTGCCGCCGCGGCCGAGCGCCAATCGAACTGTTGCTCCATCACCTTCTCCTGGGTGGCATCGATATTGCACCGAAATAAGCAAGCTCTGTGCCGATAAAGGAAGGTCTTCCATGCGCGTTCGTC
Source organism: Enhydrobacter aerosaccus (assembly GCA_903832005.1). Lineage (GTDB taxonomy): Bacteria > Pseudomonadota > Alphaproteobacteria > Reyranellales > Reyranellaceae > Reyranella > Reyranella aerosaccus_B. Next base: position 144,355 of record CAIKZO010000065.1, on the reverse strand, counting down.
TGCTCTCTCTCGTTCTCGCGCTGACCTGCCTCGGTAGCCTGCCGGCCACCGCCCAGAGCTGCAAGCCCGCCCTCGCCGACGGCGATCTCGTGGCGCCGGGTAAGATCCAGATGTCGATCAACCCGACCTTGCCGCCGCAACAGTTCGTCGACGAGAAGGGCGAGCTGCAGGGCCTCAACGTCGAGCTCATGAAGGAGATCGCCAAACGCCTGTGCCTGCCGCTCGAATTCATCCGTATGGATTTCCCGCCGATGGTGCCGGCGCTGACCGCAGGCCGTTTCGACGGCATCGACACCGGCATGTTCTGGACGGAAGAGCGTTCCAAGATCGCCTACACCGTGCCGTACGCGCAGCAGACGATCAGCATTACCGTCGCCAAGGGCAAGACCGCCTTCAAGTCGCTCGAGGAAGTCGGCGGCCACAAGGCAGGCGTCGAGGTGAATTCCTACCAGGAGCGCTGGCTGCGCGGCGCCGACAAGGAGCAGGCTGCCAAGGGCGCCAAGCCGATCGAGATCCTGACCTTCACGACCGCGACCGACGTGATCGCGGCCCTGCGTGCCGGCCAGGTCGAGGCCGCCATCCTGATCGACCAGACTGCGCTCGAGATCCAGCGCCGCGGCGTGGTCGAGATCACCGCAACGGGCCTGGGCGGCGCACCCACAACCATGATGTATCGCAACCGCACCGTCGCCGAAAAGGTCGCCGCCGCCTTGACCGACATGAAGAAGGACGGCACCTACGACAGGCTGTTCGACAAGTTCGGGATCACCAAGGCGCCCGAGTCGGTCTTCACCATCCGCGGGCCCGGTCCCAAGTGATGACGGCGGCGCTTCCATAGAGGCGCGTCATGCAAGGCTTCAATGTCTCCGACTTCCTGGATGCGCTGGTCAATCCATTCCTGCTGATGGGCGCGGCCGTGACGGCCGGCCTGACGATCGTGGGCCTGCTGGGCGGATTCGTGTTTGGCCTGCTGGTCGCCGTGCTGCGGTCGTCGGCCTATCGCCCGGTCTCGCGCTTCGCCCAAGTCTACATCTGGTTCTTCCGCGGCACGCCGCTTTTGATCCAGATGGTGGCGATCTATTCCGGCCTGCCGCAGATCGGCATCAAGTTCGGCGTCTTCACTTCCGTGGTCGTCGCGCTGGTCTCCAACGAAGCGGCCTATATGGCCGAGATCATCCGCGGCGGCTTTCTGGCCATCCCGCCCGGCCAGACCGACGCCGCCAAGGCGCTCGGCCTCACCCGCTGGCAGGCGCTGACCAAGATCCAGCTGCCGCAGGCTGTGCGGATCATCCTGCCGGCCGTCGGCAATTCGGTGAACGGCCTCCTGAAAGCCACATCGATCGCCTCGGTGATCTCGATGGAAGAGCTGATGCGGCGCAGCGAGATGATCATGCAGCTGAAGTTCGACGTGCTCGAGGTCTTCGCCGCCGCCGCCGTCGACTATCTCGTGCTGACGACCTTGTGGGACCAGGTGCAGAAACGCCTCGAGCGCCGCTTCAATCGCGGCGAGCTGGCCAAGGTCGCCCCCGCCGTGGAACAGGCCGCCTTGCCGCGTTAAGAAGGGCCGCGCTAGGGTCGGCGCATGAGCGCCACTAAATTCCACATGATCGACGGGCTGCCGAAGTCCGTTTCGCCGTCCAGCCACGCCACCGAGGCCGATGGCTTCGTTTATCTGACGGGCCAGTTCGGCCGCGACCTCGACGATCCGGCCAAGCCTTTGCCGGACGGCATCCGCGCGCAAACCGAGCGCACGCTGGCAAATATGCAGCGTGTGCTGGGCTCACTCGATCTCACGATGGGACAGGTCTTGCGCGTGCGCGTGTTCCTGACCCACTTCAAGCGCGACTACGATGCGATGAACGAGGTCTACGCCGGCTTCTTCCCCGCCGACGCACGTCCCGTGAGGACCTGCGTCGGCGTTACCGATCTGGTGCGCGACGCGTTGATCGAGATCGACTGCGTCGCGAAGCGCTAAGTCTCGCCGCTACTTGGTGGCGGCGGTCTCGGTCGTCGGCACCGGAATGCGATTGTGCTCCAGGGTGCGCTTCAGGTCGGCGATGCCGGCCGTCGTGTCGCCCTTGCGGCACTCTTCGAGCGCCATCTCGGGCCCGACATTCTTGCTGTAGCTCGAAGTGCCGTTGTACTTCTGCCACTGGGCATAGAGCGCCTGGCAGCGCGCCAGATCATCCTTCGGCGTTTGCGCGAAGGACGGTCCCGCAAGACCGAGCGTCAAGGCCGCGCCCGCGAGCGCTGCTGTGGTACGAAGCGAAAGTGAAATGAGCTGAGACATTGTCTGAACCTCCGTTGGGCTGAGGTTCGTGACTTGGGATGCGGGTTGCGCTTCGACGCGAAAATAGAAGTCCGCATCGCATGCGAAAACGGAGGGATGTTACGACCGGGTGAGCTACTTCTTCGGAGGTGCGTAGAACACCGTGTCGATCTCGATGATGTCGTCCTGGAACAGGCGCTGGACCTCCATCATCGTGCGCGGCGGATAGGGCGGGCTGCCCCAGACTTCCGCCTGCACGCGATCGACGATGCCGGCATAGCGATGGAGATCGCTGAGATAGATCGTGACCCTCACGCAATCATGCAGGGCGGCGCCCTGCGACTCGGCCAGCTTCTTGATGTTCATGAACGCACGGCGGATGCGTGTTTCGGGATCGGGCGACAGGGAGTTGTCGGACTCATAGCCCTGCACGCCGGCCAGGAACACGAAGTCCCCGGCACGTGCGCCGAGCCCCCAGGTCCCGACAGGATCGGGCATGCCGGCGGGTGGCGGGACCGGCTTTACGCCGTTGGGCGAGGTCTGCGCGAAGGCGGGGCCGGAGATCAGGCCGGCGGCGCAGAGAAGCAGAAGGACCAAAGCCAGTCGGGGCAATGTCACGGGTTCCTCACCGGTTCGAGGGGCGCTCGACGCGACCGCCACGGCCGATGAGGATTGCGGTCGGCCGAGTCCCACATCACGCGCGGATCGAAGCCCTCCGCCGCAAAGATCGTGAGGATGACCACGCCGCAGAAGGCGACAGCACCGATGCCGGGCGCGATGGTCACCACGCTGCCGAACTGGACGATTGCGCCCAGCAGCGACTCCATGAAGATATCGACCATCGACCAGCGTCCGATCCAGGCGACGACGTAGTAGAGCTTGGTGCGCTGCGGCAGTCCGAGCGACGCGCCCAGGGCGGTGCTGACCAGCATGGTGGCCATCAGCATGATCGCCAGACCAATCAGCTTGAACACCGGCACCAGGACGCTGGCGAAGAACACCAGCAAGGCCAGCGGATACATGTGCGAGGCCAGCAGCTCCTCGACGCCGCCCAGGATCGTGCTGGGCTGGCCGGCGCCGAGCTGGATGACGGTCAGCACGGGATAGGCGTTGGCCGGGACGTAGAGCACGGCGGCCGCCAGGATGAAGGCCCAGGTGCGGTTGAGACTGTCCGGCTTGCGCGCATGCAAGGCCGAGCCACAGCGCGGGCACTTCGCGCCGTGTTCGTGCTCGGGCACGCTCACCAGCCCGCAGCCCTCGCAGCCGATCGCCGAAGGGTGGAAGTCGAGCGCCGGCACTGCGGGCATCGGACTGTGGGTCTGGCCGCACCGTTCGATCGCTTCCCAGACCGCATCCGGGTCGAGCACGGTATCGGCCCACACCGTCACGACAGAAAGCAGGCCGAGAGCAAAGATCGAGGCGCCGACCTCGATATGCACCAGGTCGCTGAGCTTGGTGTAGGCTACGAATACGCCCAGCAGCAGCACTTCCAGCATCGCCCAGATCGCCATCTTGCGTGCGAACAGGAAGACGCCGCGCAGGTTGGGCAACGGCGTCGCCGTGCGCAGGCCGATCAGAACGTAGATCGTGCCCGCGAATTTGCCGAACGGCGCCAGCGCCGTGGTGAAGAAGACGACCAGGCCAAGCGGCCACAGCCCGTGCTTCACCAGTTCGACCGGCCCGGAGATCAGGCTCGTCGAATGCTCGATGCCGGCGGTCGAGACCTTCATCAGCAGCGCCAGCCACACCACCGCGAAGAGCACCAGGGCGGTCGCGTTGAGCGCGAGGGCGCGGTTCAGCGGATCGCGGCGGGTACGGCGAAGCGCAATGCCGCAGCGGACACAATCCGACCGTGTGTCGGCAGCGAGCGCGGGCACGATCTGGAATTGACCGCATCCGAAACACTCACGCAGCGCCGGCGCGCTCACCGGCGGCTCGGGGTCGCGCGGCACGGAGACGGAATTCAGCATTCAGGACCGCAGCATCGCGGCCAGCCCATCGGTGAGTTCGGCGACGGCATCGCTGATGGCGGCCACCTGGCCAGCGACATCCGTCGCCGGCGACGCCTTGGAGATCTGGAAGGTCTTCGTCACCGATCGCTTGGGGCGGTTGAACTCGACGGCCGCCTGGGCCAGCAGCTGCAACGTCCCGCTCTTGTCGAGGTCGAGACGCTGGAAGTTGATCGCGAGTACCGCGTTGGGATCGGCTGAAATGGCGCCGCCCTCGGCGTAAATGTTGCTGCCGGGCAGGCGCTGGGACAGGCCGACCACGAGGACGCGGCTCAGCATCGGCGACAGCGACTCGCCCCACCAGTTATTCGACGCCACGCCCAGCTTGTAGTCGTCGGCGGAGCGCACGATTTCCTTGCGGTCGAGATAGCTGGCCAGGCCGAGGTCCCGCAGCTGGACGATGCGCGGACCGCCGGGCAGGGCCGGCCCCGGCTTCATCGGAATGGTGTAGAGCACCGGCTCGGGCGACGAGCAGGCGCCCGTCAGCAACGGCAGGCCGAGCGCGGGCAGCGCGAGGGAAGCGAAGTGTCGCCGGCTGAGGGACATTGTCTTCACTCCTTGCCCGTGGACGTGCGGCCCTGGATCAGCGCCTCGGGATGACGCGAAAGCAGGTCGGCAAGCGCCCGGAAGGCGCGCGCCGTTTCGTTCAGTTGAGGCATCAGGCGGTCGAGTTCGCGGCTGAACCGCGAATCGTTGCCATAGGCGCTGTTGACCGACCCGGCCAGGCGATTGGCCTTGGCCAGCGTCTCCTGCAGGTCGGAAGATATCTGAGGCAACCGCGCCAGCGCGGGCGTGGCGCCGGCGTCGAGCTTGCGCGCCACGTCCTGGACGTCGGTCATGGTCGCTTCCAGCGCCGCCAGGGACTTCTTGAGTTCAGGCCCGTTGATCGTGCTGCTCAGACCGGCGGTGATGGCGACCAGATTGGTGCCGATCGCGCCAAAGTCGATCCGGTTGATCTTGGACAGCAATTCGTTGGCCGACCGCGTGATGCTGTCGAAGCCGCCCGATTCGGCGGACGGCACGACAAAGGTGCCGTCCACGAACGACATTTCCGCCGGCGGCGCGTCGGGCACCATTTCGATCGCGATGACTTTCTGGCCGGTGATCAGGCTGGGCGACTGCAGCGTCGCGCGGAAGCCGCGCCGGATCATTTCCGCAGCCCCCGCGCCCAGGGGAAGGCCCGGCCGCGCGGCAACACCGGCGATGCGATCCGACTCGATGCGGTAGTGCACGGGCGCGACGATGCGATCTTCTTTCGGGTCGTACACGAGTCCGACGTCGGTGACTTCGCCGATCTTGAGCCCGTGCAAAGTCACGTCGGCGCCCACCGAGAGACCGGCGACGGAGCCCGAGAAGTTCGACATCATGTTGAGCAAGCGGCCGAAGCCGGCGGCCTGTGCGGCCGCCTGATTGGCATAAAGTACGAAAGAATGGTTCGCCGAGGCGGCTGGCGCCTTGGTCGCCGGCCGCGTTTCGAAGGCAATGCCGCCCAGCAACAAGGCCTTCACCGATTCCATCTGGATGTTGAATCCGTCGGCGCCCAGCTTGAACGACATGCCCGAGGCGTTCCAGAAGAGCGAATCCTCGTGGACGTACTTGTCGAACGGCGCGCGCACGAAGGCACGGATACTGACGCTGCGGGCCATGTTGCCGAGGTCCCAACCGAGGACTTTGCCGACGTCGAGGCCGCGATAGAAGATCGGCGAGCCCAGGCTGATTGCTCCGATCTTCCTCGTCTCCAGGGTGAAGATGGTTCCTGGGGTCGAGCTCGACAGGATGGGCGGATCCTCGCTGCCGACGAAATCCTTTTGCGGCTTGCCCTTCTCGGTCGAGGGCAGCATGCCGATGTAGGAACCGGAGAGGATCGTATCGAGGCCGGAGATACTGCCGGCGAAGAGTTCCGGCTTCACGACCCAGAAGATCGTCTTGTCGGTCAGCAGTGCCCTGGCTTCGCTCGTGGTCTCGATCGTTACCAGGACCTTGGAGAAGTCCGGACTGACGGCGATGGACTTCACCGTCCCCATCGTCACGTCCTTGAACTTGAGCTGCGACTGCCCTGCCTGCAGCCCGGAGGCCGCGTCGAAGGATACCGTAATCGTCGGGCCGCGCTTGGAATAGGTATCCCAGGCCAGCCACAGCGCGATCAGCAAGGTGATCGCGGGAACGATCCAGACCAGGGGAATACGACGACGTCGACGGGCGTTGGCCGTCGGAACGATAGGTTGCTCAGGTCCGGCCATATTGCTTTCTCAGGCGTGCGGGTTGGCCACGAACGGCCACTGCGTCTTGTCGGCCTTGGTGTAAGGCAGCAGCGCCCAATCGGGCACCAGCGCGCCTGGAGCCGCCACATATATCACCTCCGAGGCGATCGGCGCATAGGCGGCATGGAAATGCTGCATTGACTTGACCACGACGACTTTCTTGGTCGAGGGGTCGATGCCGAGCTTGGTGAAGCAGTCGAGGCTGTGGCACTGGCTGCGCTTGGTGTTGACGATCACCGTCACGCCTTCGATCTGCAGAGCCGCGGCGTCGCCGATCGGGTTGGTGCCTTTGCGCTGACCGCCGAACTGGATGGTGATGTCGCGGCCGAGCGCCAGCACCTTGGCGCGCGCATCGATCGGCGGGCCGGACTGCGGCCCGAGCTTGCCGCCCAGGCGAATGTCGAGCTCCGCGCCTTCGCCCACTTCGAAGGCGAGCTTCACGGCGCCGGGATCCCAGAACATGGCGACCGCCGCGTCCTTCACCTTCTTGTCGAGCAAGGCCTGCAGGATGAAGGTCGAGTCAGATGCAGCGCCGCCGCCGGCGTTGTCCGACACATCGGCCAGTACCATGGGCTTGGGCAGGTTGTGCGAGCCGACCCGCGCCATCGCCGCGTCGAGGGTGACGTAGGGCGGCTGGGTCTGGTGGCGCAGCTCGAAGAATTCCAGCGCCAACTCCTTGGCGATCTTCTCGGCCTTGGGCTTGTCGTTGTCGGTGATGGCGATGATCTTGCTGCTCATCTCCGGGATGTCCGACCACGGGAAGCCGTGCGCGATCGACAGCGACAGCACGCCGTCCTTGCCTTCCATCGCCGAGAGCTTGTCGACGAAACCGCGCATCGGCTCGCGCGTCGTGTGGAACACGCCGATCATGCGGCAATCGTAGGACGCCATCACCGGCTTGGTGCGCCCTTCGATGGCACCTTCCATCACGTTGAACAGATCGTCGGCGCGATCGGACACGTCGACGTGCGGATATTCCTTGAACAGGACCAGTACCGTGGCGTCGCGCATCGTGCCGGCGCCGATGTTGCAATGCAGGTCGAACTCGACGCCCACCGGCACGTCCGGGCCGACCACCTTGCGGACATGGGCGAGCAGATCGCTTTCGCAATCGTCGTAGCCTTCGGCCACCATCGCGCCGTGGCAGGACAGGAACACCGCATCGACCGGCATGGCGGCCTTGAGGTCGGCCACGATCTCGTCGCGGAAGCCTTCGTAGACCTTCTTTACCGTCTTGCCGGCCGGCATGGCGAAGGCGCAGAGACTCTCCACAACCTGCCAGCCCTTGGCCTCCGCGCGCTGGCGCCAGACCGCCAGCGGGGCGCCGAACATCGGCACGTTCTTGCCGTAGCTGCCCTTGCGGTAAAGACAGGTGTCTTCGAACAGCTGATGCCCGGTGGGAATGGACGCGAAGGTATTGGTCTCGGTGCCGAGGCAGGCGGTGAAGATCTTTTTCATGTCCAGATTGTAGCGTTATTTTTGCGCCGCGACATCGGCGATGAGACGCGCCACCGAATCGAGGTCGTTCCGCCGCTCGAACGACATGCCGAGGCGGACCACGACCAGGTCGAGCGAGGGCACGACCACGACATATTGGCCATAGGCGCCGCGCGCCATGAAGGCATCGGCTGGCATGCCGCGCCGGATGCGGTAGCGCGCGCCGCTGCTGTCGCCACGATTGGTCCAGAAGCCGGCGGCATAGCCGTATGCGTCGCTGTGTGACGTATATGTTGCCGAATAATCGACCCAGCCCTCTGGCAGGAGACGGTGCCCGTCAACCACACCATCATGCAAATATAGGAGGCCGAAGCGGGCCCAGTCGCGTGCCGAGGCCAGCATATGGCTGGAGCCGATTGGCGTGCCGACTGCATCGAACTCCAGAGTAACACGACGCATGCCGAGCTTGCTGAACAATTCGCGACACGCAAAGGCCAGGGTCGCGGCCGCGGTGCCGCCGGCCTGGTCGCGGATCACGCGCGACAGCAGCATCGTGTTGCCGTTGGTGTAGTTCCAGTCGGCGCCGGGCTGGAATTTCAGCGGCGCTTTTTCGGCGAAGGCCGCCATGTCGCGCTCGACGAATTCCATTTGTGCCGACGGATCGAAGGCGTCGGTGAAGCTGGCCGTCAGCGACTGGCCGACGTCGAGGCCGCTGTTCATGCGCAGGAGATTGTCGAGCGTGATGGCGTGCCGCGGATCCTTGGGATCGGCCCACGCGGCGATCGGCGCCGGGGCCGCCATCGAGATCTTGCCCTGGCGTACCAGGATGCCCAGCAGCGCATTGGTCACCGACTTGGTCATCGACCAGCCGATGATCTCGCTGTCGATTCCGTAGCCTGGCGCATAGCGCTCGGCGATCACCTTGCCGCCTTTCACGACGACGACGGCCGTGGTGCCACGTTGCGGCGTGCCGGGCTCCTCGAACACGCGGTCGAGCGCGGCCTTCAACGCCGGGTCCGACGGCTCGACCAGGGCGGGGCCGGCGATCTCGGGCAGGAGGCTGGGCGGTGCTTCGCCCAGGGCGACGGTCTCGGCCATGGGCGGCGGGTCCGTCATGACGATGCAGCCGAGCGGTCCGCGGTAGACGGCGCGGCTCTCCGACAGGCCGGCGAAGGTCGCCGTGACCTCCCCCTTGGCGCGGTCGACCTTGTGGCCCAGCAGGAAGTCGAGCGGTCCCAGGGTGGGCGCCACGGCCGCGCGATAGAAAGCCTCGGGATCGACGCCGGTCACGAAGGTGGCGGAGCAGAGCTGGTGACTGACGAAGCCGGTGGCGACATGGGTGGCGCGGTCGATCGATCCGCAGCCGGCGAGCAAAAAGGGCAGGGCGGCGAGCGGCAGAAGGGGACGGGGCAAGGACGGCTCCTCGGGAAACGGCGGAAATGCCGCCGTCACCCTAGGGAGCGGACGGGTTCGTTCTCGCCGAAGTCGAAGAACCGCTGGCCGATTCCGGAATCGGCGGGCCCTGGCGCCGGAATTGGCTGGGCGTCAGGCCGGTATCGGCCTTGAACGCCCGGTTGAACGGCCCCAGCGAGCTGAAGCCCGCATCCAGCGCCAGGGTCAGGACCGGCACCTCGACTTGGGCGGGGTCGAGCAGGGCCGCCTTCACTTCGGCGATGCGGTGGTCGTTCAGGAAGCTGTTGAAGTTGCGGTAGCCCAGCGCCTGGTTGATCAGCCGCCGCAGCCGGTATTCCGGCACGCCGAGCTTCTCGGCCAGGCCGCCGATGGTCAGCCCTTCCTGCCGGTGCGCTCTGTCGACCGCCATGCTGCGCTCGAGGGCGGTGAGCAGCTCTTTGTCGACCGGTTCGGACGGGCGCGCGGGAGTCGCCGTCGGCAGAGGCGCGGCCACGAACAGCGATTGATCGTCGGCCAGCCGTAGCAGCGAGCCGGCGACGATGGCGGCAATGGCGAACAGCGCCAGGGAGGCGGGGACACTCGGGTTTCCGGTCTCGCGGCCGACCGGCGCGCCGGCCAGCTGGAGAATGCCAATCGTCGCGATATAGAGCCCGCAGGCGCCGACAATGAACAGCCGCAGGCGACGGCGGCGCTCGATCAGGTCGGCGCGCCATGTCGTCAAGGTCCGTGCGATCGCCAGACCCGCGAACACGAGCGACGACAGAGTGAGCGCGATGCCGATCGGCAGGGTCGGGAAGAACGCATCGACTGTGCCCGCCAAGGCAAACGCCAGCCAGACCGCGCCGTGCCACCAGCGCAAGCGGAAGCCGTCGTCGAACAGGGTGCAGGCGAGCAGCCAGAAGACGACGTTATTGGCGGCCGACAGCGCGAGCAGGGGTATCTGCCAGATCGTGCCGCCGCCATGAATGGCGCCCGCCGAGACGATCGCATAGGCGGCGCCTCCGGTAACGAATAGTGCGCCGAGCCGCGCCGCGACGACGGCAGGATGCGCCCGCAACAGCGTCACGGCCACCAGCAAGGTCAGCGCAACCGTGCCGCCGCGCAGCGCCCAATCAAGCGCCAGGCCCATCAGCGTCCGCTGTCGAAGGCGAGCTTGGCGGCGAGGCCGCCGAACACCGTGCCCATCAGATATTGTGGCCACCGGGCCGGGCGGTTGCGGCCGGCGAAGACGTGGCGCAGGCGGCTCGCGGTCACGATCACCGCGCCGTTGACCACCAGGCCGATGGCGTTGAGGACGGTGGCCAGCAGCATGATCTGCAATGCCACGGAGCCCGCATCGGGTCGCACGAACTGCGGAAAGAGGGCGAGCACGAAGAGCGCCATCTTCGGGTTGAGCAGGTTGGTGAGCAGGCCCTGGCGAAACACCGTGGCGATCGAATAGGCACGCAGGCCGGTCACCGGCGTGAGGCTGGTGCCGGCCGAACGAAAGGCCTTCCAGGCGAGATAGAGAAGATAGGCCGCGCCGGCATAACGCACGACGTCATAGGCGAGCGGCGCGGCGAGGAAGAGCTGCGACAGGCCGAAGGCGGCGGCGAGCGCGTGGCAGTAGGTACCGGCCTGGATGCCGGCCAGGGTCGCAAAACCCGACGCCTTGCCCTGGGTCACGCTGCGCGAGGCGATCAGCAGCATGTCCGGCCCCGGCGTCATGGTGAGCGCGAGGCAGGCGACCGAGAAAAGGGCGATGGTCGGGAAATCGAGCATGGCGTCAAACTCCTGGGCGCGCGATTCTACTCAGCGACCGCGCCCGAGTCTTTGACCGCCTTGCCCCATTTCGGCACGTCGCGCTGCAGCACCTCTGTGAGGCCGGGTCCGGAAGAAGCGACCACTTCCAGACCGATCTTCGCCAGGCGCTCCCGTGTGTCGGGCTCGCGCAAGGTGGCCGCGATCTCCTGGTTGAGTTTGGCGGCGATGTCGTCGGAAATGCCGGCCGGTCCCATCAACGCCAGCCAGCTGTCGGCCTGGAACGGGATGCCGTTCTCGATGAAGGTCGGGACATCGGGCAAAGCGGGCGAGCGTTTCGCCGACGCGACGCCGAGTGCGCGGGCTTTGCCGGAGTTGATGTGCGGCATCGCGGTGTTGACGCTGACGGCACAGGCCTGGACCTCGCCAGCGAGCAGCGCCTGCACCGCCGGCGCGCCGCCCTTGTAGGGAACGTGCACCATTTCGAGGCCGCCCGCAGCGGTGCGGAACAGCTCCACGGTGAGATGCGAGCCGTTGCCGGTGCCGGCCGACGAATAGCTGATCTTGCCGGGCTGGCCGCGCACGAGCGCCACGAATTCCTGGACGTTCTTTGCCGGCACCGAGGGGTGGAGGATGATCACCGTCGGAAACGTCGCCCCCAACATGATCGGCGTGAAGTCCTTGAAGACATCGTAGGGCAGCTTCGCGCCATAGAGCGTGGGCGCAATCGCATGCGTGCCGTTGTCGGCGACCACCAGCGAGTATCCGTCGGGCGCGGCCTTCGCCACCAGCGCACTGCCCAGAGTTCCACCGGCGCCCGGCTTGTTTTCCACGATGACCTGCTGGTTCAGCCGCTCGCCCAGCTTCTGCGTCAGGATGCGCCCGAACGTGTCGGAGTTTCCGCCGGGCGCCTGCGGCACGACGATCCGGATCGGCCGCGACGGAAACGTGTCAGCGTGCGCGAGGAGAGTGTTGGAGGCCGCGACCGCGCCGAACAGCGAGAGCGCGTGCCGACGCCTCATGATGCTTCCATCCCGCATGTCCTTCTCCTTTTGGGAGAAGGTTAGGGGAGCGAAGCACCTAAATCGAGAGTGCTTATTTCGTGACGACCTTGCTGCGGTGTTCTCATGCCGGAGAATGAGCTGTGGGATGAGGATCGGGCCGAAGAGATGATCGGCAAAACGATTCTTGTCGGCATGACCTATTTGGATGTTGCGGGAGATCGGCTTGAGGTTATGAAAAACCCAGATTTCACCGCGACATGGCAAGTTTATCCGCGAGGCTCGGGCACGGCGTAAGTAGTACTAGGGCATCCGCACGATGAGCACTCACAAGACGCGAATCATGTATGTCGAATGCAAGTCCGGCTCCCTAAATGGCGAAGCACGCATTGGGCTTGTGACGTTTTCGAAGACGGGGCGCACGCTCGAGTATCGCGGCCGGAAATTCCAGAAGAGCAAAAGCGGCTACAAATGGAATCACTTCGACGTCGAGACGGGCGATCACTACTGGATTTCGGGGCCGTGCAAGGATGGCAAGGATCGGCTCTATCCGCAGAGCAGGCAGCCTGTCGAAGTCGACGCCGATGAGCGCGAGGAATACTGGACGAAAATCCGCGGTCGGTCGGTTCCGCGGATCACCGGCACTGTCGCGTGAGATTTGAGAAAAATCGCGTAAAAGCCTTACAGCATCTGCATCGGCAGTGTCTCACGAAGGTGAGACACTCGGAGAGAAATATGTCTTGGCGGACGCCTGCTTACGCCGCGCCGGCCTTGCCGAAGTCCCAGTTGCGGCCGGGTGCGGCGGCGAACAGGGCCTGGGTGTACGGGTCCTTGGGCGAGCCGAAGACCTGCTCGGCCGAGCCGTATTCGACGACGCGGCCCTTGCTCATGACGGCGACGTAGTCGCAGATCTGCGCGGCGACGCGGAGATCGTGGGTGATGAACAGCACGGCGAGGTTCAGGCGCACGCGGATCTCGTCGAGCAGCTGCAGCACCTGCTTCTGCACCGAGACGTCGAGCGCGGACACCGCCTCGTCGGCGATCAGCAGCTCGGGCTCCATGGCGAGCGCGCGGGCGATGCAGATGCGCTGGCGCTGGCCGCCCGAGAACTGGTGCGGATAGCGGTCGAGCGCGTTGGGATCGAGCCGCACGGTCTCCATCAGCTTGCGCGCGCGGGCGATCGCCTCGTCGCGCTGCAGGCCGAAGTTCATCGGCCCCTCGATGATCGATTCGCCCACGGTGATGCGCGGGTTCATCGAACGATAGGGATCCTGGAAGACGATCTGCACGCGGCGGCGATGCGGGCGCAGCTTGCGGGCCGACATGGTCGCGATTTCGGTGTCGCCGAGATAGACCTTGCCTTCGGTCGGATCGATCAGGCGGGCGATGCAGCGCGCCACCGTCGACTTGCCCGAGCCCGATTCGCCCACGATGCCGAGCGTCTCGCCGCGCCGAATGTCGAGATCGACGTCGACCGCGGCCTTCACCGTGCGCGCCTTCTGGAAGAACGACTTGCCGCTGTAGGTCTTGCCGAGCTTGTCGGTGCGCAGGACGGTGACGCCTTCCAGGCGCACGCCACGATGCACCGGATGGATCGAGGGCACCGAGGAGATCAGCATCTTGGTGTAGGGCTGGCTCGGCCGCGACAGGATCTGCTCCATCGGGCCCATCTCGACCAGTTCGCCCCAGCGCAGCACGGCCACGCGATGGGCGATCTCGGCCACCACGCCGAAGTCGTGGGTGATGAATAGCACGCCCGTGCCCTGGCCCGCCTGCAACTCGGCGATCAGCTTCAGGATCTCGGCCTGCGTCGTGACGTCGAGTGCGGTCGTGGGCTCGTCGGCGATCAGCAGCACCGGATCGAGCACCAGTGCCATGGCGATCATGATGCGCTGGCGCTGGCCGCCCGAGAGCTGATGCGGGAAGGAGGCGTAGACGCGCTCGGGCTCCGGCAGCTTCACGCGGGTCAGGATGGCGATGATCTTCGCCTTGCGCGCCGCGGTGTCGAGCTTGGTGTGGGTCTTCAGCACCTCGTCGATCTGCTCGCCGCAGGTCATGACCGGATTGAGCGCGGTCATCGGCTCCTGGAAGATCATCGACATGCGCGTGCAGCGCAGTTCGCGCAGGCGCGCTTCGCTGGCGGCCAGGATGTTCTCGCCCTGCAGCAGGATCTCGCCGGACGTGGGCTTTAGCGCTTTAGCGAGCAGGCCCATCACCGTGAAGGCGATGACGGACTTGCCGGAGCCCGACTCGCCCACCAGGCAGACGATCTCGCCCGGATTGACGGTGAAGCTCACCTTCTCGACGGCATGGGCGCGGTCGCCGCCCTTGGGCAGCGATACGGAAAGGTTGCGGACTTCGAGGACCGGTTGCTGTGCCACGCTCATCAGACTTTCTTGCTCATCTTGGGATCGAGCGTGTCGCGCAGACCGTCGCCCATGATGTTGATTGCCAGCACGGTGAAAGCAAGGAAGATGCCGGGGTACAGGATGTTGTGCGGGAACACGCGGAACAGCGTGCGGCCCTCGGCCATGATGTTGCCCCAGCTCGGCGTTTCCGGCGGGATGCCGATGCCGAGGAAGCTCAGGATGGCCTCGGTCAGGATCGCGGCGGCGGCGGTGAAGGTCGCCTGCACGATCAGCGGTGCGATGGTGTTCGGCATGATGTGGCGGAACAGGAGTATGAAGGTCGGCGTGCCGACGGAGATCGCGCCTTCGACATAGGGCTCCTCGCGCACCGTGAGCACGATCGAGCGCACGAGGCGGACCACGCGCGGTATCTCGGGAATGACGATGGCGAAGATCACGGTGACGATGCCGGCGCGCCAGATCGAGACCAGCGCAATGGCGAGCAAGATGCCCGGGATGGCCATCAACCCGTCCATGATGCGCATGATGATGCCGTCGGCCCACCTCACATAGCCCGAGACCAGGCCGATCACGAGGCCGAGGCCGACTGCGCAGACGGCGACGGCGGCGCCCACGATCAGCGACACGCGCGTGCCGTAGAGCACGCGGCTGTAGACATCGCGGCCGAGGCTGTCGGTGCCCATGAGCACGGTGCGCTTGGCCGAGGTGCCGTCTTCCTGCTTGTAAGTGATCTCGACGCCCGGCTTCTTGTTGCGCGAGGCCGGATCGATGCGCGTCGGATCGACCGTGCCCAGCACCGGCGCCAGGATGGCGATCGTCAGCATGAACAGCAGAATGACGCCGCCGATGATGACCGACGGGTTGCGGATGGCGAGCGCCAGCAGGCTGCGCCGCTTGGCCGATGCCGCCGCGATCGAGGCGGAATCGACGATTTCGTCAGGAACTATCGCGCTCAATAGCGGATCCTCGGGTCGAACAGGGTGTAGCTGATGTCGATCAAAAGATTGACCACCACGTAGACGACGGAGAACAGCAGGATCACCGTCTGGATGGTCGGGAAGTCGCGGCTCAGCACGGCCTCGACGGTGAGGCGGCCGAGGCCGGGCAGGCCAAACACGCTCTCAGTGACCACGGCGCCGCCGATCAGCAGCGCGACGCCGATGCCGATCACGGTCAGGATCGGCACGGCCGCGTTGCGCAGCGCATGGCGCATCAGCACGACGCGATTGCTGAGGCCCTTGGCGCGGGCGGTGCGGATATAATCCTCGTTCAGCACTTCGAGCACCGAGGCACGCGTGATGCGCGCGACCAGCGCCACATAGATGATGCCGAGCGTGATGCTGGGCAGGATCATGTGCTCGATGAAGCCGCCGAAATCGACGCCGATGCGCGTGTAGCCCTGGACCGGCACCCAGCCGAGCTCGATGGCGAAGACGTAGATCAGGCAGTAGCCGATCACGAAGGAGGGCACGGAGAAGCCCAACACCGACACGCCCATGACGAAGCGGTCGAGGAACGAGCCCTGCTTGTAGGCGGCGATCACGCCGAGCGGCAGGGCGACGCTGAGCGCCAGCACCATGGTGCAGATGGCGAGCGCCAGGGTCGGCTCGACCCGCTGGGCGATCAGCTCGGCCACGGTCTTCTTGAAGAAATAGCTCTCGCCGAAATTGCCCTGGAGGATGTCGCCCATCCAGATGGCGAACTGCTGCCAGATCGGCAGGGTGAGGCCGAGCTTCTCGCGGATCATCGCGATCTGGTCGGAAGTGGCGTTGTCGCCGGCGATGACGGCGGCGGGATCGCCTGGCGTCAGCCGCAACATCAGGAAGACGAAGACAGCCACCACCGCAAGTACGGGAATGATGGCGATCAGGCGACGGGCAATGAAATCGAGCATGCGTTCCTATGATGAGGCCGCCGTCCCGGCAGTCCGGGACGGCGGAGCAAAAATCAGGCCTTTTCGATGTTCCACATGACCGGAACCGGCGCTTTCAGCCAGCCTTTTATGGCCGTGCGGGCGGCGCCCGGACCATACCACTGGCCGATCCAGCCATATTGCGCCGTCTCGATGGCGCGGTTCTGCACGGCCAGGGCCAATTGCTTGGCCTTGGCCGGGTCGGTTTCCTTGGAATAGGTGTCGCGGATCTTCTCCATCTCCGGATCGGTCGGCCAGCCGAACCACGACTTGTCGCCCTGGGCCACCATGTAGGTGTTGGAGATCGGGTTCAGAATGTCTGCGGCCACGGTGAAGGTATGGAAGATGTTCCAGCCGCCCTGGTTGGCCGGCTCCTTCTTGGTACGACGCGTGATCACCGTGCCCCAGTCCATCGTCTGCATGTCGACCTTGAAGCCGCCCTGCTCGAGCAGTGCCTTGGTCACCGGCGCGAGATTGGTGAGCACCGGCAGGGTGGTGGACTGCATCAGCACGATCGGCGTGCCGTCGTAGCCCGCTTCCTTGAGCAGCGCCTTCGACTTTTCGAAGTCCGGCTTGATGAACAGGCCGTTCGGCGCCTCGAAGGCGTTGGGCGTGCCGCCGATGAAAGCGGCGCTGCTGACCTTGTAGAACTCCGGCTCGCCGACCGTCGCCTTCAGATAATCCTCCTGCCGGATGCAGAGCAGCGCGGCCTGGCGGATCTTCGGGTTATTGAACGGCGCCACGACATGGTTCATGCGGAAGATGAACTGCTGGCCGAGCGGGTTCCAGTCGATCATCTGAAGGCTCTTTTCCTTCTTCATGATCGGGATCAAGTCGTGCGGCGGCTGCTCGATCAGGTCGATCTCGCCGGCGATGATCGCGTTCACCTGCTGCTGCGGGTCGGGCATCTCGATGATCTCGACCCGGTCGACCTTCACCACCTTGCCGCCCGAGAGGCCCGAGGGCGCCTCGCTGCGCGGCTTGTACTTGGCGTTCTTGACATAGACGTGCTTCTCGCCGGGCTTGGACTCGGCGTTGATGTACTTGAACGGGCCCGAGCCCATCTGGCTGTCGATCTGCTTGAACGGATCGGTCTCGGCGATCTTCTTCGGCATGATGAACGGCACGTTCGACGACGGCTTGCCAAGCGACTCGAGCACCAGGCCGTACGGCTCTTTCAGCTTCATGGTGAAGGTCTTGGCGTCGACCGCCTTGAACTCGGAGACGAAGTCCATGAGCTTGAGGCCCATCGCGTCGCGCGCGCCCCAGCGCTTGATCGAAGGGATACAGTCTTCAGAGGTGACCGGGGTGCCGTCGTGCCACTCGAGGCCGTCACGCAGGGTGAAGGTCCATAGCGTCTTGTCGGCCGACACGTCGTACTTGTCGACCATCTGCGGCTTCACTTCGTTGTTCGCGTCCATCGAGAACAGCGTGTCGTAGATGAAGTAGCCGTGGGTACGCGTGACATAGGCGGTCGTCCAGATCGGGTCGAGCACCGGCATGTTGCCGTTCTGCACGAACTTCAGGATCTTGTCGGCCGCCTGCGCGGTCCGGGTCACCGTGGTGCCGCCCGCCGCGATGACCGCTCCCGCCGTCAGCGCGCCGAACGTCCGCCGCTTCATTCCTGTCTTCTTTTTCACGTTTCCCCTCCGTTGTGTTTTTTAGCCTTTTTCGATATTCCACATCACCGGCACGGGCGCCTTCAGCCAGCCCTTGATGTTCTTGCGGGCAGCGCCCGGTCCGTACCATTGGCCGATCCAGCCATACTGCGCGGTCTCGAGCGCACGATCCTGGATCGACGCCGCCAGGGTCTTCGCCTTCGCCGGGTCAGTCTCCTTGGCGAAGGCGTCGCGCAGCTTCTCCATCTCGGAATCGTTGGGCCAGCCGAACCAGGCTTTGTCGCCGTTGGCGGCCATGTAGGAATTGGCGATCGGGTTAGTGAGATCGGCCGAGATCGCGAAGGTGTGGAAGATGTTCCAGCCGCCCTGGTTGGCCGGCTCCCGTTTGGTGCGGCGCGTGACGACGGTCTGCCAATCCATCGACTGCATGTCGACCTTGAAGCCGCCCTGTTCGAGCAGCGCCTTGGTCACCGGCGCGGTGTTGGTCAACACGGGAAGCGTGGTCGACTGCAGCAGCACGATCGGCGTGCCGTCGTAGCCGGCTTCCTTCAGCAGGGCCTTCGACTTCTCGAAGTCCGGCTTCACCATCATGCCGTTTGGCGCATCGACGGCGTAAGGCGTGCCGCCGACGAAGGCGGCGCCGCTCACCTTGTAGTACTCAGGCTCGCCGACGGTCGCCTTGAGATAGTCCTCCTGGCGAATGCAGTAGAGCGCGGCGAGGCGAATCTTCGGATTGTTGAACGGCGCGACCGTGTGGTTCATGCGGAAGATGAACTGCTGGCCGAGCGGGTTCCAGTCGACGAGCTGGACGCCCTTGTCGGCTTTCATGATCGGAATCAGGTCGTGCGGCGGCTGCTCGATCATGTCGATCTCGCCCGCGATCAGCGCATTCACCTGCTGCTGCGGGTCCGTCATCTCGATGATCTCGACACGGTCGACCTTGGCGACCTTGCCGCCGGCCATGCCCGAGGGCGCCTCGCTGCGCGGCTTGTACTTGTCGTTCTTGACGTAGACGTGTTTCTCGCTTGACGTAGACGTGTTTCTCGCCGGGCTTGGACTCGGCGTTGACGTACTTGAACGGGCCCGAACCCATCTGGCTGTCGATCTGCTTGAACGGGTCGGTGTCGGCGATCTTCTTCGGCATCATGACCGGCACGTTGGCCGACGGCTTGCCGAGCGACTCGAGCACCAGGCCGTAGGGCTCCTTCAGCATCATCTTGAAGGTCTTGGCGTCGACTGCCTCGAAGCCCTTCACGAAGTCCATGAGCTTCTGGCCCATCGTATCGCGCGCGCCCCAGCGCTTGATCGACTGCATGCAGTCCTCGGAGGTGACGGGCGTGCCGTCATGCCATTCGAGGCCGTCGCGCAGGGTGAAGGTCCACACCGTCTTGTCGGCCGACACCTCGTACTTGTCGACCATCTGCGGCTTCACTTCATTGTTCGCGTCGGTCGAGAACAACGTGTCGTAAATCAGGTAGGCATGATTGCGCACGACGAGCGCCGTCGTCCAGATCGGATCGAGGATCGTCATATTGCCGTTCTGCACGAAGCGCAGAACCTTGTCGGCCGCCCGCGCCGGCGTCGTCACCGACGCCGTACCCGCCGCAACGACCGTGCCAGCCGTCAACGCGCCGAATGTCCGGCGGTTCATTCCGTTGTTCGTCATAACGCCCCTCTTTACGCTTTACCCAATTGGCTAGGGGCCTCCGGCTGGAGGCCCCTGCACGCCGCTACTTCTTGGTCATGTTCCAGAACACCGGCGCCGGCGCGACCATCATGCCGTCGAGGCTCGTGCGCAGCACGGCCGGCTGGTACCACTGGCCGAGGATCACGTGCGTCGGATGATCGACCCAGTACTTCTGCAGATCGATCGCGATCTGCTTCTGCTTGGCCGAATCGGTTTCCTTCGAGAAGGCGTCGCGCATCTTTTCGATCTGCTCGTCGCACGGCCAGCCGAACATCGCCTTGTCGCACGAGGCGTTGAAGAAGCCCGCCATCACCGGATTGAGGATGTCGGCGGCGACCCACGAGGTCAGCATCAAGTTCCAGCCGCCCGCGCTCGGCGCTTCCTTCTTGACGCGGCGGGCGACGACCGACTGCCAGTCGCTCGACTGCATGTCGACCTTGAAGCCTGCGGCCTCGAGCTGGGCCTTGGCGACCGGCGCCAGGTTGGTCAGCACCTGAAGATCGGTCGACTGCAGCAGCACGATCGGCGTGCCGTCGTAGCCGGCTTCCTTCAGCAGTTCCTTGGCCTTGGCGGCGTTCTGGTTCAGCACGTCGGCCATGCCTTCGTCGCTGGCCAGCGGCGTGCCGCAGATGAAGACGGCCTTGCACACCTTGTAATATTTCGGATCGCCGATCGTGGCCTTGAGGAAATCTTCCTCACCGAACGCCACCATCACGGCGTGACGGATCTTGGCGTTGTCGAACGGCTTCTGCACCTGGTTGAAGCGCATGACGTACTGGTTGCCGAGCGGATTGAAGTCCACCAGCTTGACGTTCTTGTCCTTGGCGAGCAACGGCAGCAGATCGGTGCTGGGCTGTTCGATCATGTCGATCTCGCCGTTCTGCAGCGCCGCGATCTGGGTCTGCGAGTCGGGCATGGCGATCCACTCGACCCTGTCGACCTTGACGACCTTGCCACCGGCCAGGCCCGAAGGCGGCTCGGCGCGCGGCTTGTAGGTCTTGTTCTTGGTGAACACGACCTTCTCGCCGGGCTTCCATTCCTTGGCTTCGAACACGAACGGGCCCGAGCCGATCACGTCCTCGACCTTGATCTGGGTGTTGGCATCCGTGTCGGCGGTATGCTTGGGCATCATGAAGGGCACATTCGACGACGGCTTGCCGAGCGACTCGAGCACCAGGCCGTAGGGCTCCTTCATCTTCATCGCGAAGGTCTTGTCGTCGACCTTATCGAGGCTGGCGACCGAGCCCATCATCTTCTGGCCCATCGAATCCTTGGCGGCCCAGCGCTTAATCGAGGCGATGCAGTCCTCGGAGGTGACCGGCTTGCCGTCCGACCACAGGAGGCCGTCGCGCAGGGTGAAGGTCCAGGTGAGCTTGTCGGCCGAGACGTCGTACTTCTCGACCATCTCGGGCTTCACCTCGAACTTCTCGTCCATGGCGAACAGCGTGTCCCAGACCATGTAGCCGAAGTTTCGCTGGATGTAGGCGGTGGTCCAGATCGGATCGAGGATCTTCACGTCCGAGTGCATGACCGCCTTGATGGTCTGCGCCCCGGCAGGCGTTGCCGCTGCGCCGAAAATGCCGCCGACACTGGCGGCCACGGCCAACGCCGCAACCGACTTCCTGAAATCCAACATGGACTGCCTCTCCCTTATCCCCGTTTTTTGTCTTAGCAATATTCGAGCCGACCCCAGGCGACAGTAGCAGCCCTCCGCCCCCCTCTGACAAGCCGATTCACGGCGTGCGCAGGCGCGCCGTCCTCGCCGTCCGGTCGCAATCAGCGCGGCTTGTTCAGCGCTTTCTCGAGAAGTTCGAGGACACCGTCGACGGCGGCGGATGCGACAATGTCGCCGAAGCCCAGCCAGGTGCCACGGGCCGCGGAGACCGGCACTGGATTGGACTGTTCGATATTGCCGACTTCCTTGCCGGCGGGGTCCTTGAGCGTCCATTTGATGGTGAGCAGGAGCGTGGTGCTGTCGATCGGCGACGTCGTCACCGCGCCGGTCACCGTGAAGGTGTCGCTGCCGCCCCTGTCGCTCACCACGATCTTGTTCGAACCGAGTGCCCGGCGCATGCCGGAGAAGAGCTGCTGGTTGCCGTCCGACGGTGCGCCGGTGATCGGCGCCACCGTCACCTTGACCTGCGGCGGCGCGGGCGCGGCAGGCACCGACGGCTTGGCGGGAACGCCCGGCATCGCCGCCGCTGCCGCCTGTGCCGCCGGATCGGCGGGCGCCGCTTCGGGCACCATGACGCCGGCGGCGACCGATCCGAGGGAGCGCTGGTCGGGGCTAGGCGTACGGCCCATCAGGGTGGCGACCCTCGGGGCCGCCTGCTGGGCCATGCGCGAGACCAGCCAGTCGCTTGCGTCGGCATATTCGTTGGGCTGCGTGTTGGTCTTGCTGATCACCGGTCCCTGCATCTTGCCGTTGGCCAGCAGGTACCATTCGACCTCGACTTCGATGCCCGATCCAAGAGGGGCATCGCGCGTGACCATCGCGCCAGTGATCTTGAGCGGCGCGCGCGTCGGCTGCAGCGCCGCGACGATGCCGTAGGACTGCAACTCGATGGCGAGCGCCGCGGCCAATCGATCGGCCATCTTTTGCGGCATGTTGGCCGGGGTCTCGATGATGACGTCGGCGGCATCGCTTTTGGGCCGGTAGAGCGGCGTGTCGGCCGGGTCGTGCTCGAACGGGCGGGGCGTGCTCATGCACGCGCCCAGTGCCAGCGCGAACAGCAGGATCACAACATGACGCATGTCGCGACCAGTCCGAGCAGGCAAAGGACCACCAGCATGATGAAATAGGGCACGTCAGTCCTCGAGGGCGATCGCCGACAGGCCCCGGCCGTAGTCGCGCACGCCGTCGAGCGTGTTGCGCCGATAGGAGAAGAAATCGTCAGTCGCGGTCAGCGTGTCGTGGCCGGTCGCCGTGGCCGCGACGCCGACGCGTCCGATGCGCGTCACCAGGTAGCCCGCGAGATCGAAGATGAAATGGCCGGCGCGCGGCGAAGCCTTGAAGAACGCCTTGTTGGCGTCGTCCTGCGCCAGGAACGGCGTGGGAAATTCGGGACCGACTTCGTAGGAGTCGCGGCCGATGCAGGGACCGACCACGACCTTGAGCCGCTCGCGACGGGCGCCGAGCTTCTCCATCGCTGCGATCGTGGTCTCGACCACGCCGCCCAACGCGCCTTTCCAGCCGGCATGCGCGGCGCCAATCACGCGTGCATCGCCATCGGCCAGCAGCACCGGCGCGCAGTCGGCGGCCATCACGCCCAGCACGACGCCCGGCCGGTCGGTGACCATCGCATCGGCCTTGGGCGCGCCAGGCGAGGGCCAGCGCTGCTCGGCGATCGTCAGCACGTCGGCCGAATGGATCTGGTAGAGCGTGAGGAGATCGGGCTCCTCCAGGCCGAAGGTCGCCGCGACCCGGCGGCGGTTCTCGCGCACGTTGTCGGGACTGTCGCCCGAGCCATAGCCGCAGTTCAGCGACGAATAGAGGCCGGCGCTGACGCCGCCTTTGCGCGTAAAGAAACGATGCTGCACGCCGGGGAGGTCGGCGAGCGTCGGTGCCTGGATCATGAACTGCCTAATTAACTCGGCTCAAAACCTGCCGGCGCGGCGCTTCTGTCGTCGCCCAACGCCATTACGCGGAACAAGGTGCCCATTTGATCGGGGCCGATCAAGCGGTCGAGCCCTGCGCCAATGGTATGACGCTGCGCTGGCGACGCGCGTGCTTTCAAAACCTCGGCGCGCTGCAGGATTCCCAGTCTTTCCAGGAAGTCGCCCTGGCCGATCGGCCCGAAGACGCGCGCCTTTGACGCGGTAGCCGCAGAGATCGCCAGCGCCTCGAAATCGACGTGCGTGCTGAGGTCGGTCTCGCCCGGTCGGTCGAGCACCTCGGCGCCGAGATGTCCGCGCACGGCCTGAAGGGAAGTGCCGGGTCCCGAGCGGTCGCGGCCGTAGTCGACGATCAGCGCCCAGCCGCCGTGCTCGCTCACGCGCGCGCCGATCGCTGCGGCAACCGCGCGGCCGGCCTCGCAGATTTCGGCTTCGGCGCCGACATCGGCCTCGGGCAGGAAGGGCGCGAACGGCGTGCCGCCCGGCGCCAGCGCGAAGACCAGCGTTTCGCCGTCGGCGGCGAGGCCCACCATGCGCTCGCTCCAGCCGCGCGCGGTCTTGTGGAACTGGCGCACGGGAAGCGCGTCGAAGAATTCGTTGGCGACCAGCAGCAACGGTCCGGCGGGCACCGTGTCGAAGCGCTCATGCCATGATGGCGCGAAGGCCACGAGCGTGGCTGCCTGTTGCGCGCGCAGGGTCTCGTTGGTGTCGACGAGATGAAGATCGAGGGCGGCGTGGAAGCCCGCGACACCGCGTGTGGCGCGCAAGGCGTCGGCCATCAGGGTGCCGCGTCCCGGCCCCAACTCGACGAGACGCACGCGCTCGGGTTGGCCCATCGCGATCCAGCGCTCCGCGAGCCACGCGCCCAGGAGCTCGCCGAACATCTGCGAGATTTCCGGCGCGGTCGTGAAGTCGCCGTCGGCGCCCAGCGGCATGGCGCGGCGATAGTAGCCCAGGGTCGGATGGCCGAGCGCCTCGGCCATGAAGTCGGCGATGGAGATCGGGCCGGTGAGCGCAATACGGCGCGCGATGCGGCGGCCGAGTTCGCTCGTCATGACAGCGTGGGCGTCACGGCAACGCGGGTTTGCGATACGCGCGCGCGATCAACGCGAGACCGAACAGCACCATCGGCAGCGACAGCACCATGCCCATGCTGAGCCAGTTTGTGCCCAGCAGGAATCCCATGAAGGAGTCGGGCTCGCGGAAGAACTCGCCGGTGATGCGCGCCATGCCGTAGCCCGCGCAGAACACGCCGGTGAGAAGGCCCGGACGGTGGCGACCCTCGGTCAGGCGCCACACAAGATTGACCAGCGCGAACAGCACGATGCCTTCGAGGAAGGCCTGGTAGAGCTGGCTGGGATGGCGCGGCATCGGGCCGCCGCGCGGGAAGACCATGGCCCACGGCACGTCGGTCGCGCGGCCCCACAGTTCGCCGTTGATGAAGTTGGCGATGCGCCCAAAGAAGAGCCCGACCGGCGCCACCAGCGCCACCAGGTCCGACAGCATGAAGGGGCTTGTCTTGTTGCGCAGCGCATAGGCGATGATCGCGGTGATCACGCCCAGCAGGCCGCCATGGAAAGACATGCCGCCTTCCCACAGAGTGAAGATCTGCAGCGGATGCTCGACGAAGAACGATGGCTTG
This sequence comes from Enhydrobacter aerosaccus, assembly GCA_903832005.1. Classification (GTDB taxonomy): domain Bacteria; phylum Pseudomonadota; class Alphaproteobacteria; order Reyranellales; family Reyranellaceae; genus Reyranella; species Reyranella aerosaccus_B. The sequence goes on along the minus strand of CAIKZO010000065.1, from coordinate 119,381 downwards.
TAGAACAGCACGTAGCCCAGCCGTCCGCCCAGGATCACGCCCAGCGCCGCCCACAGGAGGAAGTCGTCGATCTTTTCGGGACTGAGGATCGCCGGCGGCTGCTGGCAGACCTTGCGCATGATGCGCCAGCCGATGATCAGCCCCGCGATGTAGGCCAGCGCGTACCAGCGGATGGCGAACGGCCCGAGCTGAAGCAGGACCGGATCGATCTCGGGGTAGGGGATGAGGAGGAGGGTCATGTGGGGAGGGTTATAGCCCAACGATCATGTCTGAAGGGCATGTCGCAATGGCAGGGCCGTAAATTGGTCGCGGCGCCGTCCCTGGGGGGAACGGCGCCGCTGGAGGACATCCGAACAGTAATGTTTTTGGTTTTAGAGAGGGGGCGTCGGAGGGTCCTTTGGCGGGTCGGGCTTAAGCTTCGCCGACAGTCTCGAGAATGGCGGCCGTCATGGCGTCGGCCGGCGACTTGCCAGCCCAAACGACATACTGGAACGCCGGATAGAAGCGCTCGCTTTCGGTGACAGCCACCTCGACGAGGTCGTTCAATTGCTCGGGCCGCAGGCCTTCGGTGCCCCGGAGGGGAATGGCGTGCCGGAACATCGGCAGGCCTTCCTCGGTCCAGAGGTCGAAGTGGCCGAGCCACATCTTTTCGTTGATCAGCGCCAGCAGTCCGTGGATGTCGGAATGGCGCTCGCTGGGAATGCGAACGTCGTAGGCGCAGGTAAAGTGCAGCGCCTCGACATCGTCGCGCCAGCTGAAGAACATGCGGTAGTCGCACCAGCGGCCAGCGACCTCGACCGCGATCTCACGGTCAGACGTCCGGTCGAAGGGCCAATCGTTGGCTGAGACGACTTTCTCGATCATCTCGAGCGGGTTCAGATCGGGCTTGTGTCTGATCCGCTCGTGTCGCGATAACGCCATCCACCCACTCCCCAACCATTCCGATCTGCGATCCCTGGGGGAACCGTTCTTGATGCGGCGGCCGACATATCGTGGTGGGTACCCAACTACCCACAAGCTGTAGCCTGACACAAGGGTGAGTCAGTCCGCAATAAGAAATGGCGCTTGAATCGGGAAAAGAGTCAGCGATTCCATGAATTTAATCCCCAGCGTTCAGATTCGAGTCACGAAATTTCGCGTAACGAATCGGAAGTGGGCCGCCCCCGAATCGCACGAAAATGCCCGCTGCAGAGGCATTTCCCGGTCTGCGGGGCGGCTTGGCATCCCCCTTGCTGCCACCCCTGTAGTCCCAGGGAGGAATCATGAAGAGAGCCGACGTCACCGAGAAGATCTTGAGTGCCAAGCGGATGAAGGAGCTGAGCTGGGAGGAGATCGCCAAGAAGATCGGCGGCGCCTCCAAGATCATCGTCACCGCGGCCTGCATGGGCCAGATGAAGATGACCAAGGAGCAGGCGACCAAGGCCGCCAAGCTGTTCGGTCTCGGCAAGGAAGAGACACTGATCCTGCAGGAAGTGCCCTATCGCGGGTCGCTGCCCCAGGTGCCACCGACCGACCCGCTGATCTATCGCTTCTATGAGCTGGTGCAGGTCTACGGCACGACCTGGAAGGAGTTGATCCAGGAAGAGTTTGGCGATGGCATCATGAGCGCCATCGACTTCGACATGACCATGGAGCGCCAGCCCGATCAGAAAGGCGACCGGGTGAAGATCGGCATGTCGGGCAAGTTCCTGGGCTACAAATCCTACTGAAATCGGCCGCCGCCGCGCTTTTCATTGCGCGGCGGCAGGCTGCGATGCAGGATTGTCGACAATCGACGATGACTGTTCCTGACCTCCTCGACCCCATCCCGCGAAACACGCTGCGCGCGCACGTGGCCGAGCGTCTGCGCACGGCGATCCTGGCGGGCGACATCCCGCCCGGCGCGCCGCTGGTCGAGACGGCGCTGTCCGAACATTTCGACGTGAGCCGCGGGCCGTTGCGCGAAGCGCTGCGCCAGCTGATCGAGGAAGGGCTGGTGGTGACCGTGCCCTACACCGGCACGCACGTGGCGCCGCTCTCGGTCGAGGACGTGCACGAGATCTATTCGCTGCGCACCGCGCTCGAGACTTTTGCCTTCGAGCAGGTCTGGCCGCGCCGCGACGAGCGCTTCCGGATCGAACTGCGTCGCCGCAACGACCTGTTGATCGCCTGCATCGATGCCGGTGACGATCGCGCCGCGATCCTGGCCGAACTCGATTTCCACGGCCTTATCTACGAAGCGAGCGCGCATCGCCTGCTGCAGCGCGCCTGGCATGGCTTGCGCGGCCGCCTGCAGCTCTACTGGGCCGCGCATCATCGCGCGCACGGCCGGCGTGGTCCCAAGCGCGACAGCCACGACAGCTACATCGCCGCGGCGTTGGGCGACGATCTCGACGCGATGCGCCTGGAGATCGCCGATCACATGCGCCGCGGCGCCGAGACCACCGAGCGCTTCCTGCGCACGACACCTGCTTCATCGGGGAAGACCAAGAGGGGATCATGACCATCAACCGCCGTTCGCTGATTGCCATCCTGACCGCGGGCAGCGGCCTGCTCGCCATCCCGTTCGCCGCGCGCGCCGAGGGCACGATCGAGGAGGCCAAGAAGCGCGGCACCTTCCGTGTCGGGGTGACGCAAGCGCCGCCGTGGTTCTCCAAGGATCCCAAGACCGGTGACTGGAACTCCGGCCTCGGCATCTCGATGGGCAAGGCGATGGCCGCGACCCTTGGCGTCAAGATGGAGACGGTCGAAGTGAGCTGGGGCAATTCGATCGCCGCGCTGCAGGGCGACAAGATCGACATCATGTTCACGATCGATGCCACGCCCGAGCGCAAGCAGGCGGTCGACTTCCCCGACGCGCCGCTGCTCTATTATTCGCTGGCCGTGCTGGCCAAGGACGACCTCGCGGCCAAGACCTGGGAAGACCTCAACAAGGCCGGCGTCCGCATCGCCGTGCCGCAGGCCTCGTCGATGGACCGCTTCGTGACCGAGCACACGCCCAAGGCCGACATCCAGCGCTTCCCCGACAATGCCGCCGCGATCGCGGCCTTCCAGTCGGGCCGCGTCGATGCGGTGTGCCTGTTCCATCCGCCGCTGCTGGCCGCGCGCCAGAAGCTGGGCAAGGGCAAGCTGGTCGTCCCGACTCCCGCCCAGTCGCAACCGTCAAGCACGGCACTGCGCAAGGGCGACACCGAGTTCGTCGCCTGGGTCGATAAGCAGCTCACCGAGTACTACAAGAGCGGCCAGACGCAGAAATGGTACGAACAGGCGCTCACCGAGTTCGGCCTCGATCCGAAACAGGCGCCGCCGATCATGAAGGAAATGCTCTAGGGCCTTCCCTTGGCGTATCAGTGGGACTTCACGCCGGTCGTCGCCAACGCACCGTTGTTGGCGCAGGGGCTGGTGAACACGCTGAAGATCACCGGCGTCTCGCTGGGTTGCGGCCTCGTGCTGGGCCTGGCGTTCGCGCTGATGCGCCTGTCGCCGCGGCCGTGGCTGCGTCTGCCGGCGGGCTTCGTCATCGAGGTCTTCCGCACCACGCCGCCGCTGGTCCAGCTGTTCTGGGTCTTCTTCGCCTTGCCGCTGATCGCGGGGATCGAGCTCACGCCGTTCATGGCGGCGATCGTCACCTTCTCGATCCAGTCGGGGGCGTTCTTCGCCGAGGTGTTTCGCGCCGGCATCCAGTCCATCGAGCGTGGCCAGTGGGATGGTGCGCGCGCGATCGGCATGAATCATGCGCAGGCGATGCAGCGCATCATCCTGCCGCAGGCGATCAAGCGCATGATCCCGGCCTTCCTTGAACGCTCGATCGAGCTGATGAAGACCACGACCCTGGTGGCGACCATCGCCTATGCCGACCTGCTGTTCGAGGCCAACGAGATCTCGCAGAAGACCTTTCGGCCGCTCGAGACCTTCACCGTCGTGGCGCTGATCTATTTCGTCGTGATCTTTGTGGTCAGCCTGCTGGCGCGCCAGCTCGAACGGCGCCTCGCCGTCAGCGGCGAGAACACGGTCCACTAATGAAGTGGGACTTCGCCTCCGTCTTCGACAACACCGACGCGCTGCTGGCCGGCGCCGCGGGAACGCTGCGCCTTTTCGCGATCTGTCTCGTCTGCGGCCTCAGCCTCGGGCTCGTGGTCGGGCTCGGCCGCTACGCCCGCAGCAAATGGCTCTATTGGCCGGCGACCGCCTTCGTCGAGTTCTTCCGCAACACGCCAGTGCTGGTCCAGATCCTGTGGTTCTACTTCGCGCTGCCGATCCTGCTGCCGTTCACCATCAACCCGCTGGCCGCGGCGGCGCTCGGTATTTCACTCAACTCCGCGGCCTTCTCGGCCGAGATCTATCGCGGCGGCATCCAGTCGATCGACAAAGGCCAGTGGGACGGCGCCCGCGCGATCGGCATGGGCTGGGGCCAGGCGATGCGGCGCATCATCCTGCCCCAGGCGATCAAGCGCATGTTGCCCGCGCTCACCAACCGCGCGATCGAGATCTTCAAGATGTCGACGCTGGCCTCGGCCGTGGCCTATGTCGAGCTGCTGCAGCAGGGCAAGCTGATCGCCTCGCTGAACTTCAATCCGATCGAGGCCTATACCGCGGTGGCCGTGATCTTCTTCGTCTTCCTGTGGCCGCTGGTGCAGTTCACCTACGTGCTCGAGCGAAGATTGGGGCGAAGCGAATGAGCCTCCTTCAAGTTCGCGGCCTCACCAAGCGCTTCGGTAAAACCGACGTGCTGCGCGGCATCGACCTCGACGTGCAGCCCGGCGAACGCATCGCCATCCTGGGCGCGTCGGGCTCGGGCAAGTCGACACTGCTGCGCTGCCTCAACTTCATGGAGATGCCCGACGTCGGCACCGTCACGCTCGACGGCAAGGTGATCGGCCCCAGTGGCAAGTATCGCGAGAGCGAACTCACGCAGGTTCGTCAGCGGGTCGGCATGGTGTTCCAGCAGTTCAATCTCTTTCCGCACATGACGGCGGTCGGCAACGTGATGGAAGGGCTGCGCACCGTGCGCCGGCAATCGAAGGCCGAAGCACGCACGCGCGCGGAGAAGGAACTGGCGCGGGTCGGTCTCGCCGACAAGGCCGAGACCTATCCCGCCCACCTGTCGGGCGGCCAGAAGCAGCGAGTCGCCATCGCCCGCGCCCTCGCCATGGATCCCGAGATGCTGCTGTTCGACGAGCCGACCTCGGCGCTCGATCCCGAGCTGGTGGGCGAGGTGCTGAACGTCATCCGCTCGTTGGCCGACGAGGGACGCACCATGCTGCTGGTCACGCACGAGCTTGGCTTTGCCTATCACGTGGCCACGCGCATCATCTTCCTGGCCGACGGGACGATCCACGAGCAGGGCACGCCCGACGAGGTGTTGAAGAATCCGAGGCAGGAGCGTACGCGCGCCTTCCTCGCAAGCCATAAGCAATTCAGTTTTTGAGGATGACATCTCCGTCGTCCCGACCGGAGCAAAGCGGAGTGGAGGGACCTCTCATGCTGCGCGACAAAACAGGTCCCTCCACTGCGCCTCGCTTCGCTCGGCTTCGGTCGGGACGACGGAATAGACGACGGAATTAATTGGGGAAACGACAATGACGACCAACGAACAAGCCAGTGCCCAGGCCTACGCGCCCGACGCCCGCAACGACGGTGTGCTGGTCTCTGTGAACGGCGCCTTCTTTCCGCGCGACAAGGCGATGGTCTCGGTCTTCGACTCAGGCTTCGCGCTTGGCGACGGCGTGTGGGAGGGGCTGCGCCTGGTGAAGGGCAAGTTGATCAGCCTCGACGCGCACATGGATCGGCTGTTCGAGGGCGCCGGATCGATCGACCTCGACATCGGGCTCGACCGTGCCGGCGTGATCAAGGCGGTGCAGGATACGCTCGACAGGAACGGCATGACCGACGGCGCGCATATCCGGCTGATGGTGACGCGCGGCCTCAAGAAGACGCCGAACCAGGACCCGCGCTTCGTGGTCGGCAAGGCCACGGTCGTGATCGTGGCCGAGTACAAGTCCCCGCTGCCGGAGGCCAAGGCCAAGGGCTACACGCTCTTCACCTCGACCTTCCGCACGACCAATCCCGACCAGTTCGACCTGCGCCTCAACTCGCATTCGCGGCTCAGCCTGATCCAGGCGCTGATCCAGGCGATCAAGGCCGGCGCCGACGAGGCGCTGATGCTCGATCCGCGCGGCTTCGTGGCCTCATGCAATTCGACCAACTTCTTCATCGTGCGCCGCGGTGAGATCTGGACGTCGAGCGGCCTCTACAGCTTCAAGGGCATCACCCAGGCCAACGTGATCGACGCCTGGCGCAAGGCCGGCAAGGTCGCGAAGGAATGCGACTTCACCCTGGCGCAGGTCTACTCGGCCGACGAGGCGTTCGTGACGGGCACCTTGGGGGGCGTGACGCCGGTCACGAAGGTCGACGGTCGCCTGATCGCCGGCGGCACGCCGGGCCCGCTCACGAAAGAAGCAAGCGACCTCTATCTGAAGTCCGTCGGCGCGCTCTAGCTGCTGGCGCGCTTCATCGAGGCGCGGCGGCGCCCCGAAGGGCGACCTCGAAGGCGGCACGACCAGCCATGAATTTAGGCCGGCCCGCCCATGACGTGGGGATCTCTCTTCATCTGACGCAGGCGTCATCGACGGTGGCAGGATCGCTCTTTGCATTACAAATGATCTGGCATTGACTTAGCGGTTGAATATAAATTTGCAGTCAATAGGGGAGACCAGCCTCACCGGGGGGAGATCAACCGGAGGTGGTTGGACGAGAAGCTTGGCAGCCATTTGGGGGCGTCGGTGCAGCGTCACATTGTCAGTGATTCCGTGTGCGGTCGCCTCGCGACCGTGTTGTTGGCAGCAAGCTGCCTCACGCCTTTTCTTCTTACATCCTTTGAGAGGCCGGCCTTCGCCGATGGCGGCGCGGGCGGCGGCGCCGGTGGCGGGGCGGGCGGCACTGACGGCGTCACAGGCGCCAACGGCATAGGATTGGGCGGCGGCGGCGGTGGCGGCAGCGGCGCCGATGGTGGCCAGGGCGGCGGTCCGGGCGGAGCCGGCGGCGCCGCCGGGACTCTGGGCATCGCCGCCGGCAGCGGTTCCCCCGGTGGAACGGGCATTCCCGGCAATGGCGCCGGTGGCGGCGGTGGCGGTGCCAACGGCAGCACGAGCGGCACGTCGACCATCAGCAGCACCGCCGCCCCCGGCAGCGGCGGTAATGGTGGACAGGCTTCGGGCGGCGGGGGCGGTGGCGGCGGGGGCGCGGGCGGCATCGGCGGCGTGATCGGCGCCTCGACCACCTTCGCCACGGGCAGCAGCTTCGGCGGTGGCGCGGGCGGCATCGGCGGCACCGGCACCCCCGGCGGCACGGGCGGTGGCGGTGGCACGGCGCTCTCGATCGGGTCCGGGTCGACGATGACCAACAGCTTCAGCCTCACGGGCGGCGTGGGCGGCGGGGGCGGCAGCGTATTATCCAACGGCAACGGCGGTATGGGCGCCGCCGGCGGCGTGGGCGTGAGCGGCAACAGCCTGACGATCAACAACAGCGGCTCGATACAGGGCGGCGCGGGCGGCAACGGCGGCAATGGCGGTGCCCTCTCGGGCAATGGCGGCAACGGCGGCGCGGGCGGCGCGGCCATCGTCGGCTCGGCTCTCACCATCATCAATTCCGGCACGATTTCCGCCGGATCGGCCGGATTCGGGGGCGCGGCGGCGCATGGCACGGCCGGCGGCCCCGGCGCGACCGGCAACGCCATCACCTTCACCGGCGGCAACAACACGCTCAAGCTCAATGGCGGCAGCATCTCCGGCAATATCGAGATCGATTCCGGCGCCACTGTTGGCATCGACACCTCGACCGCCCAGACGCTCTCCAACGTCTTCACCGGCGCCGGCAACTTAAATAACATCGGCACCGGCACGCTCACCCTCACCGGCATCAGCACCCTCACCGGCGGCGTGCGGATCGCCGGCGGCACGCTCGCCCTCTCCGGTTCGGGCTCGATCTCGCAGGCGATCAACGTCTTTGTCCAGGCGAACGGCACGTTCGACATCTCGAACACGACGTCCGGTGCCTCGGTCAACGACTTATCGGGCAACGCCACCGCGGTAGCCAATCTCGGGGCCCAGACGCTGACCGACAACGTGACCTTCACGGCGAGCTTCGACGGCACGATCCAGGGCACGGGCGGCCTCATCCTCCAGGGCGGCGGCGGCGTCCACAAGGTGACTCTCAGCGGCACCAACACCTACACCGGCGCCACCACCGTCAATGCCGGCACGACGCTCGTGCTCACGGGCTCGGTCGCCACGTCGAGCGGCCTCAACCTCGCGGGCACCGGCGCCACCTTCGATATCTCGGGCACCACGGCGGGCGCCACCATCCAGGACCTGAGGGGCGTCACCGGCACGACGGTCACTCTCGGCGGCCAGACGCTGACGGTGGGCACGTCGAATTCGACGACCTTCGGCGGCGTGATCCAGGGATCGGGGGGCGGACTCACCAAACAGGGTACCGGCACGCTCACGCTCACCGGCGCCAACACCTACAGCGGCGCGACGACGATCAACGCCGGCATCCTGCAGGCGGGCGCCGCCAATGCCTTCTCGGCGTCGAGCGCCGTCACGGTCAACGGCGGCACGCTGGATTTCAACAACTTCAACAACACGATCGCGGGGCTCAACGGCGCCGGCGGCGTCACCCTGGGCTCGGGCACGCTGACGGTGAGCGGCGGCGGGACCTACAACGGCGCGATCTCCGGCACCGGCGGCCTGACGCTGACGGGCGGCACGCTCACCCTCACCGGCACCAGCACCTACAGCGGCGCGACCACCATCACCGGCGGCACGCTCGATCTCAATCTCGACGCCCCCCTGTCCACGCAGACGGCCGTGACCGTGAACGGCGGCGTCCTCCAGCTCGACCTGAACGTCACCCAGACGGTGAAGTCGCTTAGCCTCCAGGGCTCGGGCGTGGCCTTGCAGATGAGCAACGACACTGTACTGACCACCGCGGCGCTGTCGGGCACCGGAGGTATCTTCAATAATGGCAATCTGATCTTCGGCAGCGACAACACCGATCAGACCTATTCGGGGAACATCACCGGCGCAGGCAACCTCACCAAGACCGGTACCGGTACGGAGACGTTGAGCGGCACCAGCAGCTACGCAGTCCTCAACATCAATGGCGGCACGGTCAAGGTTGCGTCGGACGCCCCTCTCGGCAGCGCCTCGGGCGGCTTGACCTTGAATGGCGGCACCCTGGAGACGACGGCGGGCTTCACCACCAGCCGCGTCGTCAACCTGGCCGGCGCCGGCACGTTCCAGGTCGATACGGGCACGCTCCAGATCGACGGCTTGATCGCCAATTCGGGCAGCCTCACGAAGACCGGCAGCGGCACGCTCACCCTCACTCATTCCAACACCTACACCGGCGCGACGATCGTCAACGCCGGCACCCTCGCGCTCACGGGCTCGGGCTCGATCGCCACGTCGAGCGGCCTCAACCTCGCGGGCGTCGGCGCCACTTTCGACATCTCGGGCCTTTCCGGCACCAACACCGCGATCAGCAACCTCTCGGGCGTGGCGGGCACGACGGTCGCACTCGGCGGCAAGACGCTGCAGATCAACCAGAGCGTCAACACGACCTTCGCCGGTGTCTTCACCAACAGCGCCGGCGGCGGCCAGATCGACAAGGCCGGCACGGGCACGCTGACCTTGACCGGCGCCAACACCTACTCGGACCAGACGAATATCGAGGGAGGAGGCACGCTCCAGGCGGGCGGCACGAATGTCTTTTCCGCATCGAGCAACTACACTCTGATCGGTAGCGGCAGCACCCTCGATCTCAACGACTTCAACAACACGGTCGGGCAACTCAACGCCGGCGCCGGTGCCGCCACCCTGGGGACAGCCACGCTGACGGTGAGCAACGGCGGCTTGTTCGGCGGCGGCGCCGACATTTCTGGCACGGGCGGCCTCACGCTGGCGGGCGGCACGTTTACCGTCTCGACGTCCAGCGCCCTGTCCTATACCGGCGCGACAACCGTCAGCGGCGGGACGCTCCAGTTGAGCGCCGCCGGCTCGATCGCGAACTCGAGCGGCCTCACTCTCAGCGGCGCCGGCGCCACCTTCGATATCTCGAGCACGACCTCGGGGACGACGATCAAGGACCTCGCGGGCGTCGCGGGCACGTTCGTCACGCTTGGCAGCAAAACGCTGACGGCGGGTACCGGCAACAGCACCACGTTCGCGGGCGTGGTCCAGGGCTCGGGCGGCATCACCAAGCAAGGAAGCGGCACGCTGACGCTCTCCGGCGCAAATAGTTACAGCGGAGCTACGACGGTCAATGGCGGTACGCTCGCTCTCTCCGGCAGCGGTTCTCTCGCCGCCTCGAGCGGTGTGAACCTTGCTGTGTCAGGCGCCGGCTTCGACGTTTCCGGCGCCTCCGGCGGCGTTACGATCAAGGATCTGTCCGGCGTCTCGGGCACGACCGTCGCTTTGGGTGCGAACACCTTGACCGTCGGCAGCTCCAACGACACGACCTTCATCGGAGCGATCGGCGGCACCGGTGGCCTTACCAAGCAGGGTGCCGGCACGCTGATCCTGGACGGCACCAATACCTACGGCGGCACGACGACGATCAACGCCGGCACCCTGCAGCTCGGCGAGGCACTGCATGTCGGCGCGCTGGCGGGTTCGGTCATCATCAACAGCGGAGGTACCTTCTCCTTCGCTCAAGGCGATCTTTCCGCCGTGCCGACGATCACGACCAACAGCGGCGGTATCCTCAACATCACCGATGCCACCGTATCGACCACCCGCCTGATCGCCAATGCCGGTGGCAGCGTGAACGTGACGGCCACCGGTGTCAGTGTGGGCTCGATCGAGGGAGCGGGCAGCTACTCGTTCGGCCCCGTCTCCGTCACGACCGGCAGCAACAACCTCTCCACCGAAGTCAGCGGCGCCATCACCGGCGGCGGCACGCTGGTCAAGACCGGCACGGGCACGTTGACGCTGAGCGGCGCCGACACCGTCAACCTGACGGTGAACGGCGGCACTGCCCTGGTGACTAATACGCTCGCCGGCACGGTCACCGTCGGTAGCGGCGGCACGCTGATGGGCACCGGCACGATCACCGGCAACGTCACGGTGAACGGCACGATCCGCCCGGACATCGGCACGACCAACATCGTGGGCACCTACACGCAGGGCGCGGGCTCGACCTACACGGTAGAAGTCACGCCTGGCGGATTGAGCGACAAGATCAACGTTACCGGCAATGCGGTGATTAACGGTGGCACCGTCGCGGTGATGGCCGATGCGGGCACCTATCAGCGCAGGACGACCTACACGATCCTCACGGCCACCACCGGCGTCACCGGCACGTATGGCGACGTTACGAGCAACATGGCGTTCCTGACGCCGACGCTGAGCTACGACACGAACGACGTTTTCCTCACGCTGTTCCAGTCGTCGAGCGCCTTCGCGGCGGGCGGGCAGACGGGCAACCAGAAGTCGGTGGGCCATGCGCTCGATCTCGCCAACCCGACGGCGACGGGGGATTTCAACACCGTGCTGAACGCGCTGTCGCTACTGTCCACGGCGCAGGGACCGGTCGCGCTCGACGGGATTTCGGGCTTGAACTACGCCGGCTTCGGCACGCTCAGCGTGCAGGCCGCGAACGCCTTCATGACGGCGTTCGGCCAGCAGGTCGGCCACGGCCACGGCAATGGGCATGTCGCGCTCGCGTCGTCGGCCAACGACGCCTGCGACTTCTCCTGCGAGGTCGAACCGCGCTGGGGCACGTGGATGGGCGGCTTCGGTGGGCTCGGTACCGTCGCCGGCGACGCCAACACGCACGGCTCGACTTATAATCTCGGCGGCGCGGCCGTCGGACTGGATTACAAGTTCGACCCCCAGTTCACCGCGGGCGTGACCTTGGGCTATTCCACCTCGACGCTGTGGACCTCGGGCATGCCGGGCCAGGGCACCAGCGACCAGGTGCAGATGGGCCTTTACGGCCAGTACACGCAAGGCGCGCTCTATGTTGATGGCCTCGCGGGCTACGCCCATGGGCAGAACCGGATGACGCGGCCGATCCTGATCCCCGGTCTCAACGCGCGCACGGCGCAAGGCAACACCTCGGTCGAGCAGTTCTTCGGCTTGGTCGAGACCGGCTACAAGGTTGAGATCGGCGGCACGGCGAACGCCTTCGTCACGCCGTTCGCGCGGCTGCAGGGCGCGACGGCGACGCAGGCGGCCTTCACTGAGACCGGTGCCGACTCGCTCGACCTCAACGTCGCGCAGCAGACGACCAACTCATTGCGCACGGTGCTGGGCGCGCAGGTCGGCGCCACGCTCGCGAAGGTCGATGTGAAGCTACAGGCGGGCTGGAGCCATGAACTCGCTGACACAAGCCGTCCCGTCACGGCAAGCTTCGCCGGTGCGCCGGCCTTCGGCTTCACGACGCAGGGGGCTGTCGCGCCGCGCGACGGTGCGGTGGTGGGCGCGATGGCATCGGCGATGATCGACGACCGCACCAGCCTCTATGCCCGCTACGACGGTGACTTCGAGGGCGGCACCACCAGCCACAGCTTCTTCGCGGGCCTGCGCCTGACGTGGTGAAATGATATCAATGATATCATTGATATCAGGGGGTTGCGGATTCCGGGACAAAAGGCCTAAAAGCCTTCTGCCATCGGTATCGAAGCTGCCCCAGGATCCTGGGACAAAGGGTCCGCTCGGGACGACAAAGAGGCGTTAAGGACTGTTCCCGCCCAGCTTCGCCTGTAGCTCGGCGATCTGCTTTTTCAGTTCCTCGTTCTCCTCGCGCGCCTTGGCGGCCATCGCCTTCACGGCGTCGAATTCGTCGCGGCGCGGGATGTCCATGCCATCCAGGATCTTGGCGATCTGGTCGCGCACGCGGGCCTCGACTTCGCCCTTCATGCCGGTGAGCGCGCCGACCGCGCCGTTGGCCATTTTCGTGAGGTCGTCGATGAAAGGATTGCGGGTCTGCATGGGGTGACTCCTGATGCCCGAAGTATGGGCGGCTGCTAGCATCCGGTCAAAGAACGCCGGAGGAAGCAGAATGGGTATGGTCAAAGTCGACTCGAGCGAAGGCATCACCACCATCACCATGGCGCGGCCCGAGAAGCGCAACGCGCTGACCCAGGAGCTGTGCGACGGGCTGTACGAGGCCTATCGCGCCTTCGAGACGGGCGACGATCAGGTGGCGGTGCTGCAGGCCGACGGGCCGGCCTTCTGCGTCGGCGCCGATCTCAAGGACCCGCCGGCGGCGATGTGGAAGGCGGTGCCGGACGTTTCGTACAAGCTCACCAAACCGGTGATCGCGGCCACGCAGGGCTGGGTGATCGGCGGCGGCATCTGCCTGGTCATGACCTGCGATCTCATGGTCTCGGCCGACACCACCAAGTTCATGTATCCCGAGGCCAAGGTCGGCGTGTTCGGCGGGCTGATGCCGGGCATCGTCTCGCGCATGCCGCACAAAGTTGCGATGGAGTTGTTGCTGCTGGGCGAGGAGATCTCGGCCAAGCGCGCCTACGACGTGGGCTTCGTGAACAAGGTCGTGCCGCTGGGCGAAGAGCGCCAGGAAGCGCGCCGCATGGCCGGCCTCATCGCGCAGTCGGCGCCGCTGGTGATCCGCACCCTGCGCGACTTCGCCAACCAGACCCTGCCCAAGGGCCCCGCCGAGTTCTTCGTGCCCGAGCGCTACAAGCTCGAGAAGATCGCCAACAGCGAGGACCGCAAGGAAGGCAGTGCCGCCTTCCGCGAGAAGCGCGCACCGAAGTTCAAGGGACGTTGATCATGACGAAGCTGTTGCTGGTCGGATGCGGGAAGATGGGCGGGGCCATGCTCGATGGCTGGCTGGCGCGCGGTCTTGCGGCGTCGGACGTGATCGTGGCCGAACCGGCCGAGGCGCTGCGGCCCAAGAAGGTGCGTGGCGTTGCCTTGTCGAGCGAGGTGAGAGAGACGCCCGAGATCGTCGTGCTGGCGGTGAAGCCGCAGAGCATGGATGGGGTGATGCCGGACCTGAAGCGCTTCGCCGCAGATGGTTCCCAGGCGGGTTCGGTGTTCCTGTCGATCGCCGCGGGCAAGACGCTGAAATACTTCGCGGGTCATCTTGGCGCCGGTGCAAAGGTCGTGCGCGCCATGCCCAACACGCCAGCGGCGGTGCGTCAGGGCATCACGGTGTCGACGGCGTCGACGGGCGTGTCGGAGGCGGAGAAGAAGCGTTGCCACGAACTGCTCGAAGCGGTCGGGCAGTCGCTGTGGGTCGACGACGAGGGACTGATCGATCATGTGACCGCTTTGTCGGGCAGTGGGCCCGCCTATGTCTTCCTGCTGGTCGAGGCGATGGCGGCGGCAGGGGCCAAGCTCGGCCTCTCGCCCGAGATGGCGATGCAGCTCGCGCGTGCGACGGTGGCGGGCAGCGGCGAGCTGCTGCGCCAGTCGAGCGAACCCGCGTCGCAACTGCGCGTCAACGTGACCAGTCCCGGTGGGACGACGGCGGAGGCATTGAAGGTGCTGATGGCGCCCGATGGTATCCAGCCGGTGTTCGACAAGGCGCTGGCGGCCGCGTCGCGGCGATCGAAGGAGTTGGCGGGATGAGCGACGATCCCCGAGACGATCCGAGACAGAAGGCGCTCGATACGTTTCTCGAGCTGGTAGCCCAGCGCGGCTACGGCGACGTGACCTTGAGCGACGTAGGCGCGGCGACCGGGCTGGGGCGGGCGGAGCTCTACCGGCTCTATCCGGACAAGCTTGCTCTGGTGACGGGCTTTCTCTCGCGGATCGACGGCGAGGTTCTGGCCGGGACGCAAGCCGAGCTCGATCCCGAGGAGACGGTGCGCGACCGGCTGTTCGATCTGCTGATGCGCCGCTTCGATGCGCTGAAGCCCTATCGCACGGCCCTGAACTCGATCCGCCGAGCGGGCTTGCGCGACCCGTTGATGGCCCTGGTCTTGGGGCCGGCGTTGATGCGGTCGATGGCGGCGATGCTGGAGGTGGCGGGGGTGCCGGCCCAGGGGCTGACCGGGGCGGTCCGTCAGAACGGGCTGTTCGCAATCTACGCCGCGGTCTCGCGAGTCTTCGAGAAGGACGAGACGGGCGACCTTTCCAAGACCATGGCGGCCCTCGACAGCCGGCTCAAGACGGCTGAGCGTTGGGCTCAAACCATTGATAAATATGCTTATTCTCCGCGCCGGAGTTTCGCCTCACCCACCGCGTGAATATTTTGTGCAATGCACAAAAGTAGCCTTGACTTGCTGCGGTGCATCCCTAAATTAGCGGCTCGTTGTGCACCGCAACATGGATGGGCGGTGCGAGAGTTTTCAGCACCCCGTTTAGTAGCAAGCTTCAGGAGCCCCCATGTACGCCAACACCGCTTTCAAGAACCCCTTCGCCGACTTCGATTTCACCAAGATGGCCGGTGAGTTCAAGGTCCCGACCGTGAACGTCGAGTCGATGGTCGAGACCGGCCGCAAGAACTTCGCCGCCATGACGACCGCCAGCACCGCCGCCGTCGAGTCGATGAAGGCGATCGCGCAGCGCCAGGGCGACATGTTCCGCGCCGCCATGGAAGACTTCTCCAAGCACGGCTCCGACGTGATGTCGGCTGCCACCATCGAGGAGAAGGCCACCAAGCAGATCGACTTCGCCAAGAAGAGCTACGAGCTCGCCGTGGCGAACTCCAAGGAGCTGGCCGACCTCTACACCAAGAGCTCGACCGATGCCTTCCAGACGCTGAGCGCCCGCGTTGCCGAGCTGACCGAAGAGGTCAAGGCCGCGATCGCGAAGAAGTAAGAACGAAGAAGTAAGACCGGCCGGCGCGTTTCGCGCCGCTGGCGAGAAGGGGCTGCCTGAAAGGGCAGCCCCTTTTCTTTTTGGCTATAGTCGGCGCATGAACCAGATCGTCTACGCCGACTTCGAGAAGGTCGACATCCGTGTCGGCACCATCCGTGCCGCCCAGCCGCTGGAGGGCGCACGCAAGCCCGCGCTCCGACTCGAGATCGATTTCGGTCCCGAGATCGGCGTGAAGAAATCCTCCGCGCAGATCACCGTGCACTACACGCCCGAGGAACTCGTCGGCCGCCAGGTCGCAGCGGTGGTCAATTTCCCGCCACGCCAGATCGGCAAGTTCATGTCGGAAGTGCTGACGTTGGGCGTTCCCGATGCCGACGGCGCGGTCGTGTTGATCGCGCCGACAAAGCCGGTGCCCAACGGCGGCAAGCTCTTTTAAGACGCGGCCGGCCGGCGTTGACGAATATTGCGAATTGTGCAATATTCTGCGCTCGCTCTAATGATCGTCCGGGAAGCATCAAAGCCAAGCGTGCAGCCACACGCATCACAGCGGCTGCCCTTTTATTCCGCCTTTTAAAAGCGTTACCTTGCGGTAACCGCCTTTAGAAGACGCGGTGGATCCACTTGTGCGGATCGTTGGCGTTGCCGCGCTGGATGTCGACCAGGGCCTTCTTGAGTTCGCCGGTGCGGGCGCCCGACTGGCCGTTGCCGATCACGAATTCGCCGTCCGGGGCGCGGACGGTGCCGATCGGCGTCAGCACCGCAGCGGTGCCGCAGGCGAAAGCCTCGCGCAGCTTGCCGCTCTTGGCATCGGCCTTCCATTGGTCGAACGAGTACTTCTCTTCGCGGACCGCGATGCCCTTGTCCTTGGCGAGGGTCAGCACCGACGAGCGCGTGATGCCGGGCAGGATCGTGCCGAGTGGCGGCGTGGTCATCGAGCCGTCGTTGAACACGAAGAAGACGTTCATGCCGCCCAGCTCCTCGATCCACTTGCGCTCGGCAGCGTCGAGGAAGACGACCTGGTCGCAGCCGTGCTTGCTGGCTTCAGCCTGGGCCAGCAGGCTGGCGGCGTAGTTGCCGCCGCATTTGGCGGCGCCCGTGCCGCCGGGGGCGGCGCGCGTGTAGTCCTGGCTCACCCACACTGAGACCGCGGCGTCCGCGCCCGACTTGAAGTAGGCGCCGACCGACGAGGCGATGACGATGAACAGGTAGTCCGACGAGGGCTTCACGCCGAGGAAGATCTCGTTGGCGAACATGAAGGGCCGGATGTAGAGGCTGCCGTCGCCGTCGGGGATCCAGTCGCGATCGATCTGGACGAGATGGTCGATCGCCTCGAGGAAGAGGTTCTCCGGCAGCTTCGGCATGGCCAGCCGCTCGGCCGACTGCTGGAAGCGGCGCGCGTTCTCCTGCGGCCGGAACAAGGTCGCGCCACCGTCGGCGGTCTTGTAGGCCTTCAGCCCCTCGAAGATTTCCTGCGCGTAGTGCAGCACGGCGGCGGCCGGATCCATCGGGATCGGCGCGCGCGGTTCGACCTTGGCGTCGTGCCAGCCCTTCTGGTCGTTGTAGCGGATGGTGACCATGTGGTCGCTGAACACGCGGCCGAAGCCGGGGTTGGCGAGCAACGCGGCGCGCTTGTCGGCCGGCACGGGCGAGGGGTGCTGGTGATGGGTGAATTTCAAGGATGTGTCTGACATTGCTTTTCTCGGCGCTCTCTCGATTTTGCACATTACTGTAGCACAGGGTTTACGGTCGCAAGCCTAGATCGGAATCCGCACGACCACGCGCAATCCGCCCAGCGGTGCGCTGGCCAGCGTCACGTCGCCGCCATGGCTGCGCGCCACGTCGCGCGCGATGGTGAGGCCGAGGCCCACGCCGCCGGTGTCGACGTTGCGCGATTCGTCGAGCCGCAGGAACGGCCGGAAGACGTCCTCGTATTTGTCGGGCGGGATGCCGGGACCGTTGTCGTCGACGGTGATCTCGACCGAGGTGCGGCCGCGCGTCGCGCGCAGCTCAACCTGCGTGCCGTGGCGCAGCGCGTTGCTGACGAGGTTGGCGAGGCAGCGCTTCATCGCCACCGGCCGCAGTTCGACATGCATGTCGCCCTCGGTCTCGACGACGACGTCGGCGTTGTCGCGCCGCGCGCCGGAGACGACATCCTGCAGGATCTCCGACAGGTCCGACGGTATCGGCTCCTCGTCGCCTTCGCCGCGGGCAAAGGCAAGGTAGCCCTCGATCATGCGTTCCATGTCGCGCACGTCGTCGCCCAGCTCCTTCGTCTCGGGCGACTCGGCCAGCAGGGCCAGCGAAAGCTTCATGCGGGTGAGCGGCGTGCGCAAATCGTGGCTGACGCCCGCCAGCATCTCGGTGCGCTGCTGCAGCGAGCGGCCGAGGCGGATCTTCATGGTCTGGAAGGCGGTCGCGGCGTTGCGGACCTCGCGCGTGCCGCCGGCGAAGGCGAAATCGGGGACGTCGCGGCCCTTGCCCAGCGCATCGGCCGCGACGCCCAGATGTTCGATCGGCACCAGTTCGCGGCGCATGAACCAGATGGCCAGGCCGAACAGCACCAGCGCCAGGCCGACCTGCGCCAGCACGTAGGCGAAGCTCGAGCCGAAGGTCAGGCGGACGTAGGGCACCAGCACTTCCATCACGTCGCTGTCGGTGATCTGGATCTCGATCAGCAGCTGTTCGCCGCCCACGTTGTTGTCGAGGTAGTAGGGGCGTCGCAAGTCGGCATCGAGCGCGCCCTGGACCTCGCGCGAGACGATGTCGAAATATTCCGGTGCCTTGAACGCGCGCACCGTGCCCTTGTGGAAGGCGACGAAGACCAGCATGTCGGCGCGCGCGTGGCGGACGACCCACGACTTGTGCTCGTCGTCGGGAAAGTCGGCGCGCAGCGAGATCAGGGTGCGCAGGTCGCGCACCAGGATCAGCGCCAGGCGGTTGGTCACGTTGTCGCCGCGCTGGCTGTAGAACCACCAGGCGCTCAACGCCTGCAGCAGCAGCATCGGCACGATCAGGATGATGAGCGCGCGCGCGAACAGCGTCTGCGGCGAATGCTGGTCGGCCCAGCGTGCAACACGCTCGAAAAGATCGCCGCCCCTCGAAAGTTTCACGCGTCCACCAGCCTGTACCCCTGCCCGCGCACCGTGCGGAGATAGCGCGGGAAGCCCGGATCGGGCTCGATCTTGCGCCGAAGCCGCGTCACCTGCACGTCGATCGCGCGTTCGTTGACGTCGCTGCCGACGCTCTTGGACAGCGTCTCGCGGCCCAGTACCTGGCCGAGCTGGGTGGCGAGCGCACGCAGCAGCGCGATCTCGGCGTCGGTCAGCGCCACGCGCTTGCCCTTCTGCGTCAGCTCGCCGAGGTCGAGGGCGAATTCGAACGGACCGAAGGTGACCTTGCCGTCGGCCGCCGCCGGCGTTTCCGCCACCGCTGCCGCCGATGGACGGCCACGCCGCAGCACGCTCTGGATGCGCAGCAGCAGTTCGCGCGCCTCGAACGGCTTGCCGAGATAGTCGTCGACGCCGGTCTCGAGGCCGGCGATGCGGTCCTTGGGATCGCCCATCGCGGTCAGCATCAGGATCGGCACATCGTTGGTCTTGCGCAGCTCGGTGGCGAAGTCGAGGCCGGTCTGGCCCGGCATCATCACGTCGAGCACGATCAGGTCGAAGTCGAGCGCTTCGAGATGCTGGCGCGCCTCGGCGGCGTGCTTGGCGGTGCTGACGCGGAAGCCGTTGCGCGACAGGAAGGTTTTCAGCAATTCGCGCAGGCGCGTGTCGTCGTCGACCACCAGGATGTGGGGTTTGTCGGGGCCGGCGTCCATCAGCGTCCGCCGTTGCGGATCCGCTTGTCGACCTCGGCCCTTTCGGCGGGATCGAGCAGGCCGAGCAGCACCTTGCGGAAGCCCTCGACCGACTCGGCGCCGGTCTCGCGATAGGCGCGCGCGAAGCGCTGGCTCTGGCGATCGGTCAGCTCGCGCTCGAGCTTCTCGCCGCGCGGCGTGAGGTGCAGGCGGCGCTCGCGCCGGTCGCGCGGGCCGCTCTTCTGCTCGACGTATTCCTGCTCCAGGAGGTCCTTCAATACGCGGCTGATCGACTGCTTGGTGACCTTGAGGATGCTCAGCAGGTGGCCGACCGTCTGGCCGGGATGGCGGCCGATGAAGTAGAGCGCGCGATGATGCGCGCGGCCCAGTTTGTAGTGCTTGAGCTGCTGGTCCGATTCGAAAGTGAAATCGCGATAGGCGTAGAAAATCAATTCTATGCCTTGGCGCAATTCCTCATCGCGCAAGAACAGCGGATTGGCGGGGGGGCGGGTCTCGATCATTTCTGCTCCGCCATCTAGGGGCTGACGACGCCGAAGTATAGGCCGCCGGCATCGGCCGGGGCCAAGCGCTCATGTAAGGATTAGGTTCGCTTGTTTGACAAGGTCAGTAATACTGACCTATTTATCTCTTATGTTGCGTTTTATAGGTTTGAAAAGACTGATTTAGAATCGCCACGGAGAGGTAGTAGTAATGTCTGGAAATATGGCGGACCGCGATGGTTTCATCTGGTGCGACGGTAAAATCGTCCCCTGGCGCGATGTGCAGACCCACATCCTCACGCATGCGTTGCATTACGGCTCGGCCGTGTTCGAAGGAGAGCGCATTTACGATGGTCGCGTCTTCCGCTTGGCGGCTCACAGCGCCCGCCTGATCAACTCCGCACGGCTGCTCGAGTACGAGCTGCCGTGGACGCGCACGGAGATCGAGGAGGCCACCCGCGCCGTCGTGAAAGCGAACAATCTTCAGACCGGTTACATCCGGCCGATCGCGTGGCGCGGCTCGGAAGTGATGGGCGTGTCGGCGATCGGCACCACGGTGCATCTCGCGATCGCGCCGTGGGCCCAGGAGGGCCGCCTGTCGGTGCAGGTGAAGCCGGGGGGCATCAATGTCACCATGGCCAAGTATCGCCGGCCCTCGCCCGACGTCGCGCCGGGCGGCTCGAAAGCGGCCGGCCTCTACATCATCTGCGGCATCGAAAAAGACCGTGCACTGAAAGCGGGCTTCGACGATGCGCTGATGCTCGACTGGCAGGGGCGGCTGGCCGAATCGACCGGCGCCAACATCTTCCTGGCCATGGGCGACAGGCTCGTCACGCCCAAGGTCGAGAACTTCCTCGACGGCATCACGCGCCGCGCCGTGATCGGCATGGCCGAGAAGCGGGGTTGGACCGTCGACCAACGCGCCATCCAGCCGGAGGAACTCGCCGACGCGAGCGAGGTTTTCCTGTGCGGCACGGCGGCCGAGATCGTGCCGGTCGGCGCGATCGACAACTGCCGCTACCAGGTCGGTCCGATGACCCGCACGTTGATGCAGGATTTCACGGCCCTGGTTCACCAGACTGACAGTGAGGGCTTTGGCGAGTCGGCGCATCTGGCCACGGCTTGACAGCAAGGCGCGGCGGCAGTTTCTTTTGACGATGTCCGAGGGGTGTCCGATCTCCATATGGAGATCGGTCTGAGACAGCCGGTTACGGCTGAACCCTTTGAACCTGATCCGGGTCATGCCGGCGAAGGAACGGGAGTGTCAGTTGAGCGGATCGAGCGTCATTGTCGTCGGTGCGGGCGTCGCGGGTCTTGCCGCCGCGTTCGAGCTGGCTGAGCGCGGATTGAAGGTCGAGGTCGTCGACCGCGGCAGCGCGTTGGGCGCCGCTAGTTGCTCATGGATGGCCGGCGGCATGCTGGCGCCGTGGTGCGAGCGCGCCTCGACGGACGAAAGCGTGGCCACGTTGGGTACCGCGTCGATCGCGTGGTGGAGGAGCAACTTTATCGGCACGGTGCAGAGCGGTAGCCTGGTGGTCGCGGCGACACGCGACCTGCCGGAGCTGACGCACTTCGCCGAGCGGACCTCGCATTATGAATGGGTCGACGGCGATCGCATCGGCGCCCTCGAGCCCGATCTTGCCGGCCGCTTCCGCAAGGCGCTGTTCTTCCCCGACGAAGCCCATCTCGATCCGCGCCGTGCGCTGCCGGCGCTGGCCGACATGCTGAAGTTCCGTGGCATCCAGATCCGGTTTGGTGTCGACTTCCATCCTGCTAACCATCGGCGCAGCCAGATCGTCGATTGCCGCGGCCTTGCCGCGCGCGATGTGCTGAAGGACCTGCGCGGCGTGCGCGGCGAGATGCTGATCGTACGCTCGCGCGATCTCACTCTGTCGCGGCCGGTGCGAGTGCTTCATCCGCGCATCCCGCTCTACATCGTGCCGCGCGGCGGCGGTGTGTTCATGATCGGCGCCACCATGATCGAAAGCGAATCGCGCGCCGGCGCCAGCGTGCGCTCGACGATCGAGATGCTGAGTGCGGCCTGCGCTCTTCATCCGGCATTCGCCGAGGCCGAGATCCTCGAGATCAACGCGGATCTGCGGCCGGCCTTCACCAACAACCTGCCGTCGGTGCGGCGCATCGGCTCGCGCACCCATTTCGTGAACGGCCTGTTCCGTCATGGTTTCTTGCTCGCCCCGGCGATGGCCAAGCGCGTCGCCGATGCGGTGTCTGAACAATTCCGGGAGACATCCGATGCGGATCTTCGTAAACGGCGATCAACGAGAAATTGAGCCCGAGAGCCTGGCTGTCGCGCTGAGCGCGCTGGGCTATGGCGGCAAGAAGATCGCGACGGCGGTGAACGGCCGCTTCGTGGCGGCGGCGGCGCGTCCGGCGCTGAAACTGGCGGAAGGCGACAAGATCGAAGTCGTCGCCCCGATGCAGGGAGGCTGAGCGATGGCGTTCTATGGTGTCGAGCTTTCGTCGCGGCTGCTGCTCGGCACGGCGCGCTATCCCTCGCCTGCGGTGCTGGGCGAAGCGGTCAAGGCGTCGGGCGCCGAAGTCGTGACGGTGTCGGTGCGGCGCGAGTCGGGTGCCGGCCGCGCGGGCCAGGCGTTCTGGTCGTTCGTGCAGGAGACCGGATTGCGCGTGCTGCCCAACACGGCGGGTTGCCACACGGTGAAGGAAGCGGTCACGACCGCCCACATGGCGCGCGAGCTGTTTGACACCAAATGGATCAAGCTCGAGGTGATCCGCGACGACGACACCTTGCAGCCCGACATCTTCGGCCTGGTCGAGGCTGCGCGGGTGTTGAGCGAGGACGGGTTCGAGGTCTTTCCCTACACCACCGAGGATCTCGTCGTGGCCGATCGTCTGGTCGAGGCAGGCTGCCGCGTGCTGATGCCGTGGGGCGCGCCGATCGGCTCGGCGCGCGGGCTCAACAATGTCTATGGATTGCGTGCGCTGCGCGCGCATTTCCCGGACATCCCGCTGGTCGTCGATGCGGGTCTCGGTGTGCCCTCGCATGCATCGGCGGCGATGGAGTTGGGCTACGATGCCGTGCTGCTGAATACCGCTGTTGCCGAAGCAGGCGATCCCGTGGCGATGGCCAGGGCCTTTGCGCTCGCGATCGAGGCGGGGCGGCTTGCCTACGCGGCGCAGCCCATGGAGCCACGCGATATGGCGGTGCCCTCGACGCCGACGTTCGGCAAGGCGGCCCTCGGTGATTGATCGCTTCTATCCCGTGGTGCCCAGCGCCGACTGGGTGGCCCGTCTGGTGCCGGCTGGCACACGCTTCATCCAGCTGCGCATCAAGGACCAGCCCGACGCCGAACTGCGCCGACAGGTCCGCGAGGCCCAGGGCGTCTGTGCCCGGCACGGCGCGCAATTGATCGTCAACGACTATTGGAAGATCGCGATCGACGAGAAATGTCCGTGGGTCCATCTCGGCCAGGAAGACCTGGTCGACGCGGATGTCGCCGCGATTCACAAGGCCGGCCTGAAGCTTGGCGTGAGCACGCACGATCATGCCGAACTCGACAAGGGACTGGCGGTCGATCCTGATTATGTGGCGCTGGGGCCGATCTATCCGACCTTGCTCAAAAAGATGCCGTTCGCGCCACAGGGTCTCGATCGCATCGGCGAATGGAAGAGACTTGTCGGCAACAAGCCACTCGTCGCGATCGGTGGCCTCACGCTCGAACGCGCGCTGCTGTGCCTGAAAGCCGGTGCGGACTCTGCTGCCGTCGTGGGCGACATCGTGAACAACGCCGACCCCGTCGCGCAGGCACGCAAGTGGATCGCCGAGACGCAGGCCGCGGCATGAGCGATCGTTACGCCCGACAGACCGTGCTGGGCGACGTTGGACCTGCGGGCCAGGCGCGGCTCGCCGCGGCCTCGGTGCTGGTCGTGGGCGCCGGCGGTCTCGGATGTCCGGTGTTGCAGTATCTAGCCGGCGCGGGTGTCGGCCGCCTGATCGTTGTCGATCACGATGTGGTCGAGGAGACCAACCTTCACCGCCAGCCGCTCTACACGATGCAGGACATCGGTAAACCCAAGGCCGAGTGCGCGCGCGCGGCGCTGCTGCGGTTCAATCCCGGGCTCGCCATCGAGGCCGCCGTCGAGCGGCTGACGCCGCAGACCGTGGCAGCGCTGGTGGCGAAGGCGGACCTTGTCGTCGACGCGGCCGACAGCTTCGCCGTGACATATATGCTGAGCGACGCCTGTCATGCCGTTGCCAAGCCGCTGGTCAGCGCCTCGGTGGTCGGCCTCTCGGGCTATGCCGGCGCGTTTTGCGGCGGCGGCCCGAGCTACCGCGCCGTGTTTCCCGACGTGGCGATGGATGGCGGCACCTGCGCCACGATGGGCGTGCTGGGCACCGCGGTAGCGGTGCTGGGCGGCCTGCAGGCGCATCTGGCGTTGCACCTCCTGCTCGGTCTCGAACCCACGGTGCTGGGCCGTGTCGTCACCTTCGACGCCCGCACGCTTGCTTTCGGCGGCTTCGGCTTTGGTGGAACGCCGGAACCCGATACTTTCGTCTCCTTCATCGCGGCGGACGCCGTCCGGCCTGCCGACCTGGTGGTGGATCTGCGCGGTCTCGACGAAGCGCCGCAGTCACCGTTCGCGGGCGCGCGCCGGCTCGACGTAAACCAATTGACCGAGATCGCTACGCAACTTCCGAGAGACAAGCGCATTGTCTTATGTTGCCGTAGTGGCCAACGGGCGTTGATCGCGGCGGACCGGTTGCGCGCCGAGGGCATCGAGAACCTCGCCCTGGTCGCGCTGGGCTGAAGAAGGAGTTTCCAGATGACGCAGCACACGACGGACGAAGCGGTTCTCGGCCAGATAGGAAAGCTCGTCGAAGAAGAAAAGAAACTGTGGGCGCAGTCGGAGATTTCCGACGACGACCGCGCCAAGCTGGCCAAGATCGGCGTCGAGCTCGATCGCTGCTGGGACCTGCTGCGCCAGCGCCGCGGTCTGCGCGAATTCGGCCGCGATCCTGATCAGGCCGAAATCCGGCCCGGCAAGATCGTCGAGAATTATAAAGGCTAGGCCTTCTTCTTTTCCCAGCGCGCGGCGGCCTGATTGTCGCCGGTGTGCGCGCCGACCCACTTCTCACCGGCCGGTGTTTCTTCCAGCTTCCAGAACGGCGCCCTGGTCTTGAGCCAATCGACCAGGAATTCGCAGGCCTCGAACGCGGCTTCGCGATGCGGCGATCCCACGGCCACCATCACGATGCGCTCGCCCGGTTCCATGCGGCCGTGGCGGTGGACGATCAGCGTTGCCTCGAGCGGCCAACGCTTGCGTGCTTCGGCCTCGATATCCTCCAGCGCCTTCTCGGTCATGCCCGGGTAGTGCTCGAGTGTCAGCGCATCGACGCGATCCTTGTGATAGCCCTCGCGCACGTGCATCTCGCGCACCAGCCCCACGAACACAGCCAGCCCGCCGATCTTCTTGTTGCCGGCGGTGAGCCCGTCGAGTTCGGCGCCGACATCGAAGTCGCCTTCCTGGACGCGCACGGTCATGGCGTCAGCCCCCGGTGAAGGGTGGGAAGAACGCGACTTCACGCGCGCCGGCCAGCACGACATCGAACGTCGCGGTGCGCTGGTCGACGGCGGCGCCAAAAGCCGCGCCTTCGGCCAGCGCTTCGGCATGGCCGGGACTACGCGCGCGCAGCCAAGTGACGAGGTCGCCGACGGTGCGGACGTCGGCCGGCGGGCTCACCTCTTCCTCCGGCACGCCCACCGTGCGCTTCATCCAGGCGAAGTAGCGGATCTTCATTCCGCCGAGCCGGGCGGCGAGTCCTCGGCCATGTGGCGCAAGCCGGTGCGCAGGTAGTCGTAGCCGGTGAACAGGGTGAGAGCGGCCGCAATCCAGATCATGTAGAGGCCCGCCGTCGTGACCCAATGGCCCGCGGCATCGCCGACCAGCAGGAAGGCGATCGCGGCCATCTGGACCGCCGTCTTCCATTTTGCGAGCTGACTGACCGGCAGGCCGACCCGCAGTTCGGCCAGGAACTCGCGCAGGCCGGAGACCAGGATCTCACGCGCCAGGATGATGAGGGCCGCCAGCACATGAATGCCGGCCAATGGTCCGTGCCAGACCAGCATCAGCAAGGTGGCGGCGACCAGCAGCTTGTCGGCGATCGGATCGAGAAAGCGGCCGAGGCGCGAGATCTGATGATAGCGGCGCGCGAAATAGCCGTCGAAATAGTCGGTGATGCCCGCGGCCACGAACAATCCCATCGATATCCATTGAGACCACGGGGCGTCGAGCCAGAAGCAGGCGACGACCAGCGGGATCGCAAGGATGCGCGACAACGTCAGGATGTTGGCGGTGTTCAGCATGGGTGAAACGGACCTTAGCGGTCGCCCCTGAAGTGGTCATGGATTTTCTGGGCAAGCGCGCCGGAGATGCCGGGCACAGACTTGATGTCTTCCAGGGTTGCTGCACCCACCGCGCGAGCACTGCCGAAATGGTGGAGCAGCGCTTTCTTGCGGCTGGCGCCGATGCCCTGCACCTCGTCGAGCGCTGAGCGGGTGAGCTCATTGGCGCGCCGCGTGCGGTGCGTGCCGATGGCGAAGCGATGGGCCTCGTCGCGCAGGCGTTGCAGGAAATAGAGCACGGGATCGCGCGGCTCGAGAGAGAAGGGCGGCCGCCCGGGCATGAAGAAACGCTCGCGGCCGGCGTCGCGGTCGGGCCCCTTGGCGATACCGACAATGGCGATGTCGTCCAGGCCCAGTTCGGTGAGGACCTGGCGCGCCACCTCGAGCTGGCCCAAGCCGCCGTCGATCAGCAGCAGGTCGGGCCAGTGCTCTTCGTTGCGCTCGGGGTTTTCCTTGAGCGCGCGGCCGAAACGGCGCGACAGCACCTCGCGCATCATCGCGAAATCGTCGCCCGCCGCGCCCTCGGTCTTGATGTTGAACTTGCGATAGGAGTTCTTGATGAAGCCATCGGGGCCGGCGACCACCATAGCGCCGATCGGCGCGGTCCCCTGGATGTGACTGTTGTCGTAGATCTCGATGCGCTCGGGCGGCGCGTCGAGCTTGAACACGCGGGCCAGCCCTTCGAGCAGCGTGCGCTGCGTGCCGCGCTCGGCCAGGCGCCGGGCCAGCGCCTCGCGCGCGTTGTTGACCGCAAGATCGAGCGCATCCTTCTGGTCGCCGCGCTTGGGCGTGCGGATCTCGACCTTGTGCTCGGCACTGAGCGCCAGGGCGCTTTCCAGCAATTCGCGCTCGTCGATGTCGTGGCTGGTCAGGATGAGCTTGGGCGCCGGCCGCGCCTCGTAGAACTGGCCCATGAAGGCGGTAAGGACGGCCGGTGGATCGAGCTCCTTGGCGTGACTGGGGAAATAGGCGCGGTTGCCGAGATTCTGGCCCGCGCGCAGGAAGTAGACCTGGATGCACACTTGGCCCGCGTCGGCGTGGGCCGCGAAGATATCGGCCTCGTCGATCGACGGCAGGCTGATCGCCTGATGCGACTGGATCTGCGCCAGCGCGCGGATGCGATCGCGCAGGACTGCCGCGCCCTCGAATTCGAGCGCGGCCGACGCCTGGTCCATGCGCTGCGATAGCGCCTGCTGGACCTCGCGGTTGCGGCCGCCCAGGAAGTCGCGCACCTCGCCCACGATGGCGCCGTACTCCGGCTTGTCGATGCGGCCGACGCAGGGCGCCGTGCACCGCTTGATCTGGTACTGCAGGCAGGGCCGCGTGCGGGTCGAGAACATGCCGTCGGAGCAGGAGCGCAGCGGGAAGGCGCGCTGCAGCGCGTAGAGCGTGCGGTTCACGGCGGTGGCAGAGGCGAAGGGGCCGAAATACTCGTTGCCGGCCTCGCGTGCGCCGCGGTGCTTGGCGAGTTGTGGCCATTCGGTGTCGCGACGGATGACGATATAGGGAAACGACTTGTCGTCGCGCAGCAGCACGTTGAAGCGCGGCCGGAAGCGCTTGATCAGGTTGTTTTCGAGCAGCAGCGCCTCGGCCTCGCTGCCGGTGACCGAGAACTCCATGGTCTTGGTCGCCGAGACCATGCGGATCAGGCGCGCGGCCAGCCGCGTCGGCTGGGTATAGGAGCCCACCCGGCTGCGCAGCGATTTGGCCTTGCCCACGTACAGGACCTCGCCATCGCCCGCGATCATGCGATAGACGCCCGGCTTGCGGGGCAGGGTGCGCACGAATTCGGCGATGATCCGCGTGCCGTCGGCCAGGGTGCCTTCGGCGGGCTTTTGTTCGGTTTCGAGGGTGTCTGTCACGGTATGTGGGGAAGTCTGTGAAGAAGTCCGAAGCGCTCTCGGCGTTACACGAGAGTCACTGTATTGACTCAATGTAGGCAGGGTGGCAGCGGACTGCCACCCTGAACCTAGTGCATTGTTCGGACTTGCTTATTTAGGCTGTGCAAAGCCTGCAAAAAGTTCGTGCAGCGACAGATGTTCCTGTTTTGACCTGATTGTCTGTCGCGCTTCGATGTGTGGATAAAATCGGTGGCTTTACAGCACCGACAGCATCCTGCCGACCAGCGGATGGCGCACCACGTCGGTGTCGACCAGCTTCACCACGGCAACGTCTTCGAAGCCGTCGACCCGTCGGGCGATGTCGGCCAAGCCCGACAATTCCGGCAGGAGATCGGTCTGATCGGGATCGCCGGTCATGACCATGGTGGAGTGCCAACCTAGACGTGTCAGTAGCATTTTCAGCTGGCCGTATGTGCAGTTCTGCGCCTCGTCGATCAGTACGAAGCTGTTGTTGAGCGTGCGGCCGCGCATAAAGGCCACTGGCGCAATTTCGATCGTACCGTCGTCGAGGGCCGTGCGCAGGCGCTTGGCGCCCATGCGGTCGTTCAGGGCATCCCACAGCGGGCGCAGGTAGGGATCGAGCTTCTCGCGCATGTCACCCGGCAGGAAGCCCAGGTTTTCGCCCGCCTCGACGGCGGGGCGGGAGAGCACGATGCGCGACACGCTGCCGGCCTCGAGTGCTTCGACGGCAGCGGAGATCGCCAGGTAGGTCTTGCCGGTGCCGGCGGGACCGACGGCGATTGTCAGAGGCTTTGACTCGATGGCTTCCATGAGCAGGCGCTGGTTGTCGCTGCGCGGGCGTACCTTCCGGACATAGCTTTGATCTCGGCTTTGATCGCGGTCGTTTGCCGGAGCGTGATCGAAGACCAGACTATGGACGCGGTCTGTACGGTCATTGTCGATGGCGTGCAGCTTGGCGCGGCGGGCGGCGCGTTTTGCCATGGGCAGACTCCGGAGGCTGTTTGAGAAAACAAAAACGCCCCCGCAAAGCGGAGGCGTCGGACGTCGGAAGAGAGAAGGGTGCGGTCGGGATCGCACACGATGGAGATCCATCGGTGATCCAGGTTCCGTCAGGGAGCAGTGTCCTAGGACGGATAAACAACCTCCTTCGACTGACTGCCGAAGCCTAACGCGATTGCCGACACGCGGCCACCACATTTATGGGCCGCCATCCAAATTTCACACTAGGGCCGGTGAAGTGTCCGACCAGCGAGAGACTGTTGCGTGCCCGCCACAGATTCCCGTCGAGTGGTGCGCAGCAGGTCTGAAGTCAGCAACGGACCGAGTTTAGCCACCGTTGGTCCGTAGCTCACTCATGGCAAGTCCAAGCGATTTGCCCTTTTGTGTCGCGTCATTTGTAGAAGGATTGGTTTCATGAAAAACGCACTGCTCGGCGCTGCGGCCCTCGCATTGCTGCCGCTTGCTGCCAACGCCCAGTCGATGTTCACCCCCGGAACGTCGTTCCCCGGCTTCTATATCGGCGGCGAAGGCGGGCTGAACTGGCTGCTGAACAACGGCGGCAACACCTACAACACCGGTTTCGCGGTCGGCGGCAAGGTTGGCTACGACTTCGTCGGCCCGCGCGTGGAATTGGAAGGTATCTACCGCAACAACCAGGGCAGCGGCTTCGTGCCGTTCGGCTCGGGCGTCGCTTTCACCAACGGCCAGATCAACCAGACTTCGGTCATGGCCAACGTGCTGTATGACTTCTTCCCCGGTGCCACAATCACCCCGTACGTCGGTGCAGGCGCCGGCATTGCCTTCGTCGATCCCTCGCTGGCGGGTGGCTGCACCATGTGCTCCACCCAGTTCGCTTACCAGGGCATCATTGGCTTGGGCTACAACGTGAGCCAGAACTGGCGCGTCGATCTCGACGGCCGCTACTACGGCACGACCAACACCGGCACCTATACCAACACCAACATCGGCGTGATGCTGGGCATCAGCTACAAGTTCGGCGGTCCCGATGCCGTCGCCGCTCCGCCGCCGGCTCCGGTCGCGCCACAGGCCCCGTCCTTCATGGTCTTCTTCGATTGGGACCGCTCGGACATCTCCCCGCAGGCCCTGAACACGATCCGTCAGGTCGCGCAGACCTACAAGACCAAGGGAAGTGCACGCGTGACGGCGACCGGCCATACCGACAAGTCGGGCCCGGACGACTACAACATGGCGCTGTCGCTGCGTCGTGCGAACTCGGTCAAGGACTCGCTGGTGCGTGAAGGCGTGCCGGCCACCGCGATCTCCGTCCTTGGCCGTGGCGAGGCTCAGCCGCTGGTGCAGACCGCAGACGGTGTGCGCGAGCCGCAGAACCGCCGCGTCGAGATCGTCGTTCAGTAAGACTTCCTCGACCGCTGAATTCTGGAACGGCCGGGCCAAAAGCCCGGCCGTTTCTTTGTACGCAATCGAACAAGTGTGTCGTCTCTGCCACAGACCGGAGGGAACGCACTCGGAAGGTTCCCGGCACGGCAACGAATTTTCACCGGACGCCGTTGTCTCATTGCTGCCTTGCCGGGTCAGGGGACTTGGCACGTCTCATCATTAAAGGAACTGTGTTCATGAAAAATGCTCTGTTCGCCGCCGCCGCGCTGGCGCTGGTGCCGGTGGCGTCCCAGGCTCAATCGCTTCAATACCCCGGCTTCTTCGCCGGCCTTGAAGCGGGCGGCAACTACATGTTCCAGAGCGGCGTCGGTACGCCGTTTGGCCAATCGAACCTCTATCCGTCCATCGGCTACTCGTTCGGCGGCATGGTCGGCTACGACTTCGTCGGTCCTCGCGTCGCCATTGAAGGCCTCTACAACAACAGCAAGGCGACCGTGAGCGGCGCGTCGCAGAGCTTCGGCGCCACCAAGGACGAGATCGCCGTGATGGGCAACGTCTACTACGACTTCAACGCAGGCGGCACCTGGGTGCCTTACATCGGCGCCGGCGCCGGTATCGCGTTCGAGAAGGTCTCGGCCCTCAACGCCCAGGACAACAACACCGTGTTCGCCTATCAGGGCATCGTCGGTATGGGCTACAACATCGACCCGACGTGGCGCGTGAACCTCGAAGGTCGTTACTTCGGCACGTCCACGCCGACCCTCCAGGGCCAGGGCTTCCAGAACAACAACCTGATCGCGATGCTGCAGGTTCAGATGAAGTTCGGCGCCCCGACCCAGGTGGTCTCTGCGCCGCCGTCGCCGGCTGCTCCGCAGGCGCCGTCGTTCATGGTGTTCTTCGATTGGGATCGCTCGAACCTGTCGGACCAGGCGATGAACACGATCCGTCAGGCCGCTGGCTCTTACAAGACGAAGGGTTCGGCGCGTATCACCGCGACCGGCCATACCGACAAGTCGGGTCCGGACGACTACAACATGGCGCTGTCGCTGCGTCGTGCGAACACCGTCAAGGATGCGCTGGTGCGTGAAGGCGTGCCGGCCACCGCGATCTCTGTCATGGGCCGTGGCGAGTCGCAGCCGCTGGTGCAGACCGCCGACGGTGTGCGCGAGCCGCAGAACCGCCGCGTCGAAATCGTCGTTCAGTAAACTTCCTCGTTCGCTGAACGCTGGAACGGCCGGGCCAAAAGCCCGGCCGTTTCTTTTTGGCTAGGGCCGCTCGCCGCGGATCAGGCGCGGCAGGTCACCCATCCG
The DNA here is from genome assembly GCA_903832005.1 of Enhydrobacter aerosaccus. Taxonomy (GTDB): domain Bacteria; phylum Pseudomonadota; class Alphaproteobacteria; order Reyranellales; family Reyranellaceae; genus Reyranella; species Reyranella aerosaccus_B. Next base: position 87,387 of record CAIKZO010000065.1, on the reverse strand, counting down.
GCCCATGGCATGGCGCACGAAGAAGCGGCGCAGCGACGGCACGCGATTGACGCTCGCGAGCCCCACGTCGCGCAACAGGCGCAACGGCTTGATGTCGTTGGAGAACAGCCGATTGAGCAGGTCGGTCGCGGCGACCATGGTGAAGTTGTCGGCGCGCCGCCAACGGGCATAGCGCTCGAGCGTGTCGGCGGCGCCGATGTCGAGGCCGAGCCGCTTGGCATCGATCAGCACTTCGACCAGAGCCGCGATGTCGCGCACCCCGAGATTGTAGCCTTGGCCCGCGATCGGATGGATGCCGTGCGCGGCGTCGCCCACCAGCACCAGCCGCTGGTCGATGTACCGGTCGGCATGCACCAGGCCGAGCGGATGCGAAAAGCGCGGACCGACGGTGTCGACGGCGCCCAGGAAATCGCCGAAGCGGCGCCCGAACTCCGCCTGGAAGCGCTCTGCATCGAGCGCGAGCAGGCGCTTGGCAAGATCGGCGCGCTCGGTCCACACGATCGACGAGCGATGCTCACCGGCGTCGCTGTCGCGCATCGGCAGGATGGCGAACGGCCCGCCCGGCAGGAATTTCTCCTGGGCGACGCCGCGATGCGGCTTCTCGTGACGCGCGACCAGCACGATGGACGTCTGATTGTACGACCAGGTGCGCGCGCCGATGCCGGCGCCCTCGCGCATCGAGCCGAAGCGGCCTTCTGCCGAGGCGACGACGCGCGTCGTGAGCGTACGGCCGTTCTTCAGGGTGATCTCGGCGCGATGCGTATCGCGCTTGGTCTCGATCGCCTCGTCAGGCGCGATCAGCTCGACATGCTCGCAAGCTGAGAGCCGGCGCAGCAACGCCGCGCGCAGGAACCGGTTCTCGACGATCCAGCCCATGGGGGAGGCCGTCTCGCCTTCGGCCGCCGCTTCGCGATGATCGAAATGAAGAAACAGCGGGCTCGCCTTGCCGTCGTGCCCGGCGTCGGAGATGCGGATGTCGAGGATCGGCTCAGCGTCGGCCGCGAGGTCGGCCCACAGGCCGAGCGCTTCGAACAGGCGCTGGCTGGTGTTGGCGATGGCCGTGGTGCGGCCGTCGAAGCCCGCCGCGACCATGGACTGAAGCGGTGCCTTGTCGATCAGCGCCGTGCGGAGCCCCACCCCGCCGGCGGCCAGGGCGAGCAAACTGCCGTTCAGGCCAGCGCCGACCACGGCCAGATCGAAGGGGCGATTGTTCATCGGGGGAAAATGGCAGGGGCGGTCCTGTTGCGCCAGTGCCTGCAAAATGGGCACGCAGAATGGCTGCAAGGGCTTGAAAACGCAGGATTTTGACGCTGGCACGCCCTTTGCATGTGCAGGCTCGATGCGGCGGCATCTGGAGCCGCCAGGTGGAGGCGTAGGCAATGAAAATGGTGATGGCGATCTTCAAGCCCTTCAAGCTTGATGAAGTTCGCGACGCGCTGACCGGGTTGGGCATCCAGGGCCTGACGGTAAGCGAGGTGAAGGGCTTTGGGCGCCAGAAGGGCCAGACCGAGATTTACCGCGGCGCCGAATACGCCGTGAGCTTCCTGCCCAAGATCAAGATCGAGGTCGTGATCGACGACGCGCTGGTCGAGCGCGCGGTCGAGACCATTCGCAAGGCTGCCGGCACCGGCAAGATCGGCGACGGCAAGATTTTCGTCACGTCGGTCGAGCAGGCCGTCCGCATCCGCACCGGTGAATCCGGCGCCGACGCTCTGTGATGCTTCCGGGGGAAAGACCGATGACCACCAAGTTCCGCACGCTTCTTGTCTCCGCCGGCGCCGCCGGTGTGTCTCTCTTGCCCGCGGTGGCCTTCGCCGCCGACAAGCCGAAGATCGATTCGGGCGACACGGCCTGGATGCTGACCTCGACCGCGCTGGTCCTGATGATGACCATCCCGGGCCTGGCGCTGTTTTACGGCGGCATGGTGCGCAAAAAGAACGTGCTGGCGACCATCGTGCAGAGCTTCGCCATCACCTGCCTCGTCACCGTGCTCTGGATGGTGGTGGGCTATAGCCTGGCCTTCACCGCGGGCAGCACCGTGCTGGGGGGCCTCAGCCGGGTGTTCATGGCCGGTCTCACGGTCGATGGCGTCTCGGAACTGGCCAAGACCATCCCTGAGTCGGTCTACATGTGCTTCCAACTCACCTTCGCCATCATCACGCCGGCGCTGATCACCGGCGCCTTCGCCGAGCGCATGAAATTCTCGGCGATGATGTGGTTCGTTGGCCTGTGGTCGCTGTTGGTCTACGCGCCGATCGCCCACTGGGTGTGGGGCGGCGGCTTCCTCGGCGACTGGGGCGTGCTCGATTTCGCCGGTGGCACCGTGGTGCATATCAACGCCGGTGTCGCCGGTCTGGTCTGTGCGCTGGTGCTCGGCAAGCGCAAGGGTTTCGGCATCGAGAACATGGCGCCGCACAATCTCGTGCTGTCGGTGATCGGCGCCTCGCTGCTGTGGGTCGGCTGGTTCGGCTTCAATGCCGGCTCGGCGTCGGCCGCCGGCGGCTCGGCCGGCATGGCGATGGCGGTGACGCAGTTCGCTACCGCCGCCGCGGCACTCTCCTGGATGTTCGCGGAGTGGATGACGCGCGGCAAGCCGTCGGTCCTGGGCATCATCTCGGGCGCCGTCGCGGGCCTCGTTGCCATCACGCCGGCGTCCGGCTTCGTCAGCCCGGCGGGTTCGCTCGCCATCGGCATCGTGGCTGGCCTGGTCTGCTTCTGGGGCGCCACCGGCCTCAAGCACGCGATGGGCTATGACGATTCGCTCGACGCTTTCGGCGTGCACGGCATCGGCGGCTTCGTCGGTGCGCTCCTGACCGGCGTGTTCGCGGTCGAGGCGATCGGCGGCGACGGCAAGAAGGGCCTGATCGATGGCAACGCCGGCCAGGTGCTGACCCAACTCTGGGGCTGCCTCGTCTGCATGGCCTGGTGCGCGATCGCCACCTTCGTGATCCTGAAGGTCGTCGATGCCCTGATCGGGCTGCGCGTCACGACCGAGGAAGAGGTCGAAGGCCTCGACATCAATCTGCACGGGGAGACGGTGCACTAAGCCCGCCTCCTTCCTGGTTTCCTCCCCCATCGCGCAGGCCGCGATGGCTCCTTTGGCCCGGCGGCCTGACCGCCGGGCCTTTTTCTTGGTCTTTTTCTCGGGCGCACGGCGTGCCAGTGTGTCGCCCAAGCCGAAAACGGCAGGAGGAAGCAGCCCATGAAACTCGTGTCCGCCATCATCAAGCCATTCAAGCTCGACGAAGTGCGCGACGCGTTGACCGGCATCGGTGTCGCCGGCCTCACGGTCAGCGAGGTGAAGGGCTTCGGTCGCCAGAAGGGACAGACCGAGATCTATCGCGGCGCCGAGTATCTCGTGAGCTTCCTGCCCAAGGTGAAGATCGAGATTGTGGTCGACGACACCCAGGTCGAGCGTGCGGTCGAGGCGATCCAGAAGGCCGCCCACACCGGCAAGATCGGCGACGGCAAGATCTTCGTCACGCCGGTCGAGCAGGCCGTGCGCATCCGCACCGGCGAAGCGGGCTCCAACGCGCTTTAGCGAGCAGGCGGAAAACCCTCCGAAAATGATGTAATTATTTTACAGTCTGTAGCCGAAAAAAGAATACGCCGGGGGAGACGATGTACAGGACTGTAAGGCACGCGGTCGCGGCGTTGGGCGCCGCGCCGTTCGTCGGATTGTCCGGCATGCCGATGGCGCTTGCCGCCGACAAGCCCGCGATCGACACCGGCGATACCGCCTGGCTGCTGGTCGCCACCGCGCTGGTCCTGCTGATGAATATCCCTGGCCTGTCGCTCTTTTACTGCGGCATGGTGCGCAAGAAGAACGTGCTGGCGACGGCCGTGACGGCCTTTGCGGTTGCAGCCCTTGTGACGGTCCTGTGGTTCGCGGTCGGCTATTCGCTCGCCTACACGAACGGCGGCGCGGTCGACAATGTCCTGGGTTCGCTGTCGCGATCCTTTGGCGTTGGCCTGCAGGGCTCCACGCACGCGCTGGCCAAGACCGTGCCGGAAAACGTCTTCCTGATGTACCAGGCGACCTTCGCCATCATCACGCCTGCGATCATCGCCGGCGCCTTCGCCGAGCGCATGAAATTCTCGGCCATGATGTGGTTCATGGCACTGTGGCTGCTGCTGGTCTACGTGCCGGTGACGCATTGGGTCTGGGGCGGCGGCTTCCTTGCCCGGATGGGTGTGCTCGATTTCGCCGGTGGCATCGTCGTCCATCTCAATGCCGGCATGGCGGGCCTAGTGTGCGCGCTCGTCCTCGGCAAGCGCGTGGGCTACGGCCACGAGAACATGGCGCCGCACAATCTCGTGCTCACCCTGATCGGCACGTCGCTGCTGTGGGTCGGCTGGTTCGGCTTCAATGCGGGCTCCGCCCTGGCCTCGGGCGAACTGGCCGGCAACGCCATGCTCAATACCCATATTTCCGCGTCGGTCGCCGCGCTCACCTGGATGGCGATCGAATGGACGGCGCGCGGCAAGCCGTCGGTCCTGGGCATCCTGTCAGGCGCCGTGGCGGGCCTCGGCACCATCACGCCGGCGGCGGGCTATGTCGAACCTTGGGCCGCCATGACGATCGGGCTGGCCGCGGGAGCGGTCTGCTACTGGGCCTCGATCGCGCTCAAGATCCGCCTCGGCTACGACGACACACTCGACGTGTTCGGCGTGCATGGCGTCGGCGGCATCCTGGGCACGATCCTGGTCGGCGTCTTCGCCACCCGCGCGATCAACGATGTGAACAAGGGCCAGGCGGTCGGCCTGGTCGACGGTCATGGCGGCCAGATCCTGACCCAGCTCACCGGCGTCCTGATCGTCGGCGCCTTCTGCGGGATCATGACCTGGCTGATCCTGAAGCTGGTCGACGTGATGGTGGGCCTGCGGGTTGCCCGCGACGAGGAGGTCGAAGGCCTCGATACGGTTCTCCACGGCGAACGCGTACAATAGCCGTAGTCAAGCCTTAAGAATGGTCTCTAATTCATTGTTGTTATTGGCTTATTTGTTTCATAGAATGGGACCATAGTTGACCCGGCCGGTGGTTTTCCCGGCCGGCCCTGTCTGTTGCGATGGTCCTGGATGTTCAATCCGCGCCTTACCGAGAGCCTGTCCGATTTTCCGTTCGCGCGTCTGAACGCTCTGTTGGCGCCGATCGCGCCGCCCGCGAACCTTTCGATGATCAATATGTCGGTCGGCGAGCCGCAGGGCGCGATGCCCGCCTTCGCGCGCCAGATCGTCAACGACGAGGTCGACGGCTGGAACCGCTATCCGCCCAACCAGGGCCTGCCCGACCTCAACCTGGCGATCTGCGAGTGGCTGACGCGGCGCTACAAGCTGCCCAAGGGCCTGCTCGATCCCAACGTGCATGTGCATCCCACGGCCGGCAGCAAGGAAGGCGTCTACATCATCGCCTCGGTCGCCACGCCGCTGGAGAAGGGGGGCGGCAAGCCGATCGTGGCGCTGCCCAATCCGTTCTATCAGGCCTATCTCGGCGGTGCGGTCATGTCCGGCGCCGAGCCGCTGCTGGTGAACGCGCCGCAATCGAATGGCTTCCTGCCCGACTACGACAGTCTCGACGAGGCGACGTGGAAGCGGATGACGGTGGCGTATCTCTGCTCGCCGGCCAATCCGCAAGGCGCGATCGCCAGCAAAGAGTATCTGCAGAAGCTGCTGCGCCTCTGCCGCACGCACGACACGGTGCTGGCCGTCGACGAGTGCTACGCCGAGATCTACACCGGCGCGGTGCCGCCGGGCGCGCTCGAAGCGGCCCTCGAGATCGACGACACCGGCGGCAAGGATCCTTTCCGCAATCTGGTGGTCTTCCATTCGCTGTCCAAGCGTTCCAATGCCGCCGGCCTGCGCTCGGGCTTCGTGGCGGGCGATCCCCGGTACGTCGCGATGATCCTGCGCTGGCGGACCTACGGCGGCCCGCAGATTCCGATCGCCGTCCAGAAGGCTTCGGCCGCGCTGTGGCGCGAGGAGACGCATCCGGTCACCACGCGCGAGTGGTACGTGAAGAACTTCAAGATCGCCGAGCAGATCCTGCACAACCGCTTCGGCTACTACACGCCGGGCGGCGGTTTCTTCCTGTGGCTCGACGTCGGCAACGGCGAAGAGGCTACGCGCAAGCTGTGGCGCGAAGCGCATGTGAAGGTGCTGCCGGGCGCCTATGCCTGCCGCGAGACCAACGGCATCAACACGGCCGAGCGATACATCCGCGTGGCGCTGGTGCACGACGAGAAGACCACGCGCGAGGGGCTGGGCCGCCTCGCGTCGGTCCTGTGAGGTCGATGCCATGGCCATGATGGGCGCCACCTCCGGGGCGACACGCAAGATGACGATCCTGCCGGAAGGCGGGCGCGACTTCCTGCGCCGGCGCATGATGGAGCTGGTGGGCTTCGCCATCGCCGCGGCAGGCGTGCTGCTGTTGATGGCGGTTTTCACTTTCAATGCCGCCGATCCTTCGCTGAACCACGCGACCGGCAATGCGCCCGCCAACCTGATGGGCCTGCCGGGCGCCTATGTTGCCGATCTTCTGCTGCAGACCTTCGGGCTCGCGATCTGCCTGGTGCCGGTGGCGCTGATCACCTGGGGCGTTCGCATGGTGCGCACGCACCATCTCGGCTTCTTCGGCCTGCGTCTCTCGCTGCTGCTGTTGTCGCTGCTGATGATGAGCGTGGCCTGTGTCGGCCTGGGCGACGTCGGCGGCGCCGCGACCCATGCTGGCGCCGGCGGACTGGTCGGCACGGCGCTGATCGGTCGCTTCCGTGAATTCGTGCTCAGCCATTCGAGCGGCGGCAGCCTGGCGCTGATCGAGCCGGGCTGTGCGGCCCTTGCCTTCATCGCCATGGCGCCTGCGCTTGGCATGAACCGCACGGACCTGCCGCTGATCTTCCGCATCCTGCGCGCGCCGTTCATCTGGGGCGGCTGGTTGTTCGGCGCAGGCGTCGCTTTGTGGCGCGGCAAGCCGCAGTCGCTCGAGGACGAGGCCGATATGCCGGGTCCGTCGGTCGGCTATGCCGAGATCCCGGGCGAGATCGACGCCAGCCAATACGATCCGGACGCCTACCATCATCGCTACGAGCGGATCCCGGAGGAGGGCGTCACCCTGCCGCCGGCCGATTCGCTGATGGTCGATGCGCCTTATTCGCCGCTCGAACGGCCCGCGCCGGAAATTCCCGAGGCGCCGACCGAACTGCATCCGCAGCCGCCGCCCAATCTCGATGTCGAGCTCCCGCCACCCGTCGATTCGATGCGGGAGCGCACGTTGTTCGATCGTCTGGCGGGCCTGCGCATCGAGCCGATCTTCTCGCGCCGCGCCAAGACGGCTGCGGCGCCGGCGTCTGCCGACGACGAACTGCCGGAAGAAGTCGTGGCCTTCGCGGCCCCGCCCGCGCCGGAATACGCGCCTACTCAAGTCATGCCGCGCACTGCCATGCCCGAGACCTTCGAGGACGAGGCGGTCGAGGAAGACGAGAACCCTTTCACGCCCGACGCAATCGATGCCGAGCAGGCGCCGGTCCCGGCCGCCGCCGCTGCGGTCAAGATCGTGCCGCGCAAGTCGTCGGTGGCGCAGGGCAAGCGCGCGGCCCGTGGTGGCCAGCGCGAACTCGACCTGGGCGGCGGCGAATATCGGCTGCCCCCGCTCGACCTGCTGTCGCTGCCGTCGCGCGTGCAGACCGAGACCAAGATCGACGAGAGCGCGCTGGAACAGAATGCGCGCCTGCTCGAGACCGTTCTCGATGACTTCGGCGTCAAGGGACAGATCGTCAAGGTCCGTCCCGGCCCGGTCGTGACGCTCTACGAGCTCGAACCCGCGCCCGGCACCAAGGCCAGCCGCGTCATCGGCCTGGCCGACGACATCGCCCGTTCGATGAGCGCGGTGTCGGCGCGTGTCGCCACCGTGCCCGGCCGCAATGTAATTGGTATCGAGTTGCCCAACGCCAAGCGCGAGACGGTGTTCCTGCGCGAGCTGCTGTCGACCAAGCAGTACGAAGACAACCGTCTCGGCCTGCCGCTGGCACTGGGCAAGGACATTGGCGGCGATCCGGTGATCGCCGATCTCGCCCGCATGCCGCATCTGCTGATCGGCGGCACCACCGGCTCGGGCAAGTCCGTGGCCGTCAACACCATGATCCTGTCGCTGCTCTACCGGCTGTCGCCGGACCAGTGCCGCTTCATCATGATCGATCCCAAGATGCTGGAGCTCAGCGTCTACCAGGACATTCCCCATCTGCTGACGCCCGTCGTCACCGAGCCGCGCAAGGCGATCGTGGCGTTGAAGTGGGTGGTGCGCGAGATGGAAGACCGCTATCGCGCGATGAGCTCCCAGGGCGTGCGCAACATCGCGGGCTATAACGAGAAGCTGACCGAGGCCGCGCGCAAAGGCACGTCGCTCGTCCGCAAGGTGCAGACCGGCATCGATCCCGAGACCCGCCGCCCGACCTTCGAGGACGAAGAGATCGATCTCAACCCACTGCCGTTCATCGTCGTCATCATCGACGAGATGGCCGACCTGATGCTGGTCGCGGGCAAGGAGATCGAGGCGGCCGTCCAGCGTCTGGCGCAGATGGCCCGCGCCGCCGGCATCCATGTCGTGATGGCCACGCAGCGCCCTTCGGTCGACGTCATCACCGGCACTATCAAGGCGAACTTCCCGACGCGTATTTCCTTCCAGGTGACGTCCAAGATCGACAGCCGCACCATCCTGGGCGAGCAGGGCGGCGAGCAGCTGCTGGGTCAGGGCGACATGCTCTACATGGCCGGCGGCGGCAAGATCGCGCGCGTGCACGGCCCGTTCGTGAGCGACACCGAGGTCGAGGACGTGGTGCGCCATCTCCGCGCCCAGGGCGCGCCGGCCTACATCGAATCCGTCACCGACGATCCGGAAGGAGAGGCGGGCGGCCTCGGCCTGCCGGGCGAAGGCGGCGAGGAAAGCGAAAGCGATCAGCTCTACGACCAGGCGATCGCGCTGGTCGCCCGCGAGCGCAAGTGCAGCGTGAGCTTCGTGCAGCGCTACCTGCAGATCGGCTACAACCGTGCCGCCCGCATCGTCGAGCGCATGGAGAAGGAAGGCGTGGTGAGCGGCGCCAACCACGTCGGCAAGCGCGAGGTTCTGGCCCGAGATATCGACAACCGCGAGCGCTGATAGAGGGCAAAATGAAGACATTGCTCGCCGCAATCGGCTTGTTGTTCGCCTGCTGCTCTTCCGTCTTCGCTGCCGATCAGCTCGTGCCGGTACAGCCGGCGGGTGGCGATCCTTTCAACTACGTGCTGACCACGCGGAGTCCGGCCACGATCGCTTACGGTGTCATCCTGATGCCGGGCGGCAACGGGCGCCTCAATCCGCACCTGGAGGGGGTCAATATCGCCATGGCCTCCGGTGGCAACTTCCTGATCCGCTCGCGGGCGCTGTTCGCGGGGCCGCAGTTCGTGGCCGCCTCGACCGATGCCACAACGACGCCCGGCCGCATCCTGGCAATCGCGGACGATCTCAAGAAGCGCTACCCCGACATTGCGATCTACGTGATCGGCACCTCGCGCAGCACGGAGTCGACGATGCGCCTCGCGCCATTGCTCGACGGCCAGGTCGCGGGCTTCATTCATAATTCATCGATGAGCGGCATCTCGGGCTTCGACACGCGGGGTCTGAAGAGCCGGCAGCTGGTCGTCCTGCACAAGCATGATGCCTGCCGGGTGACCAGCCCGTCGGCCGGCGCCGCCAATCACAACAAGTACGGCACGACCCTGATCGAGATGGATGGCGGCAAGTCGACAGGCGACGATTGCGAGGCCTTCGCCTACCATGGCTACAACGGCATCGAGGCCGATACCGTGGCCAAGATGGAAGAATGGATCACCGCCGGTAAGTAATTACCGACGCCCGCATTCAGGTTTCGAACTCGTCGATACGGGCCTTGGCCAGGATGGCGAAGGAACCGTGCGGATATTGCTCGAGATAGGCGGTGAACATCGCCGGATTGTCGCTGTCCTTCATCGAGTCCCAGAAAGCGAGTTCCGTCGTGTCGGCCTCGGCGTTCTCCGGGGCGGGGGCGGCCTTCGCCTCCATCAGCGCCTTGCGGCGGGTGTCGGCGAGCATGGCGAACGATCCATCCGGGTACTGCACGAGATAGGCGGCGAACTCCGCCGGGTCGGTGCTCTCCTTGATCGACTCCCAGAAGGCCAGTTCAACGGTCACCAGGTCCTGCTCCGGCACGACTGCCGGTACCGCCTGTTCGGCCAGCAACGCATCGCGACGTGCTTCAGCGAGCGAAGCAAAGACGCCGTTGGGATACTGCTCGAGATAGGCGGTGAACTCGGCCGGGTCCTTGCTCTCCTTGATCGTATCCCAAAACGGCAACTCAAAAGGCGCCGGTGTCGTGACGGCCGGTGCGGGCGTGGCGGCGAGGCCCAGCGGCGGATCGGCCACCACCGGATCGGGCGGCCCTTCCTCGAGACCGTGCAGGCGGAAGGCACGAATCGGCTGGGCGATGTTCTTCACGCTTTGCTCGCCGAGGTCCTCGAAAGCGTAGCGGCCCATCTTGCGCACGTGATCGCGCACGCCGCGCGACACGCAGATGCTGCCGCCCAACGCGAGCGTCTCGAGACGGGCGGCAATGTTGACGCCGTCGCCGAAGATGTCGCCATCCTTGACCATGACGTCGCCGACATTGACGCCGATGCGGAACTGCATGCGCTGCTCCGGCGGCTGTTCCTCGCCGGCAGCGGCCACGCCGGACTGGATCTTGACCGCGCAATCGAGCGCGTCCACGACGCTGGAGAATTCCGCGAGGATGCTGTCGCCGGCAGTACCCGTGATGCGGCCTTTGTGGCTCGCGATCAGTTCGTCTGCAACGACGCGCAGGCGGGACAAAGTGGCAAGTGCCACCGTCTCGTCGCGCTCCATGTGCCGGCTGTAGCCCACGATATCGGCGGCGAGGATGGCGACGAGCCGGCGTTCGAGGCGAGGGGCTTCCAAGGCGCGCTCCATGGCTGGACGATGGCTGTTCGTCCACACCTGCAACGCGGCGGCAGAACAGTCGTTCCGACCGGGTCGCTCTTTAGGGCTTCCAGCGCAGGAAGTTACCGATAAGTCGCAGGCCCGTGGCCTGGCTTTTCTCGGGGTGGAATTGCGTGCCCGCGAGATTGTCGCGCCCGACGACGGCCGTAATCGGACCGCCATATTCGGTGCGCGCCAGCACCGTTTCCGGCTTTGCCGCCTGAAGCTGGAAGGAGTGCACGAAATAGGCATGGTCGTGCGCGGCGATGCCGTCGAGCAACGGATGGGGCTTCAGATCGAGAAGTTCGTTCCAGCCCATGTGCGGGATCTTGAGCGCTTTGTCGGTGGGTTCGATGCGCACCACGTCACCCGCGATCCAGTCGAGGCCGGCATGGATGCCGTACTCGACGCCGCGCGTGGCCATCAGCTGCATGCCGACGCAGATGCCGAGGAACGGCTTGCCGCGCTCGATCACCTCGCGCTGCAGCGCCTCGACCATCCCGGGCACGCCATAGAGGCCGGCGCGGCAATCGGCGAAGGCGCCGACACCCGGCAGCACGATGCGATCGGCGGCGGACACTTCCGCAGGACTCGACGTCACGATCACGCGCTCGTTCGTGCCGCTCTCGCGGGCGGCGCGTTCGAAGGCTTTGGCGGCAGAGCGGAGGTTGCCTGAGCCGTAATCGACGATTGCGACGGTCATTAGGAGTTAGAGCACGCCCTTGGTGCTCGGGACCGCCGTCGCCTGGCGCGGATCGACTTCGCAGGCGACGCGCAGCGCGCGCGCGAGACCCTTGAAGCAGCTCTCGACGATATGATGGTTGTTGTCGCCGTAGTGGTTCCACACATGCAGCGTGAGGCCACCCAACTGCGCGAAGGCCTGGAACCATTCCTTGAACAGTTCGGTGTCCATCGTGCCGAGCTTGGGCTTGGAGAAGTTCACCTTCCAGATCAGGTACGGCCGGTTCGAGGCATCGAGCGCGACCTCCGTTAGCGTCTCGTCCATCGGGATCTGGGCGCTGCCATAACGACGGATGCCGGCGCGGTCGCCCAGCGCCTTCTGGAGGCACTCGCCCAGCACGATGCCGCTGTCTTCCGTCGTGTGGTGATAGTCGATGTGCAGGTCGCCCTCGGCGCGCAGCGTGATGTCGATCAGGCTGTGGCGGGAGAGTTGCTCGAGCATATGGTCGAGGAAGCCGATGCCGGTCTTGATGTCGTACTTGCCGGTGCCGTCGAGGTTGATGGCGGCGGCAATGCGGGTTTCCTTGGTCGCGCGCGCGACGAACGCCCGCCGCCCGCCGGTGCCTGGAGTCGTGAGGCTGGGGGTGGTGAGGGCGGGCGCTGTGACCGCGGTTTTGGCCTTCGGAGAGGCCTTTTTGACGGCTTTTTTCACGGCCCCCTTCTACAGAAGGCGGGCGGCCCGGTCGAGGGCGACACGCGTCAGAACCACGCCCGCCAGCACGATCAGCCCGCCCAGGACCCGGGCCGAGGTCAGCGGATCGCCGAAAAAGACCGCCGACAGGGCCACTGCCGCTATCGGGATCAGTTACATGTAGACCATGACCCGGGTGACGCCGAGCCGCTCGAAGCCGATGCTGAGGCCCAGGAACGCCACACCCACCGGGAAGATCGCGGTGTAGAGCCAGTAGCCCCATTGCCGGCCACTGAGCGCTGCGAATTCCCCGAGCGAATCGAAGAGGAACGCGAAGCCCGTCAACACCGCGCCGCCCAGTAGGGTTGTCCAGGCGAAGACACGCAGGCCACCCAGCCGTCCATTGTAGGGCGTGGCGCGATCGACATAGAGCGCCCAGACGAAGGCCGAGACCGCCCAGAACAGCGCGCCGTCGATGTTGTCCAAGGCAAGCGTCCAATGGGCCAGGCTGTTGTTCACCACCATCACCACGCCGCCGAACGCGACGGCGATGCCGAGCCAGCCCAGCGCCGGCAGCCGCCGTCCACCCATCCAGGCGAGGATGGCCGAGAAGGCGGTCGTCGTGGTCATCACGATCGAGCCGATCGACGGCGCGGTGCGCGACATGCCCAACCCCCAGAAGGCCTGGAAGGCGGCGACGCCCACGATCGACAGCACGATCATCGGCAGCCAGTCGCGGCGCGGCAGGGCGAGCGGTCGACGCATCACGGCGAGTACGGCAAAGAGGAAGAGGCCGGCGATGAGGTATCGTGAGCCGCTGTAGAGCAGGGGGCTCATGGTCCCGAGCACTTCCTTGGCGAAAGGATAGCTCGAGCCCATTAGCATGAGGGTCACCATCATCACGCCTTCGCCCGTCCAGCGCCGACGGGCCTCCGGCGTCATGATTTGGGTGCCGTCGATGCTTTTTGCGCGCCCCAGAAACCGAACAAGGCGCCGGCGACCCGGCGAATCTGGATCTCTTCCGAACCCTCGGTGATGCGATAGCGGCGGTGATGGCGATAGATGTGCTCGAACGGCGTGTGACGCGAATAGCCGATGCCGCCATGGACCTGGATGGCGCGGTCGGCGGCGTCGCACACCAGACGGTTGGCGCGGTAGTTCGACATCGCGACCCACTCGGAGACGTTCATATGGTGCTCGCGGTCGAGATGCCACGCGGTCTTGCGCACGAGACCGCGCGTCATCTCGGCCTCGGTGTGCAGCTCGGCGAGCGGAAACTGGATCGCCTGGTTGGTGGCCAGCGCCTTGCCGAAGACCTTGCGGTTCTTGGCATAGGCCACCGACATGTCGATGCAGTATTGCGCAGCGCCGAGGCTCGAGGCGGCCTGGCGGATGCGATTCTCATGGACAAAGGTTTGCGCCACGTCGAGGCCGCGGCCTTCCTCGCCCAGCATCGTCGAGCCCGGCACCTTCACGTCGGTCAGCGACACTTCAGCGTGGTCCGACGGCATGTTGAAGGTCCACCACATGTGCTCGATCTTGAAGCCCGGTGTCTTCACTGGCACCAGGAAGGCCGAGATTCCGCGCGCGTCGCCGGGCTTGCCCGAGGTGCGCGCGAACACGAGGTCGACGGTCGCAGTGTGCATGCCGGTGTTGAACCGCTTCATGCCGTTGATCGCCCAGTCGCTGCCCTGCTTCGTGGCTGTCGTCTCCATGAAGGTCGCGTCCGAGCCATGGAGCGGCTCGGTCAGGCCGAAGCCGATGCGTTCGGTGCCGCGGAACATGCCTTCGATGTAGCGGTCCTTCTGCTCCTGTGTGCCGAAGCGATGCAGCAGCAGGGCCACCGGGAAATTGCCGATGATCGAGCTCTCGTTCTGCAGGTCGTTGTGCAGCCCCAGCCCCTTGTGTGCCAGATGCTCGCGGATGATCGCCATCGCGAGATTGGAGCCTTCCTTGCCGCCCAGTTCCTTCGGCAGGCCGAAGCGCAGGTGGCCGGCCTTGTCAGCGCGGCGCTTCATCTCCTGCAGCAGCTCTTCCCACTCGTGGCGCGGCTGGCCGTCATTGTCCCAGTCGGTGCGGGCGTGCTCGCGGCGATGGTCGAAGAAGCGGATGTTGTCGTTCTCGCGCTCGAGTGGCCGGATCTCGCGCTCGATGAATTCGTCCAGCTCGTGCAGGTAGGCCGCGATCTCCGCGGGAATGGTGAAGTCCATGGACGCCGCCTCCAGTTTTGGCGGGCATCCTACGCGGCGGGCAGGTCGATGCGGAAGCGGCTGCCGCCGCCGTCTGCCGCCACGCAAACCGCCTCGCCGCCGTGGCGGTGCGCGATCTCGCGCACCAGCGCGAGGCCGAGGCCCGCGCCGCGTCCGGTCTCGCGCGAGGAGGCCATGCGGTAGAAGGGCTCGAAGATACGCTCGCGCTCGTCCAGCGGCACGCCCGGCCCATGGTCGCGCACGTCGAGGACGGCGCGTCCGTCCTTATGGGCGACCGAAATCTCGATCGGCCCCTCGCCGGCATAGCGCCGCGCATTCTCCAGCAGATTGCGCACCACACGGCGCAGCAGCAGCCGGTCGCCCGCGACCGTGACGGGATCGCCCGACGCCTCGATGTCGTAGCGCGCGGCCTCCTCCGCGGCGAGGGCGAGAAGATCGACGGGCTCGTGGCGTTCCAGTCCCGGCACGGCTTCCAGCCGGCTCGACAACAGGATTTCGTCGATCAGCAGGTCGAGTTCGGCCACATCCTGCTTCAGCGAATCGCGCGTCTTGGGATCGGCACTGTCGCCCAGCAGCGACACGGCCATGCCAATGCGGGCGAGCGGCGTGCGCAGCTCGTGGCTGCAGTTGGCCAGCAGCAGACGGTGCGCCGCCACCAACTCCTCAATGCGGCCGGCCGAACGGTTGAAGCTTTCGGCGAGTGCGGCCACCTCGTCGCGTCCCTCGACCTTGACGCGCGCACCAAGATTGCCGCCGCCCAACTGCTCGACGCCGGCCTTCAGCCGTTCGAGCCGGCTGCCGAGATGGCGCACCACCGGCCACGCGCCGAGCGCGATGGCGCCCGCCAGCAACACGAGGAAGCCTGCGATCCAGAGAGTTGGACTAGGCCGTTCGCGTACTTGGCGCGCCACAAGCCAGCGTCCGTCCGGTAGCTGAAGGGTGAAGGTCGAGCCGTCGCGGCCGCGCCGCCAGCCGACGCGGGCGCGATAAGGATCGAACCGCGGCGCTGCTCGGCCTGCGGTCGCGATCACGCTGCCGTCGGCACGATAGAGCGTGAGATCGAACTTCAGCTTGCGATAGAGCGCGGTGATGGCCCGCTGGTCGTCGGCCTCCGGCGCATCGGCGTCCGGCAGCAGCGCGCCCGTCAGCTCCGCCGCGACATCGAGATATTGCGGCGTCTGGTCTTCCGCCAATTGCCACGTCACCACCGCCGCGCCCACGAAGATCGCCAGCACCAGGATGATCGTGACGTAGAACTGGAGATACAGCCGCTGCATGGCGTTACCGCCTCTCATGTTCCTCTCCCCCGCTAGGGGGAGAGGCTAGGTGAGAGGGCTTCGCAAGCTCTTGCTCGATCTCGGCCCAAACGCCCTCACGATTGGCGACGACGTGGTTTGCCCAGAAGCGCAATACGCGCCAACCCGGGCGCTCCATGACCGCCGTGCGTCGCTGGTCGGCTTCGATTTGGAAGGCGTGATGGTCGCCATCGATCTCGATGACCAGCTTGGCAGAGATGCAGGCGAAGTCGGCGAAGAAAGGCCCGATCGGATGCTGGCGCCGAAATTTGAGCCCGGCCATGCGTCGGTCGCGCAGGAGTTCCCAGCAGATCTTTTCGGCGCGACTACCGTAGCGGCGCAGATCGCGGGCGTACGAGGTGGCGTCGTTCTTCATTGCCCCCTCACCTAGCCTCTCCCCCTAGCGGGGGAGAGGAACATGAACGGAAGAGGAGTGAGGGAACACGGGTATGACACGTCACCGGTCCTGTTCCTTGGCGAAGACGTAGCCCGTTCCGCGGACGGTGAGGATTCGGCGGGGTTTCTTGGGGTCGTCTTCGAGGACGGCGCGGATGCGGCTCACGTGGACGTCGACGGAGCGGTCGAAGGCCTCGAGCTTCTCGCCTTTCAGTACGTCCATCAGCGCGTCGCGCGACAACACGCGGCCGGCGCGTTCGGCCAGCGCCAGCAACAGCGCGAACTGGTAGGAGGTGAGCGGCCGCTCCTCGCCGTCGAGGCGCACGGTGCGTGCGGCGCGGTCGATTTCGAGGCGGCCAAAGTGCAGGGTGTCGGCCTTCGCGGGCGCGCCCTTGCGGCGCAGGATGGCGCGCAGGCGGGCCTGCAGCTCGCGCGGCTCGAAGGGCTTGGCGAGGTAGTCGTCGGCGCCGATCTCGAGGCCGACCACCCGGTCCATCGGCTCGCCGCGCGCGGTCAGCATCAGGATCGGCACGTCGGAGGTGGCGCGCAGTCGCCGGCAGAGGTCGAGCCCGTCGCTGTCGGGCAGCATCAGGTCGAGGATCACCGCATCGAAGGACTCGCGCTTCAGTAGCGCCTCGCCCTCGCGCGCGGTGCCGGTAATAGTCAAACGAAAGCCCGCCCCGCCAAGATAGTCTGAGACCATCCCGGCGAGGCGGCTGTCGTCGTCGATCATCAGGATGCGCTCGGCCATGATGCCCAGTATCAGGCCAGGCTTACCCTGCTGTCACTCAGCCACGCTTGTGGTGGCCCTGCGCGGCGCGGTCGGTCCAGGCCTTGAAGAAGGCCTGGCGCTGCGGCGCGCTCAGCACGTCGCCGGCATCGGTCAGCGCCTGGGTGAAGCGCTTGGAGCCGCTGTCCGCGACCTTCATCTGCTCCTGGCGCAGCGCCTCGATCTTCGCCTTGTCGATCGTCGGGGCTTGCATCGCCTCGGCCATCGCCTTGCGGTTCTCGACGCGTTTGTCGTGCAGCGGCTTCATGTCGGTGAAGGCCTGCTCGATGATGCCCGAGACCTTCTTCTTCTGGTCGGCGGTCGCGTCGGTGCCGGTCAGGGCCTTGTCGACGCGCTTCTCGATGTGCTGGTTGAACTTCGCCGGGTCGAAGGTCCGGACGTTGTCGGCGAACGCCACGCCGCCGGCGGTGATCGCGAGGCTGCCCGCGAGAAGGGCCGCCAGCATCGTCTTCATTCCAAGGTTTGCCATTTGAAGTCTCCATCGGGAGGTGAGGTGCAGTCTCCGTGACAGTCATATGGACCCACCCGGTTTCGCGTCCCTGTCGGCCATGTAAAGTTGTGTAAAGATGACCGCCCTCCGCACCGAACGCCTGAACCTGCGACCGCTCGAATGGGCCGACCGCGAGGCCTATGCGGCGATGCGCTTTCATCCCGATGTGGCGCGCTGGCTAAGCGTCGCCGATCGCGATCCGCTGGCCGCGGCGGAAGCCACGATTGCGCGCTTCCAGTCGAGCTGGAAGACGCGCGGCTATGCGCCGTGGGGCGTGTTCACAGACGGCCAGTTGATCGGCCAGTGCGGCTTGAATTTCGTCCCGGAATTCGAAGAGACCGAAGTCCTGTGGGCGTTACGGCCCGACGCTTGGGGCAAGGGCTATGCGACCGAAGCCGCGCGCGCGGCACTCACGTTCGGCTTCGAGACAATCCAGCTCGATCTGATCTTTGCCGTCACCAAGCCCGACAACACAGCGTCGCAGGCGGTGATGAAGCGGCTCGGTCTCGTTTATCGCCGCGACGTCGTCTACCGCGAGATTCCGTCCGTGTGGTTTGAAATCAGTCGCCCGCAGTGAGTTCCGGGGCGGCGATTGCACCGTGGGCCGGACGCTTGCGGCGTGTCGTGGCTTCGGGCTTCGCGGCCTCGACCAGGGTCAGTGCCTCCGACAGTTCGACCTCGAGCGCGGCGGGCGGCGCGTCGTCGGACAGGACCTTGACCTTGAAGCGGCCGGGATCGAACAGCCAGGCGGCCTGACCCTGCGCCACCTGCCAGGTCTCGGCATCGAGGAAGTAGGCCAGCGCATGCGGCTCGTCCGACTGGTCGATGATGCGTAGCACCGGCAGGTCGCGATGCTGGCCGGGTGCCAGGTCGAACGGCCCGCTCACCACCTGGATGTGCGCCGGGCTGCCAAAGAACAGATGGCAGCGGCGCAGCTTCTTGTCGCCGCGGTTGCTGACCCGCGCCACATAGGCGCGCGCCGGCGGCAGGACCTCGCCCACCGTGTCGAGCGTGCCGGTCTCGTGGATCTGGTCGTGCAGGCGGATGTCGAGAGCCGGGAGAGCGACAGCGGCGGCCACAGGAGCAGGCGGCACGGCAACGACGGGAACGGGCGCCGGGGCGACCGGCGCGGCGATGGCGGCAGGCGGTACCGGAGCGGGCACCATCACCACCGGCGGGCGCTCGCCATAGAGCCGCGGCGGGGCGGCGATCAGGCGGGCGGCGAAGACCGCGACCCAGGCGGCAGCCACGAAGGCGATCGCCATGGCGAGCGGATTCTGGTCGAGATCGCCTGGCAGAGTGACGATGTAACCGGCCAGCCGCGCACCGCCGTAGAGCAGCACCAGCCCGGCGATGGGGATCCAGGCATTCGCCATGTCCCAGGAACTGCGCCAGGCATCCTGCAGGCACCGCCCGTAGAAATTCAGTCCGGCCCGAACCCTGTTCATCGAAACGCCACTCCGCGTGTGAGAGATCGCCTCGCAGTATGCCCCGGCTCGACAGGAAGCGCGTTGTGGATGATCTTTGGCCCACGATGAGGGAGAAAGCGATGCTGGCGGAACCGGGACATTACGACTACGCGCCCTACACGGGCCGGCCACGCATCGTCTGGCCGGGCGGGGCGCGGATCGCGGTCTGGCTGGCGCCCAATATCGAGCATTACGAGCTCGAGCCGCCCAATAATCCGCGCAAAGTGCCGTGGGCCCGGCCGGTGCCGGACATCCTGAACTATACCCACCGAGACTACGGCAACCGCGCCGGCTTCTGGCGCATGGCCGACACGATGGCCAAGTACGGCGTGCGCGGCTCGGTGTCGCTCAACGTGGCGCTGTGCGACCACTTTCCCGAGATCATCGAGCGCTGCTGCGAGCTCGACTGGGAGCTGTTCAGCCACGGCACCTACAATACGCGCTATTTCTACGACCTGTCGGAGGACCAGCAGCGGATGCTGATCGCCGACAGCCGCGAGACGATCAAGAAATACAGTGGCCAGTCGCTCGACGGCTGGCTGACGCCCGCCATTACCAACGACGAGACGACACAGCACGTGCTGGCCGAGGAGGGCATCAAGTACACGCTCGACTTCGTGCACGACGACCAGCCGATGCCGATGAAGGTGCGCAAGGGCAAGCTGATCAGCGTGCCCTACTCGCTGGAAGTGAATGACGTGCCGCTGTTCCAGCTGCGCAACACGCCGCCCGCGCGCTACACGCAAATGGTCAAGGCGCAGTTCGACCAGCTTTATGCCGAAGGCGCCGAGAGCGGCACGGTGATGTGTCTGCCGCTGCATCCCTTCCTCACCGGCACGCCGCAGCGCATCGGCGCCCTCGACGAGGCGCTGGCGCATATCGTGGCGCATGACGGCGTCTGGCTGGCCACGGGCCGCGAGATCGCCGCCTGGTACACCGAGCATTATTACGACGAGTTCGACAAATGGCTGGCCGCGGGCACGCCGGGAGGCCGGCGATGAGCAGCAGCGACAAGAAGGGCCTGCCGCCCAGCTATTTCGAGTATCCGTGGCGCCGCAAGGGCCTCGACCACGATCGCTTCCCGTTCCGCATCCTGCCGCGCATGGCGCCCGTCGCCTGGCCGGGCAAGGCGCGTGTAGCGCTGTGGGTCGCGGTCCATATGGGACACTTCCCGATGGATATGCCGGAGAAGCCCTTCCGCGCGCCCGGCGGCATGGAGCGGCCCTATCCCAGCTACTGGGATTACACCCAGCGCGACTACGGCAACCGTATCGGCATCTATCGCCTGATGAAGGCGCTCGACGCGCACGGCGTGCGGGCGACCGCGCTGATGAGTTCGGTGCTGGCCACACGCTATCCCGCGTTGATGAAAGAGATCGCCGCTTCGAAGTGGGAAGTGGCCGCGGGCGGCGTCGACATGGGCAAGATCCATCACGGCGGCCTGCCCGAGGCCGAGGAGCGCGCGCTGGTGAAGGAAGCCGTCGCCACCCTTCGCGGCACTTTCGGCGACACGGTGCGCGGCTGGCATTCGCCGGCGCATTCGCAATCCATGCGCACCTTCGATCTCGTGGCCGAGGCCGGGCTCGATTACGTCACCGACTGGATTAACGACGACATGCCCTACGAGGTGACCACGTCGGCGGGCAAGCTCACGTCGATGCCGCTCGACTGGGACATGTCTGACCAGCGTCTGCTGTTCGGCCAGAACATGGCGACGGAAGATTTCACCGATCAGGTGAAACGCGCCTTCGCCACGCTCTATGCCGAGGCGGCGAGCACCGGCAGCGGCCGCATCCTGACGCTCACCATCACGCCGTGGCTGATGGGTCAGCCGCATCGCATCCGCGCGCTGGGCGAGCTGCTCGACCATATCCTGGCGCATGCCGGCGTGTGGCCGGCAACGGGATCGGAGATCGTCGACGCCTGGCGGGCGACCGTCTGAGAGAAAGCGCGACCGTCAGATCGGCTTGATATTGGCGGCGCGGATCACCTTGCCCCATTTCTCGGTCTCGGCGGCCAGGAAGGCGCCGAACTCGGCGGGCGACATCGGCATCGGCACGCCACCCAGGGCGACGATGCGGGCGGCCAAGGTCGGATCGGCCAGCGCCATGCCCACGGCCGTGTTGAGCCTGTCGACGATCGCGGCCGGCGTGCCCGCGGGCGCGCTGAGGCCCGCGAAGGCGCTGGTCTCGAAGCCCGGCAAGGTATCGCCGATCGGCGGCACGTCGGGCAGGAGCGCCAACCGCGCCGGTGTCGAAACGCCAAGCGCGCGGAGCCGGCCCGCGCGGATATGGTCGATCGACGACGGCAGATTGTCGAACATCACCTGGACCTGACCGCTCAACACGTCGGCCAGCGCCAGCGGCGCGCCGCGATAGGGCACGTGCTGCATCTCGATCCCGGCCATCATCTTGAACAGCTCGCCCGTGGCATGCGCCACCGAGCCGGTGCCGGACGAGCCGAAATTGATCTTGCCCGGGTTGGCCTTGGCGTAGGCCACGAACTCCGCGACCGTGCGCGCCGGGAAGGCGGGGTTGACCACCATCACCTGATAGACGCGATAGATGCCCGCCACGGGAACCAAGTCGCGCAGCAGGTCGAAGGAGAGCTTCTCGTAGACCGCCGAGTTGATCGGATTGTTGGCGCCGACCGCGAGCAGTGTGTAGCCGTCGGCCGGGGCATGCGCGGCGGCCTCGGCCGCGATATTGCCGCCGCCGCCCGGTTTGTTGTCGATGATGAAGGGCCGGCGCAACTGCTCGGCCACGGACTGCGCGATCAGGCGGGCCAGGATGTCGATCGACTGCCCGGCGGCATAGCCTACGAGGATATGCACCGGCTGCACCGGGTAGGCCTGGGAGTACGCGCTCTTGGAAACAACAGGCAGCGCAACAACGCTCGCGGCCAGACGCTGAAACTCTCTACGGGGGAACTCTCTGGGAGTGATTTTCACCGAGACCGTCCGAATCGCCGGCATGTGCCGGACGATCGGAGGTTACACGGGCAGCCTGCGCCTTGTCACACGTCAGGCGGTCTTGGTCTTGTACTCTTCCATCAGCGTCTTCACGCCCGCGACCATGCAGGAGACGTCGGACGTCAGCATCACCATGTCGAAGCCGCGCTTCTTCGCGCCGGCCGCGAAGGCAGCACTGGCGCAGTGCATGACGCACTTGATGCCGGCCTTGTGGGCCGCCGCCAAGATCTTGTCGCAGGTCGCCATGTGCAGCGGATCGGGATTGTCGGCGCGCGGCGCCAGACCCAGCGCGAACGAAAGATCGGCCGGGCCGATGTAGACGGCATCGAGGCCGGGCGTGGCGCAGATCGCGTCGAGGTTGGCGATGCCTTCCTTGGTCTCGATCATGGCCATGACGATGATCTCGTCATTGGCGTTGGCGACATAGTCGGCGCCGCCGTACTGCGCGGCGCGGACCGGACCGTTCGAGCGGAAGCCCACCGGCGGGAAGCGGCACGCGGCCACCGCGGCGACGGCTTCCTTGGCGTTGTTGATCAACGGCACGATGATGCCGTAGGCGCCGAGATCGAGGGCGCGCATGATGTCGTTGGGATTGTTCCAGTTGACGCGCACGAACGGCACCACGTCGGTCTGCGAGATCGCCTGCAGCATCGGCAGGACGTTGTTCATCTCGTTGGTGCCGTGCTGCAGGTCGATGGTGAGGCAGTCGAAGCCACCCTGGCGCGCCATCACCTCGGCGGTGAAGCTGTGTCCCACCGACAGCCAGCCCATGGTCGCGCACTTCTTCGCGGCCCAAATTTCCTTGATCTTGTTCTTCCGCACGGCGGACCTCCCGTTATTTGTCAATTTCTCGAACGGCGGATTGGGCCCGATTGAACGGGCTATTTCAATACTCATGAGGTTCTGACGCTGCGGCTTCCTCACCAGGCGATTGGGCAGGACGGCGCTCCCGTCATGACGGCGTGAACCGGCGGCTGCGGAAAGTATTGCGTGATGAGCTGGACCTTTTCGGCCGTCGCGTCGTCGAAAAGGAGCGAGATCAGCTTCAGGGACTCGTCGAGGCCGGACGATACGCCGCCGCCGGTCAGCCGGTTGCCCGACACGACGAAGCGCGGGTTGGTCGTGTCGACGTCGATCCCGGGGAACTGCTGCAGGCAGGCGACGAACCGCCAATGGGTGGTCGCCTTGTGGCCGTCGAGCAGGCCGGCGCGGGCGAGCAGCAACGCCCCTTCGCACACCGAACATACCCATTTCGCTCCCGCCGCCACCTGTCGAAGGTAGGCGAGATAGGGCGACGCCGGGTCGGACATCATGGCTTGCACGACTTTGGGGTCGCCGCCCGGCACCCACAGAATGTCGAGCACGGGCGTGTCGGCAAAGCTTGCCTGCGCGTGAAACTGCAGGCCGTTCCCCGTCGTCACCGTGCCGCCGTCGGCGGAAAGGATCACGGTGTCGAGCTTCTTGCTCGGGTCGACCCATTTGAACATCTCGTAGGGGCCGGCGACATCGAGCAGGTCGACGCCTTCATAGACGGGAATGCCGAGCTTCATCGTTTGTCTCCTCAGGGGAGAGACTACTTCAAGCCAACGATCTGACGCGCCAGTGTTTCGCACTGCTTGCGGATGTCGGGCACCGCCGTGGTCTCCCAGAGATTGCCGCGGATCGGTGGGCCGATGGCGAACAGCGCGGCTGCGGCCGCGCCGTCCTTGCCGATCAGGCGATAGTCGTCGGTCACGTCGAAGCCGAGCCGGAGCGAATCGGGCCTTGCCTGGCCTGAGTCCAGGAGGGACCTGATCAACGGGTCGCGAATGAGGTCGTAGGCGATTTGCGGTCCCGAGCAATTGATCAACCAGGTGCCGCGGACGGTGTGAATGTCGTCGGTGCCCTTGCGCCGGATATCGATGGCGAATGCGTCGTCGCCGGCGTTGAGGCCGGTCATGCGGCCCGCGACGACCGCCAGTTGCCCCGAGCGCTGCAACGCGTCGAGTTCGGTGGCGACGACGGGTGCGATGCGATGGCGATGGATTTCCCAATATGGCCGCACATGCCGCAGAAAACGTCGCCGTTCCTCGAGGGGAAGATTGCGCCACAAGGACTGGGTATGTGGCCGCAGCGAGTCGATCACGCTGCGCCAGTTCAGGCCGCTCTCCGCGGCCTTGGCGACTTCCTGCCGAACGATCCTGAGCGCGTCTCGCGCCGAGGCCGGAAGGTAATCCTTGTCCAGGAACGAGGGGTAGGGCGTGGCCGCCTGATGCGAGATCGGCAGGAAGCCGCGACGGGAGACTGCCGTGATCCGGCCGCGGTGATGGCGCGAATGGAGTTCCAGGGCGACATCGATCATCGACAGGCCGGTGCCGAAGATGACGACAGAGTCGTCGGCCCCGATCCGGTCGTAGGCTTCCATGTGCCAGGGATTCGAGATGTAGCGCCGGCTGTCCTTGGTTGAAAAGTCGGCGTCGAAACTGAGGGCAGGCGGGAAGTTGCCGAGGCACAGCATGGCGCCATCGACGTCGAAACGCTCGCCATCCGCTGTTGTCAGTTCGACCCGCTCGCCCTCGATCTTGAGGTGTGCGATCTCGGCGTTGACGTTGACGACCGTTGCAAGGGCGGCGGCTTTCTGTCGGGCGGTCTCGAATGTATCGCGGAGATAGTCGCCATAAAGGCCGCGCGAGACGAATGTCCGCAGCGACGGGTTGCTGACGCTGTCAGTTCCTCTGGCCGTTTCCCTGGCGTCGAGCCATCGAACGAAGTGACCGGGGTCCGAGTCGTAGGCGCTCATGTTCTCGACGCGGACGTTCAGGAGATGCCTGGCGTTCGGTGTCGAATAGGCAGCGCCATTGCCGAACGCCGCCGCGCGATCGAACAGGAAGATCTGCAAAGGTCTATCCGTCAGCTCGATCAGGTGTACTGCCAGCATGGTGCCGGTGAAACCGGCACCGACGATGGCGATTGAGTATGGTGTGATGGAACGACTCATCCGCTCTTTCATAACCGGAACAAGTTACCGTACCCGGACACCGCCTCCCGCACGCCAGACCGCCGCAGGCAATGCCACAGGCTCGCCTGGTTGGCCGAGATCACCGGCCGTCCCAGGTCCTGCTCCAGCGTTTCGAGGATGCCGACGCAGCGGAAGCCGGTGCCACAGATCAGCACACCATCGGCATCGGCAGGGCAGGCGGCACGGATCTGCGCATAGAGCGGTTCGATCTCCTGCTCGACATGCATGAAGTGAGTATAGAGATCGCCCGGCGGCAGGTCGCGCCACGTGCGACCGGGATCCATGCGCAGCGCGCCGGCCGGGGTAAAGCCGTGGTCGGTGTAGTAATCGACGGCAGCCTTCACCGCGCTGTCACCGTACCAGGCCGGCAGGACGAGAAAGGGACGCTTCACCTGCGAAGCCCGGAGCGCGGCCATCGTATCGAGGCCGTTGGTCGTCACGAGCGCGTCGCCGCCGATAACGAGGGCGAGTGCCTTGGCGGTGACGTCGTCCCAGCCCTTGCCGCCCATCACGCTGCTCGAGGTATGGCCCAGCACGGCGGCCGCCAGACGCATGCCGGCGAATTGCCGGGCGCCGCGCGCCAGATCGTCGGAGAGATCGACACTGTTCCTGTCGGTCTTCCAGGTTGCCCACGGCGACTTCGCCGTCACGCGAGCGGCATGGATCGAGACTCCGTGGGGCGCCATCGCGCCCCACTCGGCCTCGGGCACCACTTCGTTGCCCACGATGAACAAGCCGATCCTGGCCCGCCAACCCCAGTTGTCCTGTTGTGTCACGCCCGTGCCTTCCTCGACTCGTTTCTCGGCCTACGTCGCGCTGGCGACTCTCAGCCTACGTCGCGTTGGCGACCCTCAGCTTACGTCGCATTGGCGACAATGGTGTTGAGCGCCTGCCTCAACTCCGCGCCATATTGCGGCATCATCAAGGTGCCGCCCAATCTCGGATTGATCTCGAAGATACGGATCGTGCCATCGGGCGCAAGCTTGTAGTCGAGGTTGCAGGGCCCGCTGTAGGCCAGCGGCGCCAGCACCCTTTCGATCGCGCGGACGATCGGCGTGGGCGTCTCTATTTTACAGCGGCTGAGGACAGTATCTTCCGACTTGATCGTCTCCGGCCCCGCCACTTCGGTCACGAAGGTGCAGTGCCACAGGATCGCGCCGTCCTTGCAGACGCAGTAGGTCGCGTACTCGGTTGGACCCGGAACCAACGCCTGCAGAGTGCAGGCGCAGCCGCTGTAAGTGGGACTCTCGAGTAGCGCGTCGAGTTCGGCCCGCGAGTGCGCAACAGTGACCCCCCAACTAGCGGAGCGGTCGGCGAGCTTCAGTACGCAGGGGAACACCGCGTCGTCCGGCCCGGCATAGGTGGCAGGGCACGCATCGTCGAAGCTGTGCGCGGTCATGTAGGTGGCAAAGCGAATCTTATTGCCGAGCGCCTGGATCGAGACGTTGTTTGGCGCGAGCGCACGCCAGCCGCGCGGCAGGTGTCTCGCATGACCGGTCTTGATCGGAATGACGATCCCGGGAGGGCCCGCGATCGGCGCGGCGAGAACTGGCAAAGCTGGCAGGCGCCAGACGTGCCCGACACCCTTTACGTCGCGCCATAGGGCGCCATCGGACAAGGTCGCATTCCAGTCGGCAAAGGGGACGCCGTAGAGGAGCACGCGTGCCGTCGACGGCTGGGCTGGCGTGGCGAAAGACACACGCAGGGGCGAGCGGAAGAATGCTCGAACCTCTCGCAGACGCTCGCGCAGGGCGAGCAGATAGAGGACCAGCTTGGCTCCCACGCGTGGGCGATATCTCACTCGGCACGCAATGGCAACGCACGTGATGCAAGTAGCGACCATAAGTCAGGCTTCGGGCGGAGTTGGCGTAAACTCGTGCGTCATGACCCTGCGCGCGTCACTTCCCTATTTATTTCCGTATTCAAAAGCGTTACCCGGCGGTAACTGCCCTCGGGTCGCCCGCTATGCTTTCGTTATTTTAACGGTTACCGAAAGTAACGAACCGTGTGTTCGTTAGGCGGTCAGCATATCCATCGCAGCGAGATGGAGCGCCGCGTCACCGGCCGCGATCACCGCGCCGTCGGACTGCATGTCGAGTTCCTTGCCCTGCCAGTCGGTGATCGTGCCGCCGGCGCCTTTGATCACGGGCGCAAGGGCGGCGAAGTCGTAGAGCTTCAGCGAACTCTCGACCACGAGGTCGACATGGCCCGAGGCCAGCAGGCCGTAGGCGTAGCAGTCGCCACCCCAGCGGAAGAGCTTCACTTTATCGGCGAGCTGTTCGTGGCGCTGCGCCTCGGCGCCAGCGAACATGTTGGGCGCGGTCGAATACATGTAGGCGTCGGCGAGGTCGCGGCAGGCGCGTGTGCTGATCGGCGTGCCGTTGAACGTCGAGCGCGTACCCTCGACGCCCAGCCAGCGTTCCTTCTGGATCGGCTGGTCGATGATGCCCATCACGGGCTTTCCGTGACGGAGCAGCGCGATGAGCGTGCCGAAGATCGGCAGGCCGGTGATGAAGGCCTTGGTGCCGTCGATCGGATCGAGAACCCACACATACTCGGCGTCGGTGCGCACCGCGCCATGCTCCTCGCCGAACACGCCGTGCTGCGGCACGTGCTTTGTCAGCAGGTCGCGCATCGCGGTCTCGGCCTCACGATCGGCGATCGTGACGGGGCTCGCGTCGCTCTTGTCGTCGACCTTGATGGGCGTGCGAAAATAACGCGCCGCGATCGGACGCGCGGCGTCGGCCAGGGAGTGAGCGAGAGCGACCAGTTCGGTCGGAACCGATCCGGTCACGCCGTCTCCGGTCGTCTACTTCTTTTCGGGAGCAGCCGCGGGAGCAGGCGCGGCGCCCGCCTCGGGCAGCGGCGGCGGGCTGTCGTTCATCGTCCGCAGATAGGCGATGACGTCGGCGCGATCCTGTTCCTTGGCCAGGCCGGCGAAGGCCATCTTGGTGCCCTTCACGAAGGCGAGCGGCTTGAAGATCATATGGTTGATGTCTTCATAGGTCCAGCTGCCGCCCATCGCCTGCATGCCCGACGAATAGGAGAAGCCGGGCTCGCTGGCCTTCTTGCGACCGACCAGGTTCCACTGGTTGGGGCCGACCTTGTTGATGCCGCCCTTGTCGATCGTGTGGCAGGTGAAGCACTGCTGCTGGAACAGCGCCTTGCCATGGTCGACCTTGGCGCTCGCGAGCTTCGGCCCGATCGGCGCCAGTTCGACGGCGGCCGGAGCGGCGGCTTCCGCCGGCGCTTCGTCGGTCACCGCGAGCGCGGGCTTTTCCAGGTGGTGCGGATCGACGACAGCATTGGAGACCTTGCCGACAACCAGGGCGAAGAGCGCCGAGGCCAGAAAGCAGCCGGCAACCGTATTGAAATTGGCCATAGAACTATGATCCCGCAGCAGCGAATTTTCGGACGTTGCTGTAGCACGCCCGGAGCATCGCCAGTAGTATTTGATCGCTGCGCCCGGCTCGCGCGGCGGAACGTCGCAAGTCACGGATTTTGCGGGGTTTTTGGCGACAACACGGGTGCTGACACGGGCCGCAAGACAGGGTCGACAAGGGGAGCTGGGGATATGGCGAAGGCTAAGGTGGCGGCGGGAAACATCATCGCCTTCCAGGGCGAGGCCGGCGCCAATTCCGACATGGCCTGCCGGGCGGCCTTTCCCGACATGACGACCCTGCCCTGTCCGACGTTCGAAACGGCCATGGCGGCCGTCCAGGCGGATAAGGCCGGGCTGGCGATGATCCCGGTCGAGAACTCGATCGCGGGCAGGGTGGCCGACCTGCACAGCCTGCTGCCGCACACCAAGCTCAAGATCGTGGCCGAGCATTTCCAGCGGGTCGAGCACTGCCTGGTGGCCCTGCCGGGCGCTTCGCTGAAGACGATCAAGCCGGTGAAGAGCCACGTCCAGGCGCTGGCCCAGTGCCGCAACTTCCTGAAGAAGCATCGCTTCGAGCCGGTGGTCCACGCGGACACCGCGGGCGCCGCGCGCGAGATCGCCGAAATCGGCGATCCGCATGTCGGCGCGATCGCCTCGTCGCTGGCCGCGCGCATCTACGGGCTGAAGGTGCTGGCCAAGAACATCGAGGATGCCGACCACAACACCACGCGCATGCTGGTGTTCAGCCGCGAGGAGCGGAAGACCGATTGGCGGACCGTGCCCTGCATGACCGCGTTCCTCTTCCGCGTGAAGAGCGTGCCGGCCGCGCTCTACAAGGCGCTCGGCGGCTTTGCCACCAACGGCGTCAACATCGTGAAGCTCGAGAGCTATCTGTCGGGCGCGCATTTCGAGCAGGCGCAGTTCTACGCCGAGGTCGAAGGCCACGTCGACCAGCGCAACGTGCAACTGGCACTCGAGGAGCTGCATTTCTTCTCGAAGGAGTTCAAGCCGCTCGGCACGTTCCCGCTCAATCCTTTCCGCCGCAAAGGGTGGGAAGCGCCGACGCGTCCTGGCACCTGATAAGGGGAACCTGAGGCTCACATGACGCTCACATGACGCAACAATCGGTTCGCATCGCCCCGTCGATCCTGTCTGCCGACTTCGCCGCACTCGGTGCCGAGGTCGAGGCGGTCGATGCCGCGGGCGCTGACTGGATCCATGTCGACGTGATGGACAATCACTTCGTGCCCAATCTCACGATCGGACCGATGGTGATGAAAGCGGTGCGCAAGCACAGCCAGAAGCGCTTCGACGTGCACCTGATGGTGACGCCGGTCGATCCGCTGATCACGGCCTTCGCCGAGGCGGGCGCTGACGGGCTGTCGTTCCATCCGGAGGCGGGGCCGCACGTCCATCGCTCGATCCAGCACATCAAGAGCCTCGGCAAGCGCGCGGGACTGGTGCTCAATCCCGCGACGCCGGTGTCCGTGCTCGACAATGTGATGGACCTGCTCGATCTCGTGCTGGTGATGAGCGTCAATCCGGGCTTCGGCGGGCAGGCCTTCATCGAAAGCCAGCTTCCCAAGATCGCGGCGATCCGCAAGCTGATCGATGCGACGGGACGCCCGATCGATCTCGAGGTCGATGGCGGCGTCAATCCGGAGACGGCCAAACGCTGCATCGCCGCCGGCGCCGATGCGCTGGTCGCCGGCACCGCCGTGTTCACGGGCGGCCCCTCCAAATATGCAGCCAACATAAAGGCGCTTCGTTCATGACCGATCTTATTTTCCATCACTACGCCAACTCGCCCTTCTCCGAAAAAGTGCGCGTCGCCTTCGGCATCAAGCAGCTCGCCTGGAAGTCGGTCGAGATCCCCAACATGATGCCCAAGCCCGACCTGATGCCGTTGACCGGAGGCTATCGCAAGACGCCGGTGCTGCAGATCGGCGCCGACGTTTACTGCGACACGCAGCTCATCATGCTCGAGATCGAGCGCCGCACGCCCGAGCCGCATCTCCTGCCGGTGGGCCAGGAAGGCGAGGCGCGGGCGCTCGCGATGTGGATCGACCGCAACATTTTCTGGGCCGCCGTCGGCGTGGTGATGGGCGCGATCGGCGACAAGCTGCCCGAATCGTTCCAGAAGGACCGCAGCGAATTCTCCGGCCGCTCGTTCGATGCCGCGAAGCTCAAGGCCGCGGCGCCGTTCGCCCGCGAGCAGACCTATGGCCACCTCGTGCTGGCGGAAGAGATGCTGCGTGATGGGCGGCCGTTCCTGCTCGGCGCCGTGCCGAGCCTGGCCGATTGCGCGCTCTACAATCCGGTGTGGTTCCTGCAGGTCCGCATGGGCCAGGGCGATTCGCCGTCACCGCTCGACCGGTTGCCCAAGCTCGTCGAATGGTCGCAGCGCATGAAGGTGTTCGGCAGCGGCAACCCCTCGCCGATGACGGCGGTCGAGGCGCTCGACGTCGCCAAGGCCGCGACGCCCGAGGCAACCAAGGTCGACGACAAGGATCCGAGCGGCCTGAAGGCAGGACAGAGGGTCAGCGTCACGCCAGATGATACCGGCAAGGTACCGGTCGTGGGCGAACTCGTAGGGCTGACGCCCAACCGGGTCGCGATCAAGCGCAGCGACGAGCGGGTGGGCGACGTGGTCGTCCACTTCCCGCGCGCGGGTTTCGTCATCGCGGCGCTATAGCGAGACTTCGCCTTTCAGCACCGGCACGCAGCCGCCGCCCACCGTGGCGCGGATGCCGTCGGCGCCGCGTCGCGCGGTGCAGAGCAGCAGGCTCGGCCGGCCCATCTCGACGCCCTGCACGATTGTGACCTTGTGCTCAGTGTCTTTCTTCTGGGAAAGCAGCAGCGCCGCGAGCGGCGTGGCGGCGCTTCCGGTCGCGGGGTCTTCGACCGTGCCCGACATCGGCGAGAACATGCGGGTGCGCACGCGGTCTCCGTTATGCGCGTAGAGATAGAGCGGCAGGCGGCCGGGGCCGGGCGCGTCGTAGATCTTGTGCGCTTCACGGATGCGGCCGAGATCGGGCACCGCGCGGGTGAGGGCTTCACCGGTGACCTCGGCGATCACGAAAGAGTTGCCGACGGTCGCCAGCACCGGCCGGTGGTTCTTCACGATGACGTCGCCGGTCGTGATACCGACGCAGTTCGCCAGCAGGTCAGCCGGCATCTCGGCACCGAGCTGCAGCGGCTGAGGCGCGGCGATGGTGGGCTTGTCGTCGGCGATCTCGACCTCGACCAGGCCGGCAATCTCCTCGAAGCGCAGCCTGGCGCCACGGTCGCGCAGCACCCAGGCGGTGCCGACATTGGGATGGCCGGCGAACGGCATCTCGCTCTTGCGGTTGAAGATGCGCACGCGGGCGGTGTTGGCCTTGTCGGCCGGCGGCAGCACGAAGGTCGTCTCGCTGAGATTGAACTCGGCGGCGAGCGACTGCATTTCTGCGTCGGTCATGCCTTGGGCGTCGGGGAAGACGGCCAGCGGATTGCCGCCGAAGCGGCTGTCGGTGAAGACGTCGACGGTGACGAACTGGAATGTGCGCATGTGCGCGTTCTAGTCGATCTCGGCGCCGATCTCTCCCGCAATTCGCCTCAGGGCTGCCACAGATTTGGCTGTGGCATTGCGGCCGTCGGGCGGGCAATGCGTCTCGAGGCTGGCGATCACGCGGGTGCCGGTGACGCCTTCGAGCAGGCGCTTCAGCTCCATCGCCCACGGCACGTTGCCGTCGCCGACCGGCGTGCCCTGTTTGCCGGTGACGTCGCGGTCCTTGATGTGGATCAGGTCGACGCGGGGTGCGAGGAAGGCGATGTCCTCGGCCGTCGGCGGCTGGCCGATCGACCAGCTGTTGCCGATGTCGACCAGAGGCCGAAGATAGTCGGGCACTTCGGTCAGGTCGCGGAAGAACGTCGCCTGCTCGGCGACCGAGCCGATGTTGCAGACGGGCTCATTCTCCATCTCGACGAAGACGTCGTGGCGCGCGCCAAGGTCGGTCAACCGGTCGATCTCCGCCTCGATGTCCGTCGCGGCGAAGCCCGGGTAGCGCAGGTAGCTGAACACGCGGATGTGCGGCGCGCCCAGCACGGTGGCGATGTCGAAAGCGTGCGCCAGCGGATCGGAGATCGGGCAGGTCGTGGGATCGAAGGCGAAGTCGACCTTGCCGGTCGTCTCCTCCTTGCCGGGCGCGGCCCATTTCAGGACCGGCGAGACGAAGCACGGCACCTCGATGCCTTCTTTCCGCAAGGTGGCGGCGATGGTTTCGACTTCCGCCAGCGTCATGCCGAGCAGGTTGCGGCCATCGACCGTACGCATATCGAGGCGGCTGAGGTCGTTCTCCTTGCAGAAGGAGATCATCTCGGCGAGCGACGGGCCGACTTCGTCGCCGATCACGGACAGGGCAAGGGAGGGAAGGGTCATACGGGGACCCTACTATGCGCAAGCGCCTCCGGCGACGGCAGATCCCACACCGGCCGTGCCAGAGGCGCCGCTCGTCCGGCACCTCTACAAGGCGAGGGGCCGGGCGGGCGCGGGGTTGCTGCGGGTCTAGTCCTCGACCACCAGGGTGCCGCCCATGTCCTCGTGGCCGTCGCCACAGAAGACGTCGCAGAAGTAGGCGAAGGTACCCGCCTTCTCCGGCGTGATCGTGACCCGTGTTTCCTGGTCCGGCACGATGTCGATGCGGACACCGAAGTCGGGCATCTTGAAGCCGTGGATGCGATCGATCGAGGTCAGCACGAAGGTGACGGGCTGGCCTCGTTTCACTTTCACTGTGTCTGGCGTGAATTCGAACTTCGACGCCTGGATCGAAATCTCATTGGGGCCGGCCGCTTTCGCGAGGCACACGACCCCCTCCGCCGCGCTGCTGACGATCAGCAGCGCGATGAAATGCCTGCGGTTCATGGGACTAGGCCTTGGTGACCGGGATCTCGGTGATCACCGGCGGCTTGCCGCCCATGACGATGTCGCGCGTGCCGAGCGGTGCCAGGCTGGCGTCGAAGGCGGGCGGCGGCGGACGGCGCGGGGCGTTGCCCGGAGCGGCCTGCGGGAAGATCAGCGACTTCGCCGCATGATGGGCGATGTGGCCCGTCATGTGATGGTTCTCCTGGTGGATGTGACCGTAGAAAACCACGACGTTGGTGTATGGCATCAGAAGATCGATCGCCTTGGCGCCGTCGGCTGTCGCCCAGTCCCACGACGGCACGAGGTCGAACAGCGGGCGATGGGTCAGCACGACGATGCGGTCGTCCGTCTTGCGCTGCTTGAGGTCGGCGGCCAGCCAGGCGAGCTGCTCGTCGCCCAGCTTGGCGCCGGGATCGGAGACGTTGTCGAGCGCGATGAAGTGCACGCCCTTGTGATCGAAGGTGTAGTTCAGCGCGCCGAAGAACTCCTTGAAGGCCGCGCCCTTGTCGAGCGAGGCGTCATGCTCGCCGGCCAGGAAGCGCACGTCCTTGACGTTGAGCGCGGACGCGATCTCCTTGAAGCGCTTCATGCGGGCGCGCCGCTCGGCGCCGTCCTCGGTCGTGTGGGTGAGGTCGCCGGTGAAGACGATGAAGTCGGGCTTCTGCGCCAGGCCGTTCACCGTCACGATCGCCTTCTCGAGCGTGTGTTCGGCGTCGGGATTGGCCGGGCCCTTGTAGCCCCAGTGCGTATCGGAGATCTGCACGAAGTGGAAGTCGCCGGCAGCCTGCGCCGACGCCTTGTAACCCGGGAACAGGCCTGCGGTGAAAGTGACCCCGGCCACGCCGGACAGCCTCAGGAAATCGCGACGGTCGACATTTTTCATATGAACCTCCAGTGAAACTCAGGAGGCACTACCGGGCCCTGTCGGGGTCTATTCCCGATTTCTTTCGAGGGAATAAAATCGACCGTGCCCCGGTATTGATGGCCTAATGGATGGAATGTCGGACGGATTCCCCCTTGGCCCGCCTCTCGTGGAGGGGCCGCGTCCCGATGCGGCGACGGTCGAGCGTTTTCGCGCGATCGTGCTGCCGCACCTCGATGCGGCCTATGGCTTCGCGCGCTACCTGACGCGCGATCCGGTGCAGGCCCAGGACCTGGCGCAGGAGGCGGTGCTGCGGGCGTTGCGCTACTTCCACGCTTTCCGCGGCGAGGAAGCGCGGCCCTGGCTGATGCGCATTGTGCGCAACACCTGGAGCGACTTCCGCGCCCGCAAGGGTGTGAACGACCAGCCGCTCGATGTCGTCGAGGACCGGGCGGCGGAAGGCCCGGACCCGGAAGAGAGTGCCCTGGCAAGCGATCGGCGCCGTCACGTCGCGGCGGCACTGGCGGCCTTGCCGGCCGATACCCGCGAGATCCTCGTGCTGCGCGAGATCGAGGATCTTTCCTACAAGCAGATCGCGTCGGTGCTCGACCTGCCGGTCGGCACGATCATGTCGCGCCTGGCGAGGGCGCGCGAGAAACTGGCGGTCGAACTACGCGGTCGCCTCGGAAGGAGAGAGCATGGACTGCCCGACATGTGAGGCGATGGTGGACGCCTATGTCGACGGCGAGCTGTCGGCGACGGAGAGTGCGGCCTTCGAGCAGGCCCTGGCGGGCTGCCCGGACTGCCGGCGCCGTCTCGAAGAGACGCGCGCGATGAGTGGCTTCCTGCACGAGCTGCCCGTGGAGCCCGCGCCCGACCTGCTGCGCGCCCGCATCGAGCGCGAGCTGCGCACGATTTCGGCCGCAGCCGCGCCGCGCCGGACGATGCCGCAATGGACCAAGTTCGCGGCGATGGCTGCCAGCCTGATCGTGGCGGTGTCGATCGGCTGGGTGGGCGGCACCTTCACGGGCCGCAGCGGTGCTCCGGGCGACGAAGATCTGGTCTCGACCTACATGCGCGTCGCCAGCAGCGACCATCCTGTCGACGTTGCCTCGACCGACCGGCACACGGTGAAGCCGTGGTTCGCCGGCCGCCTCGACTATTCACCGCCCGTGCACGACCTCACCAGCGACGGCTTCCCGCTGGAGGGCGGCCGGGTCGATGTCGTGGCGGGCCGCAAGATCTCGGTGCTGGTCTATCGCCACAACCAGCATCGCGTGGCGCTGTCGCTGTGGCCGGCCACGTCGCCCGGCAATACGAAAGCCAAGGTGGTCGAGCACAACGGCTTCGCCATGGCCCAATGGCGCCATGACGGTTTCGAGATGCATGCCGTGTCGGACATCGCCGCCAACGAGATGGAGGCCTTTGCGACGGCGCTCGATCGTGCCACCGGCGAGGACCGCTAGCCCGCGGGCATCCGCACCGCTATGGAGGAGCGACGTCTTCATCGCTCACTCCCGCGTGGTTCCCAATGCCGACAGCGTCCGAGATCGCTCAACATTTTCCGATCGAGTCGCAGAGCAGCGATCGCGACAAGGCGTTCCTGCTGGCGGCCAGGCGCCTGATGGGCGATCTGGCGCCTGGCTACGCCTATCTCGAGATCGGCTCGTTCCTCGGCGGCAGCCTCGCGCCTTTCCTCGTCGATCCTGCCTGCGCCGCGATCCTGTCGATCGACGAACGCGGCAAGACGCTGCCCGACGAACGCGGTGCGCTGTTCGACTATGCCGGCATCACGACCCAGTCGATGCTCGACCGGTTGCACAAGGCCGGGCTGGCCACCGAGAAACTGACGACCCATGACGGACCGATCGACACGATGGCGGTATCCGATCGTCGCTTCGACCTTGCCTTCATCGATGGCGAGCACACCGACCAGGCCTGCTTTCGCGATTTCCTGTGGGCGTTGCCGGTGATGAAGAACAGCTCCGCCGTGATGTTTCACGACAGTTCGCTGATCTACAAGGCGATCCGCCTGATCGCGCTCTATCTGCGCAAGGAAGGGCGGCCCTTCACTTTCCTGAAGCACGGCAATTCGGAAATGTCCGCCGTGTTCCTTGGTGACCTGAGCCGGTGCGATCTCGGCCGCTACTTCGAAGCGGGCGAGGATTGCGACGCGTTCTACGCGGCGTCGGAAGTCACCGTGCTGGAGCATAGCATCCGCAACCGCGTCCGCAGCGGCCCCGATGGGGAGCCCTTGCGCTCTTTCACGATCGATCCGCCGAAAGCGGAAAAGGCCTACTACTGAAGCCTAAGCGAGCCTGTCGAGTTCCTTGACGATCGCGTCGCCCATTTCCTGGGTGCCGACCTTCTTGGTGCCGGCGGTGTTGCCGACCAGAAGGTCGCCGGTGCGATAGCCCGCCTTCAGCACGTTCTCGACGGCCAGTTCGACCATGTCGGCGTCTTTGCCGAGGTCGAAAGAGTAGCGCAGCATCATCGCGTAGCTGAGCGTCTGGGCGATCGGATTGGCGAGGCCCTTGCCTGCGATGTCAGGCGCGCTGCCGTGGATCGGCTCGTACAGCGCCTTGCGACGGCCGGTGGCGTCGGGCGCGCCCAGCGAGGCCGATGGCAGGAGGCCGAGCGAGCCGGTCAGCATCGAGGCTTCGTCCGACAGGATGTCGCCGAACAGGTTGTCGGTGACGATGACGTCGAATTCCTTTGGCGCGCGCAGCAGCTGCATGGCGAGCGCATCGGCATACATGTGGCTCAGCTGTACGTCGCTGTAGCTTTCCTTGTGCAACTTGGTCGCTTCCTCGCGCCACAGCACGCCGGTGTACATCACGTTGGCCTTCTCGGTGGAGAGGACCTTGTTCTTGCGCTTGCGTGCCAGTTCGAAGGCCACCGCGCAGACGCGACGGATCTCGGGGACCGTGTAGCGCTGGGTGTCGAAGGCCTCGACCTCGCCCTTGGCGTTGGTGTGGCGACCGCGCGGCTCGCCGAAATACACACCGCTGGTCAGCTCGCGGATGATCATGATGTCGAGACCCTTGACGATCTCGGGCTTGAGCGACGAGGCATCGACCAGCGCGTCGAACACCTTGGCCGGGCGCAGGTTGGCGAAGAGGTCCATCTCCTTGCGCAGGCGGAGCAGGCCGCGCTCGGGTTTCTTGCTGAAGTCGGCGGTGTCCCACTTCGGGCCGCCGACCGAGCCGAACAGCACGGCATCGGCTTCGAGCGCGATCTTCGTCGTGTCGTCGGTGATCGGCGTGTTGTGCTTGTCGAGAGCGGCGCCGCCCACGAGGTCTTCCTTGATGTCGAAGCCGATCGCGCGCTTCTTGCCCATCCAGGCAATGACCTTGCGCACTTCGTTCATGACTTCGGGGCCGATGCCGTCACCCGGCAGCACCAGCAAATTGCGATTCGACGCCATTGTCTTCTTCTCTTTTGGCTAGATGGTTACTCCGCGGCGTGCAGCCACGGCTGGGCAGCGCGCTGCTTCTTTTCGAAGTCGTCGATGTCCGATTTCTTCTCGAGCGTGAGGCCGATGTCGTCGAGGCCCTCGAGCAGGCACTTCTTGCGGAACGGATCGATCTCGAAGTGGACGGTGCCGCCGTCCGGACCCTTGATCTCCTGCTTCTCGAGATCGATCTCGAGGACGGCGTTCGAGCCGCGGCTCGCGTCGTCCATCAGCTTGTCGATGATCTCTTTCGGCATCTTGATCGGCAGGATGCCGTTCTTGAAGCAGTTGTTGTAGAAAATGTCCGCGAAGCCCTCGGAGATGATGCAGCGGATGCCGAAGTCGAGCAGCGCCCACGGCGCGTGCTCGCGGCTCGAGCCGCAACCGAAGTTCGGGCCCGCCACGATGACCTTGGCGTCCTTGTAGGCCGGCTGGTCGAGGATAAAGTCCTTCTTCTGGCCGTCGGCGGTCCAGCGCATCTCGTAGAACAGGCCGTCCTTGAGACCGGTCCGCTTGATGGTCTTCAGGAAGTTCTTCGGGATGATCATATCGGTGTCGATATTGACCATCGGCATTGGCGCGGCGACACCGCGCAACGTATTGAATTTTTCCATGCAAACCTCGCGGGAAGGCCCGGAATAAACGGCCTTTCCGGGGGGACGTCAAGCCGCCTGATCTAGCGGCTTTTGACCACCAGCGTGCCCGCGATCATGTCGTGCAGGCCGCGCTTGCGGTCGGTGAAAGCCACCATGATGAAGCCGATGCAGAGGATGATCGCCGAGATGAACTTGGCGAAGTACCGCCCTGTGGCATTGGCGAAGCTGAGGCGCTGGCCGGTGTCGGTGACGACCCGCAGCCCGACCGCCATCTTGCCCACGGTGGCACCGCGTTCCGAGCTTTCCATCAGCGCAAAATAGAGCCAGCCCACGACTAGGGACGCGCCATTGGTGGTGTAGTCGAAATTGGTGAAGTCCGTGGCGGCGAACCGGGTTCCGGTCACGAGGCCGATGATGCCCGAGGCGATGCCGAGCAGGATGGCGTCGAGGATGTAGGCCACGACCCGGATCCAGAAGCCGCCATAGCCGACGGTGGCGGGGCCGGTCGTCTGGACGTCCCAGACCGGCGGTGGCGGCGGCGCATCCGTCATGGCGACTCCTCTCCCCAAAGAAATCGGGCGGTGCATCGCTGCACCGCCCGTGATTCTAGCATCGTGGATTGGACGCTGACTATTGGAAGTCGCGCACATCCGCCAGAGTGCCCTTGATGGCGGCGGCTGCTGCCATGGCCGGGCTGAGCAGGTGGGTGCGTCCCCCGCGGCCCTGACGGCCCTCGAAGTTGCGGTTCGAGGTCGAGGCGCAGCGCTGGCCGGGTTCGATCCGGTCGGCGTTCATGGCCAGGCACATCGAGCAACCCTGCAGGCGCCATTCGAAGCCGGCCTCGATGAAGATCTTGTCGAGACCTTCGCGTTCGGCCTCGGCCTTCACCAGGCCGGAGCCCGGCACGACCATCGCCGACACGTTCGACGCGACCTTGCGGCCGCGCGCGATTTCGGCCGCGGCGCGCAGATCCTCGATG
This sequence comes from Enhydrobacter aerosaccus, assembly GCA_903832005.1. GTDB lineage: Bacteria > Pseudomonadota > Alphaproteobacteria > Reyranellales > Reyranellaceae > Reyranella > Reyranella aerosaccus_B. The sequence continues at coordinate 48,221 of CAIKZO010000065.1, read as the reverse complement.
CGGCCGTTGGTGCACGAGCCGATGAAGACACGATCGATCGGCACGTCGACCAGCTTGGTGCCCGGCGTCAGGCCCATGTAGGCCAGCGACCGGGTCCAGGCTTCGCGCATGTTCTCGTCCGGCGCATTGGCCGGGTCGGGAACCACGTCGGTGATCGGCAGCGCATCCTGCGGGCTGGTGCCCCAGGTCACCATCGGCGGAATGTCCGAGGCGTTGAGGTCGAGCTGCATGTCGAAGTGCGCGCCCTTGTCGGACGGCAGACGACGCCACTGCGACAGCGCGAGATCCCAGGCGCCGCCCTTCGGGGCGTAGGGACGGCCTTCGAGATACTGGAAGGTCGCCTCGTCCGGCGCGATCAGGCCGGCGCGCGCGCCCGCCTCGATCGACATGTTGCAGACCGTCATGCGGCCTTCCATCGTGAGATCACGAATGGCGCGGCCGGCATATTCGATCACGTAACCGGTGCCGCCGGCGGTGCCGAGCTTGCCGATGATCGCCAGGATGACGTCCTTGGCGGTGACGCCGAGCGGCAGCACGCCTTCGACGGCGACGCGCATGTTCTTCGCCGGCTTCTGGATCAGCGTCTGCGTGGCGAGCACGTGCTCGACCTCGGAGGTGCCGATGCCGAAGGCCAGCGCGCCCATCGCGCCGTGCGTCGAGGTGTGGCTGTCGCCGCACACGATCGTCATGCCCGGAAGCGTCAGGCCCTGCTCGGGGCCGATCACGTGCACGATGCCGCGGCGCGGATCGTCCATGCCGAAGTAGGGCACGTGGAAGTCGGCGACGTTCTTCTCGAGCGTCTCGACCTGGATGCGCGATTCCTCGTCCATCGGGCCGGTCGTGGTCGGCGTGTTGTGATCGGCGACGGCGATGGTGGCGTCGGGACGGCGCAACTGCCGGCCCGCCATGCGCAGGCCTTCGAAGGCCTGCGGGCTGGTCACCTCGTGGACGAGGTGGCGGTCGATGTAGAGGACGCAGGTCCCGTCGTCCTGACGATGGACGACGTGGTTGTCCCAGATTTTCTCGAACAGCGTCCGCGGCGGAGGCGGCGGAGGCGGGGGAGTAGCCGACTTCTTGCGGAACGCCATGGTGCGCCTACTTCTTTCCGCCGCCCTTGGCGTTGCGGACACCCTTTTCTTCCTTGGGCTTTTCCTTCTTGAGCTTCTCGCGGCGCGGACGCTTGAGAGCCTCCTCGGCCTGCGTGGCGAGCAGCTCGCGCTGGGCGTCGGTGTCCTCGGCGATGCGGCTCGCCTTGCCGCGCAGGTCGCGCAGGTAATAGAGCTTGGCGCGGCGCACGACGCCCTTACGGACGACTTCGATTTCCCAGATGCTGGGGCCGTAGAGCGGGAACACGCGCTCGACGCCTTCGCCGAACGAGATCTTGCGCACGGTGAACGAGGAGTTCACGCCGGCGTTCTTGCGGGCGATGCAGAGGCCTTCGTAGACCTGAAGGCGCTCGCGATTACCTTCCTGCACCTTGACGTGCACCTTGAGCGTGTCGCCCGACTCGAAGTAGGGCACGGGCCGCTCGGCCTGCACTTTGTCGATCGTCGACTGGCCGATCGTGTCGAGAATGTTCATCGTATCCGTCCTTTCATCACTTCTCTTCGTTCACCTTCGCGGTCCGCCGGCGTTCCCACAGATCGGGCCGCCGCCGCCGCGTAATCTCTTCCCGCTGGCTCATCCGCCACGCCGCCACCTTGCCGTGGTGGCCGGAGACCAGGACGTCCGGCACGCGCCGTTCGATCCCATCCGGTCCGGCCCAGGTCGCGGGCCGCGTGTAGTGCGGGTACTCCAGCAGTCCGTCCTCGAAACTCTCCTCACTCGCCGATTGAGCCGCGCCCATCACGCCGGGCAGCAGCCTTACGCAACAATCCATCACCGCCATGGCCGCGATCTCGCCGCCCGAGAGCACGAAATCACCGACCGAAACCTCTTCCAGCGCGTGGGCCTCGATGACCCTTTCATCCACGCCTTCAAACCGTCCGCACACCAGCAACACACCCGGTCCCGCCGCCAGCTCCCGCCCGCGCACCTGACTGAACGGCGCGCCTCGCGGTGACATCAGCAGCTTCGACATTCCAGGCACGGCGACCGCTTCGATCGCCGCCGAGAGAATATCGGGCTTCAACACCATGCCGGCGCCGCCTCCGAACGGTGCATCGTCCACCGTGCCGTGGCGGTCCTTGGCGAACCGCCTGATGTCGACCGCGTCGAGCGACCAGATGCCCTCCTTCAAAGCCTTGCCGGCCAGGCTCTCACCCAGCGGGCCCGGAAACATCTCCGGGAAGAGCGTCAGCGCCTTAGCTGTCCACATCGGCCGCGCGCCACACGTTGCCTCACGCCTCCTTCGTATCGCGACCTGCCAGCAGACCCGCCGGCGGATCGATCACTACCTTGCCGCCCGGGACGTCGATCTCGGGCACCGCTTCGTCGGTGAAGGGCAACATCAGCCCCGCCGACACTTCCATCACCGACCCGGCGCCGAAATTGTGGAAGGCGGTCACCTTCCCCCACTCCTTGCCGTCCCGGCCAATGGCACGGAGACCGATCAGATCGGCCTCGTACCATTCCTTCTCGCCCGCTGCCGGCAATCGCGTGCGCTCCACATAGAGCCGCAAACCACGTATCGCCTCGGCCGCCGTGCGATCGGCTACGCCCTCGATCCGGGCCAACACAGCACCGCGTGCGGCACTGAGGGCTTCGACCCGGTACTCCTTCTTCCCCGTCTCATCCGACAAGGGGCCATAAGCGGCCACCTTCATCGGGTCCTCGGTGAAGCTCTTGATGCGCACCAGACCGCGTACGCCGTGTGGCGCCGCGACGACGCCCAGCAGGACGCGGTCTTCGCTCATCAGGAAGCAGCGGCCTCCTTCGGTGCCTCGGCCGTAGCAGCAGCGGCTTCAGCCGCGGCGGCGGCCTTCATGCGCTCCTGCGTCTTGGCGCGGGGCTGGTTCTTCTTGGTCTGCTCGCGGCGCTCGCGCGGCTTCATCAGCTCGGCGTTCGCCAGGAACTTGGCGACGCGGTCCGACGGACGGGCGCCGACCTGCAGCCAATGAGCGATGCGCTCCTTGTCGAGGGTGATGCGGGTCTCGTGCTCGCGCGGCAGGAGCGGATTGTAGGTGCCCAGCTTCTCGATGAAGCGGCCATCGCGCGGGCTGCGCGCGTCGGCCACGACGATGTGGAAGAACGGCCGCTTCTTGGTGCCGTGGCGGGTCATGCGGATCGCTAGCATTCTGTCTCCTTACAAGTCGTCTGAGTGTCTAAAAACTTCACGAAACCTTCAGCGCGGGAAACCCGGCGGAGGCTGCATGCCTCCGAGGCTGCGCATGAATCCTTTTTCTCCGAGCTTGTTCACTCGCTTCATCATCTTGACCATGTCGGCGTGCTGCTTGAGCAGCTTGTTGACGTCCTGCACCTGGACGCCCGATCCCGCCGCGATGCGCTTCTTGCGCGAGGCATGGATCACGTCGGGGTTGCGGCGTTCCTTCTTCGTCATCGACAGGATCACGGCTTCCTGGCGCTTGAGCTGGTTCTCGTCGATCTTAGCCTTCGACATCGCGGCCTTGGCCTGCATGGCGCCTGGCAGCATGCCCATCAGGCCAGAGAGACCGCCCATCTTGCGCAGCTGGCGCAGCTGGCTCAGCAGGTCGTCCATGTCGAACTGGCCCTTGCGGACCTTGGCCGCGAGCTTCTCGGCCTCTTCCTTGTCGATGTTCTCGGCGGCACGCTCGACCAGCGAGACGATGTCGCCCATGCCGAGGATGCGGCTGGCGATACGGTCGGGATGGAACGGCTCGAGCTGGTCGAACTTCTCACCGACACCGATCAGCTTGACCGGCCGGCCGGTGACAGCGCGCATCGACAGCGCCGCACCACCGCGGGAGTCGCCGTCGACGCGGGTCAGCACGATACCGGTGACGGCCAGTCGCTCATTGAACGCCTTGGCGACGTTGACGGCGTCCTGGCCGGTCATCGCGTCGGCGACCAGCAGGGTTTCCTTGGGCTTGGCCAGCGCGCTGATGTCGGCCACTTCCTTCATCAGCTCTTCGTCGATCGACAGGCGGCCGGCGGTGTCGAGGATCAGGACGTCGAAGCCTTCGCGCCGCGCCGTTTCCATCGCGCGCTTGGTGATCGCCAGCGGCATTTCCAGGGGAACGATCGGCAGCGTCGATACGCCGGTCTGCTCGCCCAGGATCTTGAGCTGCTGCTGTGCGGCCGGGCGGCGCGTGTCGAGCGAGGCCATCATGACCTTGCGTTTCACGGAGAAGCTGCCGGCGAACATCTCGGCCGCCATGCCCTGCGGGCCCTGGCTCAGGCGATAGCCGATCTTGGCGGAGGAGGTGGTCTTGCCCGAGCCCTGGAGGCCGACCATCAGGATCACGACCGGCGGAATGGCGTTGAGGTCGAGATCGGCGACCGTGCCGCCCAGCATTTCCACCAGGTGATCGTTGACGATCTTGATGACCATCTGGCCCGGCGTGACCGAACGTATGACGTCGGCACCGATGGCCTTGGGACGGACGGATTCGATGAACTCACGCACGACGGGCAACGCCACATCGGCTTCGAGCAGCGCGGTCCGAACCTCGCGCAGGGCCTCATCGACATCGGCTTCGGAGAGCGCACCGCGCCCGCGAAGCTTATCGAATACGTCGCCCAGACGTTTGCTCAGACCTTCGAACATCCCAGTCCCAACACTCCGTTTGCCCAAACGACTTTCGCGCCGGTGCGCGAACCTTCGCGGACCAGCGGAGCTCCCCGACGGGGGAACTGTAGAAATCGGCACGACCGATTGAGCGGCCGGGGTATAAGCTTTGGGAGGCGGGGAGTCAAAGTCTTGTCGTTTGATGATAACTCATTGGTAAAAAAAGGATTTTCGGCCGATATCTGGCTGGACGATCGTGCTTTTTGTGGTCGTTCTCGCTGCCTTTGGCACGCTGGCAGCATGGTTTCTCCGCAGTGAGCCCCGTGGGCTCATCAAGATTCTTGCTTTGTTCTATACGGTCGGGCTGTTTTCGGTGGCGGTCGCCGTCTCGCCTCTTGGGGTCGATGCCGCGCCGGCGCTCGGCATGCGGCGGGCCAATTGGCGCTACCTGCTGTTCGGCCCGCTCGCCACGCTGGCGCTGTCGATCGGCGTCAGCCAGATCGGGCCGGAGCCCGAGGGCATGAAGCAGGTCATGGAACTGGCCCAGGATCCGGGCAAGCTGATCCCGAGCTTCATCGCTTTCGCGCTGCTGGCGCCGCTGGTCGAGGAGCTGATTTTCCGCGGCCTGCTCTACGGCTGGATCGAGAGCCGCTGGGGCTCGATCGTGGCGCTGGTGGTGAGCTCACTCACCTTCGCGGGCGCGCACTACGAGCCCGCGCACATCGTGCTGGTGCTGCCGCTCGGCTTCCTGTTCGGCTGGCTGCGACGGCGCACCAACTCGTTGCTGCCGTCGCTGGTCTCGCACGTCGTCAACAACGGCTTCGCCGTGCTATCCGCCGCCTATCTCAGCGGCTGATCAGGACGCTAGCTTGCGGTCGACGAACTCCAGTCGGTCCTGGCCCCAGAAGATCTCGCCGTCGATCACGAAGGACGGCGCTCCGAAGACGCCTTTCTCGATCGCCGCCTTGGTATAGGCCTCGCGCTTCGCCGGCATGTCGGGCGCCTGTCCCGCCTTCATCACCGCATCGGCATCGAGCCCGCAGCCGGTGATCAGCTCCTTCAGGGTTTCTGGATCGCCAGAATTCTTTTCCTCAACCCACACGGCGTTCAGCACGGCATGGGCGAGCTTGATGGCGTCGGCCATGCGGCCCTGCTCGCGCAGCGCGATGACGCACTGGGCCGCGGGCACTTCGTTGGACGGGAAGTGCTTGGGCTCGAGATTGAGCTTGATGCCGAGATGGTCGCGCCAGCGCTTCAGCTCCATCATGCGATAGGCCTGACGCTGTGGCGCGCGCTTGGGCAGCGGCAGGCCGCCGGAGACCGCGAACACCGAGCCGAAATCGACCGGCCAGATGGTGACGTCGGCATTGTATTTCTTGGCGATGACCTCGAACCGCTTGGAGCCGAGAAAGGCCCACGGCGAATTGAGCGAAACGTAGTAGTCGACGTGCTTGGGCATGGTGTCCTTAGGGATGGCTTCCTCTTGGCCGGCACTGTGGCGCAAAGCCTTGTGATACGCCATCTTGATCCGGTGACGGAAAGAGCGATCGCGATCACCGGCGGCGACGCCGCCTATTTCGACCTGATGCGCGACTGCATCGGCTCGCTGCGCGCGACGGCGGAAGGCCGCGCGCTGGCGCTGGGCATCCTCGATTGTGGCCTCACCGATGTGCAGCGCGCGTGGTGTCGTGAGCAGGGCGCCGTGCTGGTCGAGCCGGTCTGGGATTTCGATTTTCCCGGCCGCGAGAAACTGAAGGACGGCTACAAGGCGCTGACCGCGCGGCCGTTCCTACCGCGCTATTTCCCGGGCTTCGATCTCTATCTCTGGATCGATGGCGATTGCTGGGTCCAGCAGGGCGATGCGCTGTCGCTCTTTCTCGCGGCAGCTCGCACTGGCGCGCTCGCCGTGGCGCCGGAGATCCATCGCTCGATGCGGCACTATCATCACGCTTGGACCGAATTTTCCACGATCAACGGTGCCGCCTACGCGGAGTGCTTCAACAAGGAGACGGCCGAGCGCCTGATCCGCTATCCGCTGATCAATGCCGGCGTCTTTGCCCTGCAAGGCGATGCGCCGCATTGGGCCGGTTGGGCCGAGGTGCTGGGCGAGGCGCTGCAGCGCTCGGCCAACATGACCGACCAGATCGCGCTCAACGTGCTGGTCTACGACCGCGGCTTCGCCTACGCGCCGCTGCCCAGCCGATGCAATTGGCCGATCCATCACGCGACGCCGGCCTGGGACGCCGAGCGCGGCCTCTTCGTCGAGCCTGCCATGCCCTACGATCCGCTCGGCATCCTGCACATGACGATCTACACCAAGCGGCTGGCGGCGCTGGATGTGCGAGAAATCGGCGGAACGCGCGCCGGACAGGTGCGCGCACGCTCGTTGCGCTGGCCCGGATTGCGCTAACCCCGCCGAAACGCCATATAGCCCGGCATGAGCGGCACCCCGTTCCTGAAGATGCATGGGTTGGGCAACGATTTCGTCATCCTCGACGATCGGGCGGGCACGCTCGGCCTGTCGCCCCGGCGCATCAGCATGATCGCCCATCGCCAGCTCGGCGTCGGCTGCGACCAGTTGATCGTGCTCGAGAAGCCGACCGAGCGCGACGCCGACGTCTTCATGCGCATCTACAACCCCGACGGCGGCGAGGCGGGTGCCTGCGGCAATGCCACGCGCTGCGTGGCCTCGCTGTTGATGGACGAGCGCAAGACCGACCATGCCATCGTGCAGACGATCTCGGGCCTGCTCGAGTCACAGAAAGCCGGCATGGGCGCCAACGGCCTGCCGGTGATCGCCGTTGACATGGGACCGGCCAAGCTCGACTGGCGTGACATTCCGGTGGCCAAGGCCTGCGACACCAGGCACATGCCGGTCGGCATTGGTCCGCTGCAGGATCCGGTCGGCACCAGCATGGGCAATCCACACGCCACCTTCTTCGTCGACGATCTTGATTCCATTCCGCTCGCGGAACTGGGACCGCAGCTCGAGCATCACGCCTTCTTTCCGGAACGTGCCAACATCGGCGTGGCGCAGATGGTGGGCGAGAACAAGTTACGGCTTAGGGTCTGGGAACGCGGCGCGGGTCTAACGCTCGCCTGCGGTTCGGGCGCGTGTGCGGCCGGCGTGGCGGCCTCGCGGCGCGGGCTGGCGGGGCGGCGGGTCGAGGTGGTTGTCGAGCACGGCACGCTCACCATCGAATGGATGCGCGATAATCACGTGATGATGACCGGCGGCATCGCGCTCTCCTACAAGGGCGAGCTGGCGGCCCAGTTACCAGCATGAGCGAAGGCAAGGGTTCCTGGCTTTCCCGGCTGCGCACCGGGCTTGCGAAGTCGACCCAGCGGGTCACCGAAAGCATCACCGGCCTTTTCACCAAGAAGAAGCTCGACCAGACGACGCTCGACGAGCTCGAGGATGCGCTGATCCAGGCCGATCTCGGCGTCAGCGTTGCCGCACGCCTCGTGGCGAAACTCGGCAAGGAGCGCTTCGGCAAGGAAGTGACCGACGAGGAAGTGCGCGGCGCCTTCGCCGACGACATCGCCGAGATCCTGCGGCCGGTGGCGATCCCGCTGGTGCTCGAGCCCAACCACAAACCACATGTCGTGCTGGTCGTGGGCGTGAACGGTAGCGGCAAGACCACGACCATCGCCAAGCTCGCGCATGTGTTCAAGGGCGAGGGCCGCAAAGTGATGCTGGCAGCGGGCGACACGTTCCGCGCCGCCGCGGTCGAGCAGCTCAAGGTATGGGCCGAGCGCGCGGGCGTGCCGGTGATCGCCAAGGAAACCGGCGCCGATGCCGCGGGTCTCGCCTTCGAGGCCTTGCAGCAGGCCAAGGCCGAAGGCTGCGACGTGCTGCTGATCGACACGGCGGGCCGCCTGCACAACAAGGCCAACCTGATGGAAGAGTTGGCCAAGCTGGTGCGCGTGATTCGCAAGCTCGATGCCACGGCGCCGCATTCCTGCCTGCTCGTGCTCGACGCCACGACCGGCCAGAACGCCCATGCCCAGGTCGAGACCTTCCGCAACCTGTCGCCCGTCGACTCGTTGGTCGTGACCAAGCTCGACGGCAGCGCCAAGGGTGGCGTGCTGGTGGCGCTCGCGGAAAAATTCAAGCTGCCGGTGGTTGCCATCGGCGTCGGCGAAGGCATCGACGATCTCAGGCCCTTCGAGGCCCGGGCTTTCGCGCGCGGATTGATGGGATTGCCGGCATGAGCCCCGATACTGAAAGCCCCACCAAAAAAGATGACGTCAGCCCGCGCCGCCTCTACGCGAGCGTCATCGAACTGGCGCCGTTGCTGCTGTTCTTCGTCGCCAACGGCAAGTGGGGCATCTACACCGGCACCGGCGTCTTCATCGCCGCGACTGCGATCGCGCTGCCCTGCTATCGCTGGCTCGAGGGACGCTGGCCGATCATGCCGCTGGTCGGCGGCTTCTTCGTTCTGATCTTCGGCGGCCTCACGATCTGGCTGCAGGACGACACCTTCATCAAGCTGAAGCCGACCATCGTGAACTGCCTGTTCGGCGTCATCCTGGGCGGCGGCCTGTTGCTGTTCCAACGGCCGTTGCTGAAGCCGATCTTTGGCGCGGCGTTCCGGCTGACCGATGAGGGCTGGCGCAAACTCACCGTGCGCTGGGCGCTGTTCTTCTTCGTGCTGGCCGCCGTCAACGAAGTGGCCTGGCGCAGTTTCTCGACCGAGACCTGGATCGCCAGCAAGATGTTCGTGAGCTTCCCGCTCACGATGGTCTTCGCCTTCTTCCAGGTACCGTTGCTCAAGCGCTACTGGGACGGCGCCGACAATCCCTTCGCCAAGGATCCGCCGCTACCGCCAAAGGATCCGGCCGGCGGCGCCGAGCTTTAAAGCAGCTGCGGCTGTAGCGACTCAGCTTCGGCGAGCAACGCGGGAACGTGTCGTTCGGCGGCGGAGTCGACGGAAGAATCTTCCACCCAGACGGCCGTGCACAGGGCCGCGATGGTCACGCCGTCATAACGGCGGACCGGAACCGCGGCCGCGTGATAGCCGCGCCGCCATTCCTGTGCGGTGATGGCGAAACCTTCTTTGCGGATATGTACGATCTCGGCCTTGAGCGCGCGTTTGTCGGTCACGGTAAAGTCGGTCGCTCCCTTGGGCTCGAGCGTGTCGAGCCAGGTGTCGAGCGCCTGCTCGGGCATTTGACTGAGGATGGCGCGGCCGGCCGCGGTGTTGAAGGCCGGCCGCCGCAGGCCGATCGTCGGCGCCAGGACGTCGGGCCGACCGTGCATCGAATGGGCAATCACCATGATGTCGTGACCGTCGAGGACGGCAGCGAAACAGGACTGCTCCGTCAGCTCCGCCAGCCGCTCGCAGGCGGGCTGGACCACGGTCGAGACCATGTTCGAGCCGAGATAGGCCGATGCCAGCTCCATGATGCGTGGTGTCAGGCGGAAGGAGCGGCCGTCGCTGGCGGCAAAGCCCAGGCAGCTCAACGTATAAAGCGCGCGCCGTACGCTGGGCTTGGGCAGGTCAGTGGCGCGCGCGACGTCGCTCAGGGTCATGTGGCTGCGCTCGCGGCTGAATGCGCCGATCACGCGCAGGCCACGTGCGAAGGCTTCGAGGAAATCCGGTCCATAGCCGCTGGCCGCGCGTCGCTCCGCGTCGGCTGCCCGCAATCTCGCCATTTCTACGCTCTCCTGAAATCGCTCACGGCTGGATGGCCCAGGTGCTCTCTGCATCTACCAGAATTGTCACCGGATCGCCGATAGTGACCGCGCGTGTCGCAGGACATTCGGCATTGAAGCGCAGGCCGGCCGCTTCGATTGTCAGGTTGCGCCGCGGCCCACGGAAGATTCCGTCGACCACACGGCCCTGCCAGGCGAGCTTGCCGGGCGTCGTCGTATCACGCTCGGCCAGCGTCACGTCCTCGGGCCGGACGACCAGCAGCACCCGTGCGCCGGCATCGAAGGAACGCGCAGCGCGGCAGGTGCCCTGCCAGCCCGGACCCGTGACCGAGAGCAGCCATTCGTCGCCGCTCGCCGGTTGGGCGGCAGTGACCGACGCTTCGATGAGATTGGGCGCGCCGAAGAAAGCCGCGACCTCGCGACTGGCAGGCCGGCGATAGACCGTCTCGGGCGCATCGATCTGCAGGATGTGGCCGCGCTGCATCACGACCACGCGGTCGCTGAGCGCCATCGCTTCTTCCTGGTCGTGCGTCACATAGAGCGTCGTGATCTTGAGTCGCTTTTGAAGGGCGCGAAACTCGACACCCATCTGAGTGCGCAACCGGGCATCGAGATTGCTGAGCGGCTCGTCGAGCAGCAGCACCTCGGGCTCGAACACCAGGGCGCGGGCGATCGCCACACGCTGCTGCTGGCCGCCCGAGAGCGCCGGCGCCGGCCGCTCGGCATAGCGGTCCATCTCGACCAGCTGCAGCGCCTTCATCACGCGGTCCTTGATCTCGGCCTTGGCGACGTGCCGCACCGAGAGCGGGTAGGCCACGTTGTCGAATACCGTCATATGCGGCCAGATCGCGTAGGACTGGAACACCATGCCGAGTTTGCGCTGGTCGGGCGGCACGAACAGGCCGGCCTGCGCGTCGCTCACCAGTCGGCCGCCGATCTCGATGCGGCCGGTGTCGTTGCGTTCGAGGCCGGCCACCATGCGCAAGGTCGTGGTCTTGCCGCAGCCCGAGGGACCAAGCAGCGTGACGAACTCGCCATGCTCGATCGACAGGTCGATCGAGTCGACGGCCTTGAGCTCGGCGAAATGCCGGCCGACGGCGCGCAGGGTGACGGACGGCATGGCTTACTTGTAGATCTCTTTGGCGAGCGCCAGCATGGCGTCCTGTTTCGACGGCGTCGTGGTGCCCAGCGCCTTGGTCGCGAGATGCGGCCGGATATCCTCCGACGTCTTCTCGATCACGCCCTTCACCACGGGATTGTAGCCCGCGTTGGCGAACACGAGCTGCTGCTCGGGCTCGAGGTAGAAATTGGTGAACAGCCGCGCGGCGTTGGGATGCGGCGCGTTCTTCAGCATCGACAGGTCGAAGCGCACATACGGGCGGCCCTCCGCCGGCACGATCGGCTTCACCGGCAGGCCCTTCAGGTTGTTGAGATCCTGCAGCGAGAAGGGGATGTAGAGCGGGAACTCGCCGCGCGCGACCCTGCGTTCGCTGTTGGCGAGGTCGCGCGAGAAGACGGGCTTTTGGGCCGCGAGCTTCTCGTGGAACTCCCGACCGAACGTGTCGTACATCACCATGAAGAAGACCGCGCCGCCGCCCAGCGCGCGATAGTCGTCGGACAGGATCTTGCCCGTCCACTTGGGATCGAGGATGTCCTTCCAGACCTTCGGCTCCTCGCCCGGTTTCACCATGTTCTTGTTGACCATCAGGCAATAGCTGATGACCTCGGCCGGCACGCTCATCTCGCTCGCCTCGTAGGGCGCTTCGATGTTCTTGAGGTTGGGCAGCGGACCGTGCGGCTGGAAGTTGCCGTCCTGCGTCATCAGCCAGGTCGTCGTGCTGCCATTATGGTGCAGGTCGCCAAGGAAGCGGCCGGCCGACTGCTCGACTCGTACGCGCTCACGCACTTCGCTGGCGCGCGCTTCCAGCAACTCGACCTTGATGCCGTATTTGGCCTCGAAGGCCTTGAAGATGATCTTGTGGAAAGGCGAGCCGATCGAGGCCGTATAGATCGAGACCTTGCCTTCCTTCTTCGCGGCGTCGACCAGCTTCTGCCAGTCGGCATCCTGCGCCACGGCGGAGCGCACGATCATGGTACTCGCCGTGGCACTGGCGGCCAGGCCTCCCAGCACGGTTCTCCTCAGCATGGCGATTTCCTTCCCTGTTTTCCCATCAGAGCGTGCTGATGCGCCGGCCGATGAACCGGAGCTGCACCCAGCGGAACACCAGCACCAGGACCAGCATGATCAGCCCCAGCACGCTCACTTCTTCCGGCTTGCCGCCCACCCACATCTTCAGCATCACCACCGACATCACTTCGGTATCCGGCACATAGAGCAGGATTGAGGCGCTGAGCTCGCGCATGATGCCGAAGAAGATCAGCACCCAGCCGACGGCGAAAGCGGGCCACGCCAGCGCGATCAGGATACGGCCGAGCGTCTGCCACCAGCCCGCGCCATGGACGCGGCTGCATTCCTCGATGTCCTTGGCGATCTGCGCATAGGCGCCTGACGTGACCCTCACCGCGACCGGTGTGCCGAGCGCGATGTAGGCCAGCAGCAACGCCCAGAGCGTGCCGTAGATCGGCACCGAATGCGGCAAGGTGGCGAAGCCCCACAGGAAGCCGATGCCCAGCACCATGCCCGGCATCATCCAGGGCAGCCACGCCAGGATGTCGATCAGTCGCCGGCCGCGCCAGGTCGTGCGCGTGGTGACGTAGGCGACGATACCCCCCAGCGCCATGGTCGCGGTGGCGCCGATGACGCCCAGCAGCATGGTGTTGCCGAAGGCGTGCCAGAATTCGTCGTTCTCCCAGACGTCGCGGTAGTGCTGAAGGGTCAGCATGTCGAGCTGGTAGAAGCCGAAGAATTGGAAGAACGAACTCAACAGCAACTGGCCGACCGGCAGCACAACGGTGAGCACGAAGAAGGAAACGCAGATCGCGAAGGTGACCCACCTGAGGCGGCCCAGCCGCGTGACGTTGGGCGAATAGCCCTTGCCGGTCACGGTTGTGAAGCTGCGGCCGCGCAGCAGGCGCGACTGCACGACCAGCAGCAGGAACATCAACGCCATGGCGGCGAAGCCCAGCGCCGTCGCCGACTGGTAGTCGGGCGTGCCCTTCTGGGTGATCGAATTGTAGATCTGCGTGGTGATGACGTTGATGCCGACCGGCGTGCCGAAGAACACCGCCGATTCGAACGACTCCATGCCGCGGATGAAGCTCAGGATGAAGGCGCTGGTTGTGACCGGCAGCATCAGCGCGAAGGTGACGCGCCAGAAGGTCTGCCAGCGCGACGCGCCCGACATGCGGCTGGCTTCCTCGAGCGAGGGATCCATGGCGCGGAAGGCGTCGACCACCAGCAGGAAGATGAAGGGCGTCGAATACTGCATCATGTGCCAGATCACGCCGCCGTAGGAGTAGACGTCGACCAGCGGCGTCTCGAGGCCGGTGATCGCCTTCCAGACGATGTTGATCGTGCCGACCTGCGCGTTGCCCAGCATCGCCCAGGCCGTGGCCGTGAGGATCGGCGGGATGAAGAACGGCAACGTGATCAGCACCTCGAGCACGCCGCGGCCGGGCGTGTCGGTGCGCGCGATGATCCAGGCCATCAGGATCGCCAGCGCCAGCGACAGGATCGTCTTGACCAGCGAGATCGCCACCGTGTTGACCAGCGCCGCGAGGTTCTCGTCCGAGCCCAGCGATGCGTAGCCGTCGAGATTGAACACGCCGGCCATGCCGGGCGGCGTCGAATGCAGGCTGCCGTAGAACAGCATCGCCAGGGGATAGAGCGACAGGAAGCCCAGCAGCAGGACCAACAGGGTGAGCCCGAAGCCACGCCCGTGCCGCTCGAACAGGCTGCCGCGTGGGCGCACGGGTGCTGCCGGCAGATCGACGGCAACACTCATCTGTTCGGGGCCCGCGTCACGGCGGCCGATCCCATCTTCTTCCTCGCCTCCTCTTGCGGCGGCTGTCTTGTGCAGCCGTCTCGCGTCACTTTACTCGGCTGCCAGCGGTAGGCGCTGGAGCAGGTTGAGCGGGCTCAGCGCCGTCTGCAGCTTGTCGGCATAGGCGTCCAGCCAGTCGAGCTTGGCCGAGGCCACGAACGAACCGCCACGCGCGCGCCGGCAGAGGTCGGGATCGTCGACCAGCGGCGGCACGATCTTGTCGTTCATCAGCTTCTGGCAGGCGTCGATCAGGCGCTTGCGCGTGATCGCGATCATGCGGTCCGACGGCGCCAGATGCTCGAGCGAACGATCGACGATCTCGCCCATGCATTCGACGGCGGCCTGGTCCTGACGGCCGATGCCCTGGATGCCCGTGTAGTTCACGTTCTTCTGCATGTCGCGGTCGATGAAGTAATCGTTCTCGCGACGGGCGACGAGGCGATGGCGGCCGTACCAGTCGTTGGTGTTGGGCAGGTACTTCTGGTCGGGCGCGATGCCCGGGATCCAGTCGCCGTTCTTCAAGGTCTCGAGAGGACGGGTCTTCTTCGTCCACGAGAGATTGTAGGTGAGCGTATGCGTGTCATCCATCGGCACATTCATCGTGCACGCGACCTGGTCCTCGAACGAGCCGTTCGGGGTGAGCGTGACGAACGGGAACATGAAGTGCGCGAAGCGGTAGTAGATGTTGCCCTGATCGGCGTCGCGATAGGCGGCATACATCGTGCCCCAGTCGGTCTCCGTCGCCTTGTAGTCCGGCGCGCGATCCATGACGCCCCAGCGATGGATGGAGTTGGGGTCGACGTCGTCGATCTTGAGGCCGCCGACATGCAGGAAGCCGAAGTGCGAGGTGTCGATGTCACCCTCGAGCGACTGGAACCAGTTGCACTCGCGCTGGTGGACGCGGGTCATGCGGTCTGCTTCCGGCAGCTGCAGCACTTCCAGGGCGGGCATCGGCGGCGCTTCGGCGCGCGTGCCCATGTAGGTCCAGATGAAGCCCGCGCGCTCGACCACCTTGTAGGCCTTGGCCTTGATGCGATGCTTGAAGTCCTGCTCTTCCTTCACGTTCGGCATGTCGACGCAGTTGCCTTCGACGTCGAACTTCCAGCCGTGATAGACGCAGCGCAGGCCGCCTTCTTCGTTGCGGCCAAAAAACAGCGACGCACAACGGTGCGGGCAGCGATGCTCCATGATGCCGACGCGGCCATCGGTGTCGCGGAAGGCGATCAGCTGTTCGCCGAGCAGCAGCAGCCGCATCGGCTCGCCATCGGCCTTGAGTTCCGAGGACATGCAGGCGGGGATCCAGTATTCCCGCATCAGGTTGCCCATGGGCGTACCCGGTCCAACGTGCGTCAGCAGTTCATTCGCGGCAGAAGTCAGCATGGTTTCCTCCGTCTTTTTGAAATTCGTACGCTATGCGAACGTTCGTACGATCTTAACAGAAACCCCTACTTCTGACGAGTCTTAAAGCCCCGATTACAGCCCCTGCGGTTTGCGTGGCGGCCACATCTTCGCGAGGTCGCCCGTCGGATTTGAGAAGGTCGAGAAGTCTTTCCGGTCGCGCGTCTCGTGGAAGTGCGCGAGCGCCCAGACCATCGTCGGGAAGGCGAGCTGGTCCCAGGGAATGTCGTTCCAGTCGACCAGCGCCACTTCCTCGCTCTCGATACCGGCGGCAATGTTCTCGTTCAGCAGGCGCGCGCGATACATGATCTGCACCTGGCCGATGCGCGCCACGGAATACATCGCCAGCAGCCGGTCGATCTCGATGTCGGCGCAGGCTTCTTCCTTCGCTTCGCGCTGCGCGGCCTGCTCGGTGGTCTCGCCCAATTCCATGTAACCGGCAGGCAGCGTCCAGAATCCCTTGCGCGGTTCGATGGCGCGCCGGGCCATCAGGATCTTGTCCTTCCAGGTGATCACGGCGCCCGCGACGACCTTGGGATTCTGATAGTGAATGAACTCGCAGCGACCGCAGACCAGGCGCTCGCGGCTGTCGCCGTCCGGGATGCGCTTCTCGAAATGCTCGGGCGGATCCCAAGGGAGCCGCGGACGTTCAGGCTGTGTGGGCGAACTCATGCCCCGAGGCTAAGCCGGTTTTTGCCCCGAGGCGAATCGTCCGCCGCTCACAGGCCGAGGCGATAGAAGCGCGAGGCCGTGTCGTGGAACAAGTCGGCTTTCTCGGCCGCACTCATGCCCTGCGCCAGGCGCTTGCAGGCGTTCCAGTAGACGCCGTAACCGTACGAGCCCTTGTCGACGGGGAAATTGCTTTCGAACATCGCGCGCCTGGGGCCGAAAGCCGCGATGCAGGTCTCGACATAGGGTTTGCACAGGGCGGCTAGTCGTTCTGAGCTGGGCGGCAGCTCGCCCTCATGGACGTCGAAGCCGAACATCTTCATGCCCAGGCCACCCAGCTTCACATGCACATTGGGACAGGCCGCGAGCTCGGCGATGCGGGCGCTCCAGTCGGCGAAGACGTCGTCGCGCTTGCCGGCGTAGCGGCCGAGGCCGATCGGACCGCCGACATGATTGAGCACGATCGGTGTGCCCGGAAACGCGCGCGCCAGATCGACGACATCGCCGAGCTGCGGATGATAGACCCAGGCATCGAAACTGAGGCCAAGCGGCGCCAGTTGGGCAAAGCCTTCACGCACCGTCTTGTCGCGCAGCAGGCCCATCGGCCGCACCGCCGTCGCGCCCCAGTGCCCTTGATCTGTATCCATCGACGCGATGTGCCGGATGCCGCGAAACCGTCCGCCGCCCGCGACGATCATCGCCTCAAGCACCTTGGCGACCTTGCTGCCAAGGGCGAGGTCGGCGTGTCCGACGATGCCGGCGCAGGCGCGCGTCTTGCCGTAGTTGCCGCTGGCGCACATCGCCGCGACGCCGTTGGCGAACTCGATCTCGCCGACGGGGCGCATCTCGACCGGTCCGTCGGCGCGATACATCGACAGCCACTCGAGATAGACGGTGGCGACGATGTTGTGGCCGCCGCTGCCGATATCGGCCAGCAGGTCCGGCAGCAGGTAGGTTCCGCTCTCGGGACGATCGATCAGGTGATGGTGCGGATCGATGATCGGCAGCCCGGGCTCCAGCGCCGCTTCCGGCCGCCGGGCGAGCCACTCGGGCCGCACGGCCAGGTGCGAACTGATGGCGCCCGCCGATGGTTCCGTCTGCATCGCGCTCCCTCCCTATTTTGGAGAGAGCTTAGGCCGCGCGGATCAGCGCCGCCACGCCGGGAAGCGTCTTGCCTTCCATCCATTCGAGGAAGGCGCCACCGGCTGTCGAAACGTAGCTGAACTTGTCGGCCACGCCGGCCGCTTCCAGCGCCGCCACCGTGTCGCCGCCGCCCGCCACGGACAGCAGCTTCTTCTCGCCCGTCAGCTTGGCCACGCTTTGCGCGAGCGCCATGGTGCCGGCATCGAACGGCTTCATCTCGAAGGCGCCGAGCGGGCCGTTCCAGACCAGGGTGGCGCACTCGGCCACTTCCTTCTGGTAGAGCGCGATCGACTTCGGCCCGACGTCTAGGATCATCTGGTCGTCCGGGCAGGCGTTGGCGTCGACGACCTTATTGGCGGCACCGGCCTTGAACTCGCCGGCAACGACCACGTCGATCGGCAGCAGCACCGCGCACTTGGCGGCCTTGGCCTTCTCGAGGATCTCGCGCGCTGTGGCGCCGAGATCCTTCTCCGACAAAGACTTGCCGACGGAGATGCCCTGCGCCTGCAGGAACGTGTTGGCCATGCCGCCGCCGATGATCAGCTTGTCGACCTTGCCCACCAGGTTGCCGAGCAGGTCGAGCTTGGTCGAGACCTTGGCGCCGCCCACGACGGCGCAGACCGGATGCTTGGGCGATCCCAGCGCGCTGTTGAGATGCTCGAGTTCGGCCTGCATCAGCCGGCCGGCCGCGGCGGGCAGGCGGTTGGCGATTCCTTCGGTCGAGGCGTGCGCGCGGTGCGCGGCCGAGAAGGCGTCGTTGATATAGATGTCGCCCAGGGCCGAGAGCTTGTCGATGAAGCCGCTATCGTTCTTCTCCTCTTCCTTGTGGAAGCGGAGGTTCTCGAGCAGCAGCACCTCGCCGTTCTTCAAGGCGCGGACGGCTGCTTCGGCGACGGCGCCGATGCAATCGTCGGCGAAAGCGACGGGCTTGCCGATCGCCTTGGCGAGCGGCTCGACCAGCGGCTTCAGCGACATCTCCGGCACGCGCTTGCCGTCGGGCCGGCCGAAGTGGCTGAGCACGATCACCTTGGCGCCCTTGTCGGCGAGTTCCTTGAGCGTGGGCGCGGCGCGCTCGATGCGCATCGCATCGGTCACCTGGCCGTTCTTCATCGGCACGTTGAGGTCGACGCGCACGAGGACGCGTTTTCCGGACACGGCGAGGCTATCGATGGTCTTGAAAGTCGATTGAGGCATGGTCGCCTACTAGCGTTTCCGGATGACGAATACCAGTACCTCGCCATCGCGCGAGGTCGAGACCAGTTCGTGACCGGTCTGCTTGCAGAAGGCGGGAAAATCGCTTTCCGACGCGGGATCGGTCGCGCGGATCGTCAGCGTACCGCCCGTCGGAAGGTCGCGCAGCTTGCGGTTGGCGCGCAACACCGGCAGCGGGCAGAGCAGTCCCGTGGCGTCGTATTCGGCGTCGGTCATTCGAGAAACCCGGGCCCGCCGCGTTGCTTCAGTTCGAGGCCCGCGTCCTTGCCCAGGGCGGCCGCGTCGTTGGCGGATCCCTTGCGCTCGGTGGCGATCACCTGCGAGCCATCGGGTTTCAGGATCATGCCGCGCAGATGGAGCGAACCGTCCGTGCCCAGCGTCGCATGTCCCGCGATCGGCGTGCGGCAGGAACCGTCGAGCACGGCGAGCATCGCATGCTCGGCCGCCACGCACGTCGCGGTCGGTGCATGATCGATCGCCGCCAGCCAGCCGCGCGTCTTCGCCTCGTCCGTCCGGCATTCGATACAGACCGCGCCCTGGCCGACGGCGGGCAGCATCTCGTCCTCGGAGATCGGCGCGCCGACATTGCCGAGGCCGAGGCGCTTCAGGCCGGCCATCGCCAGCAAGGTTGCGTCGACCACGCCCGAGGCCTGCTTGGCCAGACGCGTGTCGACATTGCCGCGGAAGTTCATGACCTGGAGGTCGGGCCGCAGATGCAGGAGCTGGGCCTTGCGCCTGAGCGCCGCCGAGCCGATGACGGCGCCTTGCTTAAGGTCGGCAATGCGCTTGATGTCGCCCGCGATCAGCACGTCGCGCACATCCTCGCGCGGCAGGAACGCCGAGATCGCGAGGCCGTCGGGTTGCACCGTCGGCATGTCCTTCATGCTGTGCACGGCGGCATCGATCCGCTTGCTTAAAAGCGCTTCCTCGATCTCCTTGACGAACAGGCCCTTGCCGCCGGCTTCGGAGAGCGGGCGGTCCTGGATCTTGTCGCCGGTCGTGGTGATGACGACGATCTCGATCGCGCCGGCCACGGAAAGTTCCGGCACGGCGGCTGCGAGCGTGTCGCGCACCAGGCCAGCCTGCACCAGCGCCAGTTTGCTGCCGCGTGTGCCGATACGGAGAAGGGGAGAGACCATGCCGCTGCTCTAGCGTAGGTGAGGCTTGAACGCTAGAAGACAGCCATGCGCGTCCTGGGCATCGAAACCAGCTGCGACGAGACGGCGGTCGCCATCGTCGAGGCGGAGGCGGCGGGAAACCAGCCCGTGGGCCGGATCCTCGCCAATGTCGTCTACAGCCAGCTCACCGAGCACCGCCGCTTCGGCGGCGTCGTGCCGGAGATTGCCGCGCGCGCCCATCTCGAACGGCTCGACGGGCTGGTGGCCGAGGCGCTGGCCGAGGCCAAGCTCGGCTTGGCCGATCTCGACGGCATTGCGGCCACGGGCGGGCCGGGCCTCATCGGCGGCGTCATGGTGGGCGTGATGACGGCCAAGGCGATGGCCTTCGCGCACGACAAGCCCTTCCTGGCGGTCAACCATCTCGAAGGCCACGCGCTCTCCGTGCGCCTCACGGAGGACGTGACCTATCCCTACCTGCTGCTGCTGGTCTCGGGCGGCCATTGCCAACTCCTGACCGTGCGCGGTCCCAATAGCGCCGGGGGCGACTTCACGCGCCTGGGCACCACGATCGACGACGCGGTCGGCGAGTGTTTCGACAAGACCGCGAAGCTCCTGAACCTCGGCTTCCCCGGCGGACCTGCCGTCGAGAGGGCCGCTGTTGGCGGCGATCCGCAGCGCTTCCCGCTGCCGCGACCGATGTGGCGCAAGCCCGGCTGCGACTTCTCCTTCTCCGGCCTCAAGACCGCGGTCCGCCAAACCGTCGAGAAGTTGCCGGCCGGTGATGCCAAGGCGATCGCCGATCTCTGCGCCTCGTTCCAGCGCACCGTGGGCGATGTCCTGGCCGATCGGTGCGCCAATGCGCTTGCCCTGGCGCCGGCCACAATCCTGGTTGTGGCCGGCGGCGTGGCGGCCAATCTCTATCTGCGCACCCGTCTCGAGACGTTGGCCGCCCAGCATGGCGCGCGTCTCGTGGCGCCGCCGGTAAAGCTCTGCACCGACAATGGCGCGATGATCGCCTGGGCGGGCCTCGAACGCCTGCGCCTGGGCCGCACGGATGCGCTCGATTTTCGTCCCCGGCCGCGCTGGCCGCTCGATCCCACGCTTGATGTTAAGAGTGTAGAGTCGCGGGCATGAGTACCGGTCCCGTCGTCACCAGCCTGTTCGCCACGCCCGTGGTGACGCTCGACGTCGGCGATGGCGAGACGCTCAACACCGCGCTGCGCACGACCATCGAGCAGCGCGAGAAATCCCATCCCGGCACGCAGCACTCCAACCTGGGCGGCTGGCAGTCGGATTGGGAGATGGACCGTTGGGGCGGCGCGGCCGCGATCAAGCTGCTGGCGATCGGCCGCAACACCGCTAACCGCATCACCACCGATCGCCGCGGCCAGGCCGTCACGATCAACTGGCGCGCCAACATGTGGGCCAACATCAACCGCAGCGGCCACGGCAACGAGTTCCATTCCCATCCCGGCAGCTTCTGGTCGGGCGTCTATTACGTCGACGACGGCGGCATCGATGGCGATCCCGCGCTGGGTGGAGAACTCGAGTTCATGGATCCGCGCGGGCCGGGCCCGGCGATGTACGCGCCGCATCTCGCCTACGGCAGTGCGGGCCTTTCGGTCGGCGCCAACGAGACGATCCGTCCGAAGTCGGGTCGGTTGGTCATGTTCCCCGCCTGGGTGCTGCATCAGGTGCGGCCCTACACCGGCACGTCCCGGCGCATCTCCATCGCCTTCAATCTCAGCCTGTGACCTCAATGAGTAAAGACGGCGGCGGTCACATTGGCGTGGTGGGCGGCGGCGCCTTTGGCACCGCGCTCGCCTGTCTTGCGCGCCGCGCCGGCCGTGACGTCACGCTGTGGTCGCGTGACCCATCGATCTCCGCGGCGATTGCAGCGGAGCGCAAGAATGATGTTTACCTTCCGGGCATCGCCCTCGAAGCCGGCATCGTCGCCGCGCCCGATCTCGACGCCTTGGCGAAATGCGATGCGCTGCTGCTGGTCTGCCCGG
Organism: Enhydrobacter aerosaccus; assembly: GCA_903832005.1. Lineage (GTDB taxonomy): Bacteria > Pseudomonadota > Alphaproteobacteria > Reyranellales > Reyranellaceae > Reyranella > Reyranella aerosaccus_B. The sequence continues at coordinate 26,418 of CAIKZO010000065.1, read as the reverse complement.
CACAGGCCGTACGCGCGCTCGCGGCAAAACTGCCCGGAGAGTCTCCGGTCGTGATCTGCGCCAAGGGGATCGAGGCCAGCAGCGGCTTGCTGATGCACGAAGTGCTGGACGAGGTTCAGCCAGGCCGGCGGATCGCCCTGCTGTCGGGCCCGAGCTTTGCCGAGGAAGCCGTGCGCGGCATGCCGACGGCGATCAGCATTGCCACGATCGATCCAAATCTTGGCCGCACACTTGCGTCGACACTCGCTTCGGGTGCGTTCCGGCCATACTGGACGCACGACGTGCTGGGCGTGGCTCTAGGCGGCGCGGTGAAGAACGTCCTGGCGATCGCCGCCGGCATCGTCGAGGGCCGTGGCCTGGGCGCCAATGCCGCCGCGGCTTTGATTACGCGCGGCTTCGCGGAGATGGCGCGGCTTGGCCAGGCGATGGGGGCTGAACTCGAGACGCTGACCGGCTTGAGTGGCCTCGGCGATCTCGCGCTCACCTGTTATGGGCCCCTGTCCCGCAACCGCTCGCTGGGCGTGGCGCTGGGCAAGGGCGTATCGCTTGCCACATACATGGAGGGCCGCCGCCAGGTGGTCGAGGGCGAGGCGACGGCGCCTGCCGTGCTGCGCCGCGCCGCACGGCAGAATATCGAGATGCCGATATGCACCGCCGTCGATGCTATTCTACATAAAGGCGCGGACCTCAACGAAGCGATCCGCGCGTTGCTGGCACGTCCGTTAAGACGTGAAGGGGAGTGAAATGGCGCATTGGCTCATAAAGTCCGAGCCGTCGGTCTATTCGTGGGACCAGTTCGTGAAGGACAAGAAGACGTCGTGGACCGGCGTGCGCAATGCCCAGGCCGCGATCAATCTCCGCGCGATGAAGTCGGGCGACCTCTGCTTCTTCTATCATTCGAACGAGGGCAAAGAGATCGTCGGCATCGCCAAGGTGGTGAAGACGTCCTATCCCGATCCGACCGACGCGGCCGGAAAGGCCGTCACCGTCGACGTGGCGCCGGTCGAGCCGCTAAAAAAGCCGGTCACGCTGGCCGACATCAAGGCCGATCCGAAGTTCAAGGAGTTGGGGCTGGTGCGCCAGTCGCGGCTCTCGGTGTCGCCGGTCGGCGACGACCACTGGAAACTCATTCTCAAGATGGCCGGCGCCGCGAAGTGACCCACAGCACCCGCGGCATCCTCTGGATGTCGGCGTCGGTCGTGGTCTTCATCTTCAACGACGCTCTCATCAAGCTGGCGACCGAGTCCGCGCCCGCCGTGCAGGTGATCGGCCTGCGTGGCATCTTCGCGACCTTGTGGTGCCTGCTGCTGTTGTTGTCGACCGGCGGCTGGCGGCACATGAGGGCGGTCGCCCATCCCGCCGTGTTCACGCGCGGTGTCCTCGAAGCAGCCGCGGCGCTCACCTATCTCGTGGCGCTGTCGCACACCCAGTTCGCGGTCGCCACCGCCGTCAACCTGTCGACGCCGTTCTTCCTCACCATCCTCGCGGTGATGGTGCTGAAGGAGGACGTGCGCTGGCGCCGCTGGACCGCGATCGCCGCGGGCTTCGTGGGCGTGCTGCTGGTGATCCAGCCGCGGCCGCACGACCTCAACGCCTGGACCTGGGTGGTGGTCTTCTCGTCCCTGCTGGGCGCGATCCGCGACACCTTGGGCCGCTACATCCCCGCGAACGTGCCGACGACCATCATGTCGTTCTGGTCGGCGGCGGCGGTGGCGCTGCTCGGCCTCGCTTGCACCTTCATCGAAGGCTGGCAGCCGATGTCGACGCGCAGCCTCCTGCTGCTGGTCGTGGCCTCGCTGCTGCTGGCCTCGGGCTACCAGTTCCTGGTGCTGTCGCTGCGCTCGAGCGCGGAGATGTCCGTGTTGGGCGCGCTGCGCTACGGTTCGGTGCTGTGGGCGATCGTCATCGGCTACGCCGTGTGGGGCGATGTGCCCAACGAACTGGCGTTCGCCGGGATCGTCGTCGTCATCGCCTCGGGCCTTTACGTCATGAAGCGCCAACAGGCCCGCGGCACGCCTCAGCCGAGGCTGCTCGACGAGCAGCCTTAGGCCGCTCCCAACCCCGTCGTCTCGACCAAGCGCCGCAGGCGCGCGTGGAGAGACCTTGCGTCAACGATTAGCCAGCATTTAGTGGAGAGGAGGTCTCTCCACTCCGCTTCGCTTCGGTCGAGACGACGGTCAGGTCAGCGCGCCACCCAGCTCTGATAGTCGCGCGCCACGTCCTCGACCGCCTGGTCGTAGAAGCGCTTGCCGTGTTCGGGCGTGGCCTGGCTGGGGTCGGAGCCCATGCGGCCGTCCGGAAACGCGCGGCGATAGTCCTCGGAATCGGCGAACGAGCCATTAGGCGCGATGCGGGGTTCGAGGACGCGGCGATCCATCGTCTCGGGATATTTGTACCAGGTGAGCGCCACTTCCGACGCCGTGGCGTGGCTGCCTTCGCCGCTCGGATAGAGCTCGGAGCTCAGCCGCTTGATGCCCGGGCTGTCCCACCAGTTGCGGAGCGCGCACTTGATCGAGGGCTGGTTGCTCATGCGCTCCATCGAACGCTCCGAATAGATTTCGGAGAAGGCCGCCGTCACCGTGGCGATGTTGCCGCCGTGGCCGTTCACGAAGAAGAAGCGCGTGAAGCCGTGCTTGGCGAGCGAGAGCACGGTGTCGCGCACCACGGCGATCAGGGTCGTGGGCTTCAAGGTGATCGAGCCCGCGAAGTCGAGATGATGCTGAGCCATGCCGACCGAGATCGTGGGCGCCACCAGGGCGCCGATCTTTTCGCCGACGCCGCGGCCGATCATTTCGGCGGTGAGCGCGTCGGTGCCGATCAAGCCGGTCGGGCCGTGCTGCTCGGTCGAGCCGATCGGGATGATGATGCCGGTCTTGGTTTTGAGATATTCCTCGACGAACTGCCAAGTCTTGAGTTGAAGCTGCACGTGGTTACTCCTGAAAACGTTTGTCGAAGCCTAAAGTCTTTGCTTCCCCGTTCATACGGGGAAGTGCCCCCGTCATGCTGGGGCGATGGGGTCATGACCCCTCCGCCCTTCGGGCACCTCCCCATATGAATGGGGAGGAAGTTTGACGGCGCTTTTCATCGAATTTGTGTAGTAACGTTAATTGCCGTCCCACTTTGATGAGGAAAGCAAGTGCCAAAGAGCAAAAAGCCTACGCGCCGCGCTTTCGTTGATCCCGATGACGCGCCCGATCTCTCGACGCCGGAATGGCGGGCGAAGTTCGCCGCAGCACCGGTCGGGCGCGGCCGGCCCAAATCGGAGAAGCCCAAAGTGTCGACGACCTTGCGGCTGGATGCGGATGTGCTCGAGCATTTCCGCCGCAGCGGGGCGGGATGGCAAACCCGCATCAATCTCGCGCTTCGCTCTGTCGTCAAAAGAGGCAAGCGCGCAGCGTAAAGCGCTCTACGTTCTAGACTGTACCCTCGCCGAGATTGCCTTCGCTGTTGATCAACAGGACGCGCGATTGCCCGTCGAGGCCCAGCGCCTTGAAGGCATCGGCCTCCGTGCAGATCCGCGTGAGGCCGGCCAGGCCGGCGCAGCCCGACGGGCCCGAGGTGAGCGCGGGATCGCCGTTCAACGGATGGGCGAACAGGCGGCGCGCCGGGATTACCTGGTCCTCGGTGATGGTCATGAACCAGTCGGCGCCCATTCCCAGTATCGGCCAGGTGACGGGCGAGATCTCGCGGCAGGCGAGGCCGCCCATCGCCGTGTCGGCGGCGCCGCTCGCCAGGGCCGGCTGGCCCGCGCGATTGCTCTGGAACCAGCAGTCTGCGCTTTCGGGTTCGACGATCACCGACACCGGGCGCTGCGGCAGCACCGCCCAGAAATAGCCGATCACCGCCGCCGCCAGGCCGCCCACGCCCGCCTGCACGAAGAGATGCGTCGGGCCGTCCTTCCACTCGCGCAGGATTTCGGCGGCCAGCATCGTGTAGCCGCGCATGACGTCGAGCGGAATTTGGCCGTAGCCCTCCCACGAAGTGTCGGAGATCACAGTCCAGCCGCGTTCCGCGGCCTGCCGCCGGCACTCGGCGACGGCGGTGTCGTAATCGCCGTCGATGCGGATCACGTCGGCGCCCTTGGCGCGGATCGCTTCTTCTTTTTCCGCCGAGGTGAACTTGGGCAGAAAGATCGTGCAGCGGGCGCCGACCGACTGGGCGCCAAGGGCCACGGACCTGCCGTGATTGCCGGAGCTGGCCGTGGTGAAGGTGATGCCGGCCGCGGGGCGATCCTTGTGCGTGGCGATGAATTGATGGACCGCGAACACGCCGCCCAGCGCCTTGAAGGCGCCGAAGCCGAAGCGCTGGCTCTCGTCCTTGGCGCGGATCTCGCCGACGCCCAGCCGGGTCGCCAGCGCGGGGAGTGCATAAAGCGGTGTCGGTCCGTGACCGCCGCCCAGCAGGGCGCCGACGTCGGGCACCTTGGCGGGATCGATCACGGCACGTTGAGCGGGGCCAAACGTCTGTTGGCGGGAGGCGCGGGGGTTGGCGGCGAGCCAGGCGGGAACCATATCGCCTCATAGCACGGGATCGCCTAAGGTGGGTCGGCAACGGAGAAGCGCGATGAAAGTGAACGTTGAAATAAACTGTACGCCCGAAGAAGCGCGCGCCTTTTTCGGCCTGCCGGACCTCGGGCCGATGCAGCAACGGATCATGGGTGAGATCGAGGAGCGGCTGCGCAACAGCCTGAACGCGATGAACCCGGAAGCGATCTTCAAGACCTGGCTGCCGGCCTCGATGCAGGGCGTCGACCAGATGCAGCAGATGCAGCAGGCATTCTGGTCGCAACTCGCCAACATCGCCGGCGGCGGCGCGAAGAAGGAATGACAATGAGCGAGCGCGAGAAGCCGACCGATCCCAAGCCCTATTACGAGGCGCATGTCTTCTGCTGCACCAACCGCCGGCCCGCGGGCCATCCGCGCGGCTGCTGCGCGGAGCGGGGCGGCGAGGAGCTGCGCGACCACATGAAGAGCGCGGCCAAGAAGCTCGGCCTCAAGAACGTGCGCATCAACAACGCGGGATGCCTCGACCGCTGCGAGCTTGGACCGACCGTCGTGATCTATCCCGAAGGCGTCTGGTATGCCGTGGCCAACAAGGCCGACATCGACGAAGTGCTGCAGACGCATCTGGTCGAGGGCGGCCGGGTGGACCGCCTGATGCTGCAGACCGCCGACAAGCTGCCCAAGGATCGCGCGTAACGATCGACGGGCTCTGACACTCTCCGGCTAGAGCGCAGTCCGGCATTCGCCAACGCGCCTCTTGAACTGTTCCATTCAATTCGATAATAATGGAAGTATGGAAACGACAAGCGCGGTCTCTGCCCTCGGGGCTTTGGCCCAGGAGCATCGGCTCGAAATCTTTCGCCTGCTGGTGCGGACGGGAGCTGGTGGCCTGCCGGTCGGCGATATTGCCGAGAAGCTGACGATTGCGGCGCCAACCCTGTCTTTTCATCTCGCGCAACTGAAACATGCAGGCCTGATCCATGTCCGACGTGATGGTCGCTCGCTGATCTATGCCGCGAACTACGACGGCATGAACGGGCTGATGGAATTCCTGACCGAGAATTGCTGTCGCGAAGATGGGAGGGTTTGCACCGTTCCTCTGTGCGATCCGACAGAGGCGCGGATCGTCCGGAAGAAACCCAAGATGAAGACGAAACAATGAGTGACGAGAAAATCTACAACGTCCTCTTCCTCTGCACGGGGAATTCGGCGCGCAGCATTCTTGGCGAAGCGCTGGTGGAAAAGTTCGGGCAGGGCCGCTTTCGAGGGTACAGCGCGGGTAGCCATCCGAAGGGATCGCCGCATCCTTATACGATCGAGCTTCTGGAGAGCTTCGGCTATCCGGTGGCTAAGCTGCGCTCCAAAAGCTGGGATGAGTTTGCGCTTACCGATGCGCCGAAGATGGACTTCATTTTCACGGTTTGCGACGACGCGGCGGGGGAAGTTTGCCCGGCTTGGCCCGGACAGCCGATGACCGCGCATTGGGGGCTCGCTGATCCGGCAGCCGTCGAGGGAACCGAGATCGAAAAACGTGCGGCATTCCGGGCGGCCTATGCCGAACTTGAAGGCCGCGTGCGCCTCTTCCTGAGCCTGCCGCTCGCAAGCATCGACCGCATGTCTTTGCAGACGCGTCTTCACGCGATCGGTTCCAGCACCTCAACGACGGCGGCCAGCTGATGTCACTCTTTGAACGCTATCTCACTCTTTGGGTCTTCCTCTGCATCGTGGCCGGCGTTGCGCTCGGTCATCTCCTGCCGGGCGTCTTCCACGTCATCGGCAATGCTGAGTTTGCCCATGTGAATCTGCCGGTTGCCGCTCTGATCTGGCTGATGATCATTCCGATGCTCATGAAGGTCGATTTCGGAGCGCTGGGCAAAGTCCGCACCCATTGGCGCGGGATCGGTGTCACGCTCTTCATCAATTGGGCGGTGAAGCCCTTTTCCATGGCGGGGCTTGGCCTTCTCTTCATCGGCTATCTGTTCCGACCCTATCTCCCGGCCGATCAGATCAGCAGCTATATCGCCGGGCTCATTCTTCTGGCGGCGGCGCCCTGCACGGCGATGGTCTTCGTGTGGAGCAACCTGTCAGATGGAGATCCGGACTTCACGCTGTCGCAAGTAGCGCTCAACGACACGATCATGGTCTTTGCCTTCGCGCCCATCGTCGGGCTGCTCCTCGGCCTATCGGCGATTACGATCCCATGGAATACGCTGCTGCTATCCGTGGGACTCTACATCGTCGTTCCCGTCATCATCGCCCAGGTAATCCGCCGTGGCGCCCTGGCGTCGGGTGGCGCGCCGGCACTGCAAGCGATTCTGCAACGTATTCAGCCGGTTTCGCTTCTGGCACTGCTGTCGACGCTCGTCCTGCTTTTCGGCTTCCAGGGGGAGCAGATCATCAGGCAGCCCCTCGTAATCGCCCTGCTCGCGGTGCCGATCCTGATTCAGGTCTATTTCAACGCGGGACTGGCCTATCTCCTGAACCGCTGGAGCGGCGAGGCGCACTGCGTTGCGGCTCCTTCGGCGCTCATCGGAGCGAGCAATTTCTTCGAACTCGCGGTTGCCGCCGCCATCAGCATCTTCGGCTTTTCCTCGGGCGCGGCCCTGGCAACGGTCGTCGGCGTCTTGATCGAGGTGCCGGTCATGCTGACGGTCGTCCGCATCTGCAACAGCAGCAAGGGCTGGTACGAGGCCGGTCTCAAGTCGTCGCGAGTCTGATCATGGACATTGTCGTTCATCACAACCCGGAATGCGGCACCTCGCGCAATGTCCTCGCGATCACCGAGGCCGCAGGCTACCAGCCGACCGTCATCGAATATCTCAAAACCGGCTGGACGCGCCCGCAACTCCTGGCGCTGTTCGCGGCGGCGGGGCTCACGCCGCGCACGGCCTTGCGTGAAACGAAGTCGCCGGCCGAAGAGCTCGGCCTTCTCAAGCCCGGCGTTCCCGCCGATGTTATTCTGGATGCCATGCTGGAGCATCCCGTGCTCGTGAACCGCCCGATTGTCTGCACGCCCAAAGGCGTTCGCCTCTGCCGTCCGAGCGAAGAAGTCTTGAGCCTGCTTGATCGCCTGCCGAAAGGTCCGTTTCAGAAAGAGGACGGTAGCCTGCTGATCGACGCCGAGGGAAAGCGAGTCGGCTGAAGGATCCCGGCGTCAATTTCGTCCTTCGCCCGTAAGTTCGCGTGGCCGGATGACGATGAACGCGATGAGGGCGGCCAGCATGAGCGCGGCAATCAGCAGATAGGAAAGGCCCCAGGAAAAGGCCGACATGCCGCCGCCGAGGTCGAGGGTCCAGCCGACGGCGAGCGGTCCGATGAAGCCACCGGCGTAACCGAGCATGGAATGAACGGCCAAGGTTGCGCCGCGCCGCGCCGGTTCCGCCGTACCCGCGGCGCCGGCGGTGAGCGACGACGAATCGAGCCAGACGATGAGCCCGTAGATCAAGAGCAACACGACGGTCAGCTCATAAAAGCGGGTGCCGACCGCTGCGAGCAGAATGGCCATGGCTATGGAGAGACCCATCGCCGCCACGACAAGATTGCGGCGGCCGAAGCGGATCGCCGCCTCGTTGCCGAGGACGCTCGCCGTCGTACCGATGAGTCCAAGCGTGGTGACAACGGCAGTCGGTCCGAACCAAGGCTCTTCGCCCGATGTTGCCGCGATGTAAGCGAGAAACGTCACGCCCCAGCCGCGTAACGCTCCCATTTCCAGGGTATGGATGCAGTAGGCGGTGGCGTAGGCCATCGCCGAGCGATTGCGGAACACGGGACGAAAATCAAAGAGAGCACCGGCTTTGGCAGCAGCCGGTTGAACGCCGGGGACCGCCAGCGCGACGGCGAGCCACGCGATGGCAGCAGACAAAGCAGCCACATAGAATGTTGCCTGCCAGCCAAGGTGTTCTGCAATGAAATCGCCAAGCACATAAGAGAGAGCGCCGGAAATTCCGATGCTGGCGGCATGCCCGGTAACCGCCCGGGACATCAGCTTCGCATCGACCTTGTCGGCAAGAAGCTTGAGGCCGGTCATGTAAGTGCCAGCCCAGCCAAGGCCCGTCAGGGCGCGCAACGCGAGCGCGGACCAAAAGCCCGTCGCAGACAATCCGAAGAGAAGATGACCGGCGAAGGTACAGCCGACGCCGAAGAGATAGACGCGCTTGGCGTCCATACGGTCTGTCAGCGTGACCAGCACCGGCACCGCGCACATATACGCGGCAGCAAAGATCGCGCTGATCCAGCCGGCTTCGCTGTTGGTGAGTGACCAGCGGTGCATCATTTCCGGCATCAGTGCGGGCCAGAAGCCCGCTCCAAGCTGAACGAAAATTTGCGCTCCGCAGACGATGGCAACGAGAGTGGCGGCCGAGGCGCTCTTCGGCACGACGTCAGTCGGCATGAGCAACCGCGGTTGGAACGCGGATCAGAAAAAATGCCGCGAATGCAGACAGGCTCAATGCGCTCGAAACGAGAAGGACGCGCGCACCGAGATGATCCATCAAAAGGGCAAATCCGAGCGGGGCGATAGCAGAAAGGAAGCGTGCCGGAGCGCCAAGGAGGCCGAGGCGATAGCCGTAATTCTCCGAGCCGTAGATCGTCAGGGGAACCGTGCCGCGCGCAATGCTGATGATGCCGTTTCCTGATCCATGCAGGATGGCGAAGACGCTCGCGAGCCCGCTGCCGCCTGCCACCAAAATGATGGCGGCGCCGATGGGATGCGTGAGCATGGCGAGGCGCGCCGAGAGGAGTGGGCTCAAGCGCCCAAGTGGCCCAGCCTCGAGGAGTCGGGCGGCGACCTGGGCGGGTCCGATTAAGGCTCCGGCGGCGATGGCCTGTGCTTGCGTGGCGCCAGCCGCTTCGAGAATGCGTGGAAAATGGGCTGACAGGCCCGTCGACATCACCCATGCGGATGCGAAGGCAAATCCGAGCAAGATCATGGTTCGATCGATGGTCACGGTGCCCTGTTGCTTCTTCGTAGCAGCAACCCGGGCCGTTGCCTTTGGCAAGATCCAGTAGTTGAGCGGCAGGGCGACGAAGATGTGAATGGCAGCCCAGGCAACGCAGGTTTCGCGCCAGCCGATAGTGGATGCGCCCCACGTTGTCAGCGGCCAACCGATCGTGCTGGCGAAGCCGGCAAGGAGCGTAATGCCGGTAATGGATTTCCGGGCATCCAGTCCGTAAAGGCGTCCGAGCGCTGCAAACGCCGCGTCGTAAAGGCCGGAACCCATGCCGATGCCTAGAAGTGTCCAGGCCGCAATCAGAAGAGTCAGGTTGTGCGCGACGGCGAGGGTCAAGAGACCGGCGGCGAAGAGCAGGTTGGAGCCGGCGAGAACACCATTGCCGCCAGCCGCATCGATCATGCGTCCCACCTTAGGGCCAAGCAGTGCCGCAAGCATGAGAGCCGCCGAGAAGATACCGTAGAACCAGTTTGTCGAAATCCCTGTATCATGCGCAACGGGGTCGGCGAGCACTGCCGGAAGGTAATAGCTCGACGCCCAAGCGATGGTCTGTGCCGAGCCGAGAACGATAACGGTGAAGAGTCGCCCTTCGCGCATGATCGAGGATTAGGACTTCGGACCGCAGCGGGGCGAGGCGAGAGCTGCCGCTTTCGGTGCGGGTGCGCCGCAGCTGGCCGTGCTTCCTGTGGCCCCCTCGATGGAGGGGCCGGGCCCGCTGCAAACGCCGGTTTCGGGAAGAACCAGCTCGACGCGGCGGGCGGCTTCGATGTCGCCTGCGATCTCGGCCACGATCGAGCGGACCTGCTCGTAGCCGGTCATCATCAGGAACGTCGGCGCACGGCCATAGGATTTCATGCCCGCGAAGTAGAAGCCTCGGTCGGGCTGGCCGAGCTCCAGCGCGCCATGCGGGCGGACGGTGCCGCAGCTATGGACGTTCGGATCGATCAACGGCGCAAGCGCCGGCGGGCATTCAAGCGCCGGATCGAGGGAGAGGCGCACTTCGCGCAGGAACGAGAGTTCTGGACGGAAGCCCGTCGCTACCACCAGTCGGTCGACATCGACCTCGCGGCCACAGCAGCCGGAGCCGGCGCCGAGGCGAAGGCCGTTTCCGTCTTCCGTGATGTGCGTCAGCCGAAAGCCGGTCTCGATGCGGATTTTCCCTTCGGCGACCAGCGCCGCGAAGACGCTGCCAAGCGCGCCGCGCGCGGCCAGTCTGTCGTTCGCACCGCCCCCGAACGCCTTTTCGGGCGTATCGCCCCGCAACACCCAAATGGGCTGGGTGGCGGGAGCCTCGCTCTCGAGGCGGGCGAGTTCGATCAAGGTTCCGATGGCAGAGTGGCCTGAGCCGAGTACGGCGACTGTCTTGCCGGCATACGCGACGCGATCCTTGCCGAAGACGTCCGGCATCCCGTAAGCGATGCGGGCCTGCGCCTTCTCCTCGCCGACGGCGGCCCTGCCGTCCGTGCCGGCCGGGTTCGGCGAGGACCAGGTTCCCGTCGCGTCGATCACGGCATCGGCTCGCAAGGCCTCGGCCCCTTTGCCGTTCTCGTACCGGATTTCAAACGGGACGAGTTCGCGACCCTTGGTCTTGGCCTTGTCGAACCCTGCTTTGCCGACGCTGGTCACCCGGCTGTTGGTGCGAATGCGGTCTCTGAGGGCCGTGCGTGTCGCAAGCGGTTCGAGATATTGCGCGACCAGTTCGCCACCGGTCGGGTATTCACCAGAGGCGGGTGCATTCCAACCGACCGCACCGAGCAGGCGCGCGGCGGCCCGATCAATATTGTATTCCCAGGGCGAGAACATACGGACGTGAGACCATTGCCTTATGGCGTGTCCGGCTTCGGGCCCGGCTTCGAGAACGACGGGTTCCAGGCCGCGTTCGAGCGCGTGTGCGGCAGCGGCAAGGCCGACGGGACCTCCGCCGAGAATAGCGACGGTCTTCGGGTTGCTGGCGTCGGGCATGGCTTACTCCTCGAACCTCAGGCCGCTTCGCGCGGCAGTTTGACGGGACCGCCGGGGGCGCATGTGCCTTCGGCGCAGCATTCCTCGACCATGAAGTCGATCAGACCGCGCATAAGGGGGTAGTTGGCACGGCAATGCAGCGTTACGCCTTCACGCGTCTGCGTAATGAGGCCGACAGTCACAAGTGCCTTGATGTGATGCGAGAGGGTAGAGGCCGCCACGTCGAGCCGCTGTTGCAACTTGCCGACCGGCAAGCCTTCTTCCCCCGCGCGCACAAGCGTGCGGTAGATTTTCAGGCGGGTCGGGTTGCCAAGGGCTTCGAGACGGGCGGCGGCATCGTCGATGTTCATGTTTTCAAATTTAGGACCGCCGTCGGGAGAGTCAACGGTATTTCTAGAATAATCGAAATATAGAGACTATTGAAACGGTCGACCTTATCTAAGGCCCGTGCCTGATCGTTCGGTGAGGGCCTTCGGCTGCGCCTCAGGACGACAATTTGCTTGAAATATTATTGCTCGGAGGGGGTGGCGGAATCCGGTACAAATCGCGAGAAACCCTTATGCCATCGGCATCGGAGATGTCCCAGGATGTCGGTGCACACGGCGTCAACTTTTCTCCGTGACCGCTACTCCACCAACTCGGCGAGCCGCTTGATGATGCGGGTCGGCTGGGCGGTGGCGTGGGCGGGAACGCCGGCGTCGAACGGGTCGTACCAGACGCCGCAAATGCCGAGCTGCTGCGGCGCCACGACCTCCCACTCGTAATTGTCGCCCACCATCCAGGCATCGGCCGGCGCCACGCCCAGTTTCTCCAGCGCGTGGCGGTAGACGGCGAGTTCCGGCTTGCCCTGGCCGAACTCGCCCTCGATCTGGATGTGATGGAAGCGATGTTCGAGATCGAAGCGCTCGATCTTGGCGCGCTGCGGGACGGCGGCGCCATTGGTGATCAGCGCCAGCTTCACGCCGGCGTCGCGCAAGGCGTCGACCGTGGTGTGGGCGTCGGGATAGAGTCGGTATTCCTGGCGCCGCATCTCGGTGAAGGCGTCGGCGATGCGGTCGGCGAGCGCGTCGTCGGGCCGGCCGAGCGCCGCGAGCCCGCGCCGCACCGACAGCCGCCGCGCGCCGCCGATGTCGAGCCGCCACTTCGCGGCCTCGGCACGGTCGTTCCAGAAGGCCCTGGCCTCGCCTATGATCGCCGTGCGGATGCGTTCGATCGCGGCCGGATCATGTGCGTCGAGATGGGCCGAGAAGATGTGCAGCAGCCGCGTCCACGCCTCCTCGGGTTGGGCGTAGGCGCGGATCAGCGTGTCGTCGAGGTCGAACAGGATGGCCCGGGGAAGTGCCGGCATCAGTTGGTGTTCGACACGAAGCTGCCGGGGGCGGGACTGACCACGAGGTTGCGCTCGCCCTGGACCTCGATCACGGCCAGGCCGCGCTCGGTGCGTCCGTCGGGCAGGAAGCGGAAGACGCCGTCGACGCCCGACCAGCCGTTGGCGTTGGTGATCGCCTCGGTCGAGAAGTCGCCGCCCGGCTTCAGCCGCGCCAGCTTGCCGGCCAGCGCCACCGCGTCATAGGCCAACGTCGCCAGCCGGAGCGGCGGGCGGCCGTAGGTCGAGATGAAGCGGCGCTCGAAGTCGGCGCGCTTGGCCGGATCGGGCGCGGCATACCAGGCCCCGCGCAAGGCGGTGTCGGCGCCGATGCCCGGGATGTCCCACACGCCGGTGCCGATGAACTGCACGCTGCTGCTGTCGATGCCGGCCGCCGAGAGGGCCGCGAGGACGCCGGCGAGGCGGGGCGGCGCCACCGGCACCAGCACGGCCAGCTTGCCGTCGCCCTTCACGTCGGCGGCGAGGCGCTTGACCGCGGCCGTGAGGTCGCCGCCTTCGTCGTAGAGTTCGCTGGCGACCACCTGGCCGCCGCGCACGGCGACGTGGCTTTCGAGCGTGCTGGTCATCTGCTCGCCATAGGCGCTGCGCGGCGCCAGGGCGGCGAAGCGCTTGATGCCGGCATTGACCGCCTGGTCGACGACCCTGCGGACCTGCGGCGGGGCGGCGATGCCCATCACCCACACGCCGGGCTGGGCGGCCGCCTCGTCGTTGGAGAAGGCGATGACGTTGACGCCGCCTTGCGCGACCAGAGGGGCCAGCGCCTTGGCCGACGGACCGAACAGCGGGCCCAGCACCAGCGCGACGCCGTCGGCGCGCGCCTTGCGATAGGCGCTGATCGCCGACTCGCCGGTCTCGCCCGAGTCGTAGGCGGCAAGGGCGAGGTCGTTGGCGCCGGAATCGAACAGCGACATCTCGGCGGCCTGCTGCATGGCCTGTCCGGTCGGCGCGGCGCGCCCGGACAGCGGCAACAGCAAGGCGATGCGGATCTTGCCGGACGCGGTCGTGGTCGAACCGACCTGCGGGGCCGGTGCCTGCGGGCGCGGCGGCGGCGTGCTAGTGTTGGCCGAATCTTCGCAGGCGCCGAGCAGCAGCGCGGCAGTGGCGAGGGCAATGAAAGACAGACGCATCGGCGCTGGGTCTCCGGTGGTCGGATGCTGTTGAGGGCGTCGGTAAACGGTTATGGACGAAGGCACACAAGCTAGCGAGGGGCAGGCTCCGCGTAAACCGTCGCCGGTCGCGCCGGGACTGCATATTGTCGCCACGCCGATCGGTAACATGGCTGACATCACCTTGCGCGCGCTCGACGTCCTGCGGACCGTCGACCTGATCGCCTGCGAGGACACGCGCGTGTTCGGCAAGCTTGCCTCGTATTACGGCATTTCCGCCCCCACCGTGGCCTACAGCGACGCGACGCAGGACGCCGCCGAGCCGCGCATCGTAAAGGCGCTGGCCCAGGGCAAGCGGGTGGCGCTGGTGTCCGACGCCGGCATGCCGCTGATCTCCGATCCCGGCTACCGGCTGGTGCGCGCGGCCCTGGCCGGCGGCCATCTCGTGACCTCGGCGCCCGGTGCCTCGGCGGTGCCGATGGCGCTCGCCCTTTCGGGCCTGCCGACCGATCGCTTCTTCTTCGGCGGCTTCCTGCCGGCCAAGCCCACCGATCGGCGGCGCGCAATCGGCGACGCGGCAACGGTGCCGGCGACGATCGTGTTCTTCGAGGCCCCGCACCGGCTGCCGGCCTCCTTGGCCGATCTCGCCGAACTTCTGGGCGAGCGGCCCGCGGCGGTGGCGCGCGAACTCACCAAGCTGTTCGAGGAGGTGCGGCGCGCCACCTTGCCGGAGCTTGCCGAGCATTACGCGGCCCACCCCGACGTGAAGGGCGAAATCGTGCTGGTGATCGGCGCGCCCGTGGAAGGCGCAGGGTCGTCGGCCGACACGCTCGACAGCGCCCTGCGCGAGGCGATGGCTGGCGCATCGATCAAGGATGCCGCGTCTGAAGTGGCGGCGCGCCTTGGCCTGAAGCGGCGCGACGTCTACGCCCGTGCGCTCGAACTCAAGCGCACGACGGAAGTAGCATGAGCCTCCAGGCACGCCAGAAGGCCCATCGCCTCGGCCATGCCGCGGAGTGGCGCGCCGTGTGGCGGCTCCGGCTCGCGGGCTACACGATCCTGGCGCGGCGCTACAAGACGCGGCTGGGCGAGATCGACATCGTGGCGCGTCGCGGCGACCTGCTGGCCTTCGTCGAGGTCAAGGCGCGCGGCGATATCGACACGGCAGTGTCTTCGTTGCGCAGCGGCCAGTTCGGCCGGGTGTCGCGCGCGGCAAACCTGTTCCTCGCCAGCCATCCGCGCTACGCCGTGTGCTCGGTGCGCTTCGATGCGGTGCTGGTGACCGGTCTCTGGCCGCGTCACTTGCCCGATGTCTGGCGCGCCCCGGAGTAGCGACGTGATCGAAAAGCAGTTGGCGCGTCTGAAGGATCTCTGTGCCGGCGACGGTGTGCGCCTGGAATTGCTCGAGGTCGCACTGACGTTGAGCCTGCTGCAGCACGACGAGCCGATCGACCTCGTGCCCTTTCGCCAGCATGTCGCGCAGATGTCGGCCGCCGTCGAGGACCTCGTCCATCGTCGCGGCGCGACGCCCGAGGCGCTGAGCGAAGTGATCGCCCAGTCCTTCGGCTACCGCGGCGACACGCAAAGCTACGACGACGTGCAGAATGCCGACATCGTGAAGGTGATCGAGCGGCGCAAGGGCCTGCCGGTGGCGCTGGCGCTGCTCTATCTCCAGGTCGCGCGTGACCAGGGCTGGAATGCCGAGGGGCTGAATTTCCCGGGACACTTTTTGATCCGTGTCGCGATCGACGGGGCGCGGCATGTCGTCGATCCGTTCAACGACGGGATCGTGCGCGACGCCGCCGACCTGCGCGATCTCACCCGCAAGGTGTTGGGCGTGAATGCCCAGCCGGATCCGTCCTTCTACGATCCCGTGACCGACCGGCAGGTGCTGCTGCGGCTGGAGAACAACATCCGCCTGCGCCTGGTCCAGCGCGAGGATTGGGCCGGGGCCATGAAGGTCGTGGACCGCATGCTGGCGATCGATCCGGAACAGTCGGCGCTGATGTACGAGACGGGCCAGATCAACGTCCGGCTCGACAAGCGCCGGGCCGCGATCACCGCGTTCGAGCGCTTCCTGATGATGGACGGTGCCGAGGGCCACGCCGAAATGTACCAGCACGCCACTGCCCTGTTGCAGGAACTGCGCCGCGGGCTTAACTGACGCACCTAATTGCTCAAGGACGGACCATGAAACTCAAAGTCGCCATCCAGATGGACCACGTGTCGACCATCGACATCGCGGGCGATTCGACCTTCGTGCTGGGCATGGAGGCGCAGAAGCGCGGCTACGAGGTGTTCCACTACACGCCGCCCGATCTGATGTTCCGTGACCGCAAGGTGCTGGCGCGCGTGCAGCCGATGACGCTCCGGAACGAAAAGGGCAATCATTTCACGCTGGGTGAGTCGGCGCTGGTCGATCTCTCGACCTTCGATGTCGTGCTGCTGCGCCAGGACCCGCCGTTCGACATGTCATACATCACGACGACCCATCTCCTGGAGCACATCCATCCCAAGACGCTGGTGGTGAACGACCCGGCGTCGGTGCGCAACGCACCGGAGAAGCTGTTCGTCACGCATTTCGACGGCGTGATGCCGCCGACCCTGATCAGCGCCGATTCGCGCGCGCTGCGCGAGTTCCGCGACGAGCACAAGGACATCATCCTGAAGCCGTTGTTCGGCAACGGCGGGGCCGGCGTGTTCCGCCTGCAGCCGGGCGACGAGAATTTCGCTTCGTTGCTCGAGATGTTCTCCAAGCAGAGTCGCGAGCCCGTGATCGCCCAGCGCTATCTCCCGGAGGTGCGTATGGGCGACAAGCGCATCATCCTGATCGACGGCAAGGCGGTGGGTGCAATCGACCGCGTGCCGGCACATGGTGAGGCGCGCTCGAACATGCATGTCGGCGGCCAGGCGGTGAAGGCCACGCTCACCAAGCGCGACCAGGAGATCTGCGACATCATCGGGCCCGATCTCGCCCGGCTCGGCATGATCTTCGTCGGCATCGACGTGATCGGAAACTACCTCACTGAGATCAACGTGACCTCGCCGACCGGCCTGCAGCAGATCAATCGCTTCGACGGCGTCTGCCTCGAGGCGCAGATATGGGACCGCATCGAGGTCCGCTACCAAGCCACACGTGCCTAGTCCGGCCGCTCCGATCTGGGTCACGGGTTCGCTGACGATCGACCCGTCGGAGATCGAGGAGAGCTTTGTCCGCGCGACAGGGCCGGGCGGACAGCACGTCAACAAGACGTCGAGCGCGGTGCAGCTGCGCTTCGACGTGCGCAACTCGCCATCCTTGCCCGACGACGTGCGCTGGCGGCTGGAGAAGCTGGCCGGCAGCCGCCTGACCAACGACGGCGTGCTGGTGCTGATGGCGCAAAGCCAGCGCAGCCAGAAGCGCAACCGCGAGGAGGCGTTGGAGCGGTTAGTCGAGCTGGTGCGCGAGGCGGCCCACCGGCCGACGCCGCGCGTGAAGACCCGCGTGTCGAAGTCGGCCAAGCGCCGCCGGGTCGACGACAAGAAGCATCACGGCGCGATCAAGACGCTGCGCCGCGGCCGGCCGGACGATTAGACCCTGAGCTTGGCGATCGCCGGATCGCTGCTGGTCTTAGCGTGCATGTGCAACAGGAAGACGCTGGCGAGCTGGTTGGCCTCGCGCAGCATCATGTCGCCGGAATAGAGCCCGGCGACGAAAATGGTCCACGGGATCGAGCGTACGCGCAGCGTTTCGCTGCCACCCGACACCGGCGCCCGCACCGGCCGCACATTCATCGCGAGGTAGCTGCGTACCTTGTTGGTGAAGCGCGAGGCCGCCGGAAACAGCGCGCCGAGATCGTGCCAGCTCTCCGCTTCGTGGCCGGTCTCCTCGAGCAGTTCGCGCTTCACGGCGACGTCAGGCGCCTCGCCCGGATCGACATGGCCGGCCGGCAGTTCGAGCATGGTCTGCTGCACGGCGTGGCGATACTGCTCGACCAGCACGATGTTGCCGTCGGCGGTGATGGCGATCGCGTTCACCCAGTCGGGAGATTCGATCACGTGATAGGGCGATAGCGTCTCGCCGCCGGGCAACGCCACCGTGTCGCTGCGCAAGGTGAGCCAGCGGTCGCGATAGGGATAGGTGGAACTAAGGAGCTTCCAGGCCCCGGTCGGATGGTCGGTCATGCACGGCACTCTAAGCGACGGCCGGCCTCCGGGTCTCCTATTGCTCTGCCTTCATGCCGGAGATCTTCACGACCCGGCTCCACTTCTCGGCCTCGGAGCGCATGAAGGTGGCGAAGGCTTCCGGCGTCGTGACCGCGGGGACCGCGCCATCGGCGGCGAGGATATCGAGAACGTCCTTCTCCTTCATCGCCTTGGCGAGCTCGGCGTTCAGGCGATCGACGATCGGGCGCGGCGTGTGGGCCGGTACCATCATGCTGTACCAGGCGGCGACCTCGAAGCCGTTCAGGCCGGCTTCGGCCGCGGTCGGTACATTGGGGAAGGCGGGCGAGCGCTTGTCGCTGGTCACGGCGAGCGCCTTCACCCGGCCGGCCTTCACGAAGCTCCCGACCGACGGCAGCGTCTGGAACGAGACCTGCACCTGGCCCGACAACAGGTCTTCGACGGCCGGCGCCGCGCCCTTGTAGGGGACGTGCTGGATATCCGTGCCAGCCTGGATGTTGAACAGCGCGCCCGCGAGATGGTTCGACGAGCCCACGCCGGCGGAGGAGTAGCTCAACTTGCCGGGTTTGTCGTGCGCGAGCTTGATCAGCTCCTGCAGCGAGTTCACAGGCAGGTCGTTGTTGGCCACGACGAGCAGCGGTGCCGTCGCGATCAGCATCACCGGTTCGAGGTCGCGCAGCGGATCGTAGGGCAGCTTGTAGAGGAACGGATAGACGGCGATCGGCCCGATATTGCCCGCCAGCAGCGTGTAACCGTCGGGCGGCGCGCTGACGGCGAGCTGCGTGGCGATGACGCCCGCGCCGCCCGGCTTGTTGTCGACGACGACCGGCTGCCCCAGCCCCTCGCTCAGCCGTCGTGCCATCACGCGCGCGACGGAGTCGGTGCCGCCGCCGGCCGCGTAGCCCACGACGAGGCGCAAGGGGTGGTTAGGATAGTCCTGCGCGTGAGCGTCGAGCGAAAGACAGGCGGCGAGGGCGAGCAGCAGCAGGCGGAGCCACATGATCGCCTCCTTAGGCTTTGGTCCGCTTGCGGTTGATGAAGGCTTCCATCATGCGGCGCGGCTCGTCGGTGCTGCGGGCGGCTATGCAGGCACGGATGCCCTGCGCGATGCCGTCGCTGATCGACATGCGTTCCCAGTCGCGGGTGAGCTGCTTCTGCAGGCGGATGGCGCGCGGGCCGCCCTTCAGGATCGAGCCCACCATCGCCTCGACGGCCGTGTCGAGATCGGCATACGGCACCTTCTTCTGCAAGAAGCCGCAGCGATAGGCTTCGTCGGCGTCGATGATGTCGCCGGTGAAGACCAGTTCGCAGGTCTTGCCCCAGCCGATCAGCGCGGGCAGCAGGTTGGCCTCCATGCCCGACGGGATGCCGACGCGTACCTCGGGCATGCCGAACTTGCAGGTGTCGGCGCCGACCCGCATGTCGCAGGCGGCGGCCAGTTCCATGCCGAAGCCGAGGCACCAGCCGTTCACGCGCGCGATGACGGGCACGGGAAACATGCGGATCGATTCGTTCGCCACATGCGTGAGCCCGTGCTCGACGGCGGCATGGTCGGCATCGAGATCCTTCATCTCGGCGATGTCGGCGCCGGCGATGAACGACTTCTCGCCGGCACCGGTGATCACGGCGACACGGATGCGATCGTTCTTCGCGAGCCGTGTGAACGTCTCGGCAATACCCTGCTTGCCGCGCATGCCGAGCGTGTTGCGCTTCTCTGGATTATTGACGGTGACGTAGGCGACGCAGCCCGCCTCTCCGCGGTCTTCGACTCTCGACTGGATGAGCTCGTTGTCGGCGCTGCTGCTGGCACTCATGGATTTCCTGCTTTGCTGATACGTCAGATCTTGATGTTACCCTTGGCGATCACGTCGCCGAAGTTCTGGCGCTCGACCAAAATCTTCTGGCGGAATGCGTCCGGTGCAAGGTAGCTGCCGAAGTGCTGCACGCCTGCGAGCTTCTCGATCACCTCGGGATCCTTCAGCGCAGAATCGATGGCACGTGACAGCGTGTCGATGATCGGCTGCGACGTGCCTTTCACGGCGACGATGCCGTACCAGGAATCGCCGCCAGTCTTGCCGTAACCCTGTTCCTTCAAGGTCGGCAGGTCGAGCTTGCCGGGCCAGCGCGCATCGCCGATCACGGCGAGGCCGCGCAGGCGGCCGTCGGCGATGGCGGGAAGCGTCGAGGGATCGAACTGCACCTGGATCTGGCCCGACAGCAGGTCCTGTAGCGCGGGCGCACTGCCCTTGTAGGGCACATGCGTCATCTGGATGCCGGCTTCGAGGTTCAGCATCTCGCCCACGATGTGGAAGAGGGTGCCCTGTCCCGGCGAGCCGTAGTTGACCTTGCCGGGATTGGCCTTGGCGTAGGCGATGAACTCCTCGAGCGTCTTGGCGGGCACCGAGGGATGCACGGCCATGCCGGTCCACCCCGTCACCGTACGGGCTACCGGCAGGAAATCGCGGTCGGCATCGTAGGGCACCGGCTGGAGATGCTGGGTAATGCAGAGGATGCCGACGGTGGCGGCAAAGAAAGTCGAGCCATCGGCCGGCGACGTCTTGAACACTTCCGCGCCGATGATGCCGCTGGCGCCAGCGCGATTGTCGAACAGCGCCGATTGGCCGAGGGAGGCCATCGCCTTGGTGAGCACGATGCGCGTGGTGACGTCGGTCGGACCACCTGGTGCGTAGGGGATAATGATCTTCACCTGCTTGTCCGGCCACGCCTTCTGCGCACGCGCGATCGACGGTGCGAAGAGGCTGGTCGCCGCAGACGCGGCAAGAAATCGGCGGCGATGAAACGTCATGGGATCCTCCAGCTGCGGTCTACGCCGCGATCTTGTCGGCCAGCCGGCCGAGATGGTGGTCGGTGTCGCCGAACAGTGTGCTGACCGAGAGCAGCCGCTTGTAATAGTTGCCGACGATCAGCGCGTCGGTCATGCCGATGCCGCCATGCATCTGGATGGCTTCCTGGCCGATCAGGCGCGCGGCCTGGTTGACCTGCACCTTGGCTGACGACACCGCGGCCAGCCGCTCGGCGGCATCTTCGTCGTCGAGTGCGAGCGTGCCGCCGATCACCAGCGAGCGCGCCTCCTCGAGGGCGGCATGCATCTGCACGAGGCGATGCTGCAGCACCTGGAAGGTGGCGAGTGGCTTGCCGAACTGCTTGCGCGTCTTGAGATAGTCGGCGGTCGCCGCGACGAGATAATCCATGCAGCCCAACGCATAGGCCGCGTCCGCCATCATCGCGCCGTCGACCACGCGCTGCAGGGTGGGCAGCGCCTCGTCCCTGGCACCGAGCAGCGCGCCCTTGCCGACAACGACATCGGTCAGCCGCACGTCGCCCGCGGGGAAATCGTCCTGTGTGCGTATGGGGCGGATCTCGACGCCAGCAGCCTTCGCCGGGACGAGGAAAAGCGACAGACCCGACGCATCACGCAGCGCGCCCGAGGTGCGCGCGACCACGACGAGCCAATCGGCATTGGGTGCATTGAGCACCAGCGTCTTGGCGCCGGAGAGAAGCCAGCCGTCGCTCGTCGGTTTGGCCTGCGTCACGATATCGTGCAGGTCGAAGCGCGCTTGCGGCTCGGCGATCGCGGCCGCGAGCTGGACCTCGCCCGCTCCGAGCCTGGGCAGGAGCATTGCCGGATCGCCGGTGCGTTCGAGGAGGCCGCCGGCCAGCGCGACGTTGGCGAGATAGGGCTCGACCACCAGCCCGTGGCCCAGCCGTTCCATCATCACCATCAGGTCGACAGGCTGGTTCACGTCGAGCCAGCCCAACTGGGCGAAGGTCTTCCAGATATCGCGCGAAAAACCGCCGACGCTCTCGACGCTGCGGCGTCTGGCCGTCAGGTCGTAGCGCTGGGCGATGAAGCGGCGGGCGCCGTCGTCGAGCATGCGCTGCTCGTCGCTGAGGTCGAAGTCCATGCGCTCTGCCTCACTTCAGAAGGTGCTTGGCCATGATGTTGTGCTGGATCTCGCTGCCGCCGCCGGCAATCGTGAAAGCGCGGCTGCGGAAGCGCGCGTTCGACGCGCCGATCGCATGCTCGGGCCCGAACGGCGGCGCGAGTTCGTCATTGGCGATGCCGTGCTGCTGGAACGGCAGGCCGTAATAGCCCAGCGCATCGACCGTCTCCTGCAGCAGGTCCTGCAGCAGCTCGGTGCCGGCCAGCTTCAACATGGTGACCGAGGGATCGAGGCCCTGGCCACTATCGGCCTTGGCGATGAAGCGCAGCACCGTGAGATCGAGCGCGCGGACCCGCACTTCGTATTGCGCCAATTTGCGGCGGAACCAGTCGTGCTCGATCAGCGGCTTGCCGTGCGCCAGCTCCTTGCGCGCGATGTCCTTCAGCCGTTGCAGGCGCTTCTTGTTGTCGCCGACGCGCGCGAGGAACAGCCGCTCGTGGTCGAGCAGCGACTTGGCCACCGTCCAGCCCTCGTTCTCGCGGTGGATCAGGTTCTCCTTCGGCACGCGCACGTTCTCGAAGACGACCTGGTTGAAGATGTGCTGGCCGTTGAGGGTCGGGATCGGCTGGATCGACGTGCCGCGTGCGGTCATGTCCATCAGCAGGAAGGAGATGCCTTCCTGCGGCTTGCCGTCTTTCTTCGTGCGCACGAGACAGAAGATGTGTGTCGCCCAGTGGGCAAGCGAGGTCCACACCTTGGTGCCGTTCACGATGTAGTGGTCACCCTCGAGCCGCGCGTCGGTCTTGAGCGCGGCAAGGTCGGAGCCGGCGTCGGGTTCTGAATAGCCCTGGCACCACCATTCCTCGACATCGAGGATCTTCGGCAGGTAGCGCTGCTTCTGCGCCTCGGTGCCGTACTCGATCAGGATCGGCCCGATCATGGCGATGTTGAAGATGTGGACCGGCGGGCAATAGTTGAGCGCGCACTCTTCTTCGAAGATGTGCCGCTGCATCAGGGTCCAGCCGGTGCCGCCGTAGTCCTTCGGCCAGGACGGCGCGAGCCAACCCTGGCGCGCCAGGATGCGGTGCCAGCGCGCCATCTCGTCCTTCTCGGGCTCCCAGCCTTCTTCATTGTGCTTGCGGATGTCCGCTGGCAGCTCGCGCTGCACGAACTCGCGCACGGCAAGGCGAAAGGCACGGTCTTCGGCCGTTTCCTTGAGATTCATCAGTCAATTCCTCTGCGCCCACAGTGGCACAGAGGCCTCTCTGTGTACATAAATACAAATAACGTATACATAGCAGCCATGCGTCGAAAATTGAGCGAGCAGGTCCGCCGCCAGATCGAAGAGGAGATCGGGTCCGGCGCCTTGCGTCCGGGCATCCGCCTCGACGAGCAGACGATCGCGGAGCGCTTCAACGTCTCGCGGACCCCGGCGCGCGAGGCGCTGCTGCAGCTCGCGACGGTGGGACTGGTGCGAATCGAGCCGCGCCGAGGTGCAGTCGTGCTGGGTCAGTCGCCGGGCGACGCGGTCTCGCTGTTCGAAGTGTTGGTCGTGCTCGAGGCAGAAGCTGCCCGACTCGCGGCACGGCGCATGGCGCCCGAAAGTCGTGACGCGTTACGGCGCACGCATGAACTGGGACAGCCTGCAGTCGAGGCACTGTCGCAAGAGCGCTACGGCGAAGCGAACGCTCAGTTCCATGCCCTCATCTATCGCGGCGCGGCGAACGACTATCTGGTGCAGCAGATCCGCCAGACGCGCGGCCGCCTGCGTGCCTATCGCCGCACCGGCTTCGAGACGGCGTCGCGCATTCGCAGTTCTTTTGCCGAGCATGCAGAGGTGATGAAAGCGATTGCGCTCGGCGATGAAAATGCCGCGCATGCCGCCATGACCCAGCACATCGGCGTGGGCGGAAAAGTCTTCGCCGACATGATCGCGCAGATCGGTCGCAATCCCTAGTAGGTCGAAACGCGCCACCTACATCCGCTTCGCTTTCCTTGAAGGCGATGCAAATTTCTTCGGCATTCTTGTTGCTTCGAACTTGTGGAACTATTCCGCGTGGGGGCGGCATCTCTTCATGGTGCCGTAACGCGGGGCGCGCAGAATTTTTTATCTACGACAAAGAAGAGAACCGTCAGGTTCCGGCCTGTCTACTTTGGGGGCGTAAGAGGGGATGACTCCGGCAATCGTTCGCATCGGCGAACGCATCCGGCGCTGGCGAGCGGAACTCGTGGCGTGGATGCGTGGCAAGAAGACTCGCTTTGCGGATCTTCGTGCGCTGCGTCGTGGCAAATTACCGGGAGCGATGAGCCACGTGCTACTGCGCCGCCAGATCGCCATCGTCGGGGTCGGCAGCCTTAGCCTCTTCGCCTGCGCGGTCGCGCTTGTCGCCGTGACGCGCAACCAGCCCGTCGAGATGGTTGTCGTGGCCGAGCGGGAGGCCCCGCACGCGGAGACGATCGAAGCAGAGCCTGCGCCGGTCGTTGTCTCGGCGGAACTGAACTTCGACATCGACGGCATGATCAACTCGCGCGAATCGGCCATCGCGCAGGCGATCGCCGACCGCGCCGAGGCCTCGCTCGATCGCGATCGCGCACTGGCCGAGCGCGACCAGGCGCTGGCTGAACGTGACGCTGCCATCGCTGCCATCGCTGCCGACCGCGAAACGCTGCTCGACCTCCATGCCCGCACCAGCCGCACGATCGCTGCGATCGAAAGCATCCTGGCGGCGACCGGCGTCGATCCCGGCCATGTCCTCAAGGCCAGCGGCAAGCCCGACGCCGCCCGGCCGCGGGGCGGGCCTTTCGTGCCCTGGAGCGAGCGCGCGGTGCGGAGCGACAGCAGCGGCGATTCCCGCCGCTTGGCGAGCCTGAGCTGGGGCGTCGAGCGGCTGGCGGCGTTGCGCGACGTGCTGGCCCACATGCCGCTCGCCAGCCCGCTGGCCGAGCTGCAGATCTTCGACGGCTTCGGCTACCGCCACGATCCCTTCACTGGCCGAGACGCCCTGCACGAAGGCGTCGACCTGAAGGGCACGTCGGCTACGCAAGTCATGGCGACGGCCGACGGCGTCGTGAGCTTCGCCGGCTGGCACAGCGACTACGGCAACCTGGTCGAGATCGACCACGGCTACGGTCTCACCACGCGCTACGCGCACCTCAGCAAAATTCTCGTCAAGACAGGCGCGCCCGTCGCCTTGCATGAGCAGCTCGGCATCGTCGGCGGCACCGGCCGCGTGACGGCGATGCATCTTCATTACGAAGTCAGGGTGGATGGACGCGCCCGCAATCCCGTCAATTTTCTAAAGGCAGGTCACCATGTTCCAGAAGCAGATCACGTCGTTGCACAAGAAATTTCCTTCGGGCCGGACGCATTCGCCAGCTTCGATAGCGGCCAAGGCACATCTTATCTCGGGAGTGCCGTCGATCATCAGCGCTGACCTGACGATCAACGGCAACCTCTCGGGCAAGGGCGACGTCCAGGTCGAAGGCAAGGTGTTCGGCCGCATCGAGGCCGGCAATCTCGTGGTCGCCGAGGGCGGTGAGGTCGAAGGCGACATCATCGCCAAGGCGGTGGCGGTCTCGGGCACGGTGCGCGGTTCGATCAAAGCCGGCACGGTGACGCTGTCGTCGACCGCCCGGGTGCAGGGCGGCGTCACCCACGACGTGCTGGCTATCGAAGCCGGCGCCCAGCTTGAAGGCCAGTGCAAGCGGCTGCCCGGCGCCCAGACTGACAAGCCGGTGCCGCTGCCCGACCTCGACCTGATGGAACCGGAACAGACGGCTCAGCTTGCGGCGGCCGAATAGCCTGCCGTGTTAAAAAACGCTAGGAAGGCCGCATCAGCATTTCTCGGGGGAGATTGCCATGAGTACCGGTCTTCTGATCTTCACGTTGTTTCATGTCGCGCTCAGCCTCATCGCGCTGGTTGCAGGCATCGTCGTGGTGCGCGGTCTGTTGCAGGCGCGCGAGACCGGCACCTGGCTGACGGTCTTCCTGGTGACCGCGATCGCGACCAGCGTGACCGGCTTCGGCTTTCCCTTCGTCAAGCTCCTGCCCTCGCACATCCTCGGCATCATCGCGCTGGTCGTTCTCGCGGTGACGCTGCTCGCGCGCTACGCCTTCGCGCTTGCCGGCGCCTGGCGGGCAATCTGGGTCGCGGGCCTGGTGGCCAGCCTCTACTTCGACGTCTTCGTCCTGATCGCCCAGGCCTTCGGCAAGATACCAGGGCTGCACCAACTGGCCCCGACCGGCAGCGAGCCGCCCTTTGCGATCGCCCAGGGCCTCGTCCTCGTGGTGTTCCTCGTCATCGGCTTCCTGGCCGTCCGGCGGCGCTGACAGGCGGGGCGTTTCTTGCTATGCCCCGGCCCACGTCCCCGTAGCTCAGCCGGATAGAGCAGCGGTTTCCTAAACCGGAGGTCGGAGGTTCGAATCCTCTCGGGGACGCCATT
>CAIKZO010000064.1 GCA_903832005.1 Enhydrobacter aerosaccus | reverse complement strand
CTCACCACGGCGACGGTCGGCGTGTTGCTGGTGCCGTTGCTGCGACGGCGGGTCGGGCACACGGCGCGGCTCGACAACGACCTCGCGATCTATCGCGACCAGCTCTCCGAGCTGGAGCGTGAGCAGGCGACGGGCGCGCTGCCCGAGGCCGAAGCGAAGGCCGCGCGCACCGAGATCGAGCGCCGCATCCTCACCGCCGCCGAGCAGGATGCGAAAGAGGCCGCCCCCAAGGACACCGCCGCGCTGCACCGCTTCCTGCCGCCCGCGCTCTGCCTCGCGGTGCCGCTGATCGCGCTCGGCCTCTATCTGCAGATGGGACGCCCCGGGCTTCCCGCCCAGCCGTTCGTTGCGCACGCCACCGCTGCGCCCCAACAAAACGACCTGCCCGCGCTGATCGCCGCCGCAAAGAAGACCGCGGCCGAGCACCCCGACGACCCGGCGGCGCTGTCGGCGCTGGGCGAGGCGCTCACCATGGAAGCCGACGGCGTCGTGACCGCGCCCGCCGTCGAGGCCTTCACCAAGGCACTGAAACTCGAGCCGGGGGACGCCCGCGCCGCCTTCTATCTCGGCCTGCACGACAGCCAGGCCGGCGACTCTCCCGCCGCGCTGAAGCGCTGGCGCGCGCTCGAGGCGCAGTCGCCGCCCGACGCGCCGTGGCTGCCGACCCTGCGGGCCGAGATCCAGCGCCTCGATCCGTCCGCCAAACCCACCGCCATGCCCACGCCGAGCCAGGACCAGGTCGAGGCGATGAGCAAGCTCTCGCCCGAGGAACGCCAGAAGACCATCCACGCCATGGTCGACGGGCTCGACGCCAAGATGCGCGACACGCCCAACGATCGTGACGGCTGGCTGCGCCTGGCCAACGCGCGCAAGGTGCTGGGCGATTTCACCAAGGCGAGCGAAGCCTTCGCCAAGGCCGATGCGCTCATCCCGCTCGACGGCCCGCCGCTGAAGGACTGGGCCGAGACCGAAGTGCGCACGATCGCGCCCGGCGCCGCGCCGTCCGCCCAGACCGTCGCCGTGCTGGAGCGTCTCGAGAAGGTCGAGCCCAACAACGCGCTGGCGCTCTTCTATCTCGGCGCCGCCTCCTTCGCGAAGGGCGACCGGCCCGAGGCCGCCCGTCGCTGGAAGACGCTGCTGGCGCTGCTGCCGCCGGAAGCCCCGATCCGGGCGATGCTGCAGCAGCGGATCAGCGACGCAGAGGGCGCAAAGTAAACCCGCCCACGACATGTCCGTCGTGTGCGACATGGACCATCCTGATGTCGCCCCACGGCAGCGCGGCGCCGCGGCCCGGCTGGGTCTCGATGCCGAGTCCGAGGCCCAGGTACCGTTCGTCCCTGTGCGGCGCCAGCACGAGCCGCGCCTCGGGGCTGGTCTGGCGCAGCATCACGGCGTCCGGGAACGGCTTGGCGATCCCCTCCGTCACGAGATCGAACCCGCGCGCGCTGCCGCCGCCGTCGCCCGCTGCGTAGCGTTTATAGACCGCGCTCGGCATCGCCACATAAAAGCGCACGTCCGCGGGCGCCTGCCCGTGCTGCAGGGTGAGCGCGTTGGCGCCGTCGCCCACCTGGGGGACGATGAAGTTCGTCCAGTGGATCGGCGTGCGCGCCATCACCGCCGTGTCGAACGGCACGAGATTGTGCTGGGCGATGTGGCGGTCGAGCTGCGGATTGGAGCCGAGGCCGGGCACCGGCCCCTGCGGCGTGAAGCCGTTGGGATATTCGCCGCTCATGAGGCGCACCTTCACGCACGGGTGCCCGTCCTTCAGCCAGTCGGTCGGCGTGAGCCCGCCCAGGTTCATGTTGGAGGCGGTGAGCGCCGCCACCAGCCCCGCGAACACCGCATCGACATTGAAGCGGAAGCCCGCGACCTCGGTGGTGAGCGGGTCCATGTAGAACTGCTCGTACAGCGGGTTGGGATCGGTCGGATCGAGATTGCCGAGCGAGGGCAGCTGGACCCCGGGGCTGAAGCCGGTGTTGAAGCACTGCGCATCGCACTGCACGTCGAGCGGCATGGCGGCGTTGAACAGCCCGCCGGCGATGCCGGGGCCGCACTGGCCGATCACCGCCTGGACGTAATACTCCGCCCCCGCCGCGAGGTGCAGCGGCGTGACGATCGCGCCGCCCGCATCGGTGAGGAAGATCTGCGACGTGTCCCAGTAATTCCCCGGCACGTGGCCGACCGGCACGGCGGGCATGGCCATGTCGCCCGGCCGCCGCCCGTCGTCGCCCGCGAAGCTGGCGACAAACAGGATCGGCCCGGTCGCGCCCGGGAACGCGGGCAGCGGGCTGGCCGTCCGCGCCGGATAGAGCAGCGGCCCCTGCGGCTCGTCGTTCAGCTTGCCGGCGGTGATCCAGGCGCCGAACGCATCGACCAGCGGCGGCGGCGTGCCCGCGGTGAAGTTCAGCCACGCGGTATTGTAGAGCGTGCCCTGGTCGGGCGGCGGCATGACCGGCCACTTCTGCGTGCCGACGGTGACGGTGTCGGGGATCGATCCGTTCGGCCCCGCCGCCGCCGCCAGCATGACATAGAGCGGGTTCTGCGCCGGCACGTTGTTGCCGAGCACCAGCGGCTTCAGGCCGGCGCTGACCGGAGCGCCCGCCGCCGCCGACAGGCTGCCGAACATGCCGTACTTGTCGCTCGGGTATTTCAGGCTGAAGCCGCCATAGAGGCCGGGCGCGTTGTCGTCCTTGCTGAGATGGCCGTCGAAACTGACGCTGCTCTCCCAGTGATAGACGGTCTGCAGGCGCTTGAAGATGGCGTGATAGAAGCTGGTGGTGCCGTGCATCGGCGCTCTCCCCTCGCTGTCGGGACGCCGCTCAGGCTACGCGCGGGGCGTAAGGGAATTGTTTCGCGGCGAGGCGGAGTTGTTTCGTGTGTGGTGGGGGCGGGTAGCCCGGGCGGGCGAGGCCTTCGCCCAGCCTCTTAAAAATCGTGTAATATGGAAATAGATAGATACTATCGAATGAAAGGCAATGAGCATGGCGACCGCCGACCCTGCGAAGCGCCGTGCGCGGCCGCAGACTTCGAAGAGCAAAGAAGCGCCTCAGCGGCGGGATTGCACCCTTCATTTTAGAATTCCAGGGGTAGTACTGAAAGCGCTTAAGGCGGCCGCTAACGCGGAAAAAAGGACCACTAGTGCATGGGTGGCGATCTGTGTGGAGGAGCGCCTCAAAAGTGAAGGCTATCTTTCCTGATCTCGCACTTATTCAGGATTCGCTGATGACAGAAAAAAGGCATTTGGCGAAAGCGTTTTCCTCCGCGGTGAGATCGGAAACGCTTAAGTCAAAGCCATAGGCAGAAATTCTGATTCCTCGAATCGTGCCTATAAGAGAGAGCCCTGTCTTTGAGCCGGGCTTGGACTGATGCACTAGAACTGCTTGCGATGTGTTGTAGCTGAGGGCGTAGGTGATGGCCTGATTTATGTCCTGACGATCTGGCTTCTCTTTATACTTAACTTCCGCCACGAGTTTTTGGCCTGTAGAGGTAGCAACTAGAACAATATCTGGTTGAGCTGGCGGGGCTTTCTGATCATCGAATAGCGGCTTTCTTCCTTCCAAATTTCCATTCCGAACAGCCATGCCCTGTGGCGTCTGACGCATCAAGATCCGACGCAGATATTCTTCGAATAGCTCTTCAAAATTCAAGATGAACGTTTCAAGGATAACATCGTGGCCGTGTTCTTCGAGAGCCACGCTCTTGTTGGCCAGGATCAGAAGGGCAATCTCGAGTGGCCGGAAATAGTATGAGCGATTTGCCGGAAGGAGCTGCCTTTTAAGCAGGCCTTCAGTGACTTGATAGTCATTCGATTGAATCGGTCCGATGACTGCGGGCATTTCCATAAACGCATCGTTCATCCTTCGAATCAGATCTCTATCTTTCAGCTTTAGAGATCCCATCCGACGAAGCAAAAAATGGAGCGCACCTTTGAGCACTCTGTTGGGCGGAATATCTATATTTTGGTGGAAGCTTTCTGACTTAACTCGATGAAATTGGCCACGCGACCACAATGGTAGAGTGCCAGTGAAATCAATACGGCCACTTGGGTAACTAGTGATTTCGGACTTCCGAAGATACTCTTTGTGTAGTCCGCCACTCCATACAGGCATTAGTGCGGTCAAAAAGTTTTCCGCGAGGAATTCCGCGATGCTGTCACTGTTTGAATCGGTAGTGCGATATAGGCGGTCTACTCCGGATATTGAAGCAAGCGGTCTACGAGCCGTATCAAGGACCCGAGCTAAACTGCTCACCGGCATCTTGGGGCGAACGTCTATTGATAT
The DNA here is from genome assembly GCA_903832005.1 of Enhydrobacter aerosaccus. Taxonomy (GTDB): domain Bacteria; phylum Pseudomonadota; class Alphaproteobacteria; order Reyranellales; family Reyranellaceae; genus Reyranella; species Reyranella aerosaccus_B. Next base: position 62,095 of record CAIKZO010000064.1, on the reverse strand, counting down.
GTGCGGAGTAAGTGGAATTAATCCAACGTAAGCGCCTGCGGAAAGGACTAATCGCTTTCGCTTGAAATTTAGAAAGAGAAGCCCCTTCTCCTCAACGTGGGGAAAAATCTCTAACCGTCCGTTAATTAGCAGGTCCGAAAGATTGAGCTCGAGAGATTTGCGAGATTCAATCGTATAAACAATCCCACTACTTCTGCCGTCGGCACTTGCAATAATTAGCGACGGGTGACTCAACGCCATGATTAGTCGTTTGCGCTAGCCGCACTCGGCGCTGAGATGAGATTCAGAGCGTTAGAGCAGGTCTGCCAAAGGGCTTCGATGTCTTTGCGAGAATCTTCATCAAATCGAAATCTTTTGTGAACGATGTGACGAAGTTGATGATTCCAGAGCCGTGCAACCGATTCTGCATCTTTGATGGAGCAAAAGAATGCGTGACCAATCTGAAGATGTTCTTGAAGTCCGAGGAAAAACGACATTACCGGCTGCACAATTGCGTCCGGAGCGCCATTCGAGTCGAGAAACCCTTTTAGCTTCTTTGGGTCGGGGACCAATTCAACCTTGGCCCAGCGACGCTCCATAGCGGCATCGATTTCATCAACGGAGCGATCTTCAGGATTCATCGTCGCGATGAACATGAGGTTTTTAGGAATTCTTGTTCGCCGCCCAGAAGGGAGATAGAAGTCGATACCTCGCTTAGACATTTCCATATAGGTCATCGTCTCACCGAGAACACGAGCAGGGTCCGTCCTGCTGAATTCATCGATGACAATAACAACGGGTCCCTTTTCCATTTCAGCAATGCTCGCCATTTGGAGCATGTGCTTGTCCGCCAATCTGAAACCTTGTTTGCCGTCAGGGACATACCCTTCGACAAAATCTTCATACTGGTAAGAAGGATGAAACTGTACTTCGCGAAAGCGGCGTTCTTCGCCGCCAGACAGTTTGATGGCGATCTGGCGGGCATACCAAGTTTTTCCAGTTCCTGGAGCACCGGTAAGAAGTACGCCGCCCCAACCGTCTTGTTCTAGAAGACGTCGAACTTCTTTCAGCACATCATCATCATCGGAAATCTCAGAGGTTGCCATTTTGGCACCCTCCGACTGTGGTGAACCAACGTCACCGACTTCCGACATTTCGATTTCCGCAGCACCCGGAATTCTTTCAAAAATGTCTTGCTGAACATCGGACAATAGACGGCCAATGACAGCTCCGATCGTGGCGAACTCTTTGTCGCTAATCAGTTGGACGACTTGCGAACTATAATTATTGAGGCCGACGATAGAGGTCTCGGCTAGCGCTCTTGCGTAGAGCGTGGGATTGAAATTTAGCAGTCCCAGCTTGTCTACAGACTTTGGAAGTACAAAGACTTCATTCAACTCAATCTGAAACTGGCCTTTCGCCAGGACAGTCTTGCTGTTGCAGCGGGCTAGTGCGCGAATGCCTTGATCATAGGCTGTTGGCACGCCTTTGTTATTATCGCTGCCTAACCAAATCCAAGCCATAGATCCTGCGTCGAAGTCCTTTGGGACCTGAGCACAAACAAGCTTAATGGCCGGTTCATAGGGACCGGTTGGCGCCTCCGCCAAGGCGTTTGATATATTTGCGCTGGACTGCGCCAGGCGCACGAATGCTGCTCTTGGCAAACTTCTCCCCCGGAGGTTGCCGCGGTTCAGGCGGCTCTTGTGTTCCCCCCTTTACCATATTCTCCAGGGCCACGCGCATAGGTGGAAACAAGGTCCTACCCACCGCATCGGCTCTGCGGAGAATACCGGTTGCCGCATTTGCAGTCAGGAAATAACGATTATCCGGGACTTCATCATCCAGCACGTCGACAAAACGAGACGGCACAATTTGAGAGGGGGCAGGCGCAGTTGCAGCCTCAATAATATCGTTGCCCCAGGCTATGCCGCATCCCTTCCAGCGATACGAGAATTTGCCAGCTTCAACGGATGGCATGATCGCATCAAATTGTAGCGCTTTAGTATCTCGCTGGAGATCTGGGGCGATGAGAGGGGCTTCAACTAAGAACCCCCGGCGTCCTTGGCTACTCTCAGCTTTATAAAAAGATTGCTCAATACGGCGGGCTATCCATGAGATTACCGGAACAGCCACAGCATTCCCGACAGCACGATACCGTTCTGAATCCAACCCTCTAGCAGGGGGGCGGTAATCAACGCCCGGCATTGACCAGCCCGGCGGGAAGCCCTGCAAACGCTCACTCTCGTTAGCCGTCGGACGTCGTACTTGATCGCTGTAGGATATGTACGAGCGCGCCCAATCATTGCCTGTATGCCGACCAGATGTAGCGGCAACGCAGTACGCAATTTCGGGAACAATGGCGTTAGTTTTTTTATGCGTGGACAACGTGGTAAAGCCTAAACGGCCCTGCCCCGGCTTCGCTCCCACTACCTTCTCGAAGAGCGATGTGATTGAGCGACGGTAATCTCCTCTCCAAGCAACCATAAAAATTCGAGAGCGCGATTGTGGTGTGCCAAAATACCTTGCGTTCAGCATGCGCCACGAAACGGCATAACCGTGCTTCGTGAGTTCTCTCAAGATGATCGCGAAGTCACGACCTTGATGGGAATTCAGCAGACCTAAAACATTCTCTAGAAGGATGACCTTTGGGCGCTTCGCCTCGACCAACTCCATAAGCTTGAAGAAAAGACTTGTGTGATGTCCCTTTAAACCGCTTCTACCGTGCTTTCCGCGGGCGAGAGATACATCTTGGCAAGGAAACCCTGCCGTCCAGATGTGAGCGAACGGCACTGCTTTGGGATCAATTGTCTTGATATCTTCCAATAGCGGCACTTCGGGCCAGTGCTTTTTGAGAACTGCTCGACAGAATGGATCGAGTTCGCACTGTGCGACAATTGTCGACTTTATCGCCTCGAAGGCTTTATCAAATCCGCCAATTCCTGCGAAAAGTGAAACTACTCTCAAATAATTATATGAATGATCGTCCGCTACCGATTCGGTACCGCTCTCTTCATTGCTACTATCGGTTCTAAAGATCTGCATAGATTCGAATTCTTCCTTCAACCCCAACCGGCCTCAAGCTGCAGTGGGAAACTCTCCACAACAAACTTCAGGCTGAAGAGAAGTGCCATTTTCTATATCGTAACAGTCTCGTGTCAATTTGTATCTATTTGTATCCACTTGTGTCGCTAGCGGGCAAATTCTTTATCGGCCACCTTCTTCGATTTGCGAATTTCTCCAACCCCGACAAAGCGACCACAACCGCGCAACGCGGGGAACAAAAATAGAACATTTAAATGGAAATGTCGAGTATTGTCGGGGGCAAATGGCGGAAGCCCCAACCAGCTTCGAGCCCTCTCATTACCTCCCACACAATCGCCCCGCGCCCCGTCCCGCGCTTACCTCCCGTGCATCGTCACTCGCATAGGAGGAAGTCATGTCCGATCGCACCGTCACCGCTCCGGTTCCCGCCGCAACGGAAGCCACCGTCGCCGCCTATCTCGAGAGCTGGAACGAGACCGATCCCGCCCGCCGCCAGGCCGCCATCGCGCGCGCGTGGGGGCCGCGGGCGCGCTATCGCGATCCGCTGATGGCGAGCGACGGCGCCGCCGGCATCGATGCCATGCTGGCCGCCGTCCAGGCGCGCTTCCCGGGCTTCGTGCTGAAGCGGATCTCGGCCGTCGACGCGCACAACGGCAGCGCGCGGTTTGCCTGGTCGCTCGGGCCGGCGGCGGGGCCGTCGGTCGTCGAGGGGGTGGATTTCTGCTCGCTCGATCCGGCGGGGCGGCTGGAGAGCGTGGTGGGGTTCATCGACAAGATGTGACGCGCCGTACGCGTCATCCCGCCTGCCCCGAGGCATCCGAGGGGAGCACTTGCGCCTGCCCTGAGCGCAGCCGAAGGGAGGGACCTGCCACCGTATGACAGTTCCCTCGGCTGCGCTCGGGACGACAGCGGGGTTGGGGCGGACGACACAAAGGGCTTGCGGAAGATTGCGATAATCGCTATATTGTCGCAGGACCTTCGTTTGGCTCCGTAACCGCATTTCCCATCCCCAAGGTGGAAATTCATGAGACTCATGAGGCTCATGAGGAATCGCCTCCGGTCCAAGCGGGCCGGCGTTATGTGTGATTCCTCCTGCAGAGGCGTTTTTTTTGAAACGCAAAAAGCCCGACCACAGGTTTCCCTGCGGCCGGGCCTTGCTGCCTCAACCGGCCCTCTGGGCCGGCTCGTCGAGGGTCGTTACTTGTCGGTCGCCGGCGGGCCGGCCGGGGCCGGGGTCGCCGTGGGCGCCGGGGTCGTGTTGATCGGGGCGACGCCCGGGGTGCGCAGCGGGGCGGCGCCGGGGGCCGGGGCGGTGACGTCGCTCATCGGCGCCGGGGCGGTCGCCACGTTGGCGCCGTGGCGGCTGTGCAAGGTGCCGTTGAAATACAGCGCGCCGCCGACGATGCCGACCAGCACCAGGATGCCCAGAAGCACATAGGGGGCGCGGGCGTTGCTCTCGGCCGGTTCGTAATCGAACGGACGGGCTTCCCCGGGGATCGGGTTGCCGAACTTGTCGAAGTCGCGCGGGTTGTTGTAGTCGCTCATGTTGGCTCTCCTCCGGTTTGGTGTGTGTATTCGTCCCCCTTCCAACGCGCGCTTGTTCAGGGGGGTTGCGACGGATTGGCCCCGTCTGTGCTAGGTTTTTGGCGGGTTTGGAGGACATAAACATGCCGGATTCGGTTCTTGCGAAGGTTCCCGAGGTTCTGGGGGCCGAAGACGCCCGGGCGCTGGTCGCTTCCTATGCGGCGGTGAGCCCGACCGCGGAGAAGAAGGACATCGGCCGCATCGACGTGCACATGGGCCGCTTCATCGCGCTCTCGCCGCTCTGCCTGGTCTCGACCGCCGATGCCGCGGGCAAGCAGGACGTCACCCCGCGCGGCGATCCGCCCGGCTCGTTCAAGGTGATCGACGAGAAGACGATCGCGATCGCCGACCGGCCGGGCAACAACCGGCTCGACACGCTGAAGAACCTGCTGGAGAACCCGGAGATCGGGCTGATCTTCCTGCTGCCGGGCGTCGCCGAGACGGTGCGTTGCGCCGGCACGGCCCGGCTCTCGGTCGATCCCGAGCTGCTGGAATCGATGGCGGTGCAGGGCAAGGCGCCGAAGTGCGCGATCGTCGTGACGGTGCGCCAGGCCTATCTCCACTGCGCCAAGGCGATCATCCGCTCGAAGCTGTGGGAGGGCGCGTACGCCGTGCCGAAGAGCACCTTCCCCTCGATCAGCCGCATGGTCGGCGACCAGGTGGGCTTCACCGAGGAGCAGAAGAAGATCGCCGAGGAGCGGCTGGTCGTCGCCTACAGGGACACGCTGTGGAGTGTTCCGGGGCAATGACGGCGTATGTCGTAACCGGCCAGCGCGCCCGCCAGATGCGGGTGGTGCCGGCCGAGGTGCTGAAGCGTCTGTACACGCGCTCGGATTGGGCGGGGGCCAAGCAGACGGCGGCGCATCTCGCGCTGCTGGTGCTGGGCGGGGCGGCGATCCTGGCCACGCGCGGCACCTGGTGGGTGGTGATCCCGCTGATTGCGCAGGCCTTCTTCGTGAACGCGCTGTTCGGCGCCATGCACGAGTCGGTGCACTACGGCTCGTTCAAGACGCGCTGGATGGCCGACGTGCTGGCCTTCTTCTCGGGCGCGGCGATCCTGAACAACGCGGGCTTCTATCGCCACTATCACATGGCGCATCACCGCTACACCCAGGATCCCGCGCGCGATCCCGAGCTCGTCACCTCGGGCACGCCGCGCACCTGGAAGAACTATCTGTTCCGCGTGAGCTCGATCCCGTTCTTCGTGTTGCGCACGCGCGACATCCTGCTGTTCCCGTTCGGCTTCAAGGGCAATGTCGATTACATCCATCCCTCGGGCTGGGGCGAGGCGCGCCGCTGGGGCCGGTATCTGCTGGCGTTCTATCTGCTGCTGCTGGTGGGCTCGATCTACTTCCAGACCACCGCCGTGCTGTGGGTGTGGCTGCTGCCGCTGGCGATCGGCTCGCCGCTGCTGCGTCTTTACCTGCTGAGCGAGCACACGCTCTGCCCCAACAGCGACGACGGCTTCGCCAACACCCGCACGACGGTGTGCAATCCGGTGCTGCGTTTCCTGATGTGGAACCTGCCGTTCCATGCCGAGCACCACCTGCTGCCCAACATCGCCTTCCACAATCTCCCCGAGGCGCACACCTACCTCCGCCCGCACCTGAAATACGTCGCGACCAGCTACACCCAAACCCACCGCGAGATCATCGGGGTGCTGTCGTGACCGTGGTCGACGGCGTGTTCCCGTGCGGTGACGTCTCGTTGCAGAAGGGCGGCACGCTGAAAGACGCGAAGATCGTCTACAAGACCTTCGGCGCACTCAATGCCGCGCGCGACAACGTCATCGTCTATCCGACCAGCTACAGCGCGCATCACACCGACATCGAATGGCTGGTCGATCCGGCGAACTGCCTGGATCCGACGAAGTACTTCGTCGTCATTCCCAACATGTTCACCAACGGCCTGTCGACCTCGCCGTCCAATTACGCCGGTGAGTTCCCGAACGTCACGACCTTCGACAACGTCATGCAGCAACGCCGCCTGCTGAAGGAGCTGTTCGACGTCGACCGCGTAAAGATGGTCTACGGCTGGTCGATGGGCGCGCAGCAGGCCTATCATTGGGCCGCGCTCTTCGGCGACGCCGTCGAGCGCATCGTCGTCAACTGCGGTTCGGCCAGGACGGCGCCGCACAACTTCGTCTTCCTCGAAGGCGTGCGCACCACGTTGCTCGCCGCGCGCACGCCGGAGGAAGGCATCCGCGCCATGGGCCGCATCTATGCCGGCTGGGCCTTGAGCCAGACCTTCTATCGCCGCGAGATGTGGCGCGGGCTGGGCTTCTCCTCGCTCGAGGATTTCCTGGTGCGCTCGTGGGAAGCCAACTTCCTGCGCCGCGACATGCACGATTTGCTTGCCCAGCTGCGCATCTGGCAGCAGGGCGACATTTCCGACAACGACCTCTACCGCGGTGATCTTTCGAAGGCGCTGTCGAGCATCACGGCCAAGGTGTTGCTGATGCCGTCGGCGACCGACCTCTATTTCCAGACCGACGACAATCGCGGCGAGCTGCCGTTACTGAAGCATGGCACCCTGGCCGAGATCCCGTCGGTGTGGGGCCACCGCGCCGGCAATCCGCGCGGCATCGACGAGGAGACCGCGTTCGTGAACCAGCAGGTGACCGCGCTGCTCGCCAGCTAGTCCTTGTCAGGTTCGTTCGCGGGCCGCACCTGGCCGCTGGTGGCCGCGTCGTTGGGCGCGACCGGCGTCGGCGGCTCGGGCCGCGGCGTGAGCTTCTCCGGCAGGAAGGCGTCGACCGCGCCCGCCGTCGCGACCGGGTCTTCTTCCATCGGATTGTGGCCCGCCTTCTCGAAGATCTCGAGCTTCGCGCCCTTGATGTCGTTCTGGAAGCGGAACGCATCGGCCGGCGGCACCCACCTGTCCTTGGCACCCCACAGGATCAGGGTCGGCACATCGAGCCGCTTCAGCGGCGACGGATCGAGCGGCTCCTGCGCGCGCACCCGCATCAGCGTGGCGTGGCGGTTGCCCGGGAAGCGCTGCAGCTCGGCGTAACGCTTCACCCGCTCGGGTGTCACCATCGCCGGATCGGCGTAGACGTCGAGCAGGGTGCGGCGCGCCAGCTGGTCGGGCTTGAAGTACATGCCGATGCCGCCGATCACCGGCAGGCGCGCGATGCGGATCGACAACGGCACCCGGCCGGTGCCGGGGAAGCCCGACGAATCGACCAAGATGAGATGGCTCACCCGCTCCGGCCGCGTCTCCGCAAAGCTCCACGCCACCGCGCCGCCCATCGAGTGACCGCCCAACGCGAAGCGATCGAGATGCAGCGTGTCCGCCAGCACCTCGATGAAGTCGGCGTAGGCGTCGATCGTGTATTCGTCGCGCGCCCAGGTGCCGGTGAGCCCGTGGCCCGGCAGGTCGACGGCGATCACGCGCGCACGCTTGCCCAGCTGCTCGGCCCAGCCATCCCAGACGTCGAGCGATTCGAGCGAGCCGTGGATCAGGATCAACGGGATGGCGTCGGGGTTGCCCCCGTTCTGACCCGTGTCGCGCACGTGCGTGCGCACGCCGCCGACGTCGAGGAAGCTCGACTGCGCGGTGGCGTAGCGCTTGGTCAGTTCCTCCGCCGGCAGGTCGGGCGTGTAAGCCCACAGGATGCCGCCGGCCAGCACGCCCAGCACGAGCAGCAGCGCGGCCGGCCAGCGCCGACGCGGTTGCTCAGCGCGGCGACGGCGCGGCATCGCTCCCCCTCGCCAATGCTTCTGCCAACTTGTCGATGTCACGCAACGCGAACTGCGCCGCCGGAGACGGATCGACGATCTTCTCCTCGAGCAGGCGCGCCAGGATCGCCTTGTTGAGATCGTTGGTGACCACCAGCCGGTCTTCGAGCTGGGCCACGAACACCAGCAGCTCGAAGTCGAGGCCGGTGGTCGTGATCCGCGGGAAGCGCACGATCGGCGCCGGCACCCGCAGCACGCGCACATGGCCAAGGGCTGCCTCGCGCAGGATGCCCTCCATCTTTGCCACGTCGGTGCCGAGGCCGACGGTGATCGGGATCTCGAGCCGGCTCGAGGTGTCGGAGTAGGTGCGGTTGATCACCGGATTCTGCAGGAACAGGCTGTTGGGCACGATCACGTGCGTGCGCTGGAAGGTCTCGATCTCGGTGGCGCGGATGTTGATGCGCCGCACGAAGCCCTCGTGGCCGTTGACCGACACCCAGTCACCCGCCTTCACCGGTCGCTCCATCAACATGATCACGCCCGAGATCACGTTGTTGGCGATGTTCTGCAGGCCAAGGCCGATACCCACCGAGAGCGCGCCCAGCACGATGGCCAGGTTGGTGAAGTCGATGCCGAGCGCGCTGACGCCGATCAGGATGGCCAGGATGACGCCCGCATAATTGAGCGCGGCATCGATCGACTGGCGCAGCGGCAGCGGTGCGTCGAGCGTCGGCATCACGCGATCGCGCACGACATTGCGCGTCACCCGCGCCAGCACCAGGCAGACGATGAACGCCACGATCGCCATGCCGATGTTCTCGAGCGATATGGTGACGCCACCGATTCGTACGCCGCGCATCAGGTCGCCGAAGCCGCGCAGGATCGCGTCGATGTCGACGCTCCATGCCGCCGGAATGCCGACGCCGAGCAGGATCACCAGAAGCGCATCGAACAGCAGCAGCACGATCAGCTGGCCGCGCAGCGCCTGGTCCATCGGCAGGCCGAGACGCCGGCGCGCCCAGCGCCCCGTGGGCGTCTCGGGCGCTGCCACCGCATCGAGCACGTCGGCGACCAGCCGGTGCGCCAGCAGCGCTACCCCCAGCAGCAGGCAGCTCGAGGCCACGGCGGAGTGGATATGCGAGGCGAGCGTGGCGAAGCCCAGCAGCGCCAGCACGATCGAGGACAGCACGATGACGCTGATCAGCAGCCGCATCACCGACCACCAGGTGCCGCCGATCACGGCCGGCCGCTCGGAGCCTTCGGGCCGCGCGGCCTCCCACGCCTTGTTGGACATCGCGGGTAAAGTGAGCAGCGCTACTGTCGTCGCCAGGATGAGGGCGCCGACAGCCGCCAGCGCATCGCGGTCGGCGCCGGTCGTCAGCACGACGAAGAGGTAGTCGACGGTGAGGCCGATCGCCATCAACCGGCGCAGCGCGACGCACAGATGCTGTGCGCTCGAATCGGTGAAGGGCAGCACGCGCCACGCCGGCCGGTTGGGCGAGAGCGCGGTCGAGGTGAGGCCGACCACGAGCAGGAAGGAGATCAGCCGCACGATCAGTTCGGGCAGCAGCGTCTCGATTGGCGGCGGCGGCTGGCTGGCGGCCAGCAGCTTGCCGACCAGCCAGACCGCGAGGATCGGCTCCAGCACCAGCCCCAGCCCGTCGATCGCGGCGGCGATCGTGCGATCGCGTTGGCCCGGTTCGGTGGCGTCGTTGCGGCCGAGGCGGTGGCGTAGCACGCGCGCCACCCACCACAGCGCAATCGTGGCCAGCGCCCAGACGGCAAGCGGCGTGAGGTCCTGGTCGCCCGAGCGCAGCGCCGCCAGCCCGTCGTGGCCCCAGGCGTCGAAGGCGGCGACCAGCCCGCGCATCGTGGCAACGGACTCGGGCCGTAGCTTGGCCCACACCGCGGTCGACAGCGGCGAGGCGTCGCGATGCAGCAGCGTCTCGAGCACGACCTGGCCGCGCAGCTTGGTCATGCGCTCCAGCATCTGGTCGGCGCGGACGACGATGACGTCACACTGCTTGACCCGGCTTTCGCTGATCGCCGCCTGGTCAGTCAGGCGCTGCCGTTCGGCTTTCACTGCCGCCGTATCGGGCGGCTGGTCGGGGGCCGGCTTGTCGGCTGGGCCAGGCTGGGAGTCGAGCGGCGCCAGTAGCCGCTTGGTGTCGGCCAGGTCGCTACGGGCGATCGCGGCATAGGCCGCCGCCGCTGTCCGCACGTCGGTGGCGGCCTGGCGGAGCGTGTCGATCTCGGTCGGCAACAGGGTCGGCTGGTCGATCCGCAGCGCGATGCGGTCCAACCCCCGGGTCCAGGTCTCGACCAGTTGGGAGAACGGCCGCTGCGGGGCGGTTTGGGCAGAGGCTGTCTGGACAAGGGTGAGCGCGCCGGCAAAAGCCAGCAGCAGGCACGCCCAGCGAACGACCCCCTTTATCATGTGGTTTTCCCTAGCATGGGGGCCTGCGGAGCGTCTTGGTTGACAGGGCCCGATTGACTCTGGGGGGCCGGCACGGAACGGTGCCGGCCGAAAGCGTAACCGGAGGAAAATCATGGCGGGCGGCAAGGATGGCGTGGGCGAAGTGCGGGTCAAGCCTGACCGGTTGCATGCTTTTACCGTGGCGATCTGCCGGGCCGACGGCAGCTCGGCCGAAGAGGCCAAGCTGGTCGCCGACCATCTGGTGCGGGCCAACCTGTTCGGCCACGACAGCCACGGCGTCGGCATGATGCCGGCTTACATTCAGAATACGACCACTGGCCGCTGCGCCCGTAACCATCATGCAAAGATCATCAAGGATAATGGTGCTGTAATTGTGATCGATGGCGGCACCGGATACGGCCAGGTGATTGCCAAGGAGGCGATGGATATCGGCATCGAGCGCGCGAAAAAGAACGGCGTGTGCGTGGTCGGTCTCACCAACTCGCATCACATCGGACGCATCGGTCACTGGGCCGAGCAATGCGCGCGCGCCGGCATGGTGAGCACGCACTGGGTGAACGTGCATGGCCACAAGTCGCTGGTGGCGCCGTTCGGTGGCGCCGAGCCGCGCTACTCGACCAATCCCTACTGCACCGCCGTCCCGCGCAAGGGCAAGGAGCCGATCGTGCTCGACTTCGCCACCAGCCAGGTGGCGATGGGCAAGGTCCGCGTCGCCAACAACAAGAAGATCCAGATGGAGCCCGGCCTGCTGATCGATGCGGCCGGCGTCGACACGACCGAGCCCGGCGTGATGTACAATCCACCCTACGGCGCGATCCTGCCGTTCGGCCTGCACAAGGGCGGCGGCCTCGCGGTGATCTGCGACCTGCTGGCCGGCGCGCTGACCGGCGGCATGACGCACTCGCCCAAGACCATCAAGGACGGCACCGACATCATCAACAACATGCTGTCGATCATCATCGATCCGGCGGCGATGGGCGGCACCGAGTTCTTCGAGGCGGAGGTCGAGACCTTCATCACCTGGGTGAAGTCGGCCAAGCCGCGTCCGGGCGTGCCCGAAGTGCTGGCGCCCGGCGAGCCGGAGCGGGCGCGCGCGGCGGACCGCGAGAAGAACGGCGTGCCGATCGACACCACGACCTGGCAGCAGCTCATCGAGGTCGCCCGCAAGGTCCGGCTGAACGACACCGAGATCCCTCATACCGTTGCGGTCTGAGGGCGACACGACAGGAGACCAGCAATGGCCAAGATGAAGCTCTACTACTCGCCGTCGTCGCCCTACGCACGCAAGGTCAGGATCCTCGCGATCGAGACCAAGCTCGACAAGAAGATCGAGATGGTGAACGCAGCCCTCACACCGGTCGCGCCCAACGCCGATGTCGACAAGCACAATCCGATCGGCAAGATCCCGGCGCTCTCGGTCAAGGGCATGGATCTCTTCGATTCGCCGGTGATCTGCGAGTATCTCGACACGCACCACAAGGGCCGCAAGTTCTTCCCGCGCAAGGGCCGCGAACGCTGGGTGGCGCTGCGCCAGCAGGCGATGGCCGACGGTCTGCTCGATGCCGCCCTACTCGCGCGCTACGAAGGCGCGCTGCGTCCCGAGGACAAGCGCTGGTCCGACTGGAGCAAGGGCCAGATGAAGAAGGTCGACGGCGTGCTCGATGCGCTCGAGGCCGAGTCGAAGGCGCTGAAGGGCAAGCTCTCGATCGGCACGATCTCGATCGTCTGCGCGCTGGGCTATCTCGACTTCCGCTTCGCCACCCTCGATTGGCGCGGCAAGAGGCCCAAGCTCGCCAAGTGGTTTTCGACGATCTCCAAGATGCCGTCGGTCAAGGCCACGGTGCCACCGCCGGCGTAAACGATCCGTCCAGATGACCGATGACGAAATCATCGCCCGCCTCGGACTGCAGCCGCATCCCGAGGGTGGGCACTTCCGTGAGATGTATCGCGCGCCCGACTCGCCGCGTGGCGCGTCGACAGCGATCTACTTTCTCCTGAAGGCGGGTGAGCGCTCGCACTGGCACAAGGTCGATGCCGACGAGATCTGGCATCACTATGCCGGCGCGCCGCTCGAACTGTCATTGAGCGATGATGCCAAGCGCGTCAGTCATCTGCGCGTCGGTACCGACTTCGAGCTCGGCGAGCTGCCGCAGGCTTTGGTGCCGCGCGGCGTGTGGCAGGCAGCGCGCTCGCTCGGCCACTGGACCTTGGTCGGCTGTACCGTGGCCCCGGCATTCCAGTTCGAAGGCTTCGAGCTCGCCCCGCCCGGCTGGGAGCCGGGCTAGCGCTTCCACATCTCGCGCGAGGCCAGCACGGCCCCGACGGTCACGAGCAGGGCCGCGACCAGCAGCGCGCTGGTCGGCTGCGCCAGTCCGCACAGGATGAGCAGCGCTGTCGACAGGATCGGCGTCGCGTAGCTGAGCGCGCCGAGCGCGCGGATGTCGCCGCGCTTCACCGCATGATCCCACAGGTAGAAAGCGCCGCCGGTCGGGCCGATGCCGAGCGCCAGCATCGAGAGCCACGCGATCGGCGAGGCCGGCCACACGGTGTGCTCGAACAGCAGATGACAGGCCAGCGAGAGCAGCGACGCGGCGGCACAGAAGGCCGCGATCGCATCAGTCGGTGTCTCGCCGAAGCGCCGTGAGAGCACGGAATAGAGCGACCAGCTAAACGCGCAGCCCAGCGCCAAGGCGTAGCCCAGTACATAGCCACCGGCGAAGCCCAGTCCGCGGCCGAAGGCGAGCAGCGCCACGCCGGCAAAGCCCAGCAGCGCGCCCAAAAGATGGGACCAGCCCAACCGCTCGCCCGCCAGTGGCGCCGACAGAAGCACGATCAGCAGCGGCCACAGATAGTTGATCAGGTTGGCTTCGGCGGGCGGTGCCAGCTGCAGCGCCGCGAAGTAGAGCGCGTGATAGCCGAACAGGCCGCCGATCCCGAGCAGCCAGACCCGCGCGGGCCAGTGCACCAGGTCGCGCCAGGCCACGCCGCGCCAGCGCGCCCGCACGATCCCCAGCGTTGCCCCCACCGCGAACGTCATGGCAACCATCTGGAACGGCGGAACCGGACCGGCCGTTACGGACAGGGTCGCAAGCGATCCCCACAGCACGATCGCGCCGAGGCCGGCCAACATCGCCTGGCGTTCGTTCGCGGGACATTCTTTGGTCTCGTGCATGCTGGGACTTTCACGGTTACCATAACATGACACGGAGACTGGCTTGTTATTTCGGCCCACCAACCCGATCAGCCATCGTCTTGCGCGGCTCGCTTTCATCGCGGCGTGCGTGAGCGCGCTGATCGTTGCCATATCGGGGCCGCTGCATCGCTTCCTGGGCGTCGACGTCGATATCGTCATCAGCCTGTTCCGGTACGGCTTCTACATCGCCGCTGGCGCGATCGCGTTGGCGCTCGCCACCATCGTGCCGACGCGCCCAGGCGATCGGCGGCGCGGCTTCGTCGCGGCCTTCCTGGCCCTAGGGATCGGCGTCGGTGCCGCCTGGTCGCCGCTCATGCTGTTCCTGCAGGCCGTCGGCGCGCCGCGCATCAACGACGTGTCGACCGACACGGCCAATCCGCCGGCGCTGGTCACGACCCTGCAGATGCGCACCGATGCCGTGACGCCGGCCGCCTATCCCGGCAAGGCCGTCGCCGAGCAGCAGCTCTCCGCCTATCCCGATGTGCTGCCGATCATCCTGAGCATCCCGCCGGGCGAGGCGTTCAAGAGAGTCGACGCGGTGGCCATGGCGATGGGCTGGGATGTCGTGGCGCGCGCGCCGACCGACGGCCGCATCGAGGCGGTCGACACGTCGCGATGGTTCGGCTTCCACGACGACATCGTGGTTCGCATCCGGCCCGAGGGCACGGGCAGCCGGATCGACATCCGCTCCAAGAGCCGCGTCGGTCGCGCCGACCTCGGCGCCAACGCGCACCGCATCCGCACCTTCGCCGCGAAGCTGAAGGCGCTCTAGTCATGATTCCTCTCCCCCGCTAGGGGGAGAGGTTAGGTGAGGGGGTTGATATGAGCGGTTCGACTTCGACGCTTCTCGGTCTTCTCGCATTCGTAGTGATCGGCGGGTTTGCCTGCTATGCGCTGCTTCCGTCACGTCGGACGTTCTCAACCAAGGGGACGTCGGAGGACACCAATCTCATTCTTGGTACGGTGCGCCCGGAGTCGGACATGCCAACGTACCTCTGCCGATCGACGGAAGTGGCCCGCAGATTTGAGAGCAGTGCGCAGCCCCCTCACCTAGCCTCTCCCCCTAGCGGGGGAGAGGAACTCGAGCGCGATGCTCAAGCAAACCTAAAGCGGGAGCGTGAAGCGGAAGGTCGAGCCGTGGTCGCTGGTTTCCATGAGCGCGATGTCGCCGCCGTGGGCGCGCACGAGGTCGCGGGCGATGGCGAGGCCAAGGCCGGTGCCGCTCGAGCGGCCGCCGGTGGTGAAGGGGCGGAAGAGTTGCGATGCCACGACCGGCGGCACGCCGGGGCCGTTGTCAGCGATGTCGATCGACATCAGGCCGCCGCGCGAACGGGCGCGCACCACCACTTCGGTGGCGCCGGCATCGAAGGCGTTGCGGCCCAGATTGACCATCACGCGATAGAGCAGGTCGCGGTCGGCGGTGACGCGGCATTCGCCCACGATCTCGTCTCGCCAGTCGCGCAGCAGGTTGGGGTCGCGATCCTCGCCCGCTTCCTGCAGCGCGACGCCGACCTCGTCGACCAAGTCGGAGAGGTCGAACGCTTCCATGCGCGGCGTCGGATGATCGCGCACGTATTCCAGCGCGTCGCTCGCGAGCCGCGCGGCACGGTCGATGGTGTTCAGGATGGTCGGCGCCAGCGCGCGCGTGCGCTCGTCGTCGCTGCGCGCCAGCCGGTCCGACAGCAGGCGCGCGGTCGACAGCATGTTGCGCAGGTCGTGGTTGATCTTGTTGGACGCGGCGCCGACTTCGGCGAGGCGCGACTTCTGCCGCAGCGACGCGCGTAGCTCGCGCTGCAGGTTCTGGAACTCGCGGTCGACGGTGCCGATCTCGTCGTTGCGCCGGGTCGGCGGCCGTTCGGTGCCCGGCCCCTCGGGCGCGCGACGGAAGGCGGTCATGTCGGCCGACAGGTCCTGCAGGGGCCGCACCACCAGCCAGCGCAGCGCCAGATAAAGGAGAGCCGCGGTGAACAGCGCGATGATGATCGAGATCGCCAATACCGTGCCGGCATAGCGATACATCGCGAGCCGCATCGGCAACTCGTCGACCACGATCCAGACCATGGCGTTGGGCAGGCGCATCGATTCGCCGCCGACCCGCGTGTAATAGGCGCCGTCGCGGATCATCGCGCCCAGCGCGTCCCAGATCAGGCCGAGCGCGCTGCGTTCCTTCAGGTTGAAGGTCGGCATGTTGGGATTGGGCGGGATGTTGAGCAGCGCGCGCTTGGCGCGGTTGAGCTCGACCACGACCACGGCATCGACCCGCGCATTGTTCAGCAGCGCGTGCTTGACCTCCTCGGTCACCATGTTGTCGGGCGTGGCGTCGAGCGCCAGCGCCGCCAGGGTGCCGCTCTCGATCAGCTGCTCGAGATAGGCGAGGCGATAGCGCGCCAGCGACGGCAGGAACAGCAGCACTTCGGCCGTCATCACGGCGACCACGACCAGGCCCAGCACGCGCCACGACAGCCCGAAGGTAGGCATCCAGCGGCGGTGCTCGCGACGCACGGGACTCGCGGTGACGGTGATATCGGCAGCCATGGTGCCGCCCAGTCTAAAGGCCCGTGATGCTTCCGCCTAGCGGGGGCCGTTCAACTCTTGATGTTCAGCGGCCAAAGGGCCGCAACAGGTAGTGCAGGGCACCGACCGTGGTCAGCAATCCAAGGGTCACGAGGCCCAATCCCGCGATCTGCAGCAGGCCGGGGAACTCGCCCACGATCGGAATGCCGACCAGCACCGACAGCGCCGGCACGATGGCGGGAAACAGAACCGCGCGGCTGACGCCCAGAAGCGCCACGGCCTGGCTGTAGGCCACCATGGTGAAGGCGCCCTGCAGGCCACCCTGCACCAGCCCCTGGAAGATCATGGCCCCGACGGGCAGTGCGCGGACATGGGGCAGGCCGACCCACAGCAAATAAGCCGGCGTCGTCAGCAGGCACGACAGCACGATGACGACCGCCGTCGCACGCAACGCGGGGACGCGCCAGTGACGTAGGAGCAAAGTGAAGCAGGCCCACAGTACGCTCGAGGCGAAGAACAGAAGGTCGCCCAGCCAGGCTTGCGGGCCGCTCGCAGCATGCAGCCCGTCCCAGCCGATCAGCACGATGCCGCCCAGTACGATCGTCGCACCCGACAAATGATTGCGGCCGAGTCGCTCGCGCAGGAACAGCGCCGCGCCGATCGTGCTGATGATCGTGACCGTCGCCGGCGCGATCACCGCACCGTGCGCCAGCGGCGCGAAGCCATAGCCGCTGGTCTGCAGGATCGCGAATGGAGCGCCGCCCACGGCAGTCAGCACGAGGCTGCGCTTCCAGCCGATGCCGGCGAAGCCGATCACGCCGAAGCGCAACACCACCGGCAGCATGATCGCTCCCGCCACCATGAACCGCACGAAGATGAGGTCGATCGGCAGAAGCCCGCCCAGGATACCGGCGCGGGCCGACGCGAAGCCCAGCGAGGCGCCCAGCGCCATGAAGAGGCCCGACAGGAAACCCAGCCGGTCGCGCCGGGCGCGGTCGGCCACGGTCGGAGTTTGTTCCATATGGTCCTGCGCTAGCACGCGGCGGGCCAGACGCCTAAGAATTTTGTAGCGGTCGCTCCAGAATCATGCTCTTAGGCAGTCATGGCCCGCCTGAAAGCCTTCGACGAGGAGCGAGCGCTCGACCACGCAGTCGACTGTTTCTGGCTGCGCGGCTACGAGGCCACGTCGGTGCGCGACCTGGGCGAGGCGATGGGGATCGGCGGCGCCAGCCTCTACAACGCCTATGGCGACAAGCGCGCGCTGTTCGTGCGTTGCCTCGAACGCTACGCCAACCGTTCCTCGCGCGAGCGCATGGCGCGGCTCGAGGAAAAGCATCCGCCCAAGGAGGCGATCCGCGCCTTCCTGACCGAGATCGTCGAACGCTCGCTGAAGGATTCCGACTGCAAGGGCTGCCTGCTGGTCAATTCGGCCCTCGATGTGGCGCCGCACGATGCAGACGTCGGCAAGGTCGTGGCAGGCTATCTCGACGAGATCCGCGCCTTCTTTCGGCGCAACATCGAGACAGCGCGCCGCACCGGCACGGTGCCGAAGGGCATCGATGCGGATGCCGTCTCCGGACATATGCTGGGCGTCCTGATGGGCATCCGAACGCTGGCGCGCGTGAAGCCCGAGCGCAAGCTGCTCGAGAACGTCGCCCGGCCGGCGCTGGCCCTGCTCGATTTGCCGAAATCGAAACTGCACTGACAGAGGAGCACCACATGTCGCTCGAAGAAAAACTCGCGGCCACCCGCGCCGGCGCCGCCACCCGCATGCCGGCGGAGCGCCAGGCGATCATGCATCGCGCGACCGAGGATCTGCGTCGCTCGGGGATCATGGATCGCATCGTCAAGGTCGACGCGCCCGCGCCCGCCTTCGAGCTCGACAACTACGACGGCCGCCGGGTCGACTCGACCGAGCTGCTGGCCGGCGGGCCGATGGTCCTGTCCTTCTTCCGAGGGGCTTGGTGACCCTATTGCAGGCATGAGCTGGACGCTCTGCAGACGATCTACAAGGACATCACCGCTCTCGGCGGCTCGCTCGTCGTGATCTCCCCGCAACTGGCGCCCGCGATCGCCGCCATGGTCGAGGCGCAGAAGCTCACCTTCCCGATCCTGTGGGACGAGAAGAGCAAAGTCTCGACGGCCTACGGCCTCACCTTCTCTTTGCCCGAGGACCTCAAGCAGGTGTATTTCGGCTTCGGCAACGACCTTGCGGTGCGCAACGGCGATCCGGCGTGGGTATTGCCGGTGCCGGCGCGCTTCGTGATCGACGCGGACGGGATCGTCCGCTCGGTCGAAGCCGATCCGGATTACACTCACCGTCCGCCGGTCGCCGGGACCCTGGCCGCACTGCGTAAAGTCGTGGAGGGCTGATCATGGTCAAGCGTCTCAGCGAACTGCCCGAGGTCGAAGCCAAGCACCTCAGCCCCGAGCGGGTGAAGTGTCCGACCTACGACGACACTCCGCTGCTGCCGGGCAAACCGCTGGCGCAGCGCCGCGTCGCGATCATCTCCACCGCGGGGCTGCACAAGCGTGGCGACCGCGCCTTCGATCGCGACGACGGAAGCTATCGCGTGATCCCGGCGGAGACGCCGGCCAGCGACCTGGTGATGAGCCACGTCTCGGTAAACTTCGACCGCACGGGTTTTCAGCAAGACCACAACGTCGTCTTCCCGATCGACCGGCTGCGCGAACTGGTGGCGGACGGCACGGTGGGTTCGATGGCGTCGGTGCATTATTCGTTCATGGGCGCGTTCCCGGTCGATGCCGCCGAACCGCACGCCAAGCATCTCGCGGGCCTGCTGAAGGCCGACAAGGTCGACGCCGCCATCCTCATACCCGTTTGACCCGCCTGCACGCGCGCCGTGGGCGCGCTGGGCCACTTCCTGGAACGCCAGGGCATTCCGACCGCGGGCATCAGCCTGGTGCGTGAGCACACCGAGATCGTGCGCCCGCCGCGCGCGCTCTGGGTGACGTTCGATCTCGGCCGCCCGCTCGGCAAGCCGGATGACGCGGCCTTCCAGTCGCGCGTGCTGCGCGCCCAGCTCGCGATGCTGGAACGCACCGACGGGCCGCTGCTGGTCGACTATCCGGAGGATGTCGACGGCGAAGTCGATCTCACCGGTTGGGCCTGCCCGATCAGCCTGGCGCCGCGGCCGAGCGATACGCTGGGCGCCGAGGTCGATCGGCTCATGACCTGGTACGACCGCGCCGTCGCCGCGCGCGGCCGCACGACGGTCGGCACCTCCGGCCTCGACATGCCGGCCGCGGCGGCATTGGTGACGGGCGCCCTCGACGGCCCGTTGCCGCCCGCACAGGCGCTCAAGCTCGCGGTCGACGATCTGCGGGCCTTCTATCTGGAGGCCGCGTCTGCGTTCCCCGATCCGGGCACTACGAAAACGCGGATGGCCTGGTTCTGGGATGAAACGCTGCTCGCCAAGGCGCTGCTGGCGCTGCAGCCCAAGCTCGCCGCGAGCGAAGATCCGCAGCACAAATTGCTGGGGGCGCTCACTCTGATTCCGGCGACCGAGCGCCATCGGCTGGGAGCGGCACCGTGAGCAAGCACGACAGCTTCAGTCTCGATCGCAACCAGCGCGCCGACGTGTTCTGCGTCGGTGGCACGCTGCGGCTGATCGCCGATCATCCGCTGAACGCGCCGCTGATCGGCATGTGCAGCAAGGCGACGTTCGTGCGCGCGACGGAGCTTGCTGTCGAACGAGGCGACAAGACGATTGTCGTCTACGCCGCGCGCGCCGGCCGGGAGCAGCGGGTGGCGAGTGCGATCGTGCAGACGCGTCCCGGCGGTGCGATGCTGCTGGTCGACTGGAAGATGGAAGAAGGGTTCGACCATCTTCGGGAGCCGGCCGCGAACGGCACCGTGCATCGCATTGTGGCAGTGCCGGTCAGGAGCGGGAGCGGCGGCGCCAGCGTCGGTAAAGCACCGGCAGCAGCGCCAGTACGCCCAGCCCGAGCAGCGGCAACAAGGTCCGCGCCTGGAAGATCGCGCCGAGATCGGGCGTCTGCCGGGTCTTGAACAGGCGGCCGAAATCGGCGCCGATGCCGGCGAAGACGATGGTGCCGGGAATGATGCCGACGAATGTGCCGGACAAGAAAAGCGACGGCTTCATGCCGAGCAAGGCGGTCACGATGGTGACCAGCCATGAGGGAAAGACCGGCACCAGCCGCAGGAATACCAGGTAACTGAAGCCGTCGCGCTGGAAACCTTCCTCCAGCCGCGCCAGTGCAGCGCTCGTGCGGGCGCGAAAGAAATCGCGGAACGCCGAGTGCGCGGCGAGGAACAGGGTGAACGATCCCAGCATCGTGGCGACCACCGAACAGGCCGCCCCCAGCCAGGCGCCAAACAGGAAGCCGCTCGCGGCGGCCATGCCAGCGGAGGCCGGAAGCGAGAAGGCGATGACGGTGGCGTCGATGACGATGAAGGTGACGATGGCGAGGGCCCGGTTGTCCGCGACCCACGACGTGATCTCGGCCTCGTTGTGGCTCAAGGTCTCGAGCGAGAGATAGCGGTTGAGGCCGAGCGCAAAGAAGGTGGCGAGGCCGGCCAGCAGGATCGCCACCGGCAGAAGGCGCCCCAGAGGAAACAAGTTCATCGCGGATCGGTTGAGGCGAAGCTGGGGCGGGCCTTCATATGTGCAAACCACGTCGCGAGTTTCGGATATCGCGCGAACAGCGCGGCGCCGTCGGGCGCTTCGACGAAGTACGCGATCATTGGGACAAGATGAAGATCGGCCAGCGACAGCGCGGCATCGACGAGGAATGCTCCGCCCGATGCGAGGGCTTCGATGGCGGCGAGCGCCTTGGTTGCCGACGCAAGACCGTTCGCGATCTCCGTCGCATCGCCCGTCTGACCGTGTCGGGGGAGAGCGACGGCCTGCACGTAGACCTGACGCACCAGCGGCCAATAGGCATAGGAATCGACGACGCCCATGATCTGGTCCATGCGCGCGAGTGCGCGCGGATCAGTGGGCTGCAAAGCGGGGCCGGGAAAGGCGCGGTCGATGTAGCGGACGATCGCGCCGGTTTCGTAGAGGACGAAATCGTCGTGGACGAGGGTCGGCACGCGATTGAACGGATGGAGCGCCAGATAATCCGCCCGCGGATCGGCAGTGAAAGGGTTCACCTCGACCTGATCGTAGGCTGCGCCCTTTTCGGCCAGGGCCAGAAGGGCAACCCGCACGTAGACGCTGAGACGATAGCCATGAAGAATAAGAGCCATGGCCCGTTGTAGCGCCTTAGCCTTTCGTTGACTCTCGGCGCCCCCACGACTATTACCCTCGCCCACGGAATTTGCCCCCGCCGCGTCGTGCGGGGGCTTGTGTTTTAGAGGAGTTGCGTCATGAAACGCACGTATCAGCCCAGCAAGCTGATCCGCAAGCGGCGGCACGGCTTCCGCTCCCGCATGGCAACGGTCGGCGGCCGCAAGGTCATCGCCAGCCGTCGTCGGTCGGGCCGCAAGCGTCTGTCTGCCTAGCTTTTCGGCTTTTTCTTGACCCCGGTACGCCCCGGGCGTCTCCCGAATCGTCGTGATTTCCTGCGCGTTCAGGCCGGGCGCCGCTGTGCCATGCCCGGATTCGTGCTCCAGGCTGCCCCGGTACCGGTCGACGAGGTAATTCCGAGTGTTCGAGTCGGATTTACGGTGAGCCGCAAGGTCGGCAACGCCGTGGTGCGTAATCGCGTCCGCCGCCGCCTGCGCGAGGTCGCCCGGCTGGTGATCGGCCAGGCACGGCCTGATCTCGATTACGTGCTGATCGGCCGGCAGGGCGCGTTGAAGCGTGATTTCACGGTTCTGCAGCAGGAGCTGGTCGAAGCGCTGAAGCGCCTGAAGGCACTCGCCGTAGCGACTCCATGACCTGCAACGGATCGCTTGCGCCGAGGCCCCTTAATCGCCAGTTTCCCGCCGGCATGATCTCGCGACTGAGTTCCTGGGCGCTCCGTGGCGCGATCCGTTCCTATCAACTGACGCTCGCCTACTTTTTCGTCGGCGCCTGCCGGTATGAACCGTCGTGCTCGGCCTACGCCGTCGAAGCCGTGAGCGAACATGGCGCGCTGAAGGGCGGTCTGCTCGCTGCCCGCCGGATCTGCCGCTGCAATCCGTTCAGGGACGGTGGCTACGACCCCGTACCCCGCGCGCGTCCCACCCTTATTTGCCGTTAGAAGCTCACCGCAATGGATCAGAAGAATTTCATCGTCGCGATCGTGCTCTCGGTCCTGATCATCATGGGCTGGCAGTACGCGTTCCCGCCGGCCAAGCATCCGCCGGTCGAACAGACCGCGACGCAGACGACGGCGCAGCCTAACGCGCCCACCACGGCTCCCGGCTCGAGCACGCCGATGCCGCCGGGTGCGCCCGCCGCACCGGGTGCCGCCGCCGCTGTTCCGACCGGATTGCCGCTCGACCAGGCGCTCGCGCAGTCGCCGCGCATCACCTTCAGCACGCCCGAGCTGCTGGGTTCGATCTCGCTCAAGGGCTCGCGCATCGACGACGTGCAGCTCGCCAAGCATCGCCAGGAGCTCGATCCGACGAGCCCGCCGGTCGACGTGCTGACGCCGCTCGGCACCGCGCATCCCTACTACGCCGAGTTCGGCTGGTCGGCGTCGGACGCCGCGCTCAAGATGCCCGGACCCGATTCGGTCTGGACCAGCGAGCAGAAGACGCTGGCGCCCGGCAAGCCCGTGCACATGACCTGGGACAACGGCCAGGGTCTGATCTTCGGACTCGACGTCGGGATCGACGAGCAGTTCATGTTCGACGTGAAGCAGAGCGTCGAGAACAAGACCGACAAGCCCGTCACGCTGTTCCCGTGGGCGCTGATCGTGCGCCACGGCGAGCCCAAGGCGGAGGGCACCTACGTGCTGCATGAAGGCCCCTACGGCGTCTTCAACGGCAGCCTGAAGGAGTTCGGCTACAAGGACTTCAAGGACAACAAGCAGCAGAAGATCGAGAGCACCGGCGGCTGGGTCGGCATCACCGACAAGTACTGGATGGCCGCCCTCATTCCCGACCAGAAGGCCAAGGTCGACGTCACCTTGAAGGGCACCGGCCCGACGCCCGAGACCACCAAGTACCAGGTCGACTATGTCGGCAACGGCGTGGCGATCGCCGCCGGCGCCACCGGCTCGACCGAGGGCCGCCTGTTCGCCGGCGCAAAGATCGTGCGCGTGATGGATGCCTATCGCGACAAGCTCGGCATCGACCATTTCGATCTCACCATCGACTGGGGCTGGTTCTGGTTCTTCACCAAGCCGCTGTTCTGGCTGCTCGAGTGGCTCTATGCCCACATCGGCAACTTCGGCGTCTCGATCCTGATCCTGACCGTGATCGTGAAGGCGCTCTTCTTCCCGCTCGCCAACAAGTCCTATGCGGCGATGAGCAAGATGAAGCGCCTGCAGCCCGAGATGGAGAAGCTGAAGCAGCGCTACGGCGAGGATCGCACCAAGCTGAACCAGGAAATGATGCAGCTCTATCGCCGCGAGAAGGTCAACCCGGCGGCGGGCTGCCTGCCGATCATGCTGCAGATCCCGGTGTTCTTCGCGCTCTACAAGGTGCTCTACACCACGATCGAAATGCGCCATCAGCCGTTCTTCGGCTGGATCCACGATCTCAGCGCGCCCGATCCGCTGACGGTGTTCACCGGCTTCGGCCTGTTCCATTGGCAGGTGCCGGAGTTCCTGCACTTCTTCAACATCGGCCTGTGGCCGCTGGTGATGGGCGTGACCATGTTCCTGCAGCAGAAGCTGAACCCCGCCCCGACCGATCCGGTGCAGGCGCGCGTGTTCCAGTTCCTGCCGATCATGTTCACCTTCATGATGGCGCCGTTCTCGGCCGGCCTGGTGATCTACTGGGCGTGGAGCAATACGCTGTCGATCGCCCAGCAGTACTTCATCATGAAGAAGCACGGCGCGCCGATCGGCAAGAAGGGCGCGGCTGCAGCCGTCGTTGCCACGACAGACGCGGCGCCGCCTCCCGAGAAGAAGGCGATCAAGCCGCCGAAGCCCAAGAAGAGCTGATGCCCGACAAAGGCCCCGAAGGGCGGCTGCCCGCGGAGATCGAGGCGGCGCGCAAGCTCTTCGCGGGGCCCTGCGAGTTCGTGGCAGGCGCGGCATCGCTCGAGTCGATGCCGGGCTTCTCGCTGCCCGAGGTCGCCTTTGCCGGCCGCTCCAATGTCGGCAAGTCGAGCCTGGTGAACGCGCTCACTGGACGGCGCACCTTGGCGCGCACGTCTTCCAGTCCCGGTCACACGCGGCAGATCAATTTCTTCGATCTCGCCGGCCGTCTGTTCCTGGTCGACCTGCCGGGCTACGGCTTCGCCCAGGTCTCGCGCTCGATGAAGGAGACGTGGCAGGACTTGGCCTCGGCCTATCTGCGCGGACGGCCGACCTTGAAGCGCATCTGCGTGCTGATCGATTCGCGGCACGGCGTGAAGGACACCGATCGCGAGACGATGAAGAACCTCGACTCCGCCGCCGTCTCCTATCAGATCATCCTGACCAAGGTCGACTACCTGAAGAAGGGCGATATCCCGCGCGCCATCGCCGCCGCCGAGGCCGTCGCGCGCCAGCATGGTGCTGCCCATCCCGAGGTGCTGCCGACCAGCAGCGAGACAGGCTTCGGCATCGCCGACCTGCGGGCCGAGATCGCGAGCGCCGCGCTCCTCTAGGTTTCCTGTTAGGTGTCCTGCGGGCCAGCAAGCGCCGGCAGTCGCCGCGCGGGGGAGACGGCGGAAGGCGGTCGTGCCGTTCCTCCGGCGTCGGGACTAAGGCGCGACAGCACCGAGTCGTACCAGATGCCGGTCGGGGTCCCGATGCCGAAGCGGTCGAGATGCACCTTGATGAAAGTGCCGCCTGTCACCTGGGCCGCACCGATCTCGATCACGATGCCGCTTTCGCCCGTGCTGCCGACCGTGACGCGGTCGCCTAGGCTGAAGGGCGCGTTCTGGGCCAGCGCAGCGCCAGAAAAGCCGGCGGCGGCAAGGACGATCAGGGGAAGGTGTAGCCCGCGGAACATGGTCACGATCCTGCCTCGAGTGGGCTCCTCGCGTCTGTTTACGGCCTGTGAACCGGGATGACCGGTGTCGATGTTGACGGAATGTTGACCGGGCCGGCGGCGGACGTGGCAAAGTCATTGGAAATGCCCGGTCCGCGGGATAGGTCTCGGTGCAAGGAGCAGGCTCTTGTACAGCGTCGCC
This sequence comes from Enhydrobacter aerosaccus, assembly GCA_903832005.1. Classification (GTDB taxonomy): domain Bacteria; phylum Pseudomonadota; class Alphaproteobacteria; order Reyranellales; family Reyranellaceae; genus Reyranella; species Reyranella aerosaccus_B. The sequence goes on along the minus strand of CAIKZO010000064.1, from coordinate 36,460 downwards.
GTCGTCGAGGATGAAACCCTCACCCGCAAGGCGATCACCCTGTCCCTGCGGGAGGCCGGCTACACGGTCCACGAAGCGAGCGATGCGCTCGCCTGCCGGGCGTTGCTGCGCCAGACGCGCCTCGATGTGATCGTGCTCGACCTCGGCCTGCCCGGCATCGACGGCATGAGCTTCGCGCGCGAACTGCGCAGCGGCTCCGACGTCGGCCTGATCATCGTCACGCGCCAGTCGACCCCCGAAGCGCGGATCGCGGCCCTCGATATCGGCGCCGACGACTACCTGGTGAAGCCCGTTCACTATGGCGAGCTGGCGGCGCGAATCCGCAGCGTCATGCGCCGCTCGAATCGCGAGCGCGGACGACGCGCGAGATTGGGTCAGTGGATCGTGGATCTCGAGGCACGCACTGTCTGCAAGGGCGCAGAGAACGCCAACCTCACGCGCGGCGAGTTCGACATCCTTGTCCGGTTGGTGGATGCCAACACCAAGATCGTCACCCGCCAGGAGCTGATGTCGGCGATCAGCCGCTCGCCCCTGGAATCGGACCTGCGCTCGGTCGATGCGCTGGTCAGTCGTCTCCGCCGCAAACTCGACGCCCCCGAGGGGGACAGCCTGATCGCGACGGCCCCCGGCTTCGGCTACCGCCTCGCCGCTGCACCCGAAGAGCCGTGACGGGTTTCGTCGGCCGCCGTCAAGAGCGACAGTTCCTGCGCACCGCGCTTGAAGATCGCGCGCCACGGCTGCTGGTGGTGAGCGGCGCGTCCGGCGTGGGCAAGACCGCGCTGATCGAGCAGGCACTGCAGGATCTGGCACCGGCGGCGCCGATCCTGGGACGCGCCAAGTATGCCGAGCTCGCGACCAGCACCGGCCTGCGGCCGGTCGTCGATGCGCTGTCGCAGGCGGTCGACGCAGCGCTCGGCCGGCTCTACGACCCGCTCGCCGGGGCGGCCTCGCTGCGTACTTTGGTCGGCGCGCAATACGACACGCTCTTTGCGGCGGGCTTCGGCGCGGCGGGATTGACGGGCAACGCAGCACCTTCCGCAGTCACGGCGCTGCAGAGCCGTGGGGGCACGGCCCGGCTGGTCGACGCGCTGGTGCGTGTGCTGCAGTGGCTCGAAGGGTGCGCCCTGCCGGTGGTGCTCTTCATCGACGACTGGCATCGCGCGCCGAACGAAGCGGTGGGCTTCGTCCAGGCCTGCAGCCGTCGCAGCGAGACCAGCACGCTCAAGCTCATCCTCGCCGCCCGCAACGAAAGAGCGATCGCCTATCCGGCCTCCGCGTCCCTCATCGAACTCGATCCGCTCGCCGAGCTCGATAGGTTCGAGCTTCTCGTCCAGATACTGGGCGAACCGGACAAGGCCCGGGCGGTCCTCGACTGGCTCGGGGGGCATGCGAGCGGCATGCCGTTCGACCTGGAGGAGATCGCGCTTACGCTCGAACGCGAACAGGCTTTCGCCCGCGGCGACGGTAAGGTTCGCGTCGATCCGGTGCGCGCCGCCTTGATCGATCACAGCGACATCAACCAGATCATCGTCCAGCGCGCCCGCAGCCTGCCCCCGGAGGCCTTACGGCTGGGCATCGCCGCGGCGCTGTGGGGAGACCGCGTCCGTCTCGACATGCTTGGCGGATGCCTGGCCCAGCCGCCGGCGGTGACGCAGTCCGCGGCGCAAGGCCTCCAGGCGAACGGCCTGCTGCGCATCGAAGGCAACGAGGTCGCCTTCCCGCACGATCGAATAAGGGCCAGCCTCCTGCAGGTGCCGGACGAAGCGACGCTGCATGCCCTGGCGCACGGCATGTCGGATCGACTGCTCGATGAGAATACGGACGCCCATCGACAGACGGCGCTGCGGTTGAAGCTTGTCGGGGGCGTCGACGATCTGCGGGACGAGCGGCTGGGCGGCCTGTTCGCGGCAGAGGCGGCTTCGGCCCGTCGTGCCGCGCAGTTCGACCTTGCGTCGGAATTCGGCGAGGCGGCGTGGTCGATCTGCCAACATCTCATGAAGCCGGATCCGGGCTATCGGCTCGCGGTGCTGCGCGAGGCCTGCTTTGCCGCCGCGCATCGCGGCCAGACCGAGGCGACGCGTGCGCGCTGCCGGCTGATGATCGCGGAAGCGACAGACGACGCCGAACTTGCCGATGCGTACGAACGAAGCGTCGTCGCCATGCGCCTGACCGGAACGTCGGCTGACGCCTGGGCCTTCTGCCGCGAAGGCTATGGCCGGTTCGGCATTCGCCTGCCCGACAGGATCAGCGGCGTGCACCTGCTGCTCGCGTCGCTCGTCTGGAAATTCGCGGGCCGCAAGGCGCGCCGCCTGATCCCGCACGATGCGCGGACGGACCAGGCGATAAGCTCTTTCGCCAGCGCCGCCGGCTACGCCGTTTGGGAACGCGGTCCGCGCCTGTCCGCCTATGTGTCGATCCAGCTGGCCACACGCGCGCGCCTGATGGGCTACAACTCGGCCCGCTGGCAGAGCGTCGATGCCTTGATCAGCGCGGTCCTCAAGGACTATCCGGCCGCGGCCGCCTTCGGCGACAAGGCGATGGCCGGTCTCTCGCAGCTCCAGGTCGGGCGCGGGATGACGATCCATCGTGCCGTGCTGTTCGGAAAAATGTGGCGCGATCCGCGCGCGTCGCTGATCGACAGCACGCGCCAGACCTACGACTTTTGCGTCGCCGAGAACGACCTGGTCGGCGCGGGCAATGCGGTGTTGAGCGAAGCGGCCTGGACGTGGCGCAGCGCGGCGACCCTCGAGGAAGTCGTCACCGTCCTGGAAGAGACCGACGGCAAGGCCGTCCGTTTGGGCGACGCCAGGATCCGCGGCGAACTGGCGCTGCTGGCCGAATTGGTCCGCCGTCTGCGCCAACCTCAGTCGCTGTCGTCGGATCTGCTCGACACCTTCATCCAGGGAAAGCTCGGCGAGCCGCCGATCGTGGCCCTCGAATATCTCAGCCTGGCGGAAGACTGGCCGGCCATCCTGCGCTTGGCCGATCAGTTCCGCGACAAGCGTCATACAGTCGATTCGCATCCGGTCGGCGTGAGTTGGCGTTTCTTCGAGAATCTTGCCCGGCTGAAAACCGGTCTGTCGCTCCGCCGGTCGGACGTGCGGTTCATCCGGCGCGCCGCCCGCGCCAACCCGACGGACCAGCTGGGCAAGCTGCTGTTGCTATGGGCCGAGCAGCGCTATCGGCGCGGCAAGAAGGATTGCCTGCCGGCGTACGCCGCCGCCGTAGAGGCCTTGCAGAAAGGCTCTTCGCGGCTGGAGATGGGACTGGCGGCGGAGTGCGCTGCCGCTGCTGCGCGCGATCTGGGCGATCGCGATGCGCATGAACGGTTTCGCGGCGTCGCGGTGGCGACGTGGTCCGAGTGGGGCGCGTTCGGTAAGCTCGCGGCCTATCGCGCCACGCCGCTCGACGCCTCGATCCGCGCGCGGCTGGCAGAAGCTGAAGCGAAGGCCGCGATGGCGCAGCGCGGGGAGCGCGCGAAGTCCCGCTTCCTCGCCGAGATCGGGCATGAGTTGCGCACGCCGCTGCAGGCGATGCAGGGGCTTCTCGATCTGGCCGCCGAACGGCCGGAGGAAATGAATGTCGGCGAAATCCGCGAAGTCTTCGGCAGTCTGAAGTCTGTCGTCGACGATCTCACCGAACTGGGCGCGCTCGGTGCGGACGCGCCCCTGAACATCCGGCCGACCGATCTGGCCGCTCTGGTCGGTTCGGAGTTGGCGCTCGTACGGGACGCCGCCCAAAGGAATGGCCTCGCGCTCTCGTCGGATACCGTTGCTCTGCGGGGCCAGGAGTTCGACGTCGATCCCGACAGGGTGCGCCAGGCGGTGCGCAACTTGCTGTCGAATGCGGTGAAGTACGCCGGACGCGGCACCGTCGTGCTGCGCGCGAGCGTGGTCGAGGGTCCGGGCGGTAAGGCCCGGCTGGAGCTTGTCGTTGAAGACACCGGGCCCGGCATTCCGGAGGAACGGCTGGCGCATCTCTTCGAGCCGTTCGATCGCGCGGGCCGTCGCGATTCGAAGGGGCTGGGTCTCGGCCTCTCGCTCTCGCGCCGCATCGCCGAGCGCATGGGCGGTTCGCTAACCGCCGAAAACCGTCCCGGCGGCGGCGCGCGCTTCGTGTTCGCCTTCCCGGCCGAGAGGCGCGAGGCACCGGCGTCGCTGCCCGTTCGACCGCCAGTGGCGCCGCGCCCGCGCTCGATCCTGATCGTCGAAGATACGGCGCTGGTGCGCCGGCTCATGGCGCGGCTGCTCACGATCGACGGCCACGAGGTGAGCGAGGCGGAAACGTTGGCGCAAGCGCTCGAGACCGTGCGGCGGCAGAAGCTCGATCTGGTGCTGCTCGACCTTCACCTGCCCGATGGCGACGGCCTCCAGTTGCTCGCGCGCTGGCCGGCGGAGCGCGAGCGGCCGCCTGTCATCGTGCTGACCGCCGCCGTCACACGCGAGACCGAACAGCGCGTGACGGAGGCCGGTGCCATCGTGCTCCGCAAGCCGATCGCCGCGGCTGATCTTCGGGCCGCGATCGCGCGGGTGTGCGGCGCGCTAGACGTGCCGAAGCCTGCCAATGGCTTCGATGCCGAGATGGCGCGGTTGGCGCACGACGCGCGCCAGGAGATCGCCAACCGGACGGCGGAGCTCGTCGATCTCCTGCGATCACAGCGGCCACGGTCGGATATCCAGCAGTGCGCCCACAAGCTTTCGGGACTGGCGGCCCAGTTCGACGCGCCGCGCATCGCCGAGGCCGCGGATCGCGTCGAGCAAGCTTGTCTCGACGGAAGCATTCCGGGTGACTTTCTCTCCGGCCTCGAGCGTGCTCTCGCAGAGCGTTAGGCCGCGTCGTGGAAGATAAGGCCCAAGGTGAAGCGCTGGCCGCTGCGCAGGCTCGACACGCCATGTCGCATCGCCGTCCGATGCCAGCCGCGCGTGCCTTTGACCGGACGCTCGTTCACCGCGAACAGAACCGCGTCACCCTGCTCCATGGGAACGACCTCGCCGCGCGACTGCATGCGCGGCCGCTGCTCGACCAGCATGAACTCGCCGCCCGCGAAATCCTTGTCCGGCCGGCTGAGCAGCACCGTGGCCTGCAGCGGAAACACCATCTCGCCGTAGAGATCGCGGTGCAGGCAGTTGTAGTCGCCGGTCTCGTACTTCAGCAGCAAGGGCGTCGGCCTTGTCTGCCCGGCTTTGTGACACTCCTGTAACCAGGCTTCGAGCGTCGCCGGGAACCGCTTCTCCTTGCCCAGCGCCTCGTTCCAGCGGTTCGCGACCTCGGCCAGCTTCGGATAGAGCGCCTGACGCAGCCGTTCGACCGGCTTGGGCAGCGGATAGGTGAAATACTGGTATTCGCCTTGCCCGTAGCCGTGGCGCTGCATGACGATGTGCTTGCGGAACGCGGCCGTCTCCGGCCACAGCGCCGCCAGTGCCTGGCATTCCTGCTGATCGATGAGCTGGCGGGCCACCGCGAAGCCCCGCGTGGCGAGATGGTCTGTGTCGAGGGTCATGGGGACATCCTGCCGCGCCCGGCCCACTTCTTCTATCCGCGTCCCGCCTGATATATACTGCCGCCTTAGCCCTTCCCCGGTCACGGGGGAGGGCTTTTGCCAACTTGAGGGGCAGCAGGACATGGCCGAGCCGGTGCAGAGCGACAGGGAGCAGAAGCGGCTCATCCGCATGGCGGAGACCATCTCCAAGGCGCTGCCCTACATGCGCCGCCACAACGACGCGACCTTCGTGGTGAAGTACGGCGGCCACGCCATGACCGATCCCAAGCTCGGCGACCTGGTCGCGCGCGACGTCGTGCTGATGAAGCAGGTCGGCATGAACCCGATCGTGGTCCATGGCGGCGGCCCGCAGATCAACAAGATGCTGGACCGCGTCGGGCTGAAGAGCACCTTCGTGAACGGGCTGCGCGTCACCGATGCCGCGACCATGGAGATCGTCGAGATGGTCCTGGCGGGCTCGATCAACAAGGCGATCGTGGCCGACATCAACGAATGCGGCGGCATCGCCGTCGGTATCTGCGGCAAGGACGGCAACCTGATCCTGGCCCGCAAAGTGACCGAGATGCGCGACCCCAAGACGGGCGAGCTGCTGAAGGTCGACCTCAAGCAGGTGGGCGAACCAGCCAAGATCAACGTCATGGTGCTGGAGCAGCTGCGCCGCGCCGACGTCATCCCGGTCGTGGCCCCGATCGGCTTCGGCGTCGACGACGAGCTCACCTACAACATCAATGCGGATACCTCGGCGGGCGCCATCGCCGGCGCCATGAAGGCCAAGCGCCTGCTGTTCCTGACCGACGTGCCGGGCGTGCTCGACAAGGACGGCAAGTTGATCCCGGAAATGACGGTCGAACATGCGCGCTCCCTGATTCTGGACGGCACCATCTCGGGCGGCATGATTCCCAAGGTCGAGAACTGCATCGATGCCGTGAATCGCGGCGTCGAGGCCGCCGTCATCATGGACGGCCGGGTGCCGCACTGCCTGCTGCTGGAGGTCTTCACCGAGGCCGGCATCGGCACCATGGTCAAGCGAACCTAGAAGCCCTCCAAACTGGCCTTGAATCCGCTGATTTCATTGCATATTTAAGCGCCATGGCTCTCAAGACCATCCTGACCGCGCCAGACCCGCGCCTGAAGAAGAAGGCCCTGCCCGTGGCGGCGGTCGACGACGAGGTGCGCCAGCTCATGGACGACATGCTGGAGACCATGTACGCCGCGCCCGGCATTGGCCTCGCCGCCCCGCAGGTCGACGTGCTGAAGCGCGTCATCGTGCTCGACATCGACCGCGAGGACGCCAAGACCGGCCCGCTGTTCATGGCCAATCCGGAGATCGTCGAGGCCTCGGACGAGGACGCGATGTACGAGGAAGGCTGCCTGTCGCTGCCCGAGCATTATTCCGACGTGGTGCGCCCGGCCAAGGTGACGGTGCGCTACCTCGACCGCGACGGCGCCCAGAAGGACCTGGCCTGCGAGGGCCTGCTGGCGACCTGCGTCCAGCACGAGATCGACCATCTCGACGGCATCCTGTTCGTCGACCATATCTCGTCGCTGAAGCGCAACATGATCCTGCGCAAGCTGCTCAAGGTGCGCAAAGAGAAAGAGCGCGAGGACGCCGACGCGGCATAGAACTTGCGGCGCTTCCCCCATCACCTCGGGGGAGAGATCGATGACGCCGCAACAAGTCGAACTGGTCCAGAAGAGCTTCCAGAAGGTCGTGCCGATCGCCGCGACGGCCGCCGACCTATTCTACAATCGCTTGTTCGAGATCGCGCCCGAGACCCGCGCGCTCTTCCCCACCGACATGACCCAGCAGAAGATCAAGCTGATGGCGATGCTGGGCACCGCCGTCACCAACCTGCACAAGCTCGATGAAATCCTTCCCGCCCCGTGAAGGAACTGGGCAAGCGCCACAAGGGTTACGGCGTCACCGCCGATCAGTATGCGCCAGTCGGCGCCGCGCTGCTGTGGACCTTGGAGAAGGGCCTCGGTCCTGACTGGACGCCGGAAGTGCAGGCCGCCTGGACCGAGACCTACACGGCGTTGGCAGGGGTGATGACGACAGCCTGATCGTATTCCTCTCCCCCGCTAGGGGGAGAGGCTAGGAGAGGGGGCGGGACGAAGCATTACGTGCAACACCTCTCCCCGCCTCTCCCTCTAGCGAGGGAGAGGAGCATGAAGAGTTATTGAGCGGCAATCTTCGCTGCGGCCGGGGCGAACACCCGCTCCATCTCGCGGCGGATCTTCACGGCGGTCAGCGTCTCGTCCATCGCCACGTCGGCGTAGGTCAGCGACTGGCCGGCCTTGATCGGCTTCAGCAGCTTCACATTGTGGGCGAGGCCGAGCGGCAGGCTGCCGAGGCTGGTCGACTTTTCCGCCGGGAATAGCTTGCCGTAGACCGTGTAGCCACCCTCGCCGTCCAGCATCTCGCCGGGCTTGAGGTCGCGCTTGGCCGTCGCGATCACGTCGGCATGGAAGCCGATCGCCGAGCCGGTCGCTTCCTTGCGCAGGCCGACCGAGGCCACCGAGATGCCGACCTCGAGGCCGATCAGGTGCCAGCGCTTGTACATCACGGAGTACCGGCCCGACGGATCGGTCTGCAGCATGTACTCCTCGAAGCAGTTCTTCTGGTACTCGGTGTTGGCCTCGAACACGACCCACACGCCCTTGCGGATCTCGTAGGGGATCTTGCGGCCGTCCTTCTCCAGCGACGAGGCCACTTCGACCTGGCCTTTGTGATGCAGCTGGCCGCCTTCGGAGACGGGGCGCATCACGAACGGCAAGTCCTCGACCGAGCACGGCGGGAACGCCAGGCCATCCGGCGCCGGCGTCAGGCCGGTGGCGTTGGATACGGCGGTGCTCTCGATCGCAGGCTTGGAGCCGTCGAGGAACGAATTGAACATCTTGGGGTTCAGCCCGCCGCGCTTGGCCTGCTCTTCGTTGAGGCCCCAGTATTTCCACACCGTCTCGGGCGTCGACTGCGCGAAGTGCGGCAGCCACTTGTGGCCGCGGCCAGCAGCCGTCACCGTGAAGCCCGAGGCGCGCGCCCAGTCGACCAGTTCGCAGATCAGCGCCGGCTGATCGCCGTAGGCCAGGCTATAGATCACACCGGCCTCGGCCGCGCGGCGCGCCAGTAGCGGGCCGCAGAAGGCGTCGGCTTCGACGGTGACCATCACGACGCTCTTGCCGTTCTTGAAGGCTTCCAGCGCATGTTCGACGGCGGCAATCGGATCGCCGGTCGCCTCGACCACCACGTCGATCTCCGGATGCGAGACCAGCGCGCGCCAGTCTTCGGTCAGGAAGGTGTTGCCGTGCTTGCGCGCCTCCGCGAACGAGCCGGCCGAGGTCACGTCCGGCTTCCAGCCAAGACGTGCGAGATTTTCGCGGGCACGCGGCGGCGACAGGTCCGCGATGCCCAGCAGATGGATGCCTGGAGTCGTGGGGATCTGGCTGAGATACATGGCGCCGAACTTGCCGGCGCCGATCACGCCGATGCGCAGCGGGTTGTTGTTGGCGGCGCGCTCCAGGAGCATGCGATGAAGATTCATGATTTCCTCCGTTATTCCGCGGCTGCTTTGCGCCGTGCGGCTTGCGTCACGCAGTCGTCGTTCCAGGCATCGATCGGCGTGAAGTCGCGATGCGCGATGTACTCCGGCCGCTTGTAGCGCGTGATCGCGTTCTGCACCGAATTGTAGGTGACGTAGATGATCTGGCGATGCCACGGCGACATGTTCGGCGGGCTGCCATGAACGAGAGTCCCGTGGAAGAATATAGCCGAACCCGGCCCGCCCTTGGGCGCCACGATGCCGCCCTGCTCGACCAGCTTGGCGATCGTGTCGTTGTCGATCACCCACAGCGGATAGGAGGTCGTGGTGAGATCGTGCTTGGCCTCGATCGCGCCCCTCTTGTGGCTCTTCGGGATGAAATACAGCGGCCCGTTGAACTCGTTCACCTCGTCGACGAACACCGCGAGGTTCATGGCGCGCGCCTCGGGCATGCCGTCGTCGGCCTTCCAGGTGCCATAGTCCTGGTGCCACTGCCAGACGTCGCCGTCGAAGGCGGCTTTGCCGTTGATCTTGAACTGATGGATGTAGGTCCTGTCCTTCAGCAGCTGCTCGGCCGGCTCGACGAAGCGCGGACTATGCACCAGCGCCTCGAACACCGGATGATAGGTGTGCACGGCAAAGGCGGTGCGCACCACGTCGCCGGTCTTCTCGCGGACGTTCTCCTCGCGGCGTTGCTGGAACACGCCGGGGATTTCCGACTTCAGGATCTGCGTCTCTTCCGGCGAAAAGTAATTCGGGAAGAAGAGGTAGCCCTCTTCATCGAACTGCTGCTGCTGCTCCTTCGTGAGCTTCATGGCGGTTCCTCCAGTTTTGCTTATTCACGGTCATGCCGCGTTCGAAAGGGCGACCTTCAGCCGGCCGACCAGGATGTCGGCCATCTTCTCGACATGGTCGCGACAGAGCGCTTCGGCTTCCGGCACCTTGCCGGCTTCGAGCGTTTCCAGGATTTCTTCGTGCTCGTCCCAGACACTGACGCGCATATCGTCTTCGCTGAGCGCGGTCGCCATCACGCGGCGCATGTGCTTCCAGTGCGGTTGCGCGGTCTCACCGATGATCGGATTACCCGAGGCTTCGTAGATGAAGAGATGGAAATCGATGTCGGCCTCGATCACCGACTGCACGTTGCCGCTCTTGATCGCGCGCCGGCCGACGTCGAGCAGCAAGCGACCACGATAGGCGAGGTCCGGCGTGAAGCGTGCCGCGGCAAGGCGGGCGGCCGCGCCATCGAGCGCGCCGCGTACGACATAAAGATTGCGTGCCTTCTCGACGTCGAGCGGCGCTACGCACACGCCCTTGCGGCCGGTCTCGATCAGGAAGCCTTCGCGCCGCAGGAGCATCATGGCCTGCAGCACCGGCTGACGAGAGACCCCGAACTTCTGGGCCAGCTCTTCCTGGGTGATGCGGGTGCCGGCCTTCAGCTCACCGGAGCAGATCGCCTCCAGTACGGAATCGTGGATGCGTTCGGAGAGATCGGGCTCAGGCAGAAGCGGGCGCATGAAACTCTGTATACAGAACACTGATCTAGCAGAGTCAATGATTGTGTCTATGGTTATTGACACCATATGGTCTAAATAGCCATTATCATCCCGATGGAAGCCGAAATGCTGTTCCACCAGCGCATCGACTACGAAGATGGTGGGATCGTGGAAATGGTGATCTGGCGCCTTCCTGCGCCTCTTCCCCCTTCGACGCATGGCTTGAAATATTCTCTGTTCTACGGTCGCCCCGGCATTCGGGAGGTCGGCTACGACAATGAGCGCGGCAAGGGAGACCACCGGCACTTCGAGAATGCCGAGACCGACTATGCGTTCAGCACGGTGGAGCAGCTGATGGCGGATTTCTGGTCCGACGTTCGGACCGTGCGAGGTGGCAAATGAACGATGTGAAAATCACCGTCGGCGGTGCGATTGAAGACGAGGCGTCTCGCCGCTTCATCGACGCCTGGCGTCGGGGCGAGCGAGGCGAGATCTTTCACGAGCGACATCTCGCTTTTGAAAGCTGGGATGCCTTGACCCGCGTTCTCACCGGCAAGCGCATGGAGCTGTTGCGCTATGTTCACCGGAACAAGGTCGCCAGTGTGCGCGCATTGGCGAAGGCGCTGGGGCGCGACTACAGCAACGTCCATGCGGACGTCCAAGCCCTTACAGCGGCCGGCCTCCTCGATGCCACTGATGCGGGTGTGAGGGCGGACTACGACGCGATCGAGACCAAGATCGCGATTTGAGATCAGTGGGTTTTCAAGCCCTTTTCGTCGAGCACGGCCAGCCCCCGGTCGGGATAGTCGGTGATCAGCCCATCAACTTTGAGGTCGATCAGGCGCTTCATTTCGGCCGGGTCGTTCACTGTCCACGGGATGACCTTCAGCCCCACCGCGTGGGCCTCCACGACGGTCGCCGCGGTGACGTTGCGCCAGAACGGCGACCAGGCCGAACAGCCGGCCAGGCGGGCCAGCTGCGGCACGGAGGCGTTGGGGGTGCGGGCATCGAGGCCGGCCAGCCAGGGCGAGGAGCGCGGCCCGACGGTATTCATGTCGCGGGATTCGATGGTGAGGCAAACGGTCTCGATCTCGGGCGCGAGGCGCTTGGCTTCGACCAGCGTTCGCCAATCGAACGACTGGATCGTCGTGCGTTTCTGCATCCCGGCGGCGCGGATTGCCGCGACCGTCAGCTCCGCGAAGTGTTTCGGATCGACCGTCTCGTCCGGTTTGGTCGGGTCGATCTTGGTCTCGATGTTGAAGCGCACGCGTGATCCGGCCATGGCATAGAGCTCGGCCAAGGTCGGGAAGCGCTCACCGTCGGACGGCTTCTGAGTCGGGAACTGCTGGCCGTACTTGGTGGCGGGATTGAGCCGGCCGATGTCGTAGGTCTTGAGCTCGACCAGGGTGAGCGAGTGGATCGTCGGGCCCGCGCCCGCGAGCCATTTGCCATCCGGCCCGCGCACCAGGTCGGGGTTGAGGCGCGGCTCGTGGCTCAGCACCAGCACATCGTCCTTGGTGACGGCGAGATCGGTCTCGAGCGTGGTGACGCCGAGCGAGATCGCATTCTTGAAACCCGCCAGCGTGCTTTCCGGCGTCAGCCCGCGCCCGCCGCGATGGGCCTGCAGGTCGAAGGCCGCCGCCATCGCCGTGCTAGCCGCCCAGATTGCGCAGGCGAGCAATACGGTCGGCAGTCTCGGGATGGGTGGCGAGGAGCGCCGGCAGGCTGGCCGTGATGCGCCGCACCGGGTTGACGATGAAGAGATGCTGGGTGGCATTGCTCACTCCGGGAAACGGCTGGGCCGCGGCGTCGATCTTGGTGAGCGCGGAAATGAGACCGGCGGGATTGCGCGTGAACTGGACCGAGGTCGCATCGGCGAGATATTCGCGCTGACGCGACACCGCCATCTGCACCATCTTGGCCGCGATCGGTGCCAGGATCGCGACCACGATCAACACGACGATCAGGATGCCGGCGCCGCTGCCGCCCTTGCGGTCGTTGTCGCTGCGTCCTCGATTGAAGGTACCCCAGCCGAGATTGCGCAAGATGAGATCGGCGACCAGCGCGATCAGCCCCACCGTCACGCCGACGATCGTCATGTAGCGCGTGTCGAGATTGGCGATGTGGCCCATCTCGTGGCCAACCACGCCCTGCAACTCGTCGCGGTTCAGCGTGTTCAACAGGCCGCGCGTCGCCACGATCGCGGCATTGTGGGTCGAGGTGCCGGTGGCGAAGGCGTTCAGCGCATCGGTCTCCATCACCATCAGCTTGGGCATCGGCACGCCGGCGGCGATCGACATCTCCTCGGCGACGTTGAAGAACTGCGGTGCGTCTTCCTTGGTGACCGGCTTGGCGTCGGCCATCGACAGCACCATCTTGCCGCCGAAGGCGAGCGAGATCAGGCTCCAGCCAACCGATATCGCGGCCATCAGCGCGGCCAGGCTGAGGCCGCTCGAACTCAAGGTCGGGACGCGGCCCACGGCCTCGCTCTGGAACGCCCAGCCGATCAGGTAGCCGAAGGCGGCGGCGATCGCCGTCAGAAATGCCAGCAGCAGAAAGGTGCTGCGTCGGTTGGCGGCTTGCGCCTCGACGAAATTCGCGGTCCCGGCCATGGCTCGCTGCTCCTAGCGCAGCGCGACTTTGGGCACTTCCTTCTCGCTCTCGGGCATGGTGAACAGCTCGGCTGGGCCGAAGCCGAACTGGCCGGCCACCAGCACCGCCGGGAAGGTCTGGCGGCGGGTGTTATAGCTGCCGACCGAGTCGTTATAGAACTGGCGCGAGAAGGCGATCTTGTTTTCGGTCGAGACCAGCTCTTCCTGCAGCGCCTTCACATTGTCGTTGGCCTTGAGCTGCGGATAGCTTTCGACGAGGCCCATCAGGCCGCGCGTTGCCTGGGAAAGGGCCGCTTCGGCAGGACCGGCCTGCGCCGGCCCCGAGGCGGCGACGGCGTTGTTGCGCGCCTGCACCACCTTGGTGAGCGTCTCCTGCTCGTAGCCCATCGCGTCCTTCACGACTTGCACGAGGTTGGGAATGAGATCGTGGCGGCGCTTCAGTTGCACGTCGATCTGGCTCCACGCCGTCTGTGTCTGCGTGCGGCCACTGACCAGGCCGTTGTAGGTCATGATCAGCCACAGAACGATCAGCACGACGATGCCAACAATGATCCAGGTCGTCATATCAGGAGCCTCCCTTGTCGCATCTTGGCCACGCTCTTGGCCGCACCCTCCACTTTAGTCATGATTGCGGCAAGAACGGGAGGAATAACAATGGATCTCTCAGTACTGCTGAAGCAATTCTGCGGAGCCGTCGAGCGCCGCGACGGCAAGGGCTTTGCCCAATTGTTCGCCGAGAACGGCGTTTATCACGACGTCTTCTACGGGCCGTTCGAGGGCCGGGTGAAGATCGCCGAGATGATCGACGACTGGTTCCATCGCACCGCCAAGGACTTCCGCTGGGAAATGTTCAGGCCGGTGAGCGACGGCAAGACGCTCTACGCCTATTACACCTTCAGCTACGTCTCGACCCTGCCCGAGGCGAAAGGCAAGAGAGTCGGCTTTGACGGCGTGTCGATGATGCAATTGCGCGACGGGCTGATCACCGAATACCGCGAAGTCGCCAATTCGAGCATGGGCCTGCTGGAGATCGGCTTTGCGCCCGAACGCGTGGCCAAGATCCTGGGCAAGGAAGCCAAACACATCAAGGAACGCCCGGAGTGGAGTCGACATGCGCGTTAACTGCGCTCTCAATTTGCTAGTTCGTCGAACGGCAGGCGGCCAAAGCTTGTTGATTTTCAAAACAATGCGCCATGCTTTGTGTGCTGAAGAGCGTTAGGCTGCACGATGGCCGCGCCAAAATCATCACCAGCTGAAGAGATCATTCGCAAGAGCGGCCATGGCCTCCATTCACGTGTCGTGAAGCGTTTGCGCGAACTCGGCTGGGCGGTAATGATTAGTCCGTATTACAGCGACAACTTTACCGACAAGCCGCGCGAAATTGACATTATCGCCGAGCGGGCATTTCCCGTTGAGCATCCAGGCTTAAGTCTCTACGGCAGCTTGATTGTCCGTTTGTTCGTCGAATGTAAGTACATTGTTGGCGAGACGGTGTTCTGGCTTGATGAAAAGGATAAAGAAGGCGCGGTGGGACGGATCATCGCGGACACTGGTTTGGGAGATCCACGTCGAACGGGCATCGCCCGAGGGCATCACTATCTCACGGCGGCGCCTGTCGCGAAGCTGTCGCAGTCTGAAAGCGGTAAAGGTGACGACAACGATGTGATTTCGCGAGCGATTAACCAAAGCCTGAATGCGTTGGTCTATTACCGACATCGCGAACTGGGGCTTGCGACCCTGAAGCATCGCGAAAATTTCGGTCGCATCGCGTATCCAATCATTGTGACCAACTCTTTCGATCGATTTCACTCTACGCTGATCGGCGGCGACGAGACTCCAACGAAGATTGTTCAGCCGTTTCAACTAGAAGTTAATTATGCTTATACGGATAGGGATCGAAACGGGCACAACGAGTACTTCCTGATCGATGTTGTGAGCATTGACCGTCTTGCCGATTTTCTTTCCTCGTTAGAAGGCACCGACGTTGCAGCCCTCGCTGACGCTAAGATGAGAGGTGAGTAACAGTTGACGGTATAGCGCGTTGATGCCGCCGCACTGGTGGCACGCGTTCATCTCGCTCAGGATGACAACGACGGGCTGATCAGGGAATTCGATAGAGGCTCCGCGCGTTGTCGTGTAACAGCGCCTTGATCTCGTGGTGTGGCCAGTCCGCCACGGCGCGCTTGAAGGTCGAATAGATCGTGTCGTAGGAGGCGCAGAGTCCGTCGACCGGGAAGTTGCTGGCGAACAGGCAGCGCTGCCATCCGATGATCTCGATGGCGTCTCGGACGATGAGCAGGTTCTGGTCGACCGGCCACGCGCCCGGCGGAACGCCGATGCCGGACAGCTTCAAATGGACATTGGGCATCGGCGCGACCAGTTCGAGCGCGCGCCGCCAGGCGGCGAGCCCCTCCGGCGAGCGATCCGCCGGCAGCGCCGTGTGGTTGATGCAGATCGGCGTGCCGGGATGATCCGATGCCAGATCGGCGATCTGGTCGAGATACCAATACGGGACTTGCACGTCGCAAACGAAGTTGTGCCTGGCGAGCAGTTCGAAGCCGCGCCGCCACGCTTTGTCGTCCATCGAGCCCGGCTGGTTGCGCGCCTTCTTCTTCGGATCGTCATACTGCGTGGGCTTCACGCGGACGCCGCGCATAAAACTTTCAGCCGCATGTCCCGCGAGCACCTCGCCGACATCCGGCTCGTGCAATTCGGCCTGGCCCAGCGCCACCTTGGGCCAGCCGGTACGGGCGCGCAGCCCGGCGAGCCAACGCGTTTCGCCCAAAGGATCGCCCGGCCAGCCGACCTGGATGTGCACCGTCGCCACGACATTGTGCGGCGCCACGTCCCGCAAGAAGTCGTCCGGAAAATAATCGCGCAGCAGCTTGTTCTTGTCGCCGTAGCGGAAGCTCTTCCACTGGCTGCGGTCGGTCAGGTTCGGATAAGGGTTGCCGGCGGTCAGGTCCCAGAAATGCTGATGCGGATCGACGATGGGCACGGTCCGCAGGAAGGCCTCGGTCTCGGGCGACATTGTCTCGGAACTCCCCCCTCAATCGATCTGGGCGCCACTCTTGAGCACCGCCGGCATCAACTTTGTGACCTCGTTGCGCAGGAACGCGCCGATCTCCTCGCGCGACATCGGCCGCGTGCTGGCGCCCAGCTGTGCGAGGCGCTCCTTCATCTGCGGCTGGGCGAGCGCCCGCGCGACGGCGTCGTGGAGCTTGTCGAGGATCGCGGTCGGTGTGCCGGCGGGTGCGAGCAGCGTGTTCCAACCCAGGATCTCGAAGCCTGCCAGGCCAGACTCCGCCACCGTCGGCACGTCGGGCAGGTCGGTGGTGCGCTGCAGGCTGGTCACGGCGATGGCGCGCAGCTTGCCGGAGCGAATGTAAGGCAGGAGGGCTGGCGGACTGTCCATGATGACCTGGCAGGCGCCGGAGATCACATCGGCCACGGCCGGCGCGCTGCCGCGATAGGGCACGTGCGTCATCTGGATGTTGGCGAGATTGCACAGGAGCGACGTGCCGACGTGCGGCGCGGCGCCGTTGCCCGAGCTGGCATAGTTGAGTGGCCGCTTGCGGGCGAGCTCGATCAGGTCCTGCAGGGATTTCACCGGCAGGTCCGCGGGCACGGCGAGGATGAAGGCGTAGTAGGACATGAAGGCCACGGGCGCGTAGCTGGCGTCGAGATCGTAGCCGCGCTTGGTGAACAGCGTCATGTTGACGGCCTGCGCGATGGTCGAGACCGTGAGCGTATAGCCGTCGGGTGCTGCCTGCGCGCCCTGCTCCATGCCGATGTTGCCGCTGCCGCCCGAGCGGTTGTCGATTACCACGGACTGACCGAACTCGGTACCGATCGCCGCACCGACGAGACGTCCCACGATGTCGGTCGCGCCGCCGGGGGCGTAGGGAATGATCATGCGGATCGGGCGGGTGGGCCAAGCCTGAGCCCGCGCGATGCTGGCCGGGCCGGCGAGCGCCGCTCCTGCCAGCAGCACGCGTCGACGTGTCGTCGTCATTGGTCGATTTCCTTCCCAAGCTTTTTTTGAAGCTTAGAGGCAATGCGACCGTCGAACACCGTCACCATTCCGCGCGGCGGGACGTTCGTCGGATATAACGACCGTAATAGGGGATTCGCAGCGACGCACTTAAAATGGCGCGATGATCAGACTCGAGAGGACCGCGGGCTTTCAGCCCGCTCAAGATTCATGAGCGGGCTGGAAGCCCGCGGTCCAGTGAAGACACACCGTAACGCACGTGCACTCACGTGCATGCACCCGCTCGCGAGCTCCTCGCGAGGGCTCGCGAGGATTGGGCCCGAAGCCAGCAGGGCCGGCGTTTCAGGCGATTCCTCGCGAGGACGAGATTTTTTAGTCGCGCAGCAGGTCGTTGATCGAGGTCTTGGAGCGGGTGCGCTCGTCGACGGTCTTGGTGATGATCACGCAGTAGCGCGCGGGCTTGTCCGGGCCGCCGCCCATGGTGCCGGGATGAACCACGGAATAGGGCGGCACCTTGCCGATGTGGATCTGGCCGGTCTCGCGATCGACGATGCGGGTGTTGGCCGAGATGAACACGCCCATCGACAGCACCGAGCCGGTGCCCACGATCACGCCTTCGACTACTTCCGAGCGCGCGCCGATGAAGCAGTCGTCCTCGATGATCACCGGATTGGCCTGCAGCGGCTCGAGCACGCCGCCGATGCCGACGCCGCCCGAGAGGTGGCAGTTCTTGCCGATCTGCGCGCACGAGCCGACGGTCGCCCAGGTGTCGACCATGGTGCCCTTGTCGACATAGGCGCCGAGGTTGACGAAGGACGGCATCACCACGACCGACGGGGCGATGTAGGAACCGCGGCGCATGATGGCGCCCGGCACGGCGCGGAAACCGGCCTTGGCGAACTTGGCGGCGTCCCAGCCGGTGGTCTTGAGCGGGACCTTGTCGAACCACGGGGCGGCGCCCAGGCCGGGGAACGACGCGCCGCCGTCCATCGGAACCGAATCGGTGAGACGGAAGGACAGCAGCACGGCCTTCTTCAGCCACTGGTGCACGACCCACTCGGCGCCGATCTTCTCGGCGGTGCGGAAGCTGCCGTCGTCGAGACCGGCGATCGCCGCCTCGACCGCGTCGCGGATCTCACCTTTGGTGGCGCTGTTGACGGTGTCGCGCTTTTCCCAGGCGGCGTCGATGGTGGCTTGAAGTTGCTGGCTCATAAGTCCCTCAAAAAAGGTCGCGGGACCATATTCGGGCGCTATGCTTGAGGCAATGGCGTTCAAATTGCCCGAATCGGTGCTGGTGGTGGTCCATACTTCCGACCTGCAGATTTTGCTGCTGGAACGGGCCGGAAAGGACGGCCAATGGAGCAACATGTGGCAGTCCGTGACCGGCTCGCGCGAGCCCGAGGATGCCGATCTGGCTGAGACCGCTTGGCGGGAGCTCCTGGAAGAGACCGGCCTCGCCACGGGGACGCTCACCGATTGGAGGCTCAAGAACCGCTACGAGATCTGGCCGCAGTGGCGGGCCCGCTACGCGCCCGACGTCACCCATAACGTCGAGCATGTGTTCGGCTTCCTCGTGCCTCGGATCACCCCTGCGACGCTCGATCCGGCCGAACACGTCGCGCAGCTCTGGCTGCCGTGGCAGGACGCCATGAAGAAGGTCTTCTCCCCCACCAACCGCGACGCCATCTGGCAGTTGCAGAAACGCATCGCGGCATGAGCTCGATCGAGAACGACGGCAAGGAAGCATCGAGGCTGGGCCAGTTCAGCTGGGCGCTGTTCGACTGGGCGAACCAGCCGTTCTTCACGGTGGTCACGACCTTCATCTTCGCGCCCTACTTCGCCAACGTGATGATCGGCGATGCGGTCGCGGGCCAGACCGCCTGGGCGTTCACGCAGTCGGCGTCGGGCATCATCATCGCCGTGCTCAGCCCCTACCTCGGCGCGATGGCCGACGCGGGCGGCCGGCGCAAACCCTTCGTCTTCGCCTTCCAGCTGCTGCTGTTCGTGGGCTGCGCCTGCCTGTGGTGGGCCTATCCGCACCGGCCCGACCTTGCCGGCCCGATCGGTTGGGCGGTGATCGCCGCGACCGTGGGCGCGGAGATGTCGATCGTGTTCAACAACGCGCAGCTGCCCAACATCGTGCGGCCCGAACGCATCGGCCGGCTGTCGGGCTTCGGCTGGGGCCTGGGCTATGTCGGCGGCTTGATCGCGCTGTTCGCCGTGCTGGGCTTCCAGTTCACGCACGGCGCCGATCCTTCCTTCACGCTCGAGCGGCTGACGGGGCCGGCCTCGTCGATCTGGCTCGCGGTCTTCGTGCTGCCGATGTTCCTGTTCACGCCCGACCATGCGCCGCGGCATCTCTCGGCACTCGAGGCCGCGCGCCAGGGCGGCCGATCGCTGCTGAACACGCTGCGCAAGCTGCGCCACTATCGCAACCTGCTCACCTTCCTCGTATCCTTCATGCTCTACAACGACGGTCTCGCGGCCATCATCGCCTTCGGCGGCGTCTACGCCTCGGCGACCTTCGGCTGGCCCACGATGACCCTCGGCATCTTCGGCATCATCCTCACCGTCTTCGCGATCCCCGGCGCCTTCCTGGGCGGCCGGCTCGACGATCGGCTGGGCAGCAAGCGCACCGTACAGTTCGCCATCGCCGGCGTGATCGTGGCGACGCTCGGCATTGTCAGTGTGACGGCGGACAGCGTGCTGTTCTTCGTGCCTGCGGCGCCATTGTCGGCGACGCGCGGCCTGTTCGGCTCGGTGCAGGAGCAGACCTTCATGGCCTTCGCCTTGTTGCTGGGCTTCTGCATGGGCCCGATGCAGGCGGCAAGCCGCACGCTCATCAGCCGCCTCGCGCCACCGGACATGAGCGGCGAGTTCTACGGGCTGTTCGCACTATCGGGTCGCGCCACGGCGTGGATGGCGCCGCTCGTGATCGGCATCCTGACGGCGACAACCAAGTCGAACCGGCTGGGCGTGGCCTGCGTGCTGGTCTTCCTGGTGCTGGGCTTTGCGCTGTTCACGCAGGTGCGCGAGGAGCGCGCCTGACGCATGGAGTACAGCGACGTCGCGATCTGCCTTGTCAGCGCGCTCCTGCACGCGAGCTGGAACGCCGCGGTGAAGGCCAATCGCAATCCTGCGCAAGCGATGACGGCGCAGATGGTGCTGGGCGCGCTGTTCGTCCTGCCGGGGCTGTACTGGACGGGCCTGCCCAACAGCGCGGCCTGGCCGTGGATCGCCGCATCGACGCTGACCAATGTTGCGACCGTGTTTGCGTTGCTGCGCGCCTATGAGTTGGGCGGGTTCGGCTCGGTCTATCCAGTGGTGCGGGCGGTGGCGGTGCTGTTGGTCGTGCCGATGGCGGCGTTGCTGACCGGCGATCGCCTCGGCCTCGGCGCCATCGGGGGTGTCGTGATCATGGCCGTGGCGCTGGCTGTGCTCGCCTACGACGGCTCACGCGACAAGATCGTGCCCTTGTCGGCGCTGGGCTGGACCCTGGCGGCGGGTGCCGGCACCGCGGTCTATATCCTGTGCGATGCGCGCGGCGTGCGCGCCGGCGGCGATGCGCTGTCGTATGGCTTCGTCGCCTCGATCACCAATGCCGCCGCGATGTGCTGGCGCCAGCGCCGCGCAGGCTCGCCCTTCGCGCAGGTCGCCGGCGTCTGGAAGATGGCGGTGCCGACGGCGCTCGCCGCGCTCGCGTCGTACCTGCTGATCCTCTGGGTCTGGGGCCATGCCCCGGTCGCACCGTCGGCGGCGCTGCGCGATACCAGCGCGGTGTTCGCGATCCTGATCGCGGTCGTGTTCCTGAAGGAAGTATTCACGCGCAAGCGCATCGTCGCGGCGGTGTTGGCGGCGGCCGCCGTGCCGCTACTTCGCCTCGGCTAACCTGTCATCCCGACCGGAGCGTAGCGAAGTGGAGGGATCTCTTTTGGGGCGCATGACAGGCCCCTCGGCTTCGCTCGGGGCGACGAGGCTTTTTGTTCGGTTCTACGGACTCGTCGTCTTCGCCTTGTACGTGCAGAGGTCGTTCACCACGCACTTGTAGCACTCGGGCTTGCGCGCCTTGCAGGTGTAGCGGCCGTGCAGGATCAGCCAGTGGTGGGCATGCAGCTTGTATTCTTCCGGCACGCGCTTGAGCAGCTTCAGCTCGACCTGCAGCGGGTTCTTGCCGGGGGCGAGGCCGGTGCGGTTGCCGACGCGGAAGATGTGCGTGTCGACGGCGATGGTCGCCTCGCCATAGGCCACGTTCATCACCACGTTGGCGGTCTTGCGGCCGACGCCGGGCAGCGCCTGTAGCTCTTCGTGGGTCTTGGGCACCTCGCCGCCGTGGCGTTCGATCAGCAGGTGGCTGAGGGCCATCACGTTCTTGCCCTTGGTGCGGAACAGGCCGATCGTCTTGATGTGGTCGATCAGCTTCGTCTCGCCCAGTTTCACCATTTGCTCGGGCGTTTTGATGAACTTGAACAGCGGCCCGGTGGCGCGGTTGACGCCGACGTCGGTCGCCTGGGCCGATAGCACGACGGCGACCAGCAGCTGGTAGACGTTATCGTACTCCAGCTCGGTCTGGGGCTCCGGCATCGCCTTCTTCAGGCGTGCAAAGAACTCGGGGATGACAGCGGGCTTCATCAGGGCCATAGGACTTCTTAGCATGACCGAAGGACCCATCGCGGCGGTTCATTTCGCCACCTCGCTCAGCCCGCACCGCAGCCTGTCGCCGGAAGGCTTCAAGTGGCTGATCCGCGGAGCGGTCGCGGCCAACCTGGTGATCGGCCTGCCGATGTATTTCCTCGGTGCCTGGCCGGTCATGGGCTTCATGGGCCTCGACGTCTTCCTGCTCTGGTTCATGTTCAAGCGCAGCTATCTCGACGCCCGGCGCAGCGAGACCCTGCTGTTGACCGACCGCGAGCTGATCGTCGACCGCAAGTCGCCGGACGGAGAACGCGAGGAGCACCGGCTCGATGCTTATTGGCTGAAGGTCGAGCTGACGGGCGAGCAAGAACGGCTGGTGCTGACCTCGCGCGGCCAGCGGGTGGTGATCGGCCGCTTCCTCTCACCCGGCGAGCGCGAGCATGTGGCCGACCAGCTCAAGGCTGCCCTGGCCCAGATGCGCGCGCCCAGCTACGACCACGATTGGGACGAGAACGAGACGGACGAGGGCTAGAGCCCCAATTACAGCCCGAGCACGTCCTTCATGCCGTAGAGGCCGGGCTTCTTGCCGCTCAACCACAGCGCCGCGCGCACCGCGCCCGAGGCATAGGTCTCGCGGCTGAAGGAGCGATGGTTGAGCTCCAACCGCTCGCCGGCAGCCGCGAACATCACCGTGTGCACGCCCACTTCCTCGCCGCCGCGGAGCGTCGCAAAGCCGATCTCGCCGGCCGGCCGCGCGCCGGTATGGCCGTCGCGGCTCTTGCGCCACACATCCTCGAGCTTCACCTGCCGGCCTGCGGCGGCGGCCTTGCCGAGCGCCAGTGCGGTGCCGGAGGGCGCGTCGATCTTGTGGCGATGGTGCATCTCGACGATCTCGATGTCGTAGGCCGGGTCGAGCATCGACGCGGTCTTCTCGACCAGCGCCAGTAGGATGTTGACGCCCAGCGACATGTTGGCGGCCCACAGGATCGGCACCTTCTTCGCCGCTTCGTGGATCGCCTTGGTCTGCTCGGGATCGAGGCCGGTCGTGCCGATCACCATCGACACGCCCTTGTCGGCGCAGACCCGGGCGTGGGCCACGGTGGCGGCCGGCACCGTGAAGTCGATCAGGACGTTGGCCGCGCCGATCGCGGCCGCCGGATCGGCCACGATCTTCACGCCGCCGGTCTCGGTGCCCAGGGCGTTGCTGCCCGCATGTTCGAGGGCGCCGGCCAGGCTTGCGCCCTCGGTGCGGGCGATCTCGCGGATCAGCATCTGGCCCATGCGGCCGGCGGCGCCGGCAATGGCGATCTTCATTTCATTTCCCCTCGGATACGCTAGCCTTCAGCCTATGCTTTTTATGGTCATCGAGAAATTCAAGAATCAGGACGGCAAGGCCGTCTATCGCAAGCTGCGTGACGGCGGTCGCGCCCTGCCCGACGGGTTGAAGTTCGTCTCGAGCTATGTGACGGCCGACTTGAGCCGCTGCTTCCAGCTGATGGAGGCCGACGACATCACGCTGTTCCAGAAATGGATTGCCGACTGGCAAAGCGTGGCGGAGTTCGAGGTCGTGCCCGTGGTCGAAGGCAAGACCACGCGCGAAGCCCTCACTCCGTTGCTCTAGCGGCTATTTCCACGGATCGGCGGTCTTCGGCCAGAACGGTGTCTTGCGCTTGGTGTAGGGCCAGCGCGTGACGTCGGGATCGGCCGCGCCCGGCGTGGCGACGTAGAGGATCTCCTTCGCCAGGCCAACGAAGCCGTTATAGAAGTGCTGCGCGCTCTTCACGATGACGACGCGATAGTCGGCGGGATCGGCACCGACCGCGCGGAAGGCGTCGGCATGGAAGGTCTGGGTGCGGCGCGTGCAGATCGCGACGTCGACATGCTCCGACGACAGCAGCGCCATGTCGCCGAGCGGCGACATCACCGGGCCATAGGGCTGGAAGACGTTGCGGGCGATCTTCTTGACCGTGACATCGAGATCGATCGGCTCGCCGCTCACCGCGCCCGACTTGCCGCCCAGCCGCATCCGGATGCGGGCGCCTTCGCCGGCTTCCTCGGCGATCTGGAAAGCCATCGGATCCCACATCACGCCGAACAGCGCGGGTCCGATCTGCTTCTCGACGAGCGCCTTCAGCACGAAAGTCGAATCGCCCGGCGCGCCCGAGCCCGGATTGTCGGCGCGGTCGGCCAGCACCAGCGGGCCCTGGTTATGCGAGGCCGCGCGCTCCATCGCCTCGTCGACGGAGAGGTACTTGGTGGCGTAGCGCTCGCGGTTCTCCCACAGCTCGTCGCCCAGCTGCTTGGCGAGTTTCTCCGCCTTCGCCATGTCGCCGTCGGCCACGACGAGGGTGCGCGTGCCGACGTCTTCCACGTCGGCGAAAGAGAAGCCGTGGCTGAGCGACACCGACAGGATGCCGTCCTTGCCCTCGAGCGACTTCATGCGCACGACGAACTCGTTGATCGGCGGCACGGAGGTGCGGTACTGCGCGATCATGCGGCAGTCGTGGCGCGCCATCACGGGCTTCACCTTGCCGTCGACCGTGTCGGCGATGATGGCGAACAGCTCGGCCGCGCGCTCCATCGTGTCGGTGTGCGGGTATTCCTTGTAGCCCACCAGCACGTCGGCGCTGTCGAGCATCAGGGCGCTGAGATGGCAGTGCAGGTCGAACTCCGCGCCGATCGCGCATTTGGGGCCGACGATCGTGCGCACTCCGGACAGGAGATCGCCTTCGCAATCGTCGTAGCCGTCGGCCACCATCGCGCCGTGCACGTTGATCAGCACGGCATCGAGCGGCATCGCGGCTTTAACGTTGGCCAGCATCTCATCGCGGAAATCCTCGTAGACCTTGCGCACCGTCGTGCCCGAGGGCGCGGCGAAGGTGGCGAGGCCCTCGATCACCGTCCAGCCGCGCCCCTCGGCGTCCTTGCGCCAGACATGCATCGGCGCGGTGAAGTTGGTGGGCTTGTGCTTTGTCGCATCGCCGCGCCAGATGCCGTGCTCCTGATAGCCGCGCAGGCCGGTCGGGAAAGGCACGAACTGATTGGTCTCGGTGCCCAGCGCACCGATGAAGACACGCTTGCTCACTCGTTTACTCCTTGTGGCGATGGCAGCCGACGATGTGATCGTCGACCATGCCGGAGGCCTGCATGAAGGCGTAGCAGATGGTCGAGCCGACGAACTTGAAGCCGGCCTTCTTCAGCGCCTTGGACATGGCGTCGCTCTCCGGCGAGGTCGCCGGTACGTCCTTCAGGGTCTTGCGATGCTTCTTCTGCGGCTTGCCGCCGACGAAGCTCCACAGGAACTTCGAGAAGGCGCCCGGCCCATCGCGCTCGATCATGGCGAGATAGGTCTTGGCGTTCGACACGCTCGCATCGATCTTGCCCTTGTGGCGGATGATGCCGGGGTCGGCCAGCAGCTTGGCCAGCTTGGCCGGCGTGTAGCGCGCGATCTTCTTCGGGTCGAAGCCGTCGTAGACTTTCCGGTAGTGCTCACGCTTGCGCAGCACCGTGATCCACGACAGGCCGGCCTGGCAGCCCTCGAGCGTCAGCAGCTCGAACAGCGCCTGGTCGTCCTTTAGGGGCTTGCCCCATTCGGTATCGTGGTATTTCTCGTAAAGAGGGTCCGCAGAGGCCCAACCGCATCGCGGCTTGCCGTCGGTGCCTGTGATCGTGTTGTGCTTCCAAACCATGTGAGGAAAGTAATGCCCAAGGATCTCGCCGACCTCAAGGTCTGCATCTTCGACGTGTTCGGGACCGTCGTCGACTGGCGCGGCAGCCTGATCGCGGATCTGCCTGCACTCGGTAAGAAATACGGGATCGAGACCGACTGGACGAGCTTCGCCGACGACTGGCGCGGCCTCTACCAGCCGCAGATGTCCCGTGTGCGCAAGCGCGAGGTGCCGTGGACCCGCATCGACGACCTGCACAAGGAAGCCTTCGAGATGCTGCTGAAGAAGCGCGATCTGAAGCATCCGGGCGAGGCGGGCGCGTGGGAGTTCACGCATCTCTGGCACAAGCTGCGGCCCTGGCCCGATTCAGTCGAGGGCATCGGCATGATGAAGAAGAAGTACGTCGTCTCGACCTTGAGCAACGGCAACGTGGCGTTGCTGATCAATATGGCCAAGAACAGCGGCATTCCCTGGGATCACTGCTTCTCGGGCGAGACCTTCCACCACTACAAGCCCGACCCGGAGGCCTATCTCGGCGTGGTCGACAGCATGTACCTGAAGCCGCACCAGGTGATGCTGTGCGCGGCCCACAACAACGATCTGGCGGCGGCCCAGAAGTGCGGCCTGTCGACCGGCTACATCAATCGCCCCTACGAACACGGCCCCAAGCAGACGCGCGATTTCAAGGCCGAGGGCGATTGGGATGCCGTCGGCGACACGATCGTCGAGCTGGCCAGAAAGATCGGCTGCTGATCCTCGAGAACCTTCCTGAAGAACGGCGGCCTGCGGCGCAGACGG
This sequence comes from Enhydrobacter aerosaccus, assembly GCA_903832005.1. Classification (GTDB taxonomy): domain Bacteria; phylum Pseudomonadota; class Alphaproteobacteria; order Reyranellales; family Reyranellaceae; genus Reyranella; species Reyranella aerosaccus_B. The sequence continues at coordinate 10,221 of CAIKZO010000064.1, read as the reverse complement.
CGCTGCGGTCCGCCTTCGGGGCCGCGCCGGTCGCGGCCCTGACAGAGATCAAGACGGGCGCTTCGGCGCTGATCTATCGCATCGAAGTCGGCGGGCGGCCCTATCTGTTGCGGCTGGACGCCACCCATCGCGACAACGTGCGCGATCCGCTGCGCTCCTATCCCTGCATGGTCGCGGCGGCAGAGGTGGGCATCGCGCCCGCGGTCCACTATGCTGACGCGGCCGCGGGCGTTGCGATCATGGACTTCGTCGTCGGCCGTCCGCTTGCCACCCATCCGGGCGGTCCCGACGGGCTGGCGCACGATCTCGGGCGGCTCGCCGCGACGCTGCAGGCCCTCCCGCTGTTCCCGTCGATCGGCGATTATCCCTCGATCATCGGCGGCATGTTCGATGAAGTGCTCGAGTCGAAACTGTACGACGACGGACTGCTCGCGCCGCATCGCGCGGGCTTCGAGCGCATCCGCGACGCCTATCCGTGGGATGACGCGGCGCTGGTCTCCAGCCACAACGACTCGCATGCCGGCAACATCCTGTTCGACGGTGAGAAGCTATGGCTGATCGATTGGGAGACTGCGTATCGCAACGATCCTCTCGCGGATATTGCGATCATTACGATGTACATCGCCAACACGCCCGACCTGCAGGAGACGTTGATCCGGTCGTGGCTCGGCCGTCCCTCGGATGAGGTGTTGCGCGCGCGTCTTGTGTTGATGCGGATGCTCGTGCGCCTGTTCTATGCCACGGCCAATGCCTTCTATGTCGCGAAAGCACGGCCCGATCTGCGCGAAACCGACATGGCGGCGCCGACGCCCGCGGAGTTCCGCGCGGCTATCGATAACGGCAAGCTCATCTCCAACACGTTCGAGACGCAGCGTGTCGGCGGCAAAGTCGCGTTTCGCTCCTTCATCGACGGGCTGGCGGCGCCGGCTTTCGCCGACGCGCTCGCCATCCTCAAAGGCTAGGACGCTTGGCGCGCCACGGCGTCGCGCGTTCGTACGCAGCGCCGACGGCGATGGCGCTGGCTTCGTCGAACGCACGGCCGGCCAGCTGGAACGCCAGCGGCAGGCCGGCGCTGGAGAAGCCGCAGTTGATCGTGGTGACGGGCTGGCCGGTGATGTTGAACGGCATGGGCAGTTGCGGCTTGCCCATGAAGTGGAAGACCGCCTGCGGTTCCTCGAAGATCTCGGGGTCGCCCCACTGGTTCGCGGCCATGATGAGGTCGTAGCCGCGCATCGCCGCGCGCGTGTCGAGCGTGAGCTGGCGACGGAAGCGCAGGGCCGAAAGATACTGTTCCGCCGAGATGAACGCGCCCAGCTGGAAGCGCCGCAAGGTCGTGTAGCCGAACTTCTCCGGACTATCGATGACGTCCTGGCGATGGACGGCGTGTGCCTCGGTCGTGATGATGACGCGGCCAGCGATGTGATAGTCGCGGAGACTGGGGAACACGACGTCCTCGACGATCGCACCCAGGTCCTTCAGGACGCGGACGGCTTCGTCGATGCCCTTTTTCATCTCGGGCGTGACGCTGTCCTCGCCTTCATACCAGTGCCGCGCCAGCGCAATGCGCATGCCCTTGATCGGGCGGTGCGCGGCGGCGCCATAGTCGACCTTATCGGTCTTGGCCGAGCCCTGGTCGTTGGGGTCGTAGCCGGCCAGCACGTCGAGCATCAGCGCGCAGTCTTCGGTCGTCCACGCCATCGGCCCGGCCGTGTCCATGCTGAACGACAGCGGGAAGACGCCGCAGCGGCTGACCAGACCGTAGGTCGGCTTGATGCCGGCGGTGGCGCAGAAGCCCGCGGGGTTGCGGATCGAGCCGCCGGTGTCGGAGCCCATCGCGCCCATGCAGAGTTGAGCGGCAATGGCTGCTCCCGACCCGCTCGACGATCCGCCGGGCTGGTACTTGGTGTTCCACGGATTGCGCACCGCCGGGAACGGCTGGTCCGGCGTCATCGCGCCGTTGGCGAACTCGTGCGTGCCGAGCTTGCCCAGGATCACCGCACCCGCATCCTTGAGGCGGCGCACGGTTTCGGCGTCGATCGCCGGCACATAGTCCTTCTTGAAGTGCGAATGGCCAGTCGTCTTGATGCCGGCGGTCTCGTAGATGTCCTTCAGGGCAATCGGGATGCCGTGCATCGGCCCGCGGCGCACGCCGCCCTTCATTTCCGTGTCGGCCTGGCGAGCGGCGGCCCGCGCCACGTCGGCGGACACGGTGATGTAACTCGCAATCTTGTGATCGACGGCTTCGATGCGTTTCAGGAAGGCTTCGGTGAGTTGGGTCGAGGTGATCTCGCCGCGCGCCATCAGGCGGCCAGCCTCGGCGATGCCGAGAAGCGTCAGGTCAGTCATGGCGGGGCCTATTTGTCGGCGCGGAAAACGAGAGGCGGCTCCGCGGCCCAGGCCCAACCGCTGGGAATACGCTCCATCAGGGAGAGCAGGCCGACATAGCCCTTGTGCAGGTGCTCGATGTCTTCGGACGTCAGGGTGAGTCCGGTCTGGGCGGCCCGTACGCGGAATTCCTCCAGCGTCGGCGGCGTGTTTGGCGACGGCATGTCTTTCCTCCCGATTAAGCGAAGACATGCAAGCGACATGCCGCCCTCTCTGCAACCATTTGTTGGGGTCCGGCTTGGCTTGGCCCTTGCATGGCTCCCTTGCGAATCGGGAGAAGTGGATGCTCAAGCACGTTCGTGTCGCCCTGGCGGGCCTCGGGATCCTCGCCGCCACAGCTGTGCCTGCCCTTTCGCAGGGCACTCTGCGCATCGGCATGACCGCGGCGGACATTCCGCTGACCACCGGCCAGCCCGATCAGGGCTTCGAGGGCTATCGCTTCGCGGGCTACACGATCTACGACGCGCTGGTGAACTGGGACCTCTCGAAGGCCGACACCTTGGCCGACATCAAGCCGGGCCTCGCTACCGAGTGGAAGGCCGAGGCGGATAATCCCAAGAAGTGGGTGTTCAAGCTGCGCCAGGGCGTGAAGTTCCACGACGGCACGGACTTCAACGCCGACGTCGTGATCTGGAACCTCGAGAAGCTGCTGAACGACAAGTCGCCGCAGTTCGATCCCAAGCAGACCGCCCAGGCGCGCGGCCGCATCCCGACCCTGGTCGGCTACAAGAAGATCGACGACTACACGGTCGAGCTAGAGACGCGCGTGGTGAACGCGCTGTTCCCGTACGACATGTCCTACGTCTTCTATTCCAGCCCGACCAATTGGGAGAAGCTGGGCAAGGATTGGGTGAAGGTCGCGCTCAATCCAGTCGGCACCGGTCCGTTCAAGGTCGACAAGGTCGTGCCGCGCGAGCGCATGGATCTGTCGCGCTTCGACGGCTACTGGGACAAGGCGCGGGTGCCGAAGCTCGACAAGATGATCCTGTATCCGATGCCGGAAGCCTCGACGCGCACCGCGGCGCTGCTCTCGGGCCAGATCGACTGGATCGAGGTCCCGGCCCCCGATGCGGTGCCGCGTCTCAAGCAGAGCAACATGGTGATCGTCACCAACAAGTATCCGCACAACTGGGCCTATCAGCCCAGCATGGCCGAAGGCTCGCCCTTCCTCGACATCCGCGTGCGCAAGGCCGCCAACCTGGCGATCGACCGCGCCGGCGTGAAGAAGCTGGTGGGCGACATGGCCATCGAGTCGAAGGGCCATGTCTATCCCGGCCATCCGTGGTTCGGCACGCCGTCGTTCGACATCAAGTATGATCCGGACGCTGCCAAAGCGTTGCTGAAGGAAGCGGGCTACAGCGCCACCAACAAGCCCAAGATCAAGATCGCCATCTCGACCTCGGGCTCGGGCCAGATGCTGTCGCTGCCGATGAACGAATATGTGCAGGAAAACCTCAACGCCGTGGGTTTCGATTGCACCTTCGAAGTCATGGAGTGGAACGCGCTCGTGACCTTTGGCTTCCAGCCGGTGACGGGCGATGCGTCCAAGAAGGCCGGCACCAACGCGATCAACATCAGCCGTGCCTTCGTCGATCCCTACTCAGCCTTCATGCGCCTGATGCACAGCGATTTCGTTCCACCCAAGGGCGCCAACTGGGGCCTGCTGAAGGACGCCAAGCTCGATGCGCTGATCGAGAAGGCACACAGCAGTTTCGACAAGGACGAGCAGACCAAGGCACTGGCCGCCGCGCACACCTATGTCGTCGACAATGCGCTGTGGATCTGGGTGGTGCATGACCTCAACCCGCGGGCGATGAGCCCCAAGGTGAAGGGCTTCGTGCAGGCCCAGAGCTGGTTCCAGGACCTCACCACCATCTCGATGCAGTAGATGATCCTCTACGCTCTCCGCCGCCTCGTCTATCTGGTGCCGGTCGCGTTCGGCGTGTCGTTGCTCGTCTTTGCGCTGGTGCATCTGGCGCCGGGCGATGCGATCTCCGCGATCGTGCCGCCGGACGCGCCGCAGGAAGTCGTCGACAAGCTCCGCGCCTACTACGGCTTCGACAAGCCGCTGCCGGTGCAATACTTCCGCTGGCTGGTCGTGACCTTGAGTGGCGATTTCGGCACCTCGATCGGCACCGGCCGGCCGGTGTCGGAGGAAGTGGGCGGGGCGTTCCTGAACACGATCGTGCTGGCGATCGCGGCCTGCATCGTGGCCTTCACCCTCGCCATTATCCTCGGCACGGCCGCCGGCTACGCCAAGTCACGCATCGTCGACCGGCTGGTGACCTCGATCGCGCTGACCGGCATCAGCGTGCCGAACTACTGGCTGGCCATCGTGCTGGTGATCATCTTCTCCGTCGAGCTCGGCTGGCTGCCGCCGATGGGGCTGGGACCGGAGAGCGCCACCGGCTGGCGGCTCGACTTCGCGCACCTGCGCTACATGGTGCTGCCGACCATTGCGCTGTCGATGATTCCGCTCGGCGTCATGACGCGCACGGTGCGCTCGACGATCAAGGAAATCCTCTCCTCGGAGTTCGTGACGGCGCTCCAAGCCAAGGGCATGAACGATCGTCAGATCCTGCTCCATGTGTTGAAGAACGCCGCGCCCACCTGCCTGGCCGTGATGGGTCTGCAGGCCGGCAACCTGATCGGCGGCTCGATCCTGATCGAGACGGTCTTTTCCTGGCCGGGCACCGGCTTCCTGCTGAACAGCGCCATCTTCCGCCGCGACCTGCCGATCCTGCAGGGCACGACCCTGGTGCTGTCCTTCTTCTTCATGATGCTCAACCTCACGGTCGACATGATCCAGACGATGGTCGACCCCCGCATCAAGCGAGGCTGACGCGATGGCAATCCAAAGCCCCTCGATCGACATGACCCCCGGCGCGGCGGTGATGGCCACGCCGGCCTCCGCCTCGCGCGGCTATTGGCAGAGCGTGCGCCGTCGACTGCGCCGCGATCCGGTGACGGTCGTCTGTGGCGTGATCCTGCTGCTGATCGTGCTCTCGGCTTTGTTCGCACCGTGGCTGGGTCTCCCCGATCCCTACAAGACCTCGATGATCTACCGGCTGAAGCCGATCGGGACGCCGCGCTTCCTGCTGGGCAGCGACGAGCTGGGCCGCGACATGCTGGCCCGCCTGGTCTATGGCGGCCGCCTGTCGCTGGCGATGGGCGTGACCCCGGTCGTCTGCGCCCTGCTGATCGGCGGCTCGCTCGGCATCACCGCGGGCTTCCTGGGCGGCCGGGTGAACATGTTGATCATGCGCGTCATGGACGTGTTCTACGCCTTCCCGTCGGTGCTGCTGGCGATCTCGCTGTCGGGCGCGATGGGCGCGGGCGCGTCGAACACGCTGCTGGCCCTGACTCTGGTCTTCATCCCGCCGATCTGTCGCGTCTCGGAGAGCGTCACCACCCAGGTGCGCGGCTTCGACTTCGTCGATGCGGCGAAGGCCAGTGGCGCAGGCACGCTCACCGTCGTGCGGGTGCATGTGCTGGGCAACGTGCTGGGGCCCATCCTGGTCTATGCTACGTCGCTGATCAGCGTCGCGACCATCCTGGCGGCCGGCCTGTCGTTCCTGGGTCTTGGCGTGAAGCCGCCGGAACCGGAGTGGGGCCTGATGCTGAGCACGCTCCGTCAGGCAATCTACGTCAATCCGGTGCTGGCCGCGTTGCCGGGTGTGATGATCTTCATCACCTCCCTCTGCTTCAACCTGATGAGCGATGGCCTGCGCGCGGCCATGGACGTGAAGGCCTGATGGACACGATCATCCGCCCCACCAGCCGCGCGCCCGAGCGCGGCGGTCCGGCCCAGCCGCTCCTGTTGGCGACCGGCCTGCGCAAGCACTTCCCGATCCCGGGCGGCATCCTGGGCCGCGCGACGCGCGTGGTGCGCGCCGTCGACGATCTCACTCTGTCGGTCGCCAAGGGCGAGACCCTGGGCGTCGTGGGCGAATCGGGCTGCGGCAAGTCGACGGTGGCGCGACTGCTGATCCGGCTGATCAAGCCCGACCTCGGCAGCGTCGTGCTCGACGGCGATCCGGTCGAAGAGCCGCACGGCATCACGGTGAGCGAGCTGCGCCGGCAGGTGCAGATGGTGTTCCAGGATTCCTATGCCTCGCTCAACCCGCGTCTCACCATCGTCGAGACGATTGCCTTTGCGCCCCGTGCACACGGCCTGCCCGCGACCGAAGCCAAGGATCGCGCGCGCGACCTGCTGGCCAAGGTCGGGCTCGAGCCGAATACGTTTGCCGAGCGCTATCCGCACGAGCTGTCGGGCGGCCAGCGGCAACGAGTGAACATCGCGCGCGCGCTGGCACTCCGGCCGCGCCTGGTGATCCTCGACGAGGCGGTGTCGGCGCTCGACAAGTCGGTCGAGGCGCAGGTGCTGAACATGCTGGTCGACCTCAAGGAAGAGCTCGGTCTCACCTATCTGTTCATCAGCCACGACCTCAATGTCGTGCAGTATCTCAGCGACCGCGTGATGGTGATGTACCTCGGCAAGATCGTCGAGATCGGCGGTGTCGAGGCGATCTACGGCAATCCGCAGCATCCCTACACGCGCGCGCTGCTGTCGGCGCGGCCGTCGATGGATCCACGCAAGCGCACGCAGGAAGCGCCGATCCAGGGCGATCCGCCCAACCCGATCGATCCGCCGTCGGGCTGCCGCTTCCGCACCCGTTGCCCCTTCGCCGAAGATGTTTGCGCCCGCCTCGAGCCGCCGCTGGCCGATGCCGGTCCGCAGGCCGTCGCCTGCCACATGCGCGTGCCCGGCTCCGGCCATTCGAAAGCAGCTTGAGATGAGCAATCTCCTCTCCGTCAAAGACCTGCACGTCACCTTCCGGACGCCCGACCGCACCGTGCACGCGGTGAACGGTGTCAGCTTCGACGTGAAGCGCGGCGAGACACTGGGCATCCTGGGCGAATCGGGTTCGGGCAAGAGCGTGACCCTGCGCTCGATCCTGAAGCTCCATCCCGAGCACCGCACCAAATGGTCGGGCAGCATCACCCTGGAAGGCGACGAGATCCTGACCATGACCGGCCGCGATCTCGCCAACCTGCGCGGCAACCGGGTCAGCATGATCTTCCAGGAGCCGGCGACGGCGTTCGATCCGGTCTTCACGATCGGCCAGCAGATTTCGGAAACGGTGCGCCGCCACACCGGCAAGAGCCACGCCGACTCGATGAAGCGCGCCAAGGAATTGCTCGAGCTGGTGCGCATCCCGTCGCCGGCGACGCGCCTGAACGCCTATCCGCACGAGATGTCGGGCGGCATGCGCCAGCGCGCGATGATCGCGCTCGCTCTCTCGTGCAATCCCAGCCTGCTGCTGGCCGACGAGCCGACAACAGCGCTCGATGCGACCGTTCAAATCCAGGTTCTTCTCCTGATCCGTGAGCTCCAGCGCGAACTCGATCTCGGCGTGATCTTTGTCACCCACGATATCGGCGTGGCCGTCGAAGTCTCCGATCGGGTGGGCGTGATGTACGCGGGCAAGCTGGTCGAGTTGGCGAGCGTCGAGCAGATGGTCGATACGCCCAAGCACCCCTATAGCCGGGGCCTGCTTGCCTCGACGGTGCATGACGGCATGCGAGGCCAGCGTCTCGAAGCCATTCCCGGCGCGCCACCCGATCTCGCCGAAGTGCCAGCCGCCTGCAGCTTCGCGCCACGCTGCAAGTTCGTCGAACCGAAGTGTCTCGCATCGCCGCCGCCGCTCAACTCGGTCGGCGACAGCCATTTGGTCAGGTGCGTGGTGGCGGCCTGATCTGGTTACTTTGAGTAAACGCTAAAATAACTGTCGTCCCCGCCGAACATTTCCTTCACGCGTGCGAAGAAGCCGTCCGACTCGGGGCTGGTCTTGCCGGCGTTCTCGAACTCCTTGAGGAGTTCCTTCTGCTTGGCCGTCAGGTTCACGGGCGTTTCGACCATGATCTCGATGTACATGTCGCCCTTCTGCGACGAGCGCATGATGGGCATGCCCTTGCCGCGCAGGCGGAACTGGTGGCCGCTCTGGGCGCCCGACGGGATGTTGATGCGCGCAAACTTGGTGTCGAGCGTCGGCACCTCGATGCTGCTGCCGAGCGTGGCCTGCACCATCGAGATCGGCACCTTGCAATGCACGTCGGCGCCTTCGCGCTCGAACAACGTATGGCGACGTACGGACAGGAACACGTAGAGATCGCCCGCGGGTCCGCCGCGGGTACCCGCTTCGCCTTCGCCGGTGAGGCGGATGCGCGTGCCGTCCTCGACACCGGCGGGAATGTTCACCTTCAGCGTCTTGTCGCGGCGCACGCGACCCTGGCCCGCGCAGGTCTTGCACGGCTTGTCGATCACCTGGCCCGCGCCGTGGCAGGTATGGCAGGCACGCTCGACGGTGAAGAAGCCCTGCTGCGCGCGCAGCCGCCCGCGGCCCTGGCAGGTCGGGCACTGGTGCGGCTTGGAGCCGGCCTCCGTGCCCGAACCGTGGCAGGTCTCGCACGAGACCGAACTCGGCACGCGCACGGTGGCTTCGGTGCCGCCATAGGCCTGCTCGAGCGTGATCTCCAGGTTGAAGCGCAGATCCTGGCCGCGCGAATCGGTGCGGCCGCCGCGGCCGCGTCCGCCGGCGCCGCCGAACATCTCGTCGAAGATGTCGCCGAACACCGAGCCGAAATCGAAGCCCTGACCGCCGGGTCCACCGGGGCCGCCGGCGCCCATGCTGCCGTCGAAGGCGGCGGCGCCGTAGCGGTCATAGGCAGCGCGCTTCTCGGGGTCCTTCAGGATGTCGTAGGCGTGGTTCAGTTCCTTGAAGCGCTTCTCGGCATCCTTGTCACCGGGATTGCGATCCGGGTGATGCTGCATGGCAAGCTTGCGGTACGCCTTCTTGAGGTCGTCGGCGCTCGATGTGCGGGCACAGCCCAACAGCTCGTAATAGTCTTGCGACATGTCTTTTACGCAGCCCCCGCCGCTACTCTAAAAGGACGGCCTCCCGTGTGATCGGGAGGCCGCTTTTTCGGCTCAGGTTCCGGCTTAGTTGCCGGAGCCCGTCTTCTTGTTCTTGTCGGTGACGTCCTCGAACTCGGCGTCGACGACTTTCTCGCCCTTCGCCTCGTTGGCCGCTTCCGGTCCGCCGGCGCCGGCCGCGGCACCCGCCTGGGCCTCGGCCTGCTGGGCCTTGTACATCGCCTCACCAAGCTTCATCGACGCCTGCGCAAGCGCGTTCGTCTTGTTCTTGATGTCCTCGACGTCCTCGGCCTGCAGCGAGGTCTTGAGCTCCTCGAGAGACTTCTCGATCGCCGCCTTCTCGTCCGCGGAGACCTTGTCGCCGAACTCCGTCAGGTGCTTGGCGGTGGAGTGGACCATCGCTTCACCCTGGTTGCGGGCGTCGATCAGCTCGCGCTTCTTCTTGTCTTCCTCGGCGTGCAGCTCGGCATCCTTCACCATCTTCTGGATGTCGGCTTCGCTCAGGCCGCCCGAAGCCTGGATGCGGATCTGCTGCTCCTTGCCGGTGGCCTTGTCCTTGGCCGAGACCTGGACGATGCCGTTGGCGTCGATGTCGAAGGTGACCTCGACCTGCGGCACGCCGCGCGGCGCGGGCGGGATGCCCACCAGATCGAACTGCCCCAGCATCTTGTTCTGGGAAGCGATCTCACGCTCGCCCTGGAAGACGCGGATGGTCACGGCGGTCTGGCTGTCGTCGGCCGTCGAGAAGGTCTGGCTCTTCTTGGTCGGGATCGTCGTGTTGCGCTCGATCAGGCGCGTGAACACGCCACCCAGCGTCTCGATGCCGAGCGACAGCGGCGTCACGTCGAGCAGCAGGACGTCCTTGACCTCGCCCTTCAGCACGGCGGCCTGGACAGCCG
>CAIKZO010000063.1 GCA_903832005.1 Enhydrobacter aerosaccus | reverse complement strand
TTGGCCAGTCGAAGAACCGCTGAGGTGACCCCATGAGCGACACCCAACCCGCCATCGTGATGGACAAGGTCAACAAGTGGTACGGCGCGATGCACGTGCTGCGCGATGTGTCGATGACGGTGGCGCAGAAGGAGAAGGTGGTGGTGTGCGGGCCGTCGGGCTCGGGCAAGTCCACCATGATCCGTTGCATCAACCGGCTGGAGACGCACCAGGAAGGCCGGATCATCGTCGATGGCACGGAGCTGACCGATGACCTGCGCGCGCTCGACACCATCCGCCGCGAGGTCGGCATGGTGTTCCAGTCGTTCAACCTCTTCCCGCACCTCACCATCCTCGACAATCTCACCCTGGCGCCGATCTGGGTGAAGAAGACGCCGAAGAAGGAAGCCGAGGAGATCGCGATGAGCCTGCTGAAGCGGGTCCGCATTCCCGAGCAGGCCAACAAGTATCCCGGCCAGCTCTCGGGTGGCCAGCAGCAGCGCGTGGCGATCGCGCGCGCGCTCTGCATGCGCCCAAAGATCATGCTGTTCGACGAGCCGACCTCGGCGCTCGATCCCGAGATGGTGAAGGAAGTGCTCGATGTCATGGTCGAGCTCGCCAAGGAGGGCATGACCATGATCTGCGTCACCCACGAAATGGGCTTCGCCCGCGCCGTGGCCGACCGCGTGATCTTCATGGACCGCGGCGAGATCGTCGAGCAGAACGAGCCCGAGGAGTTCTTCGCCCATCCGAAGAACGAGCGCACCAAGACCTTTCTCGGCCAGATCCTGCATCACGGCTGACCTCTTGAAGCTCCTGGTCACGGGCGGCGCCGGCTTCATCGGCTCCGCCGTCGTCCGGCACGTCATCCGCACGACCGATTGGCAGGTCGCGAACGTCGACAGCCTGACCTATGCCGGCAACCTCGAGTCGCTGGCAGAAGCGGGCAGCAGCAATCGCCACCGGCACTACAAGGTCGATATCTGCGACCGTGCCGCCGTTGATGCGGTGTTCGCCGAAGTCCGGCCGGACGCCATCCTGCATCTCGCGGCCGAAAGCCATGTCGACCGCTCGATCGACGGCGCCGCGCCCTTCATCGCCACCAACGTCGGCGGCACCTATACCCTGCTCGAGGCGACGCTTGCCTACTGGCGCACCCTCGACGCCGACGCCAAGGCACGGTTCCGCTTCCAGCACATCTCGACCGACGAGGTCTTCGGCTCGCTGGGTCCTACCGGCAAGTTCACCGAGACCACGCCCTACGCGCCCAACTCGCCCTATTCCGCCAGCAAGGCCGCGTCAGACCATCTCGTGCGCGCCTGGCACCACACCTACGGCCTGCCGACGCTCGCCACCAACTGTTCGAACAACTACGGGCCGTATCACTTCCCCGAGAAACTGATCCCGCTGATCATCCTCCGTGCGCTGCGCGGCGAGCGCCTGCCGGTCTACGGCAAGGGCCTGAACGTGCGCGACTGGCTGCATGTCGAGGACCACGCCGAGGCGCTGGTGACAGTGCTGGCGCATGGCCGGCCCGGCGAGACCTACAACGTGGGCGGCGACAGCGAACGCACGAACATCGAGGTGGTGCGCGCGATCTGCGGCCTGCTCGACGAGATGCTGCCCGACAGCCCGCACCGGCCGCACGAGCGGCTGATCGAGTTCGTGACCGACCGGCCCGGCCACGACGCGCGCTATGCCATCGACGCCTCGAAAATCCGCCAGGAACTGGGCTGGCAACCGCGCCATACATTCGACCAGGGTCTGCGCGACACGGTGCGCTGGTTCCTCGACAATCGTCCCTGGTGGGAGCGGGTCATGAGCGGCGCCTACCGCGGCGAGCGGCTTGGCCTCGGGGGCTGAGAGGGACCTGAAGTACGCAACCCGTCGGTTTGCCGGGCGTTGTTTCCCGGTCCTAACCCGAGGAGACACCCATGCGTGCTTTCATTGCCCTGGCGCTCGCCTCCGTGGCGATCGCCGCCTGCTCGTACCACACCGATACGGTCGAACATCAGACGCCGTCCGGCCGCACCGTCGTCAGCCAAAGCGCCGGTGTGGGCCCGATCGGCACCGTCGAAATTCATGACGGATCGGACGGCTTACCCGCCAAGTAGCAGGCCAGTCGTGCTAAACCGGAGGGGATGAAGCCCTCCCCTCGTCTTGGCCTTCGCCTGCATGGCGGACTGGCTCCGCAACGCTCCATCGAACTTGCCCGGGCCGCCGAAGCCAATGGCTTTTCCTCCGTCTGGTTCGCCGAGAACCCGATGGAACGCGGCGTCATGGCTGCTGCTGCGGCCTGCGCAGTCGCCACGAGCCGCATCGAGCTCGGCATCGGCGTCTGGAATCCCTACCTTCGCCATCCCGCCCAGATCGCCATGGAAATCGGCGCGCTCGACGAACTGTCGAACGGCCGTGCAGCGTTGGGTATGGGATCGGGGCTCGCGGCACCGATCAAGCGCCTTGGCATCGACAACACGCGACCGCTGGGCGCACTCCGGGACACCTTCGCCATCGTGCGCGGGCTGCTCGCCGACAAGACCGTCACCCACACGGGATCGGTGTTCTCGGTCGAGAACGCCAAACTCTCCTACACACCGCGACGGCCGGACCTGCCGCTGCTGATGGCAGCGCGCGGTCCGAAGGCACTGGCGCTCTGCGGCCAGGTCGCCGACGGGCTGATGATTTCCAACATGTGTCCGCCGGGATTTGCCGCCCATGCCGCGTCGATCGCCCGCCCGCGACGTCTCGTGCAGTATGTACCTTGCGCTGTTTCCACCGATCGCGAGAAAGCTTTGGCCACGATCAAGCCGGTGCTGTCAGGCATGCTCAAGACGTTCTGGACCCTCGGCCAAAGAGTGCCAGCAGCCAAGGTGAGCCTGGTCGACCATAGCGGCATTCCCGCAGCCGACTTCGCCGCGTCAGTCGACGTAGCGCCAGCGGCGCTCGACGAACGGTTCGTCGAAGCTTTCTCCATCGCTGGCACGCCAGCGGAATGCGCCAATCGAATCGCGGCTTACAGCGCGGCCTGCGTCACCGATCTCGTGCTGACATTCGTGGGGGCCGACCCCGAGGCCGACATGGAAGCGCTGGCCCGCTTTTCGCTTGGCTAAAAGGCATGAGACTTCTCGTCGCCTTCGTCTTCGCCCTCGCCTCTCTCACCGCCCATGCGTCCGCGCAGGAATGGCCCAACCGGCCGCTGCGCTTCGTCGTGCCCTTTCCGGCCGGCGGCGCCACCGATGCGCTGACTCGGCTGCTGTGCGAGCGGCTGACGGCCGAGCTCAAGGTGCCGTGCGTGGTCGAGAATCGCGGCGGCGCGGGCGGCAATATCGGCGGCGCCGCGGTCGCGAGCTCACCGCCCGACGGTTACAGCTGGCTGGTCTCGGCGCCCGGCGTGCTGGCCTACAACAAGAGCCTCTATGGCGACATGCCGTTCGACCCGGACAAGGAACTCGATCCGATCTGCCTCTACGCGTTTCAGCCCAACGTGCTGGTGGTGCATCCGACGTTGCCGGTAAAGAGCGTCGCCGAGCTGATCGCCTATGCCAAAGCCAATCCCGGCAGACTGAGCTACGGCTCGGGTGGCGTGGGCTCGACCTCGCACATTGCCACCGAGTTGTTCAAGACCATGGCCGGCATCGACATGCAGCACGTCCCCTATCGCGGTACGGGACCGGAGCTGATCGACCTGCTGGCGGGCCGCGTGCAGCTCGTGCTCGACAACCTTCCGGCGATCCTGCCGCATATCAGGAGTGGTGCGCTGCGGGCGCTGGCGATCAGCCCGGCCACGCGTTCGCCGGCCCTGCCCGACCTGCCGACGCTGGCTGAGGCCGGCGTGCCCGGCTACGCCGCGTCCTCCTGGCAGATGGTGGCGGCGCCGACCGGCACGCCGCCGGCGATCCTCGAGAAGATGGCAAGCACGATCGACAAGATCCTGACCGACACCACGTTTCGCGCGCGCGTCGCCGAGATCGGTGCCGAGCCGGCCGGCAGCACGGTTGCCGAGGCGCGGGCCTTCGTGAAGTCCGAAGCGGTGAAATGGCGCGCGGTGGTGCTAAAGTCCGGCGCCAAGGCGGAGTAACAGACGACATCATGACTGAAGCCAAGATCGTCGGCGGCACGGATGCTGACCGCAAGACACTGCTCGACCTGCACGAGGACTATCTCGTCGCCAACGGGAAGTTCGACTGGCCGGCGATCGCACCGATCTGGAGCGAGGCGCCGCACGCCACCTTCTTCAACCTGAACGGCCACACCTACAACGGCGCCGCGCACTGGAGTCGGCTCTGGGCTTTCTACATCCAGAACGTAAAGGGCTCGTACTGGACGCCGTACGATATCGGCGGCGAGATCGGCGCCGAGATGGCCGTGATCTGGTGCCACCGCCGCTCGCAGCGCAACTGGACCGGCACCGGCGCACCGCCGCGTGACATCAACTACCAGGGCCAGGAATTCATGAGCCGCTCTACCCTGGTGTTCCATCGCGAGGGCGGCACGTGGAAGGTCGTCCATGCCCATTTCTCCGTAGGCGATTCCGGCGCGCGCCCTGGCGGCGTCTGAACACGAAAAAGGCGGTCCCGAGGGACCGCCTTTCCGTCTTTACCGTTTCCTCTACGACGGGCGGCTTAAGCCGGCGTGTAGGGCTGGCCCGGCCAGCGATAGCCCGGAGCCGGCAGCGGGATCTTGAGGTCGATCAGGGTGTTCTCGAGCGTCGGGATGCCCTGGTCGTAGTTACCCTGTTCGCACTGGTAGATGGCAGCCGGCGGCGCCGGCGATGCCGGAGTCGCAACCCGATACTCGCGATACTTGTCGCTGAGCGCCTTACAGTAAGCGCGCGGGTCCTTGAAGATCGTCAGATCGGTCCGAGCCGTCACAACGGCGAAGCCGGTGATCTCGACGCGGCGGTTCTGCGGTTCGCGGACACCGTCGCCGGTCTTCACGAGGAGATCCGTTTCGCCCTTGCCGACCGTATCGATCGCGCCACCGGCGACACCCTGCTGGATGAGGGCGTTCTTGACCGCCGTCGCACGACGCAGCGAGAGGGCCATGTTGTAGTCCGGCGGACCCGAGGTATCGGTGTGGCCGATCGCAGTGATATGCGGGCTACCGCCGGCCTTCCAGGCATTCGCGGCCTGGCGGATGGTGGCGATGGCCTGATCCGACAGGTTCGAGCGGTCCCAGTCGAAGAACACCATGTAGGACGGTGCAGCCGCGGGAGGCGGCGGCGGCGGGGCAGAGACGGCTTGTTGGGGGGAGTCGCAAGCGGCGAGCATTAGCGCTGCCCCGGCAACTGCAAACAGTGATTTCAGCATCATCGATGAGGTCTCCTCGAGTTCGTTCCAGCAAACGGTCCAACGCAGTAACAACTTAAAGGATGCGATTCTTTTTGAAAATCTTGCCACCGAGGGTCGAATCAGCGGCTATGAGACCGGTTTAGCTCTCGAGCTGGCGCTTCAAGGCACTCCAGCGGTCGAGAATGGGTGTTAACTCGCCTTCCTTTCCGGCCGGCAGGGAAAATACTACCCTGTCTATACCGAGCTTGGAATAGAGCCGGAGCCGCTCGATGTTTTCAGGCACACGGAAAAGACTGATCGGTAGCTCGGCCGGATCGCGGCCGGCTTCCCTGGCCATCTCCCGGAACTGATCCAGAACGCCCAGCCCGTCCCGCTCGACCCAGTCGTCGCGCGGGATCCAGCCGTTGCCGTAGCGGACCGCCCGCCGTGCAGCATGGGGGAAGCCGCCGCCGACGATGATCGGCGGGTGTGGCTTTTGCCACGGCTTGGGCCATTGCTTCATCTTGTCGAAGTTGACGAACTCACCATGATACTCGGGCTCGTCGTTGCCCCAGATCGCCTTCATCGCCTCGATCCGCTCGCGCGCGAGCTTGTGACGGGTCTTGAACGCCGTGCCGTGGTTCTCGACCTCGGCTTCGTTCCAGCCGTTGCCGACCCCGAACAGGAAGCGGCCGGCCGAGAGCTGGTCGATGGACGACACCATCTTGGCAGTCACGATCGGGTCACGTTGGATGACCAGGGCGATGCCGGTGCCGACGTTCAGTTTGGTGGTCGCCGTCGCCGCCGTGTTCAGCGCCAGGAACGGATCCATGATCTCGTAGTAGGCCTGCTGCAGCCCGCCGGTCGCGGGATAGGCCGAGCCGAGCGAGGACGGGATATGGGTGTGCTCCGGCACCCAGAGCGATTCGAAGCCGCGTTCCTCGAGTGCCCGGCCAAGCGCCGCGGGATGCATGGAATCCGCCGTGAAGAACATCACCGCACCGATTTTCATGGCCTGCATCCCCCTCGAAATCCGGCGGCACTGTGGCATACGCCTCCGCTGCATGGAACCGCGGGGCGCGCTCGCAGTTAACACCCGCAACCAACAAGGAGGCTGCCATGAAGAGTATTATTTGTCTTGCCGTGGTGTCGCTGCTCGCAGCGGGCCTCGGCGCTTGCTCCTACGAGGAGCATCACGATTATGCTCGCGCCGGCTATTCGAACGACTACGGCTACAATCCCCAGAAGCACTACGAGTCGCGGGGCGACTACTACCGTCACTACAATGGCATCGACGGTTAGTTCGTCTCTAGTGCCCGTCGCACAACTTCAGCGACCTTGTCGATCGCATCCGGTTTGAGGTGCGGTCCCATGGGCAGGCTGAGGACCGTCTCCGCCAGCCGTTCGGCGAGCGGAAACGAGCCCTTGGGGAAGCCCAGATCGCCATAGGCCTCCTGCAGGTGCGGTGGAATCGGATAGTGGATCAGTGCCCCAATGCCCGCCGCGTCGAGAGCCTTCATCAGCTCGGCGCGGCGCGGCGTCTGCACGACATAGAGATGCCACACCGGCTCGGCCCATTGCGGCACGCGCGGCAGCACCAGGCCAGGAATGCCGGCCAGCCTATCATCGTATCGCGCGGCAACGGTGCGGCGTTGCTCGTTCCAACGGTCGAGATGCTTGAGCTTGACCCGCAAGAAGGCCGCCTGCATTTCGTCGAGGCGTGAATTGAAGCCGCGCTCGATGTTCACGTACTTTACGCGGCTACCGTAGTTGCGCAAGGCGCGCATCCGATCGGCGACCGCGCCATCGTCTGTCGTGACCGCGCCGCCGTCGCCGAAGGCGCCGATGTTCTTGGTCGGGAAGAAACTGTGCGCCCCCGCCTGGCCCAGCGACCCGGCGCGGCGTCCGCGCACTTTCGAGCCCTGCGCCTGCGCCACATCCTCGATCACCTTGAGGCCGTGTTTGTTCGCCAGCGCCATGATGGCGTCCATGTCGGCTGGCTCGCCATAAAGGTGAACCGGCATTATCGCTTTGGTGCGCGGCGTGATCGCCGTGGCCAACCTCTCGGGATCGAGATTGGGCCCATTCGCCGTCGGCTCGACCGGCACCACCGTCGCGCCGACGGCTGTCACAGCGAGCCACGTCGCGATGTAGGTGTTGGACGGCACGATCACCTCGTCGCCCGGCCCCACGTTCCAGGCGCGCAGCACCAACTCCAACGCTTCCAGCCCGTTGCCCACGCTGACGCAATGCTGCGTGCCGCAGAAGGCCGCGTACTCGCCTTCGAACGCCTCGACTTCCTTGCCCAGCACGTACCAACCCGATTCCATGACCCGCGCGTACGCTGCATCGAGCTCCGTCTTCAGTTCGGCATAGACGGATTTCATGTCCAGGAACGGGATCATTGGAAGCGCTCCGCGACTTCACGTTTGAAGGTCTCGTAGTCGCGCAGGTACTCGGCCTCCTCGAACAGGGTCGAGGCGATCACCATGATGGTGGTGTTCGGCGCGAAGTCGGTCAGCTCGTGCCAGACCCAGGGAGCGACATAGAGCGCTCGGGTCGGCTCATCCAGCGCCACCGTCTCCGTCACTTGCCCATCGTCGAGATGCACCCGGCACCCACCGCTCGCGGCAATCAGCACCAGCTTCGTCTCGCGATGACCATGCCGGCCGCGCCATTGGCCGGGCGCCACATGGTGCAGCCAGAACAGTCGCTTGGGCGGGAAGTCGAGGCCCTTGCCCAGCTCGAGGAAATTGACGCTGCCGCGCGGATCGGAGGCGCCGGGAACCTTGATCCAGCGGCAGTTGCGGCTCTTGAGGGAAACGTCGGTCATGCGGTCCGTAGGGCGGCGAGTTTACGTCCCTGCATATAGACAACGCCGCTCAACGCCACCAGCCCACCGGCGATCTGATAGACGTTTGGCACGAAGCCGTAAGCCATCGCCCACAGGATGGCGAAGAACGGTACGATATTGATCCAGAGGGCCGCGATCGCAACGCCGAGACGCGCCGCGCCGATGTTCCAGGTGAAGCTGCCCAACCCGCTCGCCAGCACGGCGGTGGCCAGCAGCTGCGTCCAGACCCAGCCATCGGAAACGCCGAACGGCGAGCGGGCCCAGCCCCCGGCGATGGCCACGACAGCACCCGCGATCAGCCAGGCTGCCGAGGAGAGCGAAGCGGCATAGGCGCGATGGAGCTGGCTCTCGCGCCGATCAAACCAGACCTGCGCCTTGATGCTGTAGAGCGCCCACAAGGACGAGGCGAGCAACACGATGATCTCGCCGCCGCCGAAGGTCACGCGGGCCGCACCCGTCAGGCTGCCCGACGCCAGGATCACGCCCCCTAGCACGGTGAGACCGAGCGCTGTGCCGAAGCCTTTGTCGAACGGAGAGCCGGTGACCAGGCGCACGGTGGTGGCCGAGACCAACGGGCTAGCCACCGAGATCGCCGCCGCCGTGATCGGGTTGCTGAAGTAGATGCCGATCGCATAGATCGCGAAGAAGCCCGCCATCATGAGGCCGAGCCCGACGAAACGACCAAAGCGCATCCCGATCCGAAGTGCGCGCGGTCCTTCGATCAACACCAGCAGCAGCGCGAGTACCGCAACAGCCGCGACGGTCCGCAGCGCCGCCATCGGCAGCAGATCAAAATGAAGCAGCATCATCTTTGTGACCGGCAGATTGGCGCCCCAGCTCACGCCGACGAACAGCATGGCGGCAAACGCGCCCATCATGTGGCCGCGCTGCGGGCTCATCAGGTGTCGCGGCGGCGGACGGACTCGTAGCCGACACGGCAATCCTTGTAGACGTCGGGCTTCTCGGTCGAGACCCGCGCCTCGACCACGCCGGGCTGGCTGAGGCAAAGGTCGAGGATTGCATCGACCAGCGCCTCCTGCAGGTTGAAGTGCTTGGAGGTGGCCAGGGCCAGGATGCCGTCGTGCACCGTGTCGTAGTTCAGCACATTGGCGATCCGGTCGCCGTGCGCCTTGTCGGCGGGCGCCAGCAGCAAGTCGACGTTCACGACGACGGTCTGCGGTCCCTTCTTCTCGAAGTCGTGAATGCCGATGGAGACCGGAAGGCGGAAGTCGCGGATGAAGATGCGGCGGTCTGAGGAGGTCACTTTTTCTTTTTCCTGTCGAAGGCGATGTCGCGCGGACGGCCGATGAGATGCTCGCCGCCGTCGACGACCAAGGTGTCGCCGGTGAAGCTCGGAGTCTGTTCGATGAAGCGCAGCGCGCGCACCAGGTCGTCGGTCGTGACGCCCACGCCCAGCGGATTGGCGGCATGGTCGCGGGCAAACACGGCGTCGGTCTGGCTGCCGCTGCGCAGAGTGAGGCCAGGCGCAATGCCAGCCACCCGCAGGCGCGGCGCGAACTGCTGCGCCAGCAGTGTGGTCAGCCCCTGCAGCCCGACTTTGGCGAGCGTGTAGGTGAGGAAATCGGGATTGAGATTGTAGAGCTTCTGGTCGAGAAAATTCACGATCAGCCCAGTCTCGTCCTCGCCGAGCTGACGCGCCAGCGCCTGCGACAGCAGAAGCGGCGCGCGCAGGTTGATCGCCATGTGCCGGTCGAAGTCCGCGGCCGTGGCGGTCGGCGCCCGATCGAGCTTGAAGAGCGAGGCGCTGTTGACCAGGAGGGTGAGCCGCACGCCACGCGCCGTGCAGCGGCCGACCAGCGCCTCGGCCTGCCCGGCCGATCCCAGATCGGCTTTCACGGCCTTGGCCTTGCCTCCGGCCGCAGCGATATCGGCCACGGTCTGGCGCGCCTCGGCGGCCGAGCGGTTGTGGTGGACGAACACGAAATAGCCGTCCTCGGCCAGCGCAAGCGCCATGGCACGGCCAATGCGCGTCGCCGCGCCCGTCACCAAAGCACCCTTCATATTGCCCGTTTCCTCACTCCAGTTTACTACCATGCACCCATGGAAAGCGTCGATTGTGTCGTGATCGGAGCCGGTGTCGTGGGCCTTGCCGTGGCCCGTGCCCTTGCCCTTGCCGGCCGTGAGGTCATCATCCTGGAAGCCGCCGAAGGGATCGGCACGGGCACCAGTTCGCGCAATTCCGAGGTCATCCACGCCGGCATCTACTATCCCAAGGGCAGCCTGATGGCGCGCGCCTGCGTGACCGGCCGACGCATGCTCTACGATTACTGCCGGGAGCATGGCGTGCCGCACCGCAATTGCGGCAAGCTCATCGTGGCCACGAACGGCGAGGAGAGCGATCTCCTGCAGTCGATCAAGGGCCGCGCCGAGGCCAACGGCGTCGAGGGCATGCAGCTGCTGAGCGGCAATGCCGCCACGCAACTCGAGCCCAACCTGCGCTGCACCGCCGCGCTGCTCTCTCCCGCGACCGGCATCGTCGACAGTCACTCCTACATGCTGGCCCTGCAGGGCGACGCCGAGAGCCACGGCGCGATGCTGGCCGTGCACAGTCCCGTGACGGGCGGTCGCGTCGTCGATGGTGGCGTCGAACTCATCGTTGGCGGAACCGAGCCGATGACCCTCCGTTGTCGTCTGGTCATCAACGCCGCAGGCCTCTATGCGCCCGACGTCGCCGGAAAAATCGCCGGCATGCCATCCGACAAGATACCGACCGCGTATTACGCCAAAGGAAACTACTTCACCTTGACCGGCCGCTCCCCCTTCACCCGCCTGATCTATCCCGTCCCCGTGCCGGGTGGTCTGGGCGTGCACATCACCGTCGACCTCGGCGGCCAGGCCAAGTTCGGCCCCGACGTCGAATGGATCACGCCGGCAAGCGCCGATACGATCGACTACAGGGTCGACCCGCATCGCTCCGACAAGTTCTACGACGCCGTGCGCAAATACTGGCCCGCATTGAAGGATGGCGCGCTGCAGCCGGGCTATGCCGGCATCCGCCCGAAGATCGTGCCGCCGGGCTCGCCCGCGCAGGACTTCACCATCACCAGTCCCGCCGACCATGGCGTGCCCGGCCTGATCCACCTGTTCGGCATCGAATCGCCCGGCCTCACCGCATCGCTCGCCCTGGCGGAACACGTTCGCGCAATCGCCGGCGCATGAGCATCGCGCGTCGCGGCCTCCTCGGGAGTCTCGCGACGCTGCTAAGCGGCTGCTCTCCCGCGGCAATCCTCAACGCCACGGTCCCGAAGCGTGGCTACACGCTGCAGGCCGACATTCCCTATGGCGACGGCCCGCGCCGCACACTCGATCTCTATCTGCCTGAACAGCCACGCCCCGACGGCAAGGCCGTGATCTTCTTCTACGGCGGCTCGTGGGATACCGGGAAGAAAAGCGACTACCTGTTCGTGGCGCAGGCGCTGGCGTCGCATGGGCTCACGGTCATCATTCCGGACTATCGCCTCTATCCGGAGATTCGTTTTCCCACCTTTCTCGAAGACGGCGCGCGTGCCACGCGCTGGGCGGCTGACAAAGTCGGCACCGACAAGCTCTTCGTCATGGGTCACTCGGCAGGCGGCGAGATCGCTTCGATGCTGATGGCCAACACTCCCTATCTTTCTGCCGTGGGCGTCGACCGCCTGAAGCTGCGCGGCCTGATCGGTCTGGCTGGCCCCTATGATTTCCTGCCGCTCACCTCAGCCAAGCTGATCGACATTTTCGGCGGCGCCAACAATCCCGATATCCAGGCGATCACCTTTGCCAAGGCACCGCTGCCACCCGCCCTGCTGATCCACGGCACCGCCGATACCGTGGTCTATCCCCGCAACAGCGAGCATCTTGCCGCCGCGTGGCGAGCCGCGGGCGCACCGGTCGACCTGAAACTCTATCCCGGCGTCGATCACATCGATCTTGTCGCGGCTTTCTCCGACTTCCTTCACAAAAGAGCCACGACGCGAGAGGATGTATTGGACTGGATCGACACCCACTGAAGGAGCTCACCATGGCCAAGATCATTCGCACCGCGTCCGCTGCCTGGGCCGGCGGCCTCAAGGACGGCAAGGGCTCGATCTCGCTCGAATCGGGCGCGATGAAGGAATATCCCTACGGCTTCGCGGCCCGTTTCGAGGGCCAGAAGGGCACCAATCCCGAGGAGTTGTTGGGTGCCGCCCACGCCGGCTGCTTCACCATGGCGCTGTCGCTGATCCTGGGCGAGGCCAAGCTCACTGCCACGAAGATGGACACTCAGGCCAAGGTGACGCTCGAGCAGGTCGAGGGCGGCTTTGCCATCACCGCCGTGCACCTCACTCTGAAAGCCAAGATCCCCGGCACCGACCAGAAGGGTTTCGAGGAACTCGCCGCCAAGGCCAAGGCCGGCTGCCCGGTCTCCAAGGTCCTGAAGGCAAACATCACACTCGACGCGACCCTCGAAGCCTGAGGCCTCGGATTCCTCTCCCTCGATAGAGGGAGAGGCCAGGAGAGAGTGTTACGCACATCCTCGCCTCACCCCCTCTCCTAGCCTCTCCCCCTAGCGGGGGAGAGGAATATAATGGGGCAAAGAGGGAGTGGAATAATCATGATCAAGACGCGCTTCACCGAGATGTTCGGCATCAAGCATCCTGTCGTGCAGGGCGGGATGCAGTGGGTTGGCCGCGCCGAGCTGGCATCGGCCGTCTCCAACGCGGGCGCGCTCGGCATCCTGACCGGCCTCACCCAACCGACGCCCGACGATCTCGCCAAGGAAATCAAGCGCTGCCGCGAGATGACCGACCAGCCGTTCGGCGTGAACCTCACCATCCTGCCGACCCTCGTGCCGCGGCCCTACGGCGAGTACATCGACGTGATCTGCCAGTCGGGCGTGAAGATCGTCGAGACCGCGGGCAACAACCCCAAGCCCTTCCTCCCGAAGTTCAAGGAAGCCGGCATCAAGGTGATCCATAAGTGCACCTCGGTGCGCCACGGCATCTCGGCCGAGAAGGCGGGCGTCGACGCGATCTCGATGGACGGCTTCGAATGCGCGGGCCACCCCGGCGAGGACGACGTGCCCAACCTCGTGCTGCTGCCGGCGGCGGCCAACGTGATCAAGATCCCGATGCTCGCCTCGGGCGGCTTCGCCGATGCGCGCGGGCTGGTCGCCGCGCTGGCGCTGGGCTGCGAGGGCATCAACATGGGCACGCGCTTCATGGCGACCAAGGAAGCGCCGATCCACCAGAACGTGAAGGAGAAGATCGTGGGCTCGGACGAGCGCGCGACCTCGCTGATCTTCCGGACCATGCGCAACACCAGCCGCGTCTACGGCAACTCCGTCGCCAAGCAGGCGATCGAGATGGAGCGCGAGGGCAAGACCATCCAGGAGATCGGCCCGATCGTGTCGGGCGCCAAGGGCCGCGTGGTCTACGAGACCGGCGACCTCGAGCATGGCGTGTGGTCGGCCGGCACCTGCATGGGCCTGATCAACGACATCCCGACCTGCAAGGAATTGGTCGAGCGCATTGTTTCGGAGGCCGAAGCCATGATCCGCGGCCGTCTCGCGAAGGCGATCGCCGCCTAGAATGTACCAACTTTCTGGGACACCTTGGATGCAGATGGCATAAGGTTTTTAGGCGATTTGTCCCAAATTCCGCCACCCCTCCCGCGCAATATTATTGCGCGGGAATGGAGGCTTAATCGGGATCCTACGCCTCTACCAGGTAAGCCTGACGCCCGCCGTGCCGCCGATGCTCTCGCCACGATCGGAAAATTCGGCGGTCCCGTTGGCGAACAGCGAAACCTGGGTAGCGACCGCGTAGCTGCCGCCGAAGTTGAGCCGGAACGCATCGCTGGCGGCGGTCGCGCCGTCGACGGTGAAGTTGCTGCCCGGGAGCGTGTTGAAGCCCGCCGTGACGTTGCGATTGGCCAGCCACTCGTGCACCCAGCCAATGCGAACCCACCCCTTCAACAGCCGCGCATTGAGTTCGGTCTCCCCATCGACCTGGGCGCCAACAACCGTCGGCAATGACGTCGTCCCCTGGGCTTGATAACTCAGGCCGAAGACGCCGGGCGTACCGCTCGCGGTGACGCTCGTTTCGGTGATGCCCGGCGTCCAGAGCTGGGCGGGTTCGACGGCGAAGAAGGGCGTGATCTTGGCGCCCGGCGTGTCGAACGACCGACCGATCTCGATATGGCTGGCGAGCTGGTGCGAAATCGAAGACGACCTTTCCGTCTCCGATGGGCCGATGCCGACGATCGAGCGCGTGGCCGTGCCGTCGAAGCGGCTATAGGTCAGCGAGCCGCTGACATAGCTCTTGTCCCAGCCATACAGGCCGTAAAGACCAAAATGCCCGCCGGTCGCCTGTCCGCTCGCCCCGCTGTTGGGAACGGAATAGTTGAGGCTGCTCACGCCGGCGGCGAAGCCGATGTAGGTGTCGGTTCCCACGTGATAGTCGCTGCCGAAGGCACCGCCGGCGATGCTCTGCGTTGAAGGCGCAGCACCAGTCTTGGCGTCGGCGTTGGTCCACTGGGCGCCGCCAAAGCCGCTGGCCCAGGCGCTCCAGCGGTGTTCGATGTCGCAGGACACGGGCTCATCGCATGCCTGTGCCTGTTCAACGCCGTTGTGGCCCGCGTCCGACTGCTGCGTGGCAGTCGTACCGGCCCGGCTATTGAGGAACGAAGCGAACTGGCTGCCCGCCGAGAGAGCCGTCGATTGGCCGACGCTGGCGCTGCCGCCGGACAGGGTCGTCAGCACCCCGGGCAATTGTGCAGCGCTGACATTGAAAAGCGCGGACATCTGGCTGAGACCGGGACCGCTGTTGTAGGCCGTATCGAGAACCTGTCCGACCGCCTGCTGGTTGGTGCCCAGACCGGGAATCGACGCCGACGCCGCCTGCACGTTGAGGATCACGTTGTTGCCGCTATAGGCCAGACTGCCGGCGAAGAAAGCGGGCAGGTTCGGCGTGGTCAATTGATTGAACGTGCCGGTGTACCCGCCGGTCGCCGTCAGGAGCGTGTAGCTCTTGGCGAACTGGGAGCCGGACTGGAACGCGGCCTCCAGCGTACCGGCAAGCCGCGCAACACCTGTCACGAGCAGGCTGTCGGAGGTCGTCGGCGAGACGCGCAGCGACAGCGTGCCGGCGGCGGTCTGGGCGAAGGTTCCGCTGATCGCCTGCTGCGTGCCCGCGCCCGCTGCGCTGATGCCCATCCAGCCGCTGTTCTCGAAACGCGCCAAGCTGCCGGCCGCGATCGAGACCTGGCCGTCAATGACACCGGTGTTGACCACCATGGTTCCAACGGCGGTGTTGTCAGTCTGGATCGCAAAGCCCCCCGGGGCCGCGCGCAGGGTGCCCGAGTTCAGGAGGGTGCCGTAGGTGCTGGTCATCTGGACAGCCGTGCTGCCGGCGCCGCTCACGCTGATCGTGCCCGTATTGGTGACGACGCCATAAGTGCCGCCGGTGATGCCGATGCTGTTGGCGCCGGTCATCGTGATGGAGCCAGTGTTGACGATGTCGTCACCGTCGGCGGAGGCGATACCCAATGCGTTGGGGGCGGTGAACGACAAGGTGGCCGCGTTCGAGTCGGGATTGTAAATGCCGGGGATCGTTGTGGTGTAGGCGTAGGTCACGCCGTTCAGCACATAGACGCCGATCGCCTCGTTGCCGTAGATCGAGTTCGCCGACGTGACGCTGGCACCGGGTACGGCGATCTCCGTCCAGGTGGCGAGGCCGGCGCTATCGACGTGCACTGCCCACGCGTGGGCATTCCCGTTCAGATCGACCGAATCGGCGACAAGGTTATAGGTGTTGGCCTGACCGCCGCTGGTGATGCCCTCGAAATGAGTGACCAGTGTGCCGCCCGGCGCATTGTAGGTCGTGAAGACCTGCGTATTCTCGTTGTAGATGTAGCCACGCAAGGTGGTGGGCGTATCGGCGTATCCGCCCGCGATGCGATTGCCATAGACGCCATAGGCCGTCGTGCTGAGAGCACCGGGCTTGTTGTTGGTCGTGTAGGTGCCCGTGGAGATGTCGTAGATGAAGGCATTGCCGGTCGCGAGTATGGTGTCGTAGTTGCCGACGACCTGATTGCCGAAGTTGCTGTGAGCGAGCGTGTTAAGTGTCGTGTCCCCGCCACCTGCCGGAGCGAAGAGCGTCGTGAGCTGTTGTCCGGGCGCTGCGGCCGCATCGAAGAGATAGCCCAGATCGTTCGGGTTGGACGCGGTGGTCTTGTAACTGCCGACGACGCGCAGGATGCCGGTCGACGAGCCGAAGTTGGGTCCGTAAGGCGTGCTGCTGATGGCTCCGGGATAGTTCGACTGATTTGCGGTCGCCGTCGGAAATGGCGATATATTCCCTGCGACGATGGCTCCGTTGGAAAGGCCGAAGAGCAGACCGCCGGTATTGCCGCCGCTGCCGGTCGAAAAGTTGCCCGTCATGTTGTCACCGCGGATGCCGGTGATGGTGGTAATGGTGCTAGTGCCGTACTGGTAGGTCGTGAAGTTGAGCTGCGCCATCGCGGCCGTCGAGTGTGCGATTGCGAACACCGATGACAAAAGGGCGAAAGCACGAATCAGATTTTTGTTCATTGGCATTTGTACGGCGATAATAAGGCTATGAACACACCTTATGAATGTGCAGCACCATCAGTCTTCACGACCTGACTATCGCTGCAGCCCTGATCTCTCTGAGATGAATATATGACCTAGGCGTCAATCAGGTTGATGCGGCAGCCGCAGATCTCGACCTGCGCCGGTCCCTGCTGCTTGTGGCGCTTCTTGGCGGCGGCCAGCACGCGCTCGCGGTCGACCACCTTCACGTCATACGCCGAGACGCCGGGTCCGCGTCCGTCGGCGATCGGCACGAAGCGAATCTCGCCATCGTCGTCGAGCTTGATGATATCGCCCTCCACCGGGCGTCCCAGCAGCTTCGACCAGTGCGCGGCGGTCGCATCGGGATCGTCGGCCTGGATCTCGACTCCCGCCAGACCCGCCGTGACGTTGGACTTGGCATGGCTCAGCCAGCCTTTCTCCGCTGGCGGCCACCACAGTTTGGGATCGACGCCGGACGGCGCGTTGGTCTGGTCGATCGATAGCAGCACGCCCGACGTGTCGGCCGGATGGAAGTGCGTGTACTGATACTCGGGCAGGTCCTTCTGCGCGACGGCGCGCACGCCGAGATCGGTGACGCGCTTGCGCTCGGCCACCGCATCGTCGACCTGCAGGATCACCATGTAGCCGCCGTCGCCCTTGCGGCGATCGATGTAGCGGCCGGCCGACGTACCTTGTTGGAACGGCGTTACGATCTCGAGAAAGTCGTGGCCGGTCGGGCAGACCACGTTGACGAGCCCCCACTTGGCGACGCCGGGATCGCGGTAAGCCACCTCGATTCCCAGAATGTCACACAGCTCTTCGCGCGAGCTTTCGAGGTCCTTGGCGACGAAGACGCACTGGCGAAGCTTCATCATGGCGATCCCTCCCAATCCCTTGCTTTGTGTCCTATGGTAACGCCATGCGGACAGGATGGACCATGGGCTTCGTGGCAACGGCCGCACTGGGATTTTATTTCCCGGATTACCAAGTCTTCCGCTTCGCACAGGCAGCAATCTGGGCAATCGCCTTGCTCGGCCTCGTTGTGCTGTGCGGCATCAGCGGTCAGTTCTCCTTCGCGCAAGCAGCATTCTTCGGGATCGGCGGCTATGCGGCGGCCATCCTGGGCGCCCACACGCCGCTCTCGCCTTACGTGGCTTTCCTGGCGGTTCCGTTGCTGGGCTACGGCGCGGGCTATGGCCTCGGCCGCATCGCCTCAGGCCACAGTATCTGGACCCAGGCGCTGGTCAGCTACGCCCTCGTGATCGCTTTCCCGCAGCTCCTGCGCTGGCGCCCGATCGAGCACTGGACCGGCGGCGTGCAGGGCCTCTACCTCGATCCCCTGCCACCGCCGGGCGGACTGGTGAGCGAAGATCGCTGGGTCTTCCTGCTCGCCCTCGCCTTCCTGGGCGGCGGCCTTGCGCTCACCGCCAACCTAATCGACAGCCGCTTTGGCAGAGCCCTCCGCGCCGCACGCGACCACGACCTGGCGGCCGAAGCGCAGGGCATCTCGGTCGTGCATGTGCGCAGCGTGGCCTCGGGTCTGGCCGGCGCCTTCATTGCGGTCGCGGGCTGCCTGTCGGCCTTTCAGTTCGGCTTCGTCGGACCCACTGCCTACAACTTCCAGCTTTCCATGCAGATGCTGTTCGGCGTGGTGATCGGCGGCATGTATTCGCTGGCAGGCCCGATCGCGGGCGGCGTCTTCCTGGAATTCTTTCCCGGCATCACCGCGAGCCTCGGCAAGGGCTTCTCGGCCCTGCTCTATGCGGTACTGCTGATCGCGGCGATGCCGGACGGGCTGGCGGGCGGCCTGAAGCGCCTCGCCAGCCGTCTCGACTTCAGACGCCCTTGAAGATGGGTGCGCGCTTCTCGACGAAGGCGCGGGCGGCTTCCTTGTGATCCTCGGTCTCGCCGGTGCGGATCATGCGGGCGGCTTCGCTGTCGAGCGCCTCGGAGAGCGTGCCCTCTTCGGCGATCTTCATGTTCTTCTTCACATGCCACCAGGCCACGCGCGGGCCGGCGCCGAGCTTCTTGGCGAACGCCATCGTCTCGCTCTCGAGATCGGCATCGGCCACCACGCGGTTGGCCAGGCCAAGCTTCTCGATCTGGTCCGAGTTCAGGATCTCGGCGGTGAAGTAGAGCTCGCGCGCCTTGGCGGTGCCCACCAGCTTGTGCAGGAAGTAGTGCGAGCCGAAGTCGCCCGAGAAGCCGACCTTCGCAAACGCCGTCGTCATGCGCGCGCTCTTGCCGACGAAGCGCATGTCGGCCGCCAGCGCGATCGACAGGCCCGCGCCCGCCGCCACGCCGTTCACCATGGCGATGGTGGGCTTGCCCATCTCGTGCAGCATCTCCGAGACGCGCATGCGGATGCGGATGTCATGGACCTTGTCCTCGTAGGACTTGTCCTGGTCGCGTCCCGCCGCCATCGACTTCACGTCGCCTCCGGCGCAGAAGGCTTTTTCACCCGCGCCGCGCACGACGACACAGCCGATGCCGCGATCGCTGTCGGCTTCTTCCAATGCGTCGGTGAGGCCCTGCATCATCTCTCGATTGAGCGCGTTCATCGCATCGGGACGATTGAGGACGATCTTCATCACGCGGTCTTCGACCGTCTTCTCGAGAAACGACATGAACTTCCTCCGGTATTGCGATGGGCGCCTGTTGCGGCGATGGTTTCGTAAACCAAGCCCGCGCGCAACGGTATTCGACACCGCCCAGCGGAACGATAAAGGGAGGATTCCTCATGGCCTACGAAACCCTGCTCACGGAGCTCCGCGACGGCGTGATGACGGTGACGTTGAGCCGTCCCGACAAGCTCAACGCCTTCAGTCCGACCATGAGCAAGGAGCTGATCGACTTCTTCCAGAGCGTGAACGCCATGGACGAGGTGCGGGCCATCGTCGTTACCGGTGCGGGCCGTGCCTTCTGCGCCGGCGCCGACATCTCGGGCGGCAGCGGTGCCTTCCAAGTCTGGAACGATAATAGCAAGGAGGGCAACAAACCGCAGAAGCGTGAGGCCAGCGATTCGATCACGCTCGCGATCTTCAACTGCTTGAAGCCGATCATCGCCGCCATCAACGGCGCCGCAGTCGGCGTCGGCATCACCATGTGCCTGCCGATGGACATCCGCATGATCTCGACTGCCGGCAAGGTCGGCTTCGTGTTCAACAAGCGCGGCATGGCAATGGAGGCGGGCTCCTGCTGGTTCCTGCCGCGGCTCGTCGGCATGCAGCAGGCGCAGGAATGGGTGATGACAGCGGAGCTGTTCGGTGCCGACGAGGCGCTGAAGGGTGGCCTCGTGCGTTCCGTTCATGCGCCGGAAGAACTGCTCCCCGCCGCGCAGGCGCTGGCCCGAAAGTTCGCGGCCAGCACTTCCTCATCGGTGGCGGCGGCAGTGAACCGCCGCCTGATGTGGAGCATGTGGGGCGCGCACGATCCGCTCGACGCCGTGACCCTCGACCTGCAGTGCGTCGGCCATCTCGCGGCCGGCGCTGATGCACAGGAAGGCATCAAGTCTTTCTTCGAGAAGCGCGCGCCTGTCTTCCCGCTCAAGCCTTCGAAGGACATGCCGCCCTTCGGGCCGTGGGTGAGTTCAGCGCCAACTCAGCCCAAGTAGACTCCCGGTTCGGCCGACAGGCCCTTCTTCACGTAGCGGCTGGTGTCGTCGGCCAGGATCTCCGACCGGCCGGCCTCGAGCGCGGCCAGCGTGTCCCGCACGACGTCGTCCGGGTTGGCCTTTGGCGCCGTCACGTGACGCACCATGTCGGTGTCCATGTAGCCAACGTGCAGCGCCAGCACCTGCGTGCCCTGCTCCTTCAGCTCATGGCGCAAGCCGTTGCTGAGAGACCACGCCGCAGACTTGGAAACGCAATAGGTCGCGTACTCCGGAAAGCTGACCCAGCTCAGCGCCGACAGAACGTTCACAATCGCGCCGCCACCGTTCTTCTTCAGGGTCGGCGCAAAGGCGCGGGCCAACAGCAGCGGACCGAAGAAATTGGTCTCCAGTTCGGCACGCTGGGCCTCGATACTGTCGGCACCGAGGAGCGTCGCGCCGCGCGCGATGCCGGCATTGTTTACCACCAGCGACACATCGCCCAGCTTTTTGGCCAGCGCCTCGACATCCGCCGCACTTGTCACGTCCAGTTTCACCGCTTCGACGCCCGGCAACTTGACCGACGCTGGATCGCGCGCACCGGCATAGACCTTGGCGCCCGCGGCCAGCAAAGCCTTGCTGAAGGCGAGACCCAGGCCGCGGTTGGCGCCGGTCACGAGGGCAACGGAGTTCTTGAGCTTCATGGCGTGATCCTTTCGAGATCGAGGTGACCGGTCGTCTTGGTTTTGTCCGGACCGGAACGGCGGTGAAAGAGAGTTTTGTTTAGCTAGGTGAGAATTTTGTTAAAGGTAATGGAGACGAAGGCATCGAGCGCGTCGGAGGACTTGTCGACGCGCGCGCGCAACACGGCCCCTTCCCAGGCATTTATCAGGAAACCTGCCAGCGCCTCCGCCGACACGTCGCGCGACACATCGCCTGCCTTCTGCGCCTCGCCGATGACGTGGGCCACGCCCTTGGTCCACCGTTCGAAGCCCGCTTCCAGGGCCGTCCGGATGGCGGGACTTTGCGTCGAGAGCTCGGCGCTGAAATTGCCCATCAGGCAGCCGCGCTGGAATTTGCTGGCCGATGCGAGTTCGTTGAGCCCCTTGAAATAGGCCTTCAGGCGCGCGAGCGGCTTGCTCGTCCCTTCGACCAGGACCTTGAGCCGCGCGTCCATGAAGGTGCCCCAACGCTCGACGACTTCGACGCCCAGTGCATCCTTGCTCTCGAAATGGTTATAGAACGAGCCCTTGGGCACCTTGGCCGCATCGGTGATGTCCTGCACCCCGGTCGCGTTGAAGCCGCGCTTGTGCAGCGCCTCCAGGCCGGCAGTCAGCAGTTTTTCTCGGACGTCAGGTCTCGCCATGCCCCTGATATGACCAGTCGTCTCAAAATTTCAAGTCCCCCCGCCATTGTCGGCAGTCTTCATCGACAGGCTGAGCATCAGGGTCAGCAGGAAAACCTGGAAGGCCGGGTCGTATTCACCCGGCAGATCCATGCTGAAGCTATTGGTGAAGATCTTTTGCTGGCCGACCCAGCCCAGCGACTGGTTGCTGCCCGCGCGATAGAGATGATAGGCGCGCTTGATCTGGCGTAGCCAGAATCT
Source organism: Enhydrobacter aerosaccus (assembly GCA_903832005.1). Classification (GTDB taxonomy): domain Bacteria; phylum Pseudomonadota; class Alphaproteobacteria; order Reyranellales; family Reyranellaceae; genus Reyranella; species Reyranella aerosaccus_B. Next base: position 20,983 of record CAIKZO010000063.1, on the reverse strand, counting down.
CTCCTCGCCCCGGCTGACCACCAAGGTGGCTCCCTCGATGTCGCCAAGCGCAAGCGTATCGCCGGCGGCGTCCCTGAGCGCCCAGGGATTGGCGGACGGCTTCGAGCCACCCGTCACAACACGGATCAAGGCTTCGTAGAACCGCTCGTCGTGCCGCTCGCTGATCCGTCTCACCGTGAAGTTCTCGCCGTCGAGCGCGAGAGTCGCACTGTAGGTTTTCCGGTCGAAGACGATGGTGCCGATATGTCTCTCTCCGTCGAGGACATCGAACATCATGCTCATGTCGAAGAAGGTGGATTTATTCCGCTTCGTCTCGCGTGCGGTCAGCATGGGCGCCCTCTTTTCGAAGCGGGCAAAATACCATCGTCCAGTGGGCAGCGAAACGAAGCGTCAGGGCTGGCTCGACCAGAGGCGCCGCAGGGGGCCGTCGGAGCCGTAAATCGGATCTGCCGCCGGCAGGGGCACCTCGGCGATGTGGCGCCTGGCCTCCGCATGATCGATCTCATGCGGCCGCGTCTCCTCGTATGAGCCATCGGGCGGATAGGCGCCGACAACGAGCAGGTCCTTGCTCGCCGTGACGCGCTGGTGCCCGGTGCCGGCCGGCAGGACGACGACGTCGCCGGCCTCGAGGGTCAGCGTCTCGCCTTTGAGTCCGCCGAACTGCACTCGGGCGCTGCCTCGCGCGATGCCCAGCACTTCGTGACTGCGGGCATGGAAATGCAGGAAATCATAGATGCCGTTGCGCCAGGAGCGACCCCATCCGTTGGCGGCAAACAGTTTCTCGAAGATCGCCGCCGGATCGAGATCCTTCCCCAAGGAAACGGCATCGCGATAAAGCAACAGCGGACACTTCGGATTGTTCGGCGTCTGGCCGTCGTCGTGAAGGGCAATCGCCGTCGGCGTGTGCGTGCGGACCAGCATCGGACTCGTCTCTTACTCCGACTCCGTATGCTTGTCCTTGCTCTTCTCTTTCTTCTTCTCGACCGGCCGATTGGTGAAGTGGGCGTTACCGAGCCCGGTGCCGATGGTGAGGACGGCCCATTGGCTCACGTCCTGCATGTTGGGCACTTCGCTCAAGCCTTGAACGACCGCGTCGTTGTGCATGACGATCGCGGGCTCATGGCCGCCTAGGCGACCCAGCTTCCCGGCGACGGCGGCCGCAAGGTTGAAATCCTCGCCCTCCCAATTGCCCGGCAAATTCTGGCCACCACGCAGGATCGTGCCGTGCTCGTCGATCAGGCCGGGACAAGCCAGGCCGACGAACGGCGCGAGTTTCAGCTTCTCGGCGCCCGCGAGATCGGCCATTTCCATCAGCATAGCGGCCAGCCGGTCGACGGCCTGATCGCGGGTCGGCTTGTCGTCGGCATGGCGCCAGTGCACGCGTTTCACGACCTCGGCCTTGGATACTTCGGCATTCTTCACTTTGAACCGCACAAGTCCCGCTCGCATGTTGGTGCCGCCGATGTCGGCGGCGAGCACGGCATCGTGGCCGTCGAGCACCCAGCTGGGGGCGAGTTGAACTGCGCCGATCAGCGCCGCCTCGTCCGGATGGTTGACGATCGAGCAGAGCTTCACCGCCGATTGCTCGGCCAACAGCACCGCGGCGCGGCCGATCGCAAGTTCGCCCACGTGGCTGGCGCTAAGGCCGCCGCCGATGACGATGCGCTCGGTCTTGACCCACGCGGGCAGACAGAGGAACCGGCGGATCACCGCCGCCAGTTCGGTGCCGAATTCCTCGACAGCAGTATGGATCAGACCCGACGACAGCGGATCCTTGCCCAGCATGATCTTGTCGAGCTTGCTCTTGGAGATCTCGCGCGTGGCGGTCTCGCCCAGAGGATCTTCGTGCCCACTCTCCTCGAGCTGGGCACGGCAATGGTCGAGTATCTTGCGGAAGGCGCGCCCGCTGGCGCGATCGCCGACGAAGCCCTCGGCTTCGCGCAATTCTTCATTGTAACCGTCGACCGTGACGGCGGTCAGCGTATGAGCGGCGTGGGGAAAAACTGTCGGGGGAGCGGCTGATCCATCCATTGTGCCGCAGTAACGTGGGATCCTGCGCTTTGTTGCGCTCAGCCGCCCAGGACGCGCCGGGCCTCACGGAATACGGGCTTGCCCGGCGGCGCGGTCGATAGCTCGGCCTGCCGCGTCGCCAAGCGCTCGCCTGTGCCAGCGCGGTCGAAGCCGGCATGGCGCAGCAGCGGGAACAGCTCATTCTCTTCGGACTCGAAGTGCCGACGCGCATCCTCGCCCAGCACCTTTACCGTGGGATCGAAGGCAGCGTCGGTGGCCGAGGTGCGCTCGATCGTGGCGATCAGCTCGCGCACGACGCCCAACTGCACCCGTGCCTCCGCCAGCATGGCGTCGGCCTTCTTTCCCAGCGCGGCGACGATCGCGGGATGAAAGATCTCCTCCTTGATCGCGCAGTGGATCGACAGGCAATGGCACAGCCGTAGCGCAGCCTTGCCCTTCTCGACGGGAGTGGCATGGCCCTTGTGCTGCTCATAATCGCGAAACATCGCCAACAGCGCCTTGTGATTGGCGGTGAGGAAGGCGAGCGCGTCGTGGGGAGAAGTCTTGGCTGAAGTAGACATTCAAACGGGAACGTCCCCAAAATGGAAAAGTTGCAACTCGAGGTGTGTGAAAGTCGATGAAAGCCATGATCTGTCGCCAGTGGGGCCTGCCCGAGGATCTGCGCCTCGAAGAGGTCGACCGGCCGGCGCTGAAATTGGGCCAGGTGCGCATCAAGGTACACGCCGCCGGCATCAGCTTCGCCACGACGCTGGTGATCGCGGGCAAGTATCAGCGTCGGCCGCCCTTTCCATTTGCTCCGGGCACCGAAGTCTCGGGCACGGTGATCGAGGCCGATCCTGCCTGCCGGCGTCTCAAGGTGAATGACGAGGTCGTGGCCGTACTCGATTGGGGCGGCCTCGCTGAGGAAGCCGTCGCGCACGAGATCAACGTGTTCACCAAGCCGGCGAACGTGGGCTTCGTCGAGGCGATCCAGCTCGCCATCTCCTATCCGACATCGGCCGGTGCACTCACCTGGCCGCATGTCCTCGATGTCCGGAAAGGCCAGACGCTGCTGGTGCATGCCGCCGCGGGCGGCGTCGGCATGGCGGCGGTCGAGATCGGCAAGGCGCTGGGCGCCACCGTGATCGCGACGGCGGGGGGCGCGCACAAGACCGAGTTTGCTCGGGCGCACGGCGCCGACCACGTGATCGACTACAACGCCACCGACTTTCGCGACGAGGTGATGAAGATCACCGGCGGTCGCGGCGTCGACCGCATCTACGATCCGGTAGGCGGCGAGGTCTTCACCCAGTCGCTGCGCTGCCTCGCGGTCGAGGGCCGCATCTGCCCGATCGGCTTTGCCTCGGGCACGATCCCGCAGGTGCCGGCCAACATCCTGCTGGTGAAATCGATCGCCGTGATGGGCTTCAACTACGGCTACTACGTCGGTTGGAGCCCGCACGATGCGCGTGTCGAGGAAGCCGATCGCACGTTCGCGTTGATGGAGCGTATCCGCGGCTGGTGCGAGGCGGGCCACTGCCGGCCGCACGTCGACCGCATTTTCCGGCTCGAGGAAGCGGCCCAGGCGATGCGGTCCCTGCTGGAACGCAAGGTCACCGGCAGGGTCGCGATCGCGATGTAGCCTCTACTTCTTGGTGAGCGGGCCTTCGAACTTGCAGTAGCCGTCGAGCTTGATGTGGGAAGCGCCGTCTTTGATCTGGCCGATGACGTCCATCATGCCACCGCCGCCGACCATGGCCGCTGTCTTGATGCGGATGCCCTTATCGAGAGTCGTCTCGAAGGTTCGCTCGGCGCGGCCTTCCTGGGTGAACTTGCCTTTGACCTCTTGGCCCGTGACCGTAACCTCGATCACCATCTTGTACGTCGGACATTTGGACGAGCCCTGGACGTTGGTGCCGTAGCCGGTCCAAGTGTAAACCGCCGGTGTCTGGGCATAGGCCGTGCCGGCCAGCACAAGGGCGGTCAGCATGCCTGCGGCGATTGTCTTGGTCATCGAACGTGCCTCCTCGAATTTTGCCCCGTACCGAGCTTAGCCAGATTCGAGAATGAAATCGTCCGTCCGAAAGCTGCGCCTTACGTCGCAGGGCGGACGGTTATTTCTTGGTGAGCTTGCCGCCGAACTTGCAATAGCCATCCAGCAGAACGGCGCTCTCCTTGTCGGAAATGCTGCCGGATACGTTCATGCTGCCGCCGCCCACCGCGGCCTTGCCCTTGAAGGCCCCTTTGCCATCGAGAACCGCCTCGAAGTGGCGCTGGTCGCGGCCCTGCTGCTGGAAAATGCCCTTCACTGCAGTGCCGTCGACCGTGACGTCGATCGTCATTTTGTACGTCGAGCACTTGGCGCTGCCCGGCACGTTCTCCCCCATGCCGGTCCAGCTGTAGGTGTCCGCCGCGGCTTGCGCCGTGCCGGCCGCCAGCAAGCCCAACAACGCCGTTCCCGCGACGATCGTTCTGATCATGGAAGTGCCTCCCCGGTGGTTTTCAGGTGTGCCGGCGGCTATGGTGACGCAGGAGAACAAGACACGCCATGCAAAACCGCTTCATCGACCTCTACAGCGACACGAAAACCAAGCCCTCCCCCGGCATGCGCAAGGCCATGGCCGAGGCCGAAGTGGGCGACGAACAGAAATACGAGGATCCCTCGACCAACCGCCTGCGCGACCGCATTTGCGAGATCCTGGGCAAGGAAGACGCGGTCTTCATGCCGAGCGGCACCATGTGCAACCAGGCCGCGATCCGCGTCCATTGCCGGCTGGGTGACGAGGTCATCGCCGACAAGACCGCCCATATCATCAATGCCGAAACCGGCGGCACGGCGGCCAATTCGGGCGTGATGATCCGCATGCTCGACGGACCGAACGGCATCTTCACCGCCGACCAGGTGAAGGCCGCCCTGCGCGATCCCAACAGCCGTAACGCGCCGCGCTCGCGGCTGGTATCGGTCGAGAACACCTCCAACGGCGGCTTCGGCACGGTCTGGCCGATCGAGACCCTGCGCGGCGTCTCCAAGGTCGCGCACGATGCCGGCCTCGCCGTGCACATGGACGGGGCACGGCTTTGCAATGCCGCCGTCAAGTCGGGCACCAGCGCCAAGGACTATGCCGCCTGCACGGACTCGCTGTGGCTGGACTACACCAAGGGTCTCGGCGCCCCGGTCGGTGCCAGCCTCGCCGGCTCCAAGGACTTCATCAAGGAAGCCTGGCGCCAGAAGCAGATGCTCGGCGGCTCGATGCGCCAGTCCGGCGTGATCGCCGCAGCTGCGCTCTATGCCCTTGAGCACAACTGGAACCGCCTGGCCGAGGATCACGACAACGCCCATCACCTCGCGGCTGGCTTGGCCAACATCAAGGGCCTCGAGTGCGATGTCCCGAAGATGCAGACCAACCTCGTCTTCTTCGAGATCAAGAAGACGGGAATGTCGGGCGCGCAGTTCGTCAAGGCCTGCCAGGAGGCCGGGGTCGGCATGGGCACCAGCGCCGGCAGCAGCACGCGCATCCGCGCCGTCACCCACCTCGATGTCAACCGCGCCGACATCGACGCCGCGCTCAAGGTGATCAGCGACGTGATGGCGGCTTGAGGCGGGAAGACCGGCGCTTTCTCACGGGCAAGGGCCGCTACACCGATAATACCGCACCGGCCGAGGCGCTTGCCGTGCTGTACGTGCGCTCGCCGCACGCCCACGCCCGCATCGTTTCGATCGACCGGGCGGCGGCCCTCGCCTCTTCCGGAGTCGCCGCGGTCTACACCGCCGACGACACGGCGGCCGACAAGCTCGGCCACTTGCCGGCGATCAGCGAGATCAAGGATCCCGAGGGCAATCGCCATCGCGAGCCCGCGCATCTGCCGATGTCGATCGGCAGGGTCCGCCACGTCGGCGACATCGCGGCGATGATCGTGGCCGACACGCTCGACAACGCGCGCGATGCGGCCGAGCTGCTGGCCATCGACTACGAGGAGCTTCCCGCCGTCGTGACCGCGGCGCAGGCCCTGGCACCGAAGGCGCCGCTGGTGCACGACGACGCGCCGGGCAACCTGATGTGCCACTGGACACGTGGTGATGCAGCAGCGACCGACGCCGCCTTTGCCCAGGCAGCCCACGTCACCCGGCTCGATATCCGCTCGCCCCGCCAGGTGGCCCACTACATGGAAACGCGGGCGGCGTGGTCGGCCTATGACACGGCGGACGACACGGTTACCGTCACTTTGTCATCGCAGGGCGTGCAGCTGCCGCACCGGCTGATGTGCGAGCGCGTGCTCGATATTCCGAAGGAAAGGCTGCGTCTCGTCACCGAAGATGTGGGTGGCGGCTTCGGTCCGAAGTTCCCGATCTCTCCTGAATCGACCCTGATCGCCTGGGCGACTCGCAAGCTGAAGTGCTCCTTGCGCTGGACCGCCGAGCGCGCCGAGCATGCCCTCTCCGACAGCCACGCGCGCGATCTCGTGGCGACCGGCGAGCTTGCGCTCGACAAGGACGGCCATTTCCTTGGCGTGCGCGTGAAGGCGCGCTCCAACTTCGGCGCCTATATCTCGATGTTCGCGCCCACGATCTCAACTACCGGCCTCGCCAAGGTGATCTCCGGCCTCTATCGGATCCCCGCGATCCATATCGACTTCGACTGTGTCTTCACCAACACCGTGCCGGTCGATGCGATCCGCGGTGCGGGCAAGCCTGAGGCGCTGTTCCTGTTGGAGCGCCTGGTCGATATCGCCGCGCACGAGACCGGCCGATCGGCGATCGAGTTGCGGCGGCTGAACCTGCTCATGCCTGCTGACATGCCGCATGCCGTGCCTACTGGCTACACTTACGACGCTGCCGACTGCCCGCGCCTGTTCGAGGAAGCACTGAAGGTCGCCGATCAGGCCGGCTTCACGGCCCGCCGTGCTGCAAGTGAAGCCGCCGGCAAGCGGCGCGGGTTCGGCCTTTCCTGTCACTTGCATGGCACCGGCGGCATCGCCGACGAGCATGTCACCGTGAACGTCGAGCCGGACCGGCTGATCGCGCGGCTGGGCACGCAGAGCCAGGGCCAGGGGCACGAGACGATCTTCGGCCAGATTCTGTCGTCGGCGCTGGGCATCCCGCCGGACAAGATCGAGATTCGCCAGGGCGACACGCGCACCATCCCGCACGGCGGCGGTACCGGCGGCTCGTCCTCGACCATCATCAGCGGCACGACCCTGCGGCGTGCGGCCGACGAAGTGATCCGCAAAGGACGCGACCTCGCCGCCGAACGGCTCGAGACCTCGCCCGCCGATATCGCCTTCAAGGACGGTTCTTTCGAAGTGGTCGGCACCGACCGGCGCATCGGCCTGCTGGAGCTGGCGGCGTGGAAGCGCTTCGACGGCGACGCCGTGTTTGCCGACAAGATCGATTCCTTTCCGACCGGCGTCATGGTCTGCGAGGTCGAGATCGATCTCGAGACCGGCGCCAGCCGCATCGACCGCTTTACCGCGGTGGCGGACTGTGGCGTGGTGGCGAACCCGACATTGCTGGCCGGCCAAATGCATGGCGGCATCGTCCACGGCATCGGCAACGCGGCGATGGAAGAAGCCGTCTATGACGAGGACAGCGGCCAGCTCCTGAGCGGCACGCTGATGGACTATGCCCTGCCGCGCGCCGGCGACCTGCCGGACCTTGTCGTCGAGACCATCGCCACGCCGTCGCCCAACAACTTCCTGGGCTTCAAGGGCGTGGGCGAGTTGCCGACCAACGGTGCGCCGGCCGCGGTCGCCAACGCCGTCCTCGACGCGCTGCGTCCGCTCGGTGTCCGGCATCTCGACATGCCGCTCACCGCCCACAAGATCTGGAAAGCGATCAGGACCGCTCGGCCAGCCGTCTAAGCGCCGCCGCGAGGGACGCTCGAGTCTCAGGCGGCTGTTCGGCGATGGCTTCAGCCACCAGCTTCAGCTCGCCGCGCAGCGTATGGACCTGGTCGATCAGCGCGACCACGGCTTCGACCGTGTCCTCGTCGAGCCCGATATCGTCGGCGAGTTCGTTCAGCAGGCGCAGCCGAGCCAAGTCGATCGGCTCCAGCGCCCCCGCCGACTCGGCACGGCGCACCAGGCCACGTGTGATCCAGCGTTCGATATGTATCGCCGTGACGGTCACGTGAACTGCTCCATCTCCTTGCGCGGGTCCTGTTCCTTGCCCGCCTCCCAGCTCTCCAGAAACGCCTTCAGCTTGTCGTCGGGCTTCGCCGGCAGGACGATCTTCAGCTTCACATACTGGTCGCCGCGCTGCCCCGACTTCTTGTCGAGCAGGCCACGCCCCTTGAGACGCAGCGATGTGCCCGTGTTCGAGCCCGCCGGCACGTTCAGCATCACCGCGCCGCTGACCGTCGGCACCTTCACCTTGCCACCCAGCGCTGCCTCGGTGATCGTTACCGGCAACTCGACATGGATGTTGGTGTCCCGCACCTCAAAGAAGGCATGCGGCTGCACCCGAAGCTCGACATAGGCGTCGACACCTGACGGGCCCTGACCTTTCAGTCGCAGCGTCTGGCCGTCGGTCGCCCCTTCGGGCACGTCGATATCCAGCGTCTTGCCGTTGGGCATCGTCACGCGTTGCTTGCCGCCCCGCGCGGCAACGAGGAATGGCACCGGCAGGGTATAGCTCACCGGTGGCGGTCCGTGGTCGGCATCGCCGCCGCCGAAGCCAAAGCCGCCCCCTCCCCCGCGCCGGCGGAACATCTCCTCGAAGATCCCGCCCATGTCGCCGAACTCTTCCTGGCCGCCGGAGCGCGAATATTTCGCCCCGCCGGGGCCGCTCGCCTGGTCACGGTAGAAGCCGCGCGGCGGCATTTCGTTGCCGGCGTCGTCGATTTCGCCCGCGTCGAAACGCCGGCGCTTCTCCTTGTCCGAGAGAAGGTCGTTGGCCTGGCTGATTTCCTTGAACTTGGCTTCAGCCTTCTTGTCGCCGGGGTTCAGGTCGGGATGGTGCTTCTTGGCGAGCTTGCGAAAGGCCTTGCGGACGTCGTCGTCCGAGGCCGTCTTGGGCACGCCCAGCACGGAATAAGGATCGCTCATTGCCCCCAAAAATAGTGTGTGTTCAGGAGGTTACAAGCCCCTCGCGGCGCACGTGATGCTCCAGGGCCTCGACGAACAGCCGATACTTCACGGAATCGACCGAGAGCTCGCGGAACCAGTTCACCAGGTCGCCCCACGGGTCGTTGAGCTTGCCCAGCCCAGAGACGACGGCGACCACGGTGCCGAGCTGCAGCTTATGATCGACGACCAGCAGCCCGCCCACGCCGAGCGCGATGGCGACGGCGGCGTGATACATGAAGTTCATCGCCAGGTTCATGCTGAACTTGATCTTGTAGATGCCCATGTTGAGCTCGAACACACGCTCGATGCCCTCTTCCTGCGGCACGCCTCGGGAGACGATGTCGCCGCCGACATGGCGTAGGGTCGTCACGCGTTCGGCGGCGCGGCGGTTGATGGCGCCCTGCATCAGCGGCACGAACAGCATCTGCGGCACGAGGAAGCCAAGGCTGAGCGCCAGCGCCCAAGGCTCGAGAAAGGTCATGTAGCCGATCACGCTGGCCAGGATGCCGATCTGCAGCAGCGGCTCGGAAATCGCCATGCCGACGAAGCCGCCGATCGGCTCCGCCTCAGACACGACCATAGCGGCGTGCGTGCCCGTCTCGCTGTCGTCGTCGTTGCTCGCCTCGTTCTTGGCCTCGCGGGCAACGTCGCGACGCATGGGTTCGTGCAGGCCGGACTGGCGGAGCGTCCGGCGCAGGGTCCGCACCGCATCCTCGCTCACCCAGCCGCGATAGATATTGAGGCCCAGTTTGAATGCCTGTTCGAGCAGGGCGACACCGGCGTAGGCCAGCGCCAGCCAGATGATGGTCTGGGTCGCGCCGTTCTTGATGGCGTCGTTGACGATGCGCCGCTGGATCTCGAGCGGCACCGAGGTGAGCCCGAACACGCCCGCCGCCAGCACGGCGAGGCCGATCTGGTGCTTGCCCGACGTGCGCAGCACATAGCCCATGATCGTCTTGGGAAGCAGGGGAGATGGCATCGGAGGAGAACGCGGATCGGCCGGCGGCGTTCCGCCCTCCATTACTCGCACAACTTCTCCAGTGGTCGCCGATTTGCCAGTCGAACCATGCGATGCCCCGTCACGACCGCTCCTTTTGCCGTCAGGTCGCGCAGAATGCGGGTCACCGTGATGCGTGTCACCCCGATCATGGCGGCCATCTGGTCATGGGTCAGTTGCACTGTCATGTCATCCGCCCCGCCCGTCTTGCGCGCATCTCTTACGGTCAGCCGCAGCAGCAGTTCGGCGAGCTTCGCGGTGGCGGACGGCGCGGTCGTCTGCGTGAGCTTGTGCGCCAGGATACGCTGCTTGGCGCTGAGCAACGCCATCAGCGAGAGCGAGAGATCGACGTTGCTTGCCAGGATCTGACGGATGGTCTTGGGGTCGAAGCGCACGAGCTGGACATCCGTGACCGCCGACGCGCCGACCAGCCGGGGCTGCCGATCGAAGGCCGCGCCTTCGCCGAAGATGCCGCCCTCGCCCACGATCTCCAGCAGCAGGGTCGAGCCGTCACGGCGGACGACATCGAATTTCATGTAGCCTTGCAGGATCAGGTAAAAATAGTCGCTCGGATCCTGCTGTTCGTAGAGCGTCCGGCCGCGCCGCAAGCGGACGGTCTCGCCCAGCTTGCGCGCGCGACGCCAGGGCGCCGTGATCTGCGAGGGCACCGACCAAGTGCCGAGCCGTGGTTCCGCGATCTTCCGCTCCTTCGGGTTCGGTCCCAATTGTAGCATAGGATACAAGTGGCCGGAGGGCCGGGTGCTATGGTGCGGCACGCCCTGAACGGGAGAGGCCCATCCGTTTCGTCTACAGATCGTTGCAGGTGCTGGCCGCGATCGTCGGCATCGCCATCGTGAATTTCGGCTTGGTCCACCTGGCGCCGGGCGATCCCGTGCGCATGCTTGCGGGCGAAGGCGGCGTGGCCGACGCGACGGCGATCCAGCAAGCCCGCGCGGAGTTCGGGCTCGACCGGCCCCTGCCCGTGCAGTTGGCCACCCAGATTGGCCGCACTTTGACCGGCGACCTTGGCCGCAGCTTCCGCCAGCGCCGGCCGGTCAGCGACCTGATCCTCGAGCGCCTGCCCGCGACGCTCCTCCTGACCGGCGCCTCGCTGGTGCTGGCGATCGTGCTCGGCTGCTCGATCGGCACCTTTGCCGCCCTTCGCCATGGCGGCTGGGCCGACCGATTGGTGAGCGTCGTGGCTCTCCTCTTCTACGCCACGCCTACCTTCTGGGTCGCCCTCCTCCTGGTGCTGGTCTTCTCGGTCTGGCTGGACTGGCTACCGGCCTATGGCAACGCCAGCATTCAATCGGCAACCACGGCCGGCGGGCGAATGCTCGACCTGCTGAGCCATGCCGTGCTGCCAGTATTCAGTCTCGGCCTCTATCACGCCGCCATCTACGCCCGCCTTACCCGCACGGCGGTGCTCGGTGTCGCCAACAGCGATTTCGTGCGGACTGCCACCGCCAAAGGCCTGCCGGGTTGGCGGATCGTCGCGGCCCATATCCTGCGCAATGCCTCCCTGCCAGTCGTCACCCTGATCGGCCTGCAGGCCGGGCAATTGGTGGGCGGCTCGGTCGTGGTCGAGACGATCTTCGCTTGGCCCGGGATCGGGCGCCTCGCCTTCGAAGCGCTCACGCAGCGTGACTATCCGGTGCTGCTGGGCGTCTTCTTCGTCACTTCCGTTCTGGTGATCGCGGCCAACGTCGTGACCGACATCGCCTATGGCCTGATCGATCCGCGTACCCGGGCGAGGCCCGCATGACCGGCCGTCGCATCGGGGCCGTGGAGATCGCGGCCGGGCTCTTTCTCGCCTTGCTGCTGGTGCTAGCGATCGCCGGCCCCGTGCTCACCCCGCACGATCCGTGGGACAGCGTCGGCGCGCCCTTCGAAAAGCCGTTCCAGGGCGAGCACCTGTTGGGCACCGACGTGCTGGGCCGCGATATGCTGTCGGAAATGATCGTCGGCGTCCGTGCCTCCCTGCTCGTCGGCGCGTTGGCGACGGCGGTACCGATTTGCCTGGGCGTCCTGATCGGCGCGCTGGCAGGATATCTCGGCGGCTGGATCGACATGCTGCTGATGCGGTTGACCGAGTTCTTCCAGACCATTCCCAGCTTCCTGTTCGCGCTGATCCTGGTGGCGGTCTTCGAGCCCAGCCTGTGGTCGACCATAGCCGCCATCTCGGCGGTCAGCTGGCCACCGGTGGCGCGACTAGCGCGCAGCGAATTCATGGCGCTGCGTGGACGGGAGTTCGTAGAGGCCGCACGCATCGCCGGACATTCCGGCGTCCACATCGTCTGGCGCGAGATCCTGCCCAACGCGCTGCCACCGATCGTGGTCATCGGCTCGCTGATGGTGGCAAACGCCATCCTGCTCGAATCGGCGATCGGCTTCCTTGGCCTCGGTGATCCCAACCTCATGAGCTGGGGCTATCTGCTGAGCGGCGGCCGGACGTCCCTGCGCAGCGCCTGGTGGCTGGCGGTCTTTCCGGGCGTCGCCATCACGCTCACCGTGCTGGCCATCAACATCGTGGGCGATGCCTTGAACGATGCCCTCGATCCGCGCCTGCGCCGAGCCCGCGCATGACCGGCCTCCTGGAAATACGCGACCTCACCATCGCCCTGCCGGCAGGCGCGGATCGCGCCGCGGCGGTCGAGCATCTGTCGTTCGACGTTGACGCGGGCGAGATCGTCTGTCTCGTGGGCGCCTCGGGCTCCGGCAAGTCGCTGACGGCCCAAGCGATACTGGGGTTGTTACCGCCTGCGCTCGCCTCGGAAGGCCGCATCGGCTTCAAGGGCCGCGACATGCTGCGCCTGAAGGGCGCCGAGCTGCGGCAAGTCCGAGGCGCGGAGATCGGCATGATCTTCCAGGAGCCGATGACGGCCCTCAATCCGCTGATGCGCGTCGGCGACCAGATCGCCGAGACATTGCGCTACCACGGCCACGATCGGCATAGCGCCCAGGCCGAGATGGTGCGTCTGCTCGCGGCCACCGGCCTGCCTGAAGCCGTCGCGCGCGAATGGCCGTTCCGTCTGTCCGGTGGACAGCGCCAGCGCGTGATGATCGCCATGGCGATCGCGCTCCGTCCGTCACTGCTGATCGCCGACGAGCCGACCACTGCCCTCGATGTGACGACGCAAGCACAAATCCTGCGCCTGTTGCGTGACATCCAGCGTGAGAGGGGTATGGGCGTACTGTTCGTCACACACGATTTCGGCGTCGTGGCAGAGATCGCCGACCGCGTCGTCGTTCTCGAGGCCGGCAAGGTGGTCGAAACGGGCCCCGCGCAAGAGGTGCTCCGGGCGCCGGCGCATTCCTATACCGTGAAGCTGATCGCGGCCATTCCGGTCGGCCGCCGCGGCGCGAGCGCCGCCGCGTCGGGGCCCGTCGCGGAAGTGAGCCATCTGTCGCGCCTGTTCCGGCGCGGAACCGCCGGCGTGCACGACGTCTCTTTTTCGGTGGGGCGTGGCGAGATCCTGGGTCTTGTCGGTGAATCGGGATCGGGCAAGACCACCATCGGCCGCTGCGTCGTCGGGCTCGAGCGGCCGACCTCCGGCACCATCACCATCCGAGGCACCGGCCGGCCGCAGATGGTGTTCCAGGATCCCTACGGTTCGCTCAATCCACGACGCACCATCGGCGCAACGCTGATCGACACCGGCAAAGCCGCGGGGCTCTCCGCCCCCGACGCCGCCGCATTGGCGCGCGTGCAGCTCGCCCTGGTCGGCGTTCCCGACGTAGCTCTCGATCGCTATGCGCATGAATTCTCGGGCGGCCAACGACAGCGCCTGGCCATTGCGCGCGCCCTGATGTCGGGCCCGGACCTTCTCGTGGCCGACGAGCCGGTCTCCGCGCTCGATGTCCTGGTCCAGGACCAAGTGCTGCAGCTCTTCGAACGACTGCGCGCCGAGCGTGGCCTCTCCATCCTGTTCGTCACCCACGACCTGCGCGTCGCCGCGCGGCTGTGCGACCGAATCGCCGTACTCGATCGCGGCCGGATCGCCGAAATCGGCCCGACGGCCGACATCCTTCGCCATCCAACCCATGCCGCGACGGCGGCTCTGCTGGACGCTCTGCCTGGCACCGCCTGGCGCCCGCTCTATTCCGAAGAAAGGCCCTCCGCATGATCCCTCTCTCCCGCCGATCGGCGCTCGCTGGCGCCCTCGCGACGACCACGGCAGTGTTTCCCTCCCTCACCCGGGCCGACACGCCGACACGGGGCGGCTCGCTGCACGTGATCCTGAACCCGGAACCGCCATCGCTCGGCATGGCACTGGCCCCGCAGGTGCCGGTCCAGCTGGTCGCCGGCAAAATCCTGCAAGGCCTGCTGACCTACGATGCCAAACTCAACCCGGTGCCGGCGCTGGCAAAGAGCTGGGAGATTTCGGCCGACGGCCTGGTCTGGACGTTCCATCTGCAGCCCGACGTCACCTGGCACGACGGCAAGCCCTTCTCCGCCGACGACGTCGTCTTCTCGATCACCAAGTTCCTGCCCGAACTGAGCGCCCGCGCGCGCGGCAATTTCTCCGTCATCGCCGAGGCCAGTGCGCCGGATCCGCTGACCGTCGTGTTCCGGCTGAAGCAGCCCTTCCCGGCGTTCCTCTATGCGCTCGACGTGATCGGCGGCGGAATCGTGCCGCGCCATGTCTACGAAGGCACCGACTTTCGGAAGAACCCGGCCAACACCGCGCCGATCGGCACCGGCCCTTTCCGCTTCGTCGAGTGGCAGCGCGGCCGCTTCATCCGGCTGGCGCGCTACGACAAATATTGGAAGCCAAGTAAGCCCTATCTCGACGAGATCGTGTTCGAGATCATTCCCGACGCGGCCTCACGCGCCGTCGCGCTGGAAACAGGCCAGGTGCAGCTCGCGAGCTTCAACGACGTCGAATTCTTCGACGTGGCGCGGCTCTCCGCCGTGCCGACCTTGGAGCTCGTCAAAGGCGGCTACGAATTCTTCTCGCCGCAGATGTGGATCGAGCTCAACCACCGTGTCGGGCCGCTCGCCGACAAGCGTTTCCGGCAGGCCATCCTCTACGCACTCGACCGCACCTTCATTCGCGACAAACTATGGTTCGGTTTCGGCGAGGTGGCGGTGGGCCCTCTCGCGCGCTCCACGCGCTATTTCGACCCGAGCCTGCGGCCCCGGCCATTCAATCCCGCGCGTGCCGAGGCGTTGATGGAGGAGATGGGCCTGCATCGCGGTACCGATGGCACGCGGGTCAAGCTGCGCCTCATGCCGCTTCCTTACGGCGAGGTCTGGACACGGCTTGCCGAATACATTCGCCAGTCCCTGGGCAAGGTCGGCATTCAGGTGACTCTCGACGCCACAGATGCGGCCGGCTGGGTGAAGCGTCTTGCCGACTGGGAATACGAGATGACCGTTTCGTACGGCTATCAATATGCGGACCCGGCGGCGCGCCTCGAGCATAGCTACATGACGGCCGATATCCGCAAGGGCGTGCCGTTCAACAACTCGATGGGCTACAGCAACCCGGAAGTCGATGCCCTGTTCGAAAAGGCCCAGGCCTCGACCAGCGACGATGAGCGACGCCAGCTCTATTCCAAGGTGCAACACATCCTATGGGAGGACGTGCCGCTCGCGTGGCTCCTGGAGATGAAATTCCCGACCTACGTCGACCGGCGCTATCGCAACGTGATCACCACCGGCCTCGGCGTCGTCGATACGTTCGACGAAGCCTATCTGGCGAAGTGAGACCGCCATGCGTGCCTTCTATCATCCTGAGCAAGCCACCCACGATCCGCTGCAGTCGATGCGCTACGGCAAGATCATTCCCGCCAAAGACCTTCCGGTGCGCACCGAGAGACTGCTGGGCGCCCTGAACAAGCACGGCATCTCACCGGAGACGCCGGCAGCGCACGGGAAGGCCGCCGCGCTGACGGTTCATACGCCGACCTACGTCACCTTCCTCGAAACCATCTGGGAACGCTGGTCCTTGCTACCCAACCACGGCCCGGAGGTCTGGCCGAACTACTTTCCCTACTGGAGCGGACGGCCTGAAGAGGTTTCCCGCCCGCCCTGCCCGGCCGAAAGCGTCGTGGGTCAGGTCGGCTGGTATCTCGGCGACCTCTCGGCCCCGATGGGACCGCACACCTGGCTGTCGAGCCTGCGGTCGTGCGAGACGGCCGTCTCGGCGGCTGCCGCAATCGTCGCCGGCGACGGGACGGCCTACGCGCTCTGCCGCCCCTCGGGGCACCACGCCCGCACCGATCGCGCGGCAGGCCTCTGCTTCCTCAACAACACCGCCATCGCGGCGCATCATCTGCGGCAACGCTTCGCCAAGATCGCGGTCCTCGACATCGACGTGCATCACGGCGACGGCACCCAGCAGATTTTCTACAATCGCGACGACGTGCTCACCGTCTCGATCCATGCCAACCCGGCCAAGGCCTATCCCTTCTTCACCGGCTACGCGCATGAGACCGGGCACGGCTCGGGCGCCGGCTTCAACCTCAACCTGCCGCTGGAGATCGGCTCGGACGGTAGCGTCCTGACGGCGTCACTGGAGACGGCGTTGGAGCGCATCAAGACCTTCGAGGCTGAAGCCCTTGTCGTGGCCGTTGGCTTCGATGCACACCGGAACGATCCAGTTGGCCTGCTGAAATTGGACGCAGCCGATTTCGGCGTCATCGCCCGAAAGGTTCGCGCACTCGGCTTGCCCACCCTGGCGGTGCAGGAAGGCGGCTACGCCATCGACGCCATCGGCGACTGCCTCGATGCCTTCATCGGAGGACTTGGCGCATGAAGACCTTCGTCACCATGGGACCGGGCACCAATCACGACCTCGTCGCACGGAGATACCTGGGATTCCATGGGCTCGGGCCGGAGGCGCTGACCTTCGTCGACCGGCCGGAGCAAGGCGCCGAGCGCGTGCTGCAGGGGAAAGCCGACTACTTCATCCTGTGCAGCGTCCATGCCGATGCGCCGGCCATCACCGGCCGCCACTTCCGCAGCCTGTTCATCGTCGACACCTTCATCTCGCCCAGCAAGCCGCTGGCCGTGGTCACGCGCAAGGACGTCGCCCAGCCACGAAGCCTGGGCTTGCTCACCCCCACGCTCGATTACGCCGACACCGCCAGGTGGTCCGAGGTGATCGCCGAGCCCGACGGCTCGATCGTGCAGATCTGGCAGCGCCTGCTGGCGGGCGAATTCGATTCGGCGCTGGTCTATCTCGAATACGCCGAACAGTTCCCCGACAAGGTCGTCGTCGACCAGACGCTCGGCTCGCCCGACGACGCGTGGCTGGTTTTCGGCCGCGAGCGCGCCTCGAACGGCGGATTGATCGCCGACAAGGACAGCGCCGTGGCTCGATGCCTCAAATCGTGAGAACCATCCGTTTCAAGCGACCTCGCGCAAATCCTCAGTCAAATTTTCGTCAAGGAAGCGGCGGACCTCGTCGCGAAAGGCCTGATCCTGAGGGCTGAGGCTCAGATCCATGGGTTTCCTCCGATGCTTCCTTTGCCCGAGGCTAGCAGGGGTGCCTGCCCGGCGGTATGGTTTTTGCCTCGCCGTCAGCAGCCCCCGCGGAGATCGCCGATGCGTCCTCTCGCCTGCCTGTTCGCCCTTCTCATCGCCGCCCTGCCCGCGCAGGCGCAAGACAAGAAGGATGTCGATCTCGCGCTGGCGCTCGCCATCGACATCTCCGGCAGTATAGATCCCGACGAGGCGCATCTGCAGCGCCAGGGCTATGTCGACGCTTTCCGCGATCCCGTCATCGTGAAGGCGATCCTGGGTGGCGCCAACGGACGCATCGCCGTCGCCTACTACGAATGGTCCGACTCGTGGATGCAGAAGCTGCTGATCGACTGGACCTTGCTCGACAGCGAGGAAGCGATCGCGGCCTTTGCCCAGCGGCTGGCGGACTCGCCGATCTCGATCGCGCGCCGCACCTCGATCAGCGGCGCCATCCGCTATGCCATCCCGCTGTTCGGCCGCTCGCCCTACGAGCCCGCACGAAAAGTTCTCGATATCTCGGGCGACGGCTCGAACAACGACGGCGGCTTGGTCACCGACATGCGTTTCGAGGCGCTGAAGGAGCGCATTGCGATCAACGGCCTGCCGATCATGAACGGCCGACCCAATCCGTTCGGCTTTCCGGCCGAGGAAGACCTCGACGAGTATTACCTGCACTGCGTGACCGGCGGCCCGCGATCGTTCGTCGAGGTGGCACGCAGCTTCGAGGATTTCCCCCGTGCCGTGCGCAAGAAGCTGCTGCAGGAGGTCGCGGACGTGTCGCCGCGTGTCATGAAGCCCGGTGTCCAGCTCGCGCAGTCGGGGCGGCATGAATCGGCCGAGACCGACTACACCAAATTCGTCCGCCCTGGTTACGAGCCCGGCTGCGACGTCGGCGAACGCCGCAGCCGGGAGTTCTGGCAAAAGCGCTTCGGCGCGTCGCCGGACTGAAACGAAAGCGGCCGGCCGTTCCCCTCAGGGATCGGCCGGCCGCGGATCGTTTGCTCGACTAGAAGAGGTAGCGGAAGAGCGCGAACAGCGAGCCCGAGAGCACGATGGCGGCCGGCAGGGTCATGACCCAGGCCAGCGCCATGTTGCGCAGGGTGCTCATCTGCAGGCCTGATCCGTTGGCTGCCATCGTGCCGGCGACGCCGGACGACAGCACGTGCGTGGTGCTGACCGGCAGGCCGTAGCCGTCGGCCGCGGTGATCAGGCCCATCGCGACGAGTTCGGCCGAGGCGCCCTGACCGTACGTCAGGTGTTCCTTGCCGATCTTCTCGCCGACGGTGACGACGATGCGCTTCCAGCCCACCATCGTGCCGAGGCCGAGCGCGATGGCGACGGCCACCTTGACCCAGGTCGGGATGAACTTGGTGCCGGTGTCGAGCGCCTTCTTGTAGGCATTCAACGTAGCGACGTCGTCCTTGGACAGTTCGGCTTCCTTGTCCTTCATCAGCAGGCGCAGCGCCTCCGAGGTGAGGTACATGTCGTTACGCGTGTTGCCGACCTGCTTGACGGGCACATTGGCCAACGATCCGAACTGCTTCACCTGATCCGAGATCTCGCCGACCAGGACGGCGAGCGACGGGTAGGTGCCTTCGCTCACGGCGTGCTGGGCGACGTAGAGCGTCACGGCCGGACGCGGATTGCCGAGCACGCTGTAGCCCGCGCCCTTGGCGTTGATCACCTTCGCGGCGTTGGTCGAGGCTGTTTGGAACTCACCGACATAGGCAGTCGGCAGGGCGTGGTTCAGCGCGTAGGTCGTGGGCACCGTGCCGATCAGGATCAGCATGATCAGGCCCATGCCCTTCTGACCGTCGTTCGAGCCGTGCGCAAAGCTGACGCCCGTGCAGGTGAAGATCAGCAGGGCGCGAATCCACAGCGGCGGCGGCGCGCCGTCGACCGGCGGCTTGTAGAGCGCCGGAACGCGGATCAGCTTCTTGGCGACCAGCAGCAGCAGGCCTGCGAGGAAAAAGCCCGCGAGCGGCGAGAACAGCAGCGACTTGCCGACGCCCAGCGCCTGGTCCCAGTCAACGCCGCTGGTGCCACTGCCGCTGGGAGCCATGATCTGGTTCATCAGGCCGACACCGATGATCGAGCCGATCAAGGCATGCGAGCTCGAGTTCGGGATGCCGTAGTACCAGGTGCCGAGGTTCCAGATGATCGCCGCGATCAGCAGCGCGAAGACCATGGCGAAGCCGGCATTGCTGCCGACCTGCAGGATCAGCTCGACCGGCAGGAGCGAGATGATGCCGAAGGCGACCGCGCCTGTGGACAGCAGCACGCCCAGGAAGTTGAAGAAGCCCGACCAGATCACCGCGAAGTGTGCCGGCATGGAGTGGGTGTAGATGACGGTCGCAACGGCGTTGGCGGTATCGTGGAAGCCGTTCACGAATTCGAAGCCCAGCGCGATCAGCAGCGCGAGGCCGAGCAGCAGATAGATCATGAAGCCGGCCGAAGGCGCGGCCTCGAGGTCGCCCACCAGAGCCGAGATGGCGTAGATCGCCCCGGCCAGGAGAACGCCGATGGCCACCAATGGGCCCGCCTTGGCGATCCATCCTGTGGAGTGCGAGGCCCCCAACGGATGAGTTGATTTGATTGCGTGGTCGCTCATGTAGTCCCCCGATTCCCAATTCGTCCGGGGGAAGTCATAGCCGTCACGGATTACAGAACTGAGACAGGGAGGAGACAGCTCACCCCTTGAGGCGCGTCGCCATCGCGTCGATCGCGAGAATATAGGACTGCACGCCGAAACCCGCGATCATACCGACTGCAGCTTCGGACGTGATCGAACCGTAGCCACGCTTTTCGATGTTGGTGATGTGCACTTCTATGGCCGGCGCCTGGATCGAGCGCAGGCAGTCGCGCAGGGCGTGACCGGCATGGAGAAAGCCTGCGGGGTTGAAGATGATGCCGTCGATCGCGGCCCGCTCGGCTTTGTAGATCGCCGTCACCGCTTCGCCCTCGGTGTTGGTGTAGAGGATGTCGATCGATACGCCGAGCTCGCGCGCCCGGCGACGCACCATGGAATCGAGTTCCTTGGCGGTTGTCGTGCCGTACAGCTCCGGCTGGCGGCGGCCCAGGTGCTCCATGTTGGCGCCCTGAATGAGCAGCAGTTTCATTTCTTCCCTTTGTCCACCGAGCCCGACTCCCACGGCGCGCCTCGCGCGGGTTGAACACTAGAACAATCTTTCGCCAGACCGGAAGCGCCTATCGCGTCGCCTAGCGAACATGAGTATTCGACCAACAAAAAAGGCGGCCCGAAGGCCGCCTTTCTGTTGGAACGTAAGTTCCGAAGCTTACTGGATCACGATCTCGACGCGGCGGTTCTGCGGCTCGCGGACGCCATCGGCCGTCTGCACCAGCGGCTGGGTCTCGCCCTTGCCGATGACCGAGATCGCCGTTGCCGGCACGCCTTCGCGCACCAGGGCATCCTTGAC
>CAIKZO010000062.1 GCA_903832005.1 Enhydrobacter aerosaccus | reverse complement strand
GCGCGGCCAACAGACCTTGGCCGCACCCGAAGCGCTGCTCGCCGATTCGCGCGCCTCCTATCCTGACCTCGCCGAGATCAAGGGACAGGAGACCGCCAAGCGCGTGCTCGAAGTGGCGGCGGCCGGCGGCCACAACCTGCTGATGATCGGCCCGCCCGGCTCGGGCAAGTCGATGCTGGCCGCGCGCCTGCCCGGCCTGTTGCCGCCGCTCGAAGCCGACGAGGCGCTGGAGGCGACGATGGTGCGCTCGCTGGCCGGCGAGACCGGCGATGGTCGTCTCAACCGCCGCCGCGCCTTCCGCGATCCGCATCATTCGGCGACCCTGCAGGCGCTGATCGGCGGCGGTTCGCGGGCGAAGCCGGGCGAGGTGTCGCTCGCCCATCACGGCGTGCTGTTCCTCGACGAGCTGCCGGAGTTCGCGCGCTCGACCCTCGAGGCGCTGCGCCAGCCGATCGAGACCGGCCGGGTCAGCGTGGCGCGCGCCAATGCCCACGTCACCTATCCCGCGCGCTTCCAGCTCGTGGCCGCGATGAACCCCTGCCGCTGCGGCCACCTGATGGAGCCGGGCCAGGGCTGCGGCCGCGCCCCGCGCTGCGGCACCGACTATCAGTCCAAGCTCTCGGGCCCGCTGCTCGACCGCATCGATCTCACCATCGACGTGCCGCCGGTCGGCGCCGCCGATCTCGCCCTCCCGCCGCCGGCCGAAAGCTCCGCCGACGTCGCCGCCCGCGTGGCCGCCGCCCGCGCCGTTCAACGCGACCGGCTGGCCGCGCTCGGCCGCAAAGGCAAATTGATCGAGGTCGAGGCCGAGCCCACCGCCGGTCTCCTGTCCGGCCTGGCCCGCGGCTGGTCCAAGCCGCGCTGCAACGCCGACACCGACGGCGCGCTGCTGGCACAGATCGCCGAACCCGACGCCGAGGGCCGCGCACTCCTTACCCGCGCCGCCGAACGCCTCGCCCTCTCGGCGCGCGCCTGGCACCGCACCCTCCGCGTAGCCCGCACCCTGGCCGATCTTGACGGCTCGGACGCCGTCCGCCGCCTGCACATCGCCGAAGCGTTGAGCTACCGCCGCCCGCAGGCACGCCCGGCGTTGGCGGCGTGAGGTTTCGCTGCCGATCTCGGCAAGCCCGCCGGGCTTTAGCGTCGGCTCTCGCGAAGGTGCAGAACGACATGAATGCCGCGCGGTCTTTCCCCCATGAATGAAGAAATCTGATATCTACATTTCCTGCATTCGGGAGGCGCAGCCTGCCGACGAGCATCGAGTGCCCCATCGAGGATACAGATGAAGGAACTGGGAGAGAGTGCCAGCTGGAGCGCCGATTGGCTCTGGAGCGTTCCCCTCATTGCGCTGACGGTGACGTTCCACGTCTGGGTCCTCGAGTTCGTCTACAGGGTGGTCGTCGCAATTTACCGGGCGCAGAGGAATGAGCGCCGACTGACGTCGATGCTTGCGGGCGGCCTGGTGGTTGCCTTCACGACCTTGGCCACGCTCGTGCATGGTATGGAAGGTGCCTTCTGGGCCGCGGCCTATATCGTGCTCGGCGCCTTGCCCGATCCCAGATCGGCGATGCTCTATTCGCTCAATGCCGTGACGAGCTACGGTCACGCGGACATTCATCTTGCCGATCAATGGCGGCTGATGGGCGCCCTCGAGGCACTGAACGGTATCTTGCTGTTCGGCCTGACCACGGCGTTCATGTTCCGCCTGATCGGGCACTTTTCATTCGCCGGCGGAGAAGCCGACCGTCTGGCCGGCATCGCCCCCACCGGAGCACCGAAGCGGGGCGATCAACCCGGAAGCAACTGAATCTCCAGCGCCGCGTTCGCTTAGGATGAAACCCCCGATGTTGTCGAAGGGTGCGATGCCTGTTCAAGTCTAATATCGCCAAGCCCTGAATCGTCGGTCGCCGGCGTCCAAGGTGGCCGGCGGAGAAGGGTACACCCTGAAGCCTCTTCACCAGATGAACGCCGCGCCGTCGGAAAGCAGATCACTCCGGACCATCGCGTACACTTTCGTCGGCGGGGCGACGATCGCAGCCCTGTATTTCGGCCAGGAAATCCTGCTGCCGACAGCCGTGGCTATTCTGATCACTTTTATCCTGACGCCCGCAACACAGCGATTGCGGCGTCTGTTGCCGGTTTCCCTGTCCGTCGCCGTTGTCGTCTTCGTGGCCCTGGCGGTCGTCAGCGTGCTGACGCTTCTGGTCATGTCGCAAATGGCTGAAGTCGCCGGCAGCCTCACCCTCTACCAGACGAATCTTCAGCAGAAGATCAAGGACATCCACGAGCTGTCGGCCGGTGGCGGCCCCCTGTCGCGCTTCATGTCGATGACTGCATCGCTGACCCATGATTTCGCGAGTGACTTCGCTGCCACGGATGGAACCAAGGTGGAGCAGGTCGTTCGTGTCCAGAGTGGCGGATCGAACTTCGCCGCTGTGGCGGCTTTCGTGCTGCCTCTGCTGCATCCGTTCCTGACCATCGGCATCGTCCTGATTCTCGTCATCTTCATCCTGCTCGACCGCGATCACATCAGCGACCAGGTCGTCAGGCTGTTTGGCGGCAGCGATGTCCACGCCACATCGGAAGCGCTCGAAGATGCGGCCGGCCGCGTGTCCCGGGTCTTGGCCCTGCAGGTGTTGACGAACTTCGGCTTTGGCGTCGCCGTCGGCATCGGGCTCTTCGTTCTGGGAACGCCCAACCCGATCCTGTGGGGATTGCTGGCCGGGGCGATGCGCTTCGTGCCGTATGTCGGCGCGGCCCTGGGCGCGGTCCTGCCGACCCTCATCTCCTTCGCCGTCGCGCCGGGGTGGCTTCATCCGCTTCTGGTCTTCGGCTGGATCATGGGCTGTGACATCTTCCTCGGTCAGATCATCGAGCCCTTTATCTTCGGCGATTCGACCGGCGTTACCCCGCTCGCCCTGATCCTGTCGGCGCTGTTTTGGGGCACGCTTTGGGGACCGCTGGGACTGCTGCTGTCGACGCCCATCACGATCTGCCTTCTGGTGGTGGGACGGCACGTGCCGAATCTCGGCTTTCTCCAGATCTTGCTGGGGGCCGAGCCGGCGTTGAAGCCGTATCAGCAGATATATCGGCGTCTCATTCGCAAGGGAGTGCCCGAGGCCTGCACGGTCGCGTTGGCGGAGATCGACGAAAAGGGGCCTCAAGTCGGGCTCGACGATTCGCTGGGCAGGATGATCGTGCTGGCGGAACTCGACAGATCGGCCGACCGCCTCTCCCCGGACCAGATCGAGGCCATCGTCGAAGGGACCGACCTTGTCCTCGATTTCCTGGACGACAAGCCGGACGAGGTCGAGACCGCGGCGGCCGTTCAATCGACTGCCCCGCCTGCCGCGCGTGTGCTCATCCGCTGCATCGGCGGCCGAAGCCAGATCGATGATGCCGCTGCGTCGGTCATCGCCTTCGCCCTGCGCCAGAGCAGCCTAGAGGCGGCAAGCACGCGTCATGGCGTCAATGGGGCGACGCCGGAGACGGCGGCTCCCACCCTCAACCTTCTGTGCTACGCGTCGCACCCGTCCGAAGCCGTTCGACGCTATACCGCGCGCAAGCTTCGCGGTTCGGGCCACGGCATCCTGCGTCACGCCATCTTCGACTACGACATTGCACCAGGCCATCTGCCGGTCGATGGCAATGACGCGCTCGTTGGAAACCTGGCGGAGATTTGCCGTTTGTCCTCGCAGGTGGTATCGACCGTTGCAGGCTTCGATAGGCTGATGGAAACGCCGTAGAGCTTTCTGTTGGTTGCGCCACCCTTGGCGCCACGGAACCGAAGGCGCGCATGCCGCGCCGCGCTCCTAACAGTCATGCCCGCACATTCAGCCAAAGGGAAAAAAGCCCCGGCGCGATCGGCATCACCGCAAGGAAAATCCCTACTTCAATCTTGCGGCGAGCCGTGTCGCTTTCGACCTCGAGGTAGGATTCATCCGGCTCGTGCGGATTATAGAAAACGTCAACCGGTGTGCCGGGCGAATATTTAGCCGCAATCGATTTTGCATAAGCCCAGTCCTCGTAGGCGCCGCGGGCGGTCTGGATGGAGCCATTCTCAAAGCTGCGGTCGGCGACCGTATATCGATATGTCACCTCGGGAGCTTTTAGAAATATGCCGCTGCCGGCGTAGACGAGTTTTGCCGCACTCGTGAGAACGATCCCGGGCACCTTGGGCCAGTACCGAATGGCCTTGGCTTTGGAACGGTCTCGCAATCCTGCCGCGATGATCCAGCCCGCGGCTGGAAACAGGAAAATGCCCGTCGAACCGATCATGACACGCATGTCGTCGATCAAAGGCGAAGACGCTTGCCAAGCCGGCGGAGAATTCAGCAATGGAATGGTCAGAACAAAAAGGCCGATCGCCAAAATCGGGCGGGCTTTGGACCAAAAGCCTATAGCGGATGCTTGCGCCAATTGGTTCCGATCCGAGCCGGTGCCTCTTTGCCCCTTATATAACGACCGTAATACGCGATTCCAAAAAGGGAGTGTAGGTAGGGGTCATGAACAGACATCCGCGCGCCGCGCCGTGTCGCCCTCGAGCGAGAGCCTTCGGGCTCCTCGAGCGACGACAAGATGCGGGCTTTCCGATCGGATCAAAGGGTTGGCGTCCGGGAACCCCGGGCAATCACTGGCGGAGGGGGGTGTGGCGGGAACCGGGAAGAATCGCGTAAAAGCCATATGCCATCGGCGTTCAAGGCTTCCCGACAGGGCGGGAAGCCGGTGGAAAGAAGTTGCCGCCGTCGAGGTCGGCAGCGTAGGGTTTTCCGAGGGGCGCTTGACGGGCGGGGAAGCGTTCCCCGGTCGCATTTGGGAAGGCGGGCGGTGCTTTGAACGAGCTGAATAGTCCAGGGACGCCCGTCGCGGCCCCCGAGAGGACCGTGTCCGCCGGGCGCGCCGTGATCACCCTGGCGACGACCAAGAGCGTCTACCTGCGCATGGCGATCAACCTCGCCCGCTCGTTCAACGTCTGGAACCGCGACAGCGGCATCGCCTTCCACATCATCACCGATCTCGACGATCCGATGCCGGCCGACCTCGCCAACGTGAAGCTGCTGCGGCTGCCGGTGGGCGCGCTGGGCGTGGCGTTCTCCGCCAAGCTCCATCTCGACGAGCTGGCGCCGGCCGCGCAGACTCTGTTCATCGATTCCGATTGCCTGGTCATGGGGCCGCTGAACCCGGTGTTCGATCGCTTTGCCGGCCGCGCTGTCGCCATCCAGGGCGAGCAGATCTCGGATGGGCTGTGGTGCGGCGACGTGGTCGAGATGTGCCGGCACAGCGGCGTGGCGTCGCTGCCCAAGTTCAACGGCGGCATCTACTATCTCGAGCCCGGCCCGAAGGCGACAGCGGTCTATGCCGACGCGCGCGAGCTCGAGACGCACTACGACGAATGGAAGCTGGTGCGGCTGCGCGGCCATGCCAACGAAGAGCCGATCATGTCGATGGCCATGGCGCGGGCAGGGCTCGACGCCTTGCCCGAGGACGACATCATCATGGCGCCGTTCAACTACTACCAGGAGATCCACCGGCTCGACGTCTTTGGCGGCAGCTGCATCGTGTCCAATCCGCCGCCGCCCAGTCCCAACCACCGCGCGACGGTGCCGGTGCGGGTGGTCCATCCGCTGATCCCGCATTTCGTGAACGACTACACCGACCATTGGCGCTATCGCGCCGAGGTGCTGAAGATGCGCCAGGTGGTCGAGGGCACGCCGCTGTGGCTATCCAAGATCGTGGCGTTCTTCACGATCGTCGTGCCGGGTGTCGCCAAGAACGTCGCCAAGGAAAAGTTGCGGCCGCTCTATCGCAAGCTCTTCGGCGTGCGCCGGATCAGACTGACCGAGCGCGTCTAGAAGATCCGGCCGGCGTCATGCGTTTTCCTTCTCTCCTGGCGGTCGTCTGCAGTGTCGGCGCGTGGCTCGGCGCCGCGGCCGCGGGCCACGCCGCCCAGCCCAGCGTCTATCTCGAAGACCTGACCTGGACCGAGGTGCGCGACGCGGTGAAGACGGGCGCCACCACCATCATCGTGCCGGTGGGCGGCACCGAGCAGAGCGGCCCGCAGATGGCGGTCGGCAAGCATAATGTCCGGGCCAAGGTATTGGCCGGGCGGATCGCGGCCAGCCTGGGCGACACGCTGGTGGCGCCGGTCGTGGCCTATGTGCCGGAGGGCAGCATCTCGCCGCCCGTCGGACATATGCGCTATCCGGGCACGATCTCGATCCCGGAGGCCGCCTTCAAGGCCATGCTCGAAGGGGCGGCGCGCAGTTTCCGGCAGGCGGGCTTTCTCCATGTCGTGCTGATCGGCGATCACGGCGGCTATCAGACCGACCTGCGCGACGTCGCGGCGGCGCTCAACCGCGAATGGGCCGGCACCGCGGTGCGCGCCCACTTCATCGAAGCGTATTACAAAGTGACGCAGACGGAGTATGTACAGGCGCTGAAGGCCAAGGGCCTCAGCGACGCCGCAATCGGACAACATGCTGGCGCCGCCGACACTTCTCTTCTGATGGCGATCGATCCTTCCATGGTGCGCACCGACAGACTCGACCAACCCGCGGGCGCCGCGACCGGCATCTCCGGCGATCCGCGCGGCTCGACCGCAGCGCTGGGGCAACTCGGCGTCGACCGGATCGTTGTCGAGACCGTGGCCGCGATCCGCAAGGCGCGGCAGGAGCACCGCTGAGATCATGAGTCGCGTTCGTTTTCTTGCCGCTGCCGCGGTGCTGACTGGGGCAATGATCCTCGGCGCGACCGTGCAGCCGGCACTCGCCCAGTTCCTCCCGCAGACTCCCGCGCCGGTCGTGACCGTGCCCGGCATGCCGCCGGTGGCCGATCCGACCAATCTCTACAGCGAGATCGGGCCCGATCGCTTGAGTGCCGCGGTGAAGAACGACCTGCCGAGGGTCTACGTGCCCAACCGGCGCAGCAACACCGTGTCGGTGATCGACCCCGCGACGTTGCAGGTGGTCGACACGTTCAAGGTCGGTCGCAATCCGCAGCACGTCGTGCCGTCGTGGGACCTGCGCACTCTGTGGGTGGCCAACAATGCCGAAGGCCGCACCGACGGCAGCCTGACGCCGATCGATCCGCTGACCGGCAAGCCCGGCCCGGCCATCCCGGTCGACGATCCCTACAACGTCTATTTCTCGCCGGCGGGCCGGCACGCGATCATTGTCGCCGAAGAGCTGAAGCGGCTGGATTTTCGCGATCCGCAGACGATGAAGCTCGACTACTCGATCGCCACGCCGAAGTGTGGCGGCATCAACCACGCCGACTTCTCGATCGACGGCAGCTTCGCGCTGTTCACCTGCGAGTTCGACGGCGCCGTCAGCAAGATCGACCTGGTGAACCGCACGGTGATCGGCACCCTGGTGCTGACGCCGTGGTACCAGCGCTCCGATGTCGTGGCCCAGCTCGCCACCTTCGAGAAGAAGCCGGCCCTGGTGCAGCGCTCGATCAATCTCGGCGGGCCGATCATGGCAACGCGCGGCATGCCGCAGGACGTGCGCATCTCGCCCGACGGCAAGACCTTCTTCGTGGCCGACATGATGGCCAACGGCGTGCATGTGATCGACGGCGCCACCTTCCGGCAGACCGGCTTCATCTGGACCGGCGCCGGCGCGCATGGGCTCTATCCCAGCCGGGACGGCAAATCGCTCTACGTCGCCAACCGCGGCAGCAGCAAGATGATCGATCGGCCGGGCGGCAGAGGCTCGGTCTCGGTGATCGACTTTGCCACTCAAAGGGTGATCAAGACCTGGCCGATTCCCGAGGGCGGCAGCCCCGACATGGGCAACGTCAGTGCCGACGGCAAATATCTCTGGCTGTCAGGCCGCTTCGACGACGTCGTCTATCGCATCGATACGACGTCGGGTGCGGTCGACAAGATCAAGGTCGGTCGCGAGCCGCACGGTCTCACGGTCTGGCCGCAGCCCGGCCGCTACTCGCTGGGTCACACTGGCAATCTGCGCTGAGGGGCAACCTGCGCTGAAGAGCTAGGCCGCGTAGGCGAGAGGCCGGCCGCCGCCCTTGATCTGGGTGCGATGCATGATCCGGCGCGCGGCGCCATCGAACGGGTCGCGGCGATGCATGGTCGAGCGGTTGTCCCACATCACGAGGTCGCCCATCTTCCAGCGATGCTCGTAGAGGAATTGCGGCTGGGTGACGTGCGCCCACAGCGCCTCGAGCACGGCGTCGGACTCTTCGCGCGAATAGCCCTCGACGAAGGAATTGCGCCGCCGGCCGAAGTAGAGCGTCGGCCGGCCATTCGCGGGATGCTTCAGGATCGCCGGATGCCACGCGCCGGGGGCGGCCAGCGGATCGTCGGTCGGCGTCACGCCCTTGCGCAGGTAGCCGCCGGAATTGTAGGTGCCGTCGTGCTTGATGCGGCGGCCCTCGATGCGCCGCCGCAGATCGTCGGGCAGCGCATCGCAGGCGGCCTGCATGCCGCAGAACCAGGTGTTGCCGCCGGTGGGCGGGATCTCGATCGTGTACAGCATCGAGGCGTCGGGCGGCGTGTCGAGATAGCTCATGTCGGTGTGCCACACCGCTTCGCCGGCACCGAGCGCGCCGATCGGATCGCCCTTGTCGTCGAGCACGTTGGAGACGACGTAGATGTCGGGATAGCCCGGCGGGCTGATGCGGCCGCGTTCCTGGTTGGGCGGCGGGTCGAGCTCGCCGAAGCGCCGGCTGAAGGCCAGCAGGTCGTCGTCGCTCAGCTTCTGGTCGCGCAGCAGGATCACCGAGTGTTGGTGCCACGCCGTCTCGACCGCCGCGAAGTCGGCCGCGCTCGGTTGGCGGAGATCAACACCCAGAACCTCGACACCGACTGCTTTGGTCAGCGGACGCACCGTCACCGCCATGTCGTTCCTCCCGCTCTGCTTGTTGGCCGATTTGATCAAGCCGCGAGGAGGTAGGCAAGCCACGCCGCGAGCTTGCTGCCGACGGCGGGTGCCAGCGGACCGGCATAGCCCGGATCGGTCGGGCTGGAGACGAGCTTCAGATTGTGGCTGACCGCCGGCACGACCACCGCTTCGCCCGAAGCCGTGCGGCGCGCCAGCGTGTCGAGCAGCGGCTGGATGTCGCCCATCGGCACGATCTGGCCGTCGGCGCCGCCGTGGATCAGCAGGCAGGCATTGTCGGTGCGCGCGAGCACGGCGGCTGGGTCGAACGACAAAGCCGATTGCAGGAACGGGCCGGCGTAGGGCGGGAAGAGGAGCTGCAGCTCGGGCGAGATATTGGCCGGCACATGGCCGGTGTCGTGGATCGCCGCGACGATGCGATCGGCCGCGCCCACCAGCGGCGGCGCGTTGCGCCCGATCTGGTCGTGCACGATGGTGCCGAGCGGCCGGCCGGGCGTGGACGCCAGCACCATCCCGTGCGGGCGGCGCGCACCCATTGCCGCGGTCGCCGCAATCGCCAGCAGCCCGCCTTCGCTATGGCCGAGGAACGCCGTGGCATAGGACTTGATCTCGTCGTGCCGCAGCAGCTCGGCATGGGCCGCGGTGACGTCGACCACGAAGTGATCCCAGTGGAAGAATGCCTCTTCGGCGGAAAGTCCGCCGCGCGGCCGGGCCGTCGATTCACCGATACCGCGCTTGTCGTAGCGCAAGGTGGCGATGCCGGCGGCGGCCAGCCGTTCGGCGATCAGTTTCAGCACGTCGACGCGCACGGGGATCAGCGGGTTGTTGCCGTCGCGGTCGGTCGGTCCGCTGCCGGCGATCAGCACGACCCCCGGCACCCGCTGGATCTCGCTCACCAGCGGCAGCAGCAGGGTGCCGGCGAGCGTCGCGCCCGCGGCACCGGCGAAACGCAGCTCGACCTGCTTGGTGCCGGTGCGATACCACGGGACCGGCTGCGCGCGGGCCGTCGTGACGCCGAGCAGCGCCGCGCCGCCCAGCAGCCACCGGCGCCGGATCACGGGCGCGGACCGCTCACGATATGGACGTGGAAGTGGAAGACGATCTGGCCGCCGCCGGGGCCGATGTTGGAGGCGATGCGGAAGCCCGCCTCGACGCCGAGCTGCCGGGCGACTGTGGCGACGGCGGCCCAGAAGCCCGCCTGCAGTTCGGGCGGCGCGGATTCGGTGAAATCGACGAAGGAGACGTACTCTCCCTTCGGGATCACCAGCACGTGGACGGCAGCCTTGGGGAAGAGGTCGTGAAAGGCGAGCGCGAAGGCGTCTTCATAGACCTTCTTGCACGGCGCCTCGCCGCGCAGGATGCGGGCAAAGACGTTGTTGCGGTCGTAAACGCTCACTGGTGCTTGCGCGCGGCCTTTTCGGCGATGCCGGACAGGCCTTCGCGGCGTGCGAGCTCGGTCCAGATCGCCTGCGGCTTGACGTTGAGCGAGGCCCACAGGGTCAGCAGGTGATAGAGCATGTCGGCGCTCTCGCCCACGAGCTTGGGCTTGTCGCCGCGGATGCCCTCGATCAGCGCCTCGACAGCTTCCTCGCCCAGCTTCTTGGCGATCTGCTGGCGGCCGCGGCTGAACAGGCGCGCGGTGTAGGAGGTGTCGGGATCGGCGCCCTTGCGGCTGTTGATCACGGCATAGAGCCGGTCCAGCACGTGCTCGTCGGCACTGCCGGGCTCTTGGCGCTTCTTCTTCAGCGCCTTCTTCTTCGCTTTTTTGTTCTTGGCCATAGGAGGGGAACTCTACCGACGCCTCTCATCGAGCGTATTTGCCATCCTACCGCAAAATCATGCGGCGCGCGAGATCGTTCGTACCGGCACGCCGGCGCGCGCGAGATGTTCTTTGGCTTGCGCGATGGTGAAGGTGCCGAAGTGGAAGATCGACGCGGCGAGCACGGCCGAGGCATGGCCCTGGGTGACGCCGTCGACCAGGTCGTCGAGCTTGCCGACGCCGCCCGACGCCACGACCGGCACCGGTACGGCGTCCGAGACTGCCCGTGTCAGCGCAAGATCGAAGCCGGCCTTGGTGCCGTCGCGATCCATCGAGGTAAGCAAAATCTCACCCGCGCCGTGGCCCGCCATGCGGCGCGCCCAGTCGATCGCGTCGAGGCCGGTGCCCTTGCGGCCGCCGTGGGTGAAGACTTCCCACTTGCCGGGCGCCGTCGCGCGGGCGTCGATCGCCACCACGATGCACTGGTCGCCGTACTTCTCGGCCGCTTCCTTCACGAACTCCGGCCGCGCCACGGCGGCGGAGTTGATCGAGACCTTGTCGGCTCCGGCCAGCAGCAGGCGGCGGATATCTTCGACCTGACGCACGCCGCCGCCCACCGTGAGCGGCATGAAGCACTGCTCGGCGGTGCGGCCCACCACGTCGAGGATGGTGTCGCGGTTCTCGTGGCTGGCGGTAATGTCGAGAAAGGTGAGCTCGTCGGCGCCGGCGGCGTCATAGACCCGCGCCTGCTCGACCGGATCGCCGGCGTCGCGCAGGTCCACGAACTGCACGCCCTTCACCACCCGCCCGTCCTTCACGTCGAGGCAGGGGATGATGCGGACCTTGAGCATGCTGGCGCTCATTCGCCCTTCAGCACGCGGATGGCGTCGGGCACGGTCACGCGGCCGTCGTAGAGCGCGCGGCCGACGATCGCGCCCACGATGCCGAATTCTTCGGTCGGGCGCAGCTCGCGCAAATCGTCGAGCGAGCTCACGCCGCCCGAGGCGATCACTGGTGTGGTGAGGTGCTGGGCCAAGGTCACGGTCGCATCGACGTTGACGCCGCCCATCGCGCCGTCGCGGTCGATGTCGGTGTAGATGATGGCGGCCACGCCCGCGTCCTCGAAACGCAGCGCCAGGTCGAGGGCACGCACGGTACTCTGCTTGGTCCAGCCGTCGACGGCGACCACGCCTTCACGCGCATCGATGCCGACGGCGATCTGGCCCGGCCACTGCTTGCACGCGGCCTTCACCAGACCCGGCTCCTTGACGGCGATGGTGCCCAGGATGATCCGCTTCACGCCGGCCTCGAACCACTGCGCGATGCTCTCGATGGTGCGAATGCCGCCGCCCAATTGAGTGGGCACGGAGACTTCCTTCAGGATGCCCTCGACGGCCGCGCGATTGACCGGATGGCCCTCGACCGCGCCGTTGAGATCGACCAGGTGCAGCCACTCGCAGCCGGCGACCGCGAAGGCCTTGGCCTGTGCGGCGGGACTGTCGTTGAACACCGTGGCGCGTGCCATGTCGCCGCGGAGCAGGCGCACGCACTTGCCGTCTTTGAGATCGATGGCGGGGAACAGGATCATGGCGGCGCGGATTTAGCGCTTTGCGCCGCTTCTGTCATCCGCGGCCGGGGGCGGCGAGCTCGGAAGCGCGCTTCTGGACGGTGCGTTCGATGGCCGGCCGGTCGAGTTTTGTCTTGTCGTCGCCTTCCAGCAGCCAGGCCACGCCGCCCGCACGGGCGACCTGGTTGGCGCGGCGCAGGGCATCGTCGAGAACTTCGTAAATGGCGGGAATCAGCCGGTGCTTGGCCGCGCGGAATTCCTTCTCGGTGGTACAGACGTAGCCGACGGTCCACCAGAGCCTGTAGGTCATGCGAAGTCCCCTTCTCTGCGACCCACTGCGGACCGGGTCCCTTTCTAGCCTATCCGTCGTTCAAGTGACAGGCGCCCAGGTGTCCCGGTGCGACCTCCTTCAGGGCCGGCCGCTCGATCTTGCAGCGCGCGAAAGCATGCGGGCAGCGCGGATGGAACGCGCAGCCGGACGGCGGATCGAGCGGCGAGGGCAGTTCGCCCGCGATCGGCTTGTAGACCCGGCGCGCCGCATCGAGCGTCGGCACCTCGGCCAGCAGCGCCTGCGTATAGGGATGGTTGGGCCGTGCGAATAGTTCCTCGGCCCGGGCGATCTCGACCAGTCGGCCGAGATACATGATGGCCACGCGGTCCGAGAGATGCTCGACCACCGCGAGATTGTGACTGATGAACAGATAGGTGAGGCCGAACCGCTGGCGCAGCTCCATGAACAGGTTCAGCACCTGCGCCTGGATCGAGACGTCGAGGGCCGCCACCGCCTCGTCACAGACGATGAACGACGGCTTCACCGCCAGCGCGCGCGCGATGCCGACCCTCTGGCGCTGGCCGCCCGAGAACTGGTGCGGGTAGCGCGTCGAGTAGCTGCCATCGAGCCCGACCTGATCGAGCATCTGCGCGACATACTTCGCCTGGACGCCACGCTCGATCAGCCCATGCACGCGCGGCGCCTCGCCCACGATCTCCGACACCCGCAGCCGGGGATTGAGCGAGGCGAACGGGTCCTGGAAGATCATCTGCACGGCGAGCTGCCACGCCTTGCGCTCGCCGCCGTTCATCGCGCCCACGTCCTTGTCGCGCCAGCGCATCGTGCCGGCACTCTGCGGCTGGATGCCGGCCACGATGCGGCCGAGCGTGCTCTTGCCGCAGCCCGACTCGCCCACCAGGCCCACGACCTCGCCCTCCTCGATGTCGAGGTCGACGTCCGACACCGCCTGGACGACGGTTTCGCGCACCTTCGCGCCCAGCGAGTTGGCGATCTTGCCCGCAAGATCGACCTTCTGGGTGAAGCGCTTGGTGATGCCGCGCAGCGAGAGGATGGGAGCGCCGCCTGCCGTCATTTGATCGGCGTCTCCTGGTACAGCACGCTCCACCACTTGTTGTCGCGGCGCACGTAGAGGCTGGACGAGATCACCTTGGAGGTCTCGGGCGCCCCGCCCTTGAAGGTGCTGGTGTAGGTCACGCGATAGAGCAGCGTCGCCACGTCCGGCGTGATCATGCGCACGGCGTAGGTCGGCTCGATGGTGAGGCTAGTGAGCTTGAACTCCGTCATCATCGCCAGCATCTCACGCTTGTTGTAGCGCTTGCCGTCACCGAAGATCAGCACGACATCGTCGGCCAGGAAGGCGGTCATGCCGGGGGCATTGTTGTCGCGCATGAAATCCCAGCTGCCCTTTTCGAGGGCCATCAGGTCCTCGCGCAGCTTGGTCGTGTCCTGTGCTGCCGCCGTTGCCGTCATCGCGGCGAAGGCCGCGCCTGCAACGATCATCGAACGTCTGTCGATCATGTCTTTCTCCCCCGTTTAAGCGGCAATCGCACGCCAGCAGCGCGCCCAATGACCCGGCCGGTGCTCGACCAGCTCGGGCATGGTGTTGCACTGCTCGACCGCGATCGGGCAGCGCGATTTGAAGGAACAGCCCGCCGGCAGCTTGAGCAGCGACGGCGTCATGCCTGGAATTTGCGCGAGCTTGTGGCCGCGCGTGTTCTGCGACGGTACCGAGCCGATCAGCCCCTTGGTGTAGGGATGCATCGGCCGCTCGATCACGTCGGCGGTGCGGCCGATCTCGACGATGCGGCCGGCGTACATCACGGCGATGCGGTCGGCGAGGCCCGCGACCACGGCGAGATCGTGCGTCACCCAGATCATCGACGTGCCGCTGTCGCGGCAGAGTCTTTGGGCCTCAAACAGGATCTGGCCCTGGATGGTGACGTCGAGCGCCGTTGTCGGCTCGTCGGCCACGATCAGCTTGGGCTTGTGCAGCAGCGCGATCGCGATCGCCACACGCTGACGCATGCCGCCCGAGAACTGGTGCGGATAGGCGCGCAGCCGCTCGTCAGGCGAGGCGATGCCGACCTGCACCAGCGCGGCGCGCGAGCGGGCCAGCGCCTCGGCGCGGCTGACCTTGAGATGCGCCTGCACCGTCTCGATCATTTGCGTGTCGACCCGCAGAACCGGATTGAGGGTCATCATCGGATCCTGGAAGATCATCGCGATCTCGGCGCCGCGGATGGCGCGCAGCCGGTCGGGCTTCGCCTTCGTCAGCTCCTCGCCGTTGAGACGAATTGAACTGCCTTCGACGATGCGGCCCGGCGGATCGATCAGGCCCAGGATCGAGAAACCCGTCACCGTCTTGCCTGAGCCCGACTCGCCCACCAGCCCGAGGATCTCGCCCGGGGCCACGTCGAAATCGACGCCGTCGACGGCCTTGGCCACGCCTTCCTTGGTGAAGAAGTGCGTGCGCAGGTTCGTGACGCTGAGCGTCGGCGTGCTCATCGGAGATTCCGAGGATTGAGCACATCGCGCAGGTGATCGCCCGCGAGATTGATGCCGACGATGGCGATGGCCAGCGCAATGCCGGGGAAGAAGCTGATCCAGTAGCTGCCCGACATCAGGAACTCGAAGCCGTTGGAGATCAGCATGCCGAGCGACGGCTCCGTCACCGGCACGCCGACGCCCAGGAAGGAGAGCGTCGCTTCAAGCGCGATGGCGCGCGCCAAGGTGATGGTGGCGATCACGATCAGCGACGGCAGGCAGTTGGGCAGCATGTGCCGGAAGACGATGCGGCTGGGCGGCAGGGCGAGGCAGGCCGCCGCCTCGACATATTCCTTGTTGCGCTCGACCAGGGCGGCGCTGCGGGCGGCCCGCGCGAAATAGGCCCACTGCACGAGAATGAGGGCGATCAGCACCTTGTCGATGCCTTTGCCCAGGACCGACAGCAGGATCAGCGCCACCAGGATGGCGGGGAACGACAGCATGATATCGACGATGCGCATTAGCAGCGCATCGGTCCGGCCGCCGGCATAGGCCGCGACCAACCCGACCACGACGCCGATCCCCAGCGCCGCGACCACCGAGACGAATCCGACGAACAGGCTGGTCCGCATGCCGTAGAAGATCGCCGACATCATGTCGCGCGCCTGGCCATCGGTGCCCAGCCAATAGGTGAGTTTGCCGTCGCCCGACACGCTGCCCGGCGGCGCCTTGGCGTCGAGCAGGTCGAGGCTGCCGATATCGAAGGGGTTCTGCGGCGAGATCCAGGGCGCGAAGATCGCGACGAACAAGGCCAGCGCCACCAGCACCAGGCCGAACACGGCGAGCTTGTCCTCGCAGAAGTCGGAGACGACGCGTTGGAACGGTGTCTGCGGTTTGGGCGCGACGAGGGAGGTCTCGCTCATGTCGCGCGGCTCTCGAGGCGGACCCTCGGATCGAGCACCGAGTAAAGAAGATCGACCAGCAGGTTCAGCACGACGAAGAAGACGACGATGATCATCAGGTAGGCCACGACCACCGGCCGGTCGAGCAGCAGGATCGAATCGAGCAGCAGCTTGCCCATGCCGGGCCAGGCGAACACCGTCTCGGTGATCACGGCGAAGGCAACCGATTGGCCGAACTCCAGGCCGTTCACCGTGGCGATCGGGATCATGATGTTCTTCAGCACATGCACGCCCACAATGCGGTTCTCGCTCAAGCCCTTGGCGCGCGCGAACTTCACATAGTCCATCGGCAGCACTTCGCGCGCGGTGGCGCGGGCGAGGCGAACGATCAGCGCGCCTTTATAAAGAGCGAGCGTGAGCGCCGGCAGCAGGAGATGCAGCAGCCCATCGGCGGTGAACAGCGAGAGCCGCACGCCCAGCACGTTCACCGTGGCGCCGCGGCCCGAAGCCGGCAGGCGCGGGAAACCTGGGATCAGGTCGGGGAGCAGCACGGCGAAGACCATGATCAGCATCAGCCCGACCCAGAAGTTGGGCAGGGAGAAGCCCAGGATCGAGCCGGTCATGATCGTCTTGGCGCCCACCGACTTTGGCCGCAGCCCGGCATAGACGCCCATCGGCAGGCCGAGAGCCAGCGCGATCACGGTCGAAAAGAAGACCAACTCAAGCGTCGCGGGCATGCGTTCGAAGATCAGCTGCATCGCGGGCTGGCCGGCCAGGAAGCTCTTGCCAAAGTCGCCGTGAACGGCGGCGTTCACGAAGGCGAGGTATTGCAGCCACAGCGGCTTGTCGAGGCCGAGCGAGGCGCGCACGGCATCGCGCTCGATGTCGCTCGCGTCCGGGCTGATCATCATCGCGACCGGGTCGCCGATCATGAAGATGCCGGCGAAGACGAGCGCCGACATCACCACCATGACCAGCGCCGCCTGCATCAGGCGGCGGATGATGTAGACCAGCATGAAGCGGCTACTTCGCCGGCTTCACGTCGACGGCGAACGTGCTCTGGTCGGCGCGGCCGGGGTAGGTGAGGCCTTTGCGCAGCGCCCACACCGAGACCTCGAAGTGGATCGCGATCAGACCGTGCTCGGCCATCAGGATCTTGCTGGCGTCGGCCAGCAGCGCCTCGCGCTTGGCGTCGTCGATGGTGACCAGCGCCTCCTCGAGCTTGGCATCCATTTCCTTGTTGGAGTGACGGCCGCTGTTGGTGGTGCCCATGCCCTTGACACGGTCGGGCGTGGCGGCGAGCGACTTCAGCGCGTTGCCGAGCTCGCCGGTGCTGGCGCCCCAGCCGGCGAGATAGGCGCCGTACTTGAAGCTGTCGCGGTTCTTGAAGAACACCGGCGGCGCGTTGGCGTCGACGTCGGTCTTCACGCCGATGCGGGTCCACATCGAGGCGACGGCTTGGGCGAGCTTCAGGTCGTTGATGTAACGGCCGTTCGGCGCGCCGAGCGTGATCGAGAAGCCCTTGGGATAGCCCGCCTCTTCCAGGAGCTTCTTGGCCTTGGCCGGATCGTACGGGTCGACCGGTGTGTCCTTGCGCGTGCCGCCCATCGGATAGGGCAGCAGGTCGCCGGCGGGAACCGCGATGCCTTCCATGATCTTGTCGTCGATGCCCTTGCGGTCGATCGCGATCGACAGCGCCTCGCGCACCCGCTTGTCCATCAACGGGTTCTTGCCGTTGGTGTCGGGGATGCCGATCGGCGGCTCGCCATGCTGGTCGAGCGCGATATAGATCACGCGGTTGGAGATCGCCTTGGCCAGCGTGATCTTGGGATCGTTCTTGAGCTTGGCGAGGTCGGTCGTGGGCGGATCCTCGATCATGTCGACGTCGCCCGACAGCAACGCGGCGACGCGCGTCGTGTTGTTGCTGAGCGGCCGCAGGATCACCGTCTTCCAATAGGGTTTCGGCCCCCAATAGGCGTCGTTGCGCTCGCCGACGATCTTGCTGCCGCGCTGCCATTCGACGAACTTGAAGGGACCGGTGCCGACCAGGCCGTTGCCCGAATTCAGCTCGGCCGTCGTCTTTCCTTCCGGCGCCGGGCCCGCCATCGCCTTCTTCGACAGGATCGGCAACGCGGCCACGTCGAGCGGCAGCAGCGGCGCAGGACCGTTGGTGTGGATGCGCAGGGTCAGCGGATCGACGATCTCGAAGCTCTTCATCGAGCGCGTGTAGATCGTGTAGGGGCCAGGACTGTTCGGCACCTTGGGGATGCGCTCGTAAGTGAAGACCACGTCTTCGGCGGTGAAGTCCGAACCGTCATGGAATTTCACGTTGGGGCGCAGCTTGAATTCCCAGGTCGTGTCGTCGACCGCCTTCCACGACAGCGCCAGCGCCGGCTGGGTCTTGAGCTCGGCGTCCTGCGCGATCAGCGCATCGAAGAAATAGGCGCCGACCTGGATGTTCGGATTGAGCGTGTGGAACTGCGGATCCAGCGCGCTGGGCTCGGTCTTGATGCCGATCTTGAGTTCCTGTGCGGCCACCGGCAGCACGAGCGCTGTCGTCGAAAACGCCAAAGCGGCCGCGAAAGCTGCGGCTTTCCTGCCGAACCCAACCATAACCCCTCCAAAAGCCAGATATGCGGGAGTCTTATGGCAAGGCGCGGCGGCTGGGGCTAGTCTCGGCTCCTCACACGAGGTTTTGACATGACGCGCTATACGCCCGACCTGCTGGCCGCCGAGGCCGAAGAATTCACCGCCATCCGCCGCGATATCCATCGCCATCCCGAGACCGCGTTCGAGGAACAGCGGACGGCGCAGATCGTCGCGGACAAGCTCACCGAGTGGGGCATCCCGATCCATCGCGGCCTCGCCACCACCGGCGTGGTCGGCACCTTGAAGGGCAACCGCAAGGGTCAGAAGACGATCGGGCTGCGTGCCGATATGGATGCGCTGCATCTCCAGGAGAAGAACGACTTCGAGCACATCTCGACGATCCCCAACAAGATGCATGCCTGCGGCCACGACGGCCACACCACCATGTTGCTGGGCGCCGCCAAGCAGCTGGCGGCC
Organism: Enhydrobacter aerosaccus; assembly: GCA_903832005.1. Classification (GTDB taxonomy): domain Bacteria; phylum Pseudomonadota; class Alphaproteobacteria; order Reyranellales; family Reyranellaceae; genus Reyranella; species Reyranella aerosaccus_B. The sequence goes on along the minus strand of CAIKZO010000062.1, from coordinate 69,018 downwards.
AAGCCCGACTTCGCCGGCACCGTGCACTTCATCTTCCAGCCCGCCGAGGAAGGCCAGGGCGGCGCGCGCGTGATGATCGAAGAGGGGCTTTTCGACAAGTTCGACTGCGACGCGGTCTACGGCATGCACAATATGCCGGGCTTCCCCAAGGGCCACTTCGCCATCCGCACCGGCGCAATGCTGGCGTCGTCGGACAGCTGGGAAGTCACCTTCAAGGGCACCGGCGGTCACGGCGCCATGCCCGACCGTGGCACCGACCCGACGTTCCCCGCGGCGCAGTTCATGATCGCCATCCAGGGCATCATCGGCCGCAACGTGGCGCCATCGCAGGCCGCGGTGCTGAGCGTGGGCCACATCCATGCCGGCACGCCCGGTTCGCCCAACGTCATTCCGTCGGAGGTGCTGATCAAGGGCACCGCGCGCAGCTTCTCGGCCGACGTGCGCGCACTGCTCGAGCGTCGCCTCGCCGAAGTGGCGGCGGGCATCGCGCAAGCCAGTGGCTGCACTGCCGTCAGCAAATATCACCGACGCTATCCGACGTTGGTCAACGCCGCCGAACAGACCTCGATCGCGGTCGAGGCCGCGGCGATGACGGTCGGTCGCGAGAACGTCGAGGCCAACACCGCGCCGCTCGCCGGCGCCGAGGACTTCGCGTTCATGCTCGAGAAGAAGCCCGGCGCCTACATCATGATCGGCAACGGTGGCACAGGCGAAGGCGGCTGCCAGAACGTGCACTCGCCGCTCTACGACTTCAGCGACGAGATCATCACCACGGGCGCCGCCTACTGGATGAACCTCGTGCAGCTCGAGCTGGGCGACGCGAAAAGCTGACGGCTTTCTTCGCGGAAGTCCCCCTCCCCTACCCTCCCCCTGCGGGGGAGGGAGCATGAGTCAGCGCGTCGCTGGCTTTGCGGGCGACACGAATTGGGCCAGCGTCGCCTGGTCGGCGCGGCCGATGTAGGTGAGGCCCTTGCGCATCGCCCACACCGACAGTTCGAAGTGCAGCGGCAGCACGCCCTCGTCGGCGATCACGAGCTTGCTCGCCTCCTGCAGCAGGGCTTCGCGCTTCTTGTCGTCGACGGTGCGCATGGCTTCTTCGAGCTTGGCGTCCATCGCGGGGTTGGAGTAGCGGCCGCGGTTGGTGCCGCCCATGCCCTTCTCGCGGTTGGGCGTCGCCACCAGCGAGCGCAGCGGGTTCGACATCTCGCCCGAGTCGGCGCCCCAGCCGGCGAGGTAGGCGCTGTACTTGAATTCGTCGCGGTTCTTGAAGAATACCGGCGGCGCGGTCGCCTCGACCTCGGTCTTGATGCCGATGCGGCTCCACATCGCCGCGATCGCCTGCGCCACCTTGAGATCGTTGATGTAGCGGCCGTTGGGCGTGCCGAGCGTGATCGAAAAGCCGGTGGGATAGCCCGCCTCGGTTAGCAGCTTCTTGGCCTCGGCCGGATCGTATTTGTCGGGCTGCGTCGTCTTCGAGGTGCCGAACGCGGGCCACGGCAGGAAATCGCCGGCCGGCATGCCGACGCCTTCCATGATCTTGTCGACGATGCCCTTGCGGTCGATGGCGTGGCTCAACGCCTCGCGCACCTTCTTGTCCTTCAGCGGGTTCTTGGGCTTGCCGTCGGGGCCCTTGGCATCGGGAATCCCGGGCGAAGGTTCGGCGAACTGGTCGAGTGCGATGTAGATCACCCGGCTCGACACGGCATCGGCCAAGGCAAGCTTCGGATCCTTGCGCAACTTGGCGAGGTCGGCGGTCGGCGGATCCTCGATCAGGTCGACGTCGCCCGCGAGCAGGGCCGCGACGCGCGACGCCGCATTGGTCAGCGGCTTGAAGGTGACCTTCTGCCACGCCGGCTTCGGCCCCCAGTAGTCGTCGTTGCGCGTCAGCACCAGCTCGGCGCCGCGCTTCCAGTCGGCGAACTTGAACGGGCCGGTGCCGATCAGCCCTTCGCCGCGATTGAGCTCGGCTGTCGTCTTGCCTTCGGGCGCGCCGCCGGCAGCGGCGATGTGGGACATGATGGGCAGCGCCGAGAGGTCGAGCGGCAGCAGCGGCGCGGCGGCGCCGGTGGTGATGCGCAAGGTGAGCGGATCGACGATCTCGAGCTTCGTCATCTGGCGCGTCACCAGGGTGAAGGGCGAGGGGCTGTTCGGCACCTTGGCCGCGCGCTCGTAGGTGAAGACCACGTCCTCCGCCGTGAAGGGCGAGCCGTCCTGGAACTTCACGTTGGGGCGGAGCTTGAACTCCCACACCGTGTCGCTGATCGTCTTCCACGACAGCGCGAGGCCGGGGATCGGCAACTGCTTGTCGTCCTTGGCCACCAGCGGATCGAAGAGGTGCGAGGCGATCTGATTGTTGGGGCCGAGGTTGTGATACTGCGGGTCGAGCGAGGAGGGCTCGGTCTTGAGACCGATCTTCAGCTCCTGGGCCCAAGCGGTCGTGGCTGCCGGCAGCGTGCACGCCAAAAAGGCGGCCGCGAGAAGAAGACGGACCGTGCGCACCAACGACATCCAACGCTCCTCAAAAGGAGCGGACTCTTAGGCGTCGTTGTCGGGACTTGGCAACGCGGCAGGGCGCACTGCGGCGATTATTTCGTGAGGGGGTAATTACGCGTGAGCGTGATCGACGACCCAGCCGGCCTTGTCGAGATCCCAGTACCAGCCGTCGGCCAGCGGGAGGATCGAATGAACCAGCGCGCCGAAATCGCAGAGCGTCACGGGTTCGGGCATGTGTGGCTGGTCGTGCAGGGTGACGGCGCTTGTGTCTTCGAGCGTACCGATGCGGTCGTGCTCGGCCAGCGGCAGGATCAGCCCATCGCTGAGGCCGGTCATCAGGACCAGCGGATCGTCGACGAGGGCCGGAGTCGTGACATGGGCCAAGGCTGGGTCGGTCAACGCCGCGACATGGATATCGCCCGATTCGCCGAACAGCCGGTCGAGCGAGGTGCCAAAGGCCACGGAGTCGTGGCCGGCATCGGCCCATGCAGAGTCCGGGCGCGGCTGGAAAAAGATAACGAGGGCAGGAGAGCTCTCGGAGGGGACCGAATGGCTCATGGCTATTCTTTTCGTAAAGTTATTGGTTCAAATGTATCGGATAACGAGCTGTAAATAAAGAATAAATGGAGAACATTCGGTCTATGGAATTCGTCAACAATTGCAAAGGCTTGGTGGGGTTGAGCGCGCTTCGAATTATGCAATCGTCGTGTTAAGCACGATGCATGTCGATTGCACGCTCCCTCGCCTCTGCCGCCGCTCTCGCAGCCTTCGTCCTTCTGTCCGCCTGCGAAAAATCGGACTCGGTGCAGCTTCCGACCGCTGAGGCAAAGGCCAGGCTCACCAAGTCGGGAATTCCCAATTATTCGAGGGTCGTCGAAAGCGGGGCGAAGACCAGGATTTGGACGACGGCCAATCTCAATCCGGATTGCACCTCGCGCGGCGACTACAAGATGGGCATCGTCCAGGCGCCCGCGCACGGTCAGCTCACATTGGAGCGCGGCGAAGAATATCCCACCTATCCGTCGACCCATCCCCGCGCCAACTGCAACAAGCAGAAAATCCCGTTCGCGGCCGTCGCCTACACGTCTGAGCCCGGCTACACGGGCGAAGATTTCTTCGCGGTCGACTTTGCGAGTTCGGACAACGGCGCGACGCGGGCCGCGTACTTCCTGACCGTGCGCAAGTTCTAAACGGCCGGGTCTCGTCCTGGTGTCCCGGTCCGGCGACCGCAGAGCGGTGGCCGCTTTAGGCCCGTTTTGATTGGGTTCGGCTCGCCTTTGGCCCTGATCCGTCCTACATAGTCCCGCATCGGGGCGAGGGTTCCCCGCATCGCTTTTGAGAATTCGGGGGCAGCAATGAACGGCGCAGAAAGTCTGGTCAGGACCTTGGTCAAGGGCGGGGTCGAGGTCTGCTTCGCCAATCCCGGCACTTCCGAAATGCACTTCGTGGGCGCGCTCGACCGGGTCGAGGGCATGCGCTGCGTGCTGGGCCTGTTCGAAGGCGTCTGCTCAGGCGCGGCCGATGGCTACTACCGCATGACCGACAAGCCGGCCTCGACCTTGCTCCATCTGGGACCGGGCCTCGCCAACGCGGCGGCCAACCTGCACAACGCCAAGAAGGCGGGCTCGGGTGTCGTCAACATCGTGGGCGAGCACGCGCTCTATCACATCAAGTACGACACGCCGCTCACCGCCGACATCGAAGGCATCGCGCGTCCCTTCTCGCATTGGGTGAAGACCTCGCCGACCTCGAAGACCGTTGCGAGCGACGGCGCGCTGGCGATCCAGGCGGCAAACGTGGCGCCCGGCCAGATCGCCACGCTCATCCTGCCGGCCGACACCGCATGGGGTGAAGCCGATGGCGTCGCCGACACGTCTGCCGCTCCCGCGGCACCAATTGCCGATAAAGCTGCCGTCGTTGCCGCCGCGAAGGCGCTGAAGAAGCCGAACGCGATGCTGTTCATCGGCGGTCGTGCGCTGCGCGCGCGTGGTCTCGAGCTCGCGGGCAAGATCGCGGCGAAGACCGGCTGCAAGGTGCAGGGCGCCGGCGGCACGGCGCGCATCGAGCGCGGCGCGGGCCGCATCCCGGTGCTGCGTCTTCACTTCGTGATCGAGGCGGCGCAGGCGCAGCTCAAGGGGACGCAGCAGATGGTGCTGTGCGGCGCCAAGGCGCCCTTCGCCTTCTTCGCCTATCCCGGCAAGCCGTCGGTGCTGACGCCGGACGGTTGCGAGACGACAGTCCTTTGTCCGGTCGAAGGCGACATCCTGGGCTCGCTCGAAGCGCTGGCGATGGAACTCGACGCGATGAACGAGAAGGCCGCGGGCGTTGCCCAGCCGAGCCGTCCCGATCGTCCGACCGGCAAGTTCACGCTCGAAGGCCTGGGTCAGGCGTTGGGCGCCACGATGCCGGAAGGCGCCATCGTGGTCGATGAGTCGGTGACCACGGGGCGCGGCTTCTTCCCGTACAGCGCGGGCGCGCCGCCGCACGACTGGCTGAACAACATGGGCGGCTCGATCGGCTTCGGCGGTCCGGTGGCCGTTGGCGCTGCCGTCGCCTGCCCCGACCGCAAGGTCATCTGCATGATCGGCGACGGTTCGGCGATGTACACGATCCAGTCGCTGTGGACGATGGCACGCGAGAACCTCGACGTCTGCGTGATGATCTTCTCGAACCGCTCCTACAACATCCTCTACAGCCAGCTCGCCGACGTGGGCGCGGCCAATCCCGGCCCGCGCGCGATCGACATGCTGACGCTCGATCGGCCGACGCTTCAGTTCACCGATCTCGCCAAGGGCATGGGCGTGGCCGCCGGCAAGGCGACCAACCTGGAAGAGCTCACCAAGCAGCTCACCTACGCCATGTCGCAGAAGGGTCCGTACTTGATCGACGTGATCATGTGATCGACGTCCGCGAGCGCACCCTCTACGGTCGGCGCCGCGGCAAGAAACTGCGCGACGGGCAGCAATCGCTGCTCGCGACGCTGTTGCCGCGCCTCACCGTCGTCGTGCCGGAAGAGCCGCAAAAGATCGATCTGCCTGCATTATTTGGCGGCGTCCCGCCGTCCGATGGCGTGTGGCTGGAGGTCGGCTTCGGCGCGGGCGAGCATCTCGTCTGGCAGGCGAAGGAACATCCGAACGTTGGGCTGATCGGCTGCGAGCCCTACATCAACGGCGTCGCCAAGTGCCTGGCGCACATCGAGCGCGAGGGCGTGTCGAACGTGCGGCTGCTCGTTGACGACGCGATGCTGGTGATGAAGGCGCTGCCCGAAGGATCGCTGTCGCGTGCCTTCGTGTTGTTCCCCGATCCGTGGCCCAAGACGCGTCATCACAAGCGGCGCTTCGTGCAGCGCGCCAATCTCGACGTGCTGGCGCGGCTGATGAAACCCGGCGCCGAGCTGCGCCTGGCAACCGACGATCCGAGCTACCTGCCGTGGATGATCGAGCACGCCTGCACGCATCCCGCCTTCGAGTGGCTGGCCGAACGTCCCGCCGACTGGCGGAGCCGCCCCGCCGACTGGCCGCCGACGCGCTACGAGACCAAGCGCATCGCCGGCGTGCCGGTCTTTCTCAGGTTGAGACGTCGATAGGCGACTAGTCGTTGTAGAAAGTCAGCGTGAGCTTGCGCCAGCTTTCGTACATGCCGGCGGGAAGAGGCCAGGGCTGGCACCGTGGATTGCGGACGGCGCGCAGCGCCGTGTCCGCGACCGCGCGATAGTCGGGATCGCTGTTGTATCGAGCCGTGTCCTCGGCCTCCGAGCTGACAGGCCGGCCCTCCTTGTCCAATTGCACGATGATGTGCACCTCAGGAATTTTCTTGCTCGTCTCCATAGGGCCTCGCCAGCACGGGCGAATTTTCTGGAACACCGCCTCGGTTGGGATCGCTTTGGAAGCGGGTTGAGCCGGGGCAAGGTGCGGCGCCCACAGCCACACCGCCGAGGCTGCAAAGACAGATCGTGCAAGTCTCATGGTCCTAGCCATTGGTGTCCGTCGTTTCGGATAGCGCAGCGCCGATAGGAGCACGGCCCGGCCGCACCAGCATCAAGAGTGCGGCGGCTATCTGCAAGACGAGGCAGGCGATCAACGAGGTGCGGTAGTCGCCGGAGAGATCGTGCAGCACGCCGAGCAAGGTCGGTCCGACGGCGGCGACCAGCTGCGTGATGGCGACGTTGAGGCTGACGGCGCGCGCGAAATCGCGGCGCGGGAATTCCTGCTGCACGATCAGGCCCGGCAAGGTGATCAGGTTGCCGACGCCGAAGCCGAACAGCAGGCAGCCGACGGTGAGGCCGATCAATGAGTGGCTCGAGAGCAGCACGATCATCGACAGGATCTGCACGCACAGAACCGCGGAACTGGCGCCGCGCCGGTCGACGCGATCGATCACCAGCCCCACTGTGAGGCGGCCGGCCAGCGCCGAGAGCGAGGTCACGCTGACCAGCCAGCCGGCGCCCTTCAGGCCAAGCGTCGGCTCCAGGAAGGCGACCTGGTGGGCGATGAAGCTGATCTGCGCCAGCATGCCGAGCGAAAAGGCGCCGACCATCGTGAGGTAGCGCGGCTGGCGCAGCAGCGCGGCCCGGCTCATCGGCGCACCTTTGTCGGCGGTGGCCGTCGCCTCGTCGCCGACGTCGTGCTCGTCGGCGCGGCGCGGCCGCAGCACGATCGCCACCATCGGCCACAGGGTGACGATGATGATGGCGCTGGCAGCCAGGCAGGCGTGGGTGAAGCCCAGCGAGTCGATCGCCCAGGCGAAGGCCGGCGCAAACAGGAGGCCCGCGCAGGTGGCGCCGTTCAGCGCCAGGCTGGCGGCCAGGCCACGACGGCGGTTGAACCATTGCGCAATGATGGTGTTGATCGCGCCGCCGCCCATCGCCGCCCAGCCCGGGATCATCACCGCGACGGCGATATAGAGCTGCCACAGCGCGTGGATCTGGGTCAGGCCCAGCACGCCCAGCACCATCAGGCCCGAACCGATCAGCACGACCGGCCGCGCACCTCTTTTCTGGATGAGGTCGCCGACCTGCATCACCAGGAAGGCGCCAGCGACGTAATAAAATGTGATGGCGGCAGAAATTTCGGCCGGCGACCAGTTCCAGGCCTTGTGCAGGGACACCAGGTAGAGGCCCAGGCCATAGAAACCGAACCCCCATCCGTAGAGGGCAATGGTGAATGTGCACACGACGACCCACCAGCCATGGTAGGTCGGCCCGCCGGACCTCTTTTTTGTGTTCATGGGCGATATTTTTTCAGGTCTGGGCAGCGGCGGCTGGCGGTTTTCGGGCTTCATTAGGAATGGCGAGGAATCCCTTGCCAGCACGCAATAACACGCTTATATCCGCGCCATCCTCATCGGGTTCGCAGGACGAGCCAAAGAAAAAAGAGTGGGCCAGAGCCCGCTCTTTTTCGTTTCTTGATCCTGCGCGCCCACAGACAACGGATTTTTGCCCTACGTGACCGACCTGTTGCGCCGCATCGAAGACATCGTGTCCCCGACCATCGTCGGCATGGGCTTCGAGTTGGTTCGTGTGTCGATGAGCCGTGGTGGCGCCATCTTGCAGATCATGATCGAGCCGGCCGACGGCCGCCCGATGGACGTCGAGGACTGCGCCACGCTCTCGCGCGCTCTGTCGGCGGTGCTCGACGTCGAGGATCCGATTTCGAACAACTACACGCTGGAAGTGAGCTCGCCCGGCATCGACCGCCCGCTCACCCGGCCCAAGGATTACGCGCGCTGGTCGGGGCATCTGGCCCGCTTCGAGACCGCGCTGCCGATTGAGGGTCGCCGCCGCTTCAAGGGCACGTTGCTCGGGCTGGAGAACGACCTCATCCGCGTGAAGATGGACGACGGGACCGAGGCCAAGCTGCCGCTGTCGGCGGTCACGCGCGCCAAGCTCGAGATCACCGACGCCCTTCTGGCCGAACATCAACGCGCCGCGGACGGCGCCGAACCGACACACTAACGCGTCTAACGGAGAGGAAGAGACATCATGGCGACGACTGCCGACATTCCGCGTCTTGAGATGCTTCAGGTGGCCGACATGGTCGCCCGCGAGAAGGGCATCGAGCGCGAGGAAGTGCTCGAGGCGATGGAGCAGGCGATCCAGAAGTCGGGCCGCGCCAAGTACGGGCTCGAGCACGACATCCGCGCCGAGATCGACCGCAAGACCGGCGAGATCAAGCTGCTGCGCTACATGCAGGTCTCCGACGCGATCGAGAACGAGAACACCCAGGTGTCGGTGATCGACGCCCAGCGCCGCAATCCCGAGGCGCAGGTCGGCGACTTCCTGACCGACGAGCTGCCGCCGATCGACTTCGGCCGTGTCGCCGCCCAGACCGCCAAGCAGGTCATCACGCAGCGCATGCGTGAGAGCGAGCGCAAGCGCCAGTACGAGGAATTCAAGGATCGCGTCGGTGAGATCGTGTCCGGTGTCGTCAAGCGCGTCGACTACGGCAACATCACCGTCGACCTGCAGCGCGCCGAAGGCGTGATCCGCCGCGACGAGACGATCCCCCGCGAATCGCTGCGCGTGAACGATCGCGTGCGCGCCTACATCTTCGACGTGCGCGAAGAGCCGCGCGGCCCGCAGATCTTTCTGTCGCGCAGCCATCCCCAGTTCATGGCCAAGCTGTTCACCCAGGAAGTGCCGGAAATCTATGACGGCATCATCGAGATCAAGGCTGTCGCCCGCGATCCGGGCAGCCGCGCCAAGATCGCCGTGCTGAGCCACGACAGCTCGATCGATCCGATCGGCGCCTGCGTCGGCATGCGCGGCAGCCGCGTCCAGGCCGTCGTGCAGGAGCTGCAGGGCGAGAAGGTCGACATCATTCCGTGGTCGAACGACACGGCGAACTTCATCGTGAACGCGCTCGCGCCCGCGGAAGTCAGCAAGGTGCTGATGGACGAAGAGAAGAACAAGACCGAGGTGGTGGTGCCCGACGACCAGTTGAGCCTCGCCATCGGCCGCCGCGGCCAGAACGTGAAGCTCGCATCGCAACTTACTGGCTGGGAAATCGACATCATGACCGAGGCTGAAGAGAGCGAGCGCCGCCAGAAGGAAACGCGCGAGCGCACCGAGCTGTTCAAGGCCTCGCTCGACGTCGACGATGTGATCGCCCACCTGCTGGTGGCCGAGGGCTATGGCGCGGTCGAGGATGTCTCCGACTCCCCGGTCGAGGATTTGTCCGGTGTCGAGGGCTTCGACGAGGAGATCGCCACCGAGCTGCAGCGCCGCGCCCGCGAGTATATCGAGAAGCGCGACTCCGACTTCGCGACCCGTCTGGCCGAGCTGGGCGTCGCCGAAGACCTGCAGTCGACCGAGGGCCTGACGCTCGCGATGCTGGTGGCGCTGGGTGAGAAGGAAGTGAAGACGCGCGATGACCTCGCCGACCTCGCCTCCGACGAGCTGCGCGAGATCGTGGGCGAGAGCGCCATGGATAACGACACCGCAAACGCCATCATCATGAAGGCGCGCGAGCACTGGTTCGCCGATGAAGCCCCCGCTGAAGGTGCGGGCGGCGACGCGGCGAAGACCTGATCGGAGGCGCTTTTGAACCTTGCCGTCGCCATGACCGAACCCCATTTCCCGGTGCGCACATGCATCGTGACCGGCGCAGAGCGCGCGCCGGAGCAAATGGTGCGTTTTGTCGTGGGACCCGAGGGTGACGTCGTGCCGGATCTGGCACGACAGCTCCCGGGGCGCGGCATGTGGGTCACCGTCGAACGGTCTGCAGTCGAGCAGGCCGTGGCGCGCAAGCTGTTCTCGAAGGCGGCGCGGGCGCAGGTAAAGGCGGCGGAGGATCTACCCGAGCGGGTCGAGCGTTTGCTTCTGGAGCGGGCGCTTGGCGATCTCAGCCGGGCCCGTCGGGCCGGCCGGGCCGTCGCGGGTTTCGTGCGGGTCGAGCAGATGATGGGTCATGGCCGTGCGGGCCTGTTGATCGTGGCTGAAGAAGCCGATGGAGATGGACTGGCAAAACTGACGAAGACTGGCCTGCCGCTGGAGCGGCTTGGGACCAAGGAAATTTTGGGTGGCGTCTTTGGACGCGACCAGACGGTTTATGTGGCAGTGGCGCGCGACGACGCGTCGGGCCAGTTCATTCAACGGATTGCAGGCGGTGCTGCGCGCTGGCGCGGTTATCGTCTCAATAGCGCCGGTTGACGGGCCGGACCGGACCAAGGACAACACGCGATATGACCGAGCAAAAAGAACAAGGCAAGACCACCAAGCCGCTGACGCTCTCGACGGCGGGCCGTGGCGCTGCGGCGAAGGCCGACGCGACGCAGGTCAAACAGAAGTTCTCGCATGGGCGCACGCGCCAGGTGACGGTCGAGGTCAAGAAGGGCCCCGTCAAGCGCACGATCGGTGCTGCACCCACGGCAGCGACCCCCACACCTGCGCCGGCTCCCGCGCCGGCGCCGACGCCAGCTCCCGCAGCCTCGACCGCTGCCGCGCGTACGTTGAAGATCGGTACCGGCGGCGCGCAGTCGTCCTCGCCCCCGCCGCGCGCGCCCACCGCGCCGGTCCGTCCGGCGATGCCGACGAACAGCCGCGGAATCGTGCTGCGTACGCTGACCGAAGAAGAGAAGGAAGCCCGCGCCCGCGCCCTGGTCGGTGCCGACCGCGATGCCGTGATCGCGCGCGAGAAGGCCGCCGTCGAAGCCGCCCGCCGCGCCGCTGAAGAAAAGGTGCGCAAGGCCGCCGAGGAAGAGCACAAGAAGCGGCTGGCCGAGGAAGAGGCGCGCAAGAAGGTCGACGACGAGATGAAGCGCAAGGCCGACGTCCTGGTGCAAAAGCGCCTCGACCAGGCCGCCGGTGCGCCCCAGACGCAGACCGCCACGCGCCAGACCCAGGAAATCGAATCCGGCACGTCCGCGCCGGCCGCCGCCGCTGCTCCGCAAGGCGTGGTTCGCCGTCCTCTCGGCGCTCCGGGCGCTACAGCCGGTGCTTTGCGTCGTCCGCCGCTGCGTCCCGCGCCGGTGGCCAACAAGCGTCTGCCGCAGGCGCCGGGTGCGCGCCGCAACGAGGCGCCGAAACGCCGCTCCGACAAGATCGACGTGGGCCGTGCCGTCTCGGGCGAGAACGATTTCCGCAGCCGTTCGGTCGCCCAGCAGCGCCGCCGCCTCGATCGCGAGCGTCGCCAGCAGAGCGGTGACGAGCCTCAGCAGAAGGTCTTCCGCGAGGTCATCATTCCCGAGGTCATCACCGTCCAGGAGCTCGCCTCGCGTATGGCCGAGCGCGGCGCCGACGTGATCAAGACGATGATGCGCATGGGCGTGATGGCGACCATCAACCAGGCGATCGATCCCGACACGGCCGAGCTGGTCGTCACCGAAATGGGTCACCGTTTCAAGCGCGTGACCGAAGGTGACGTCGAGACGGGCCTCGCCGATGTCGCCGATGCCGGTGAGACACTGATTTCGCGTCCGCCCGTCGTCACGATCATGGGCCACGTCGATCACGGCAAGACCTCGCTGCTCGATGCACTGCGCGCCACCGACGTGGCGGGCGGTGAGGCGGGTGGCATCACCCAGCACATCGGCGCCTATCAGGTGACGCTGCCCTCGAAGCAGAAGATCACCTTCCTCGACACGCCGGGCCATGAGGCCTTCACGGCGATGCGCGCGCGCGGCGCCAAGGTGACCGACATCGTCGTGCTGGTGGTGGCCGGCGACGACGGCGTCATGCCGCAGACCAAGGAAGCGATCGCCCACGCCAAGGCGGCGGGCGTGCCGATCATCGTGGCCATCAACAAGATGGACAAGCCGGGCTCCGACGCGAGCCGCGTGCAGAACGAACTGCTGCGCGACGAGATCCAGGTCGAAGCACTGGGCGGCGAAGTCCAGTCGATCGAGGTCTCGGCGACCAAGCGGATGAACCTCGACAAGCTCGAGGAAGCGATCCTGCTGCAGTCCGAACTGCTCGATCTCAAGGCCAATCCCGACCGTCCCGCCGACGGCGTGGTGATCGAGGCCAAGCTCGACCAGGGCCGCGGCTCGGTGGCGACGGTGCTGGTCCAGCGCGGCACGCTCAAGGTCGGTGACGTTCTCGTCGCCGGCGCCGTGTGGGGTCGCGTGCGCCGCCTCGTCGACGACCATGCTCAGGGCGTTGAAAGCGCCGGTCCGGCCTTCCCGGTCGAGGTCCTGGGCCTCGCCGGCACGCCGCAGGCGGGCGACGAGTTCCATGTCGTGGAAAGCGAAGCGCGTGCGCGTGAGATCTCCGACTTCCGCGCCCGTCGCGATCGCCAGCTCGAGCTCGCTCGGGCGGCCGGTGGCCGCGGCACCCTCGAGGAGATGATCAAGGGCATCCGCGAAGGCACGGCCAAGGAACTGCCGGTCCTGATCAAGGCGGACGTGCAGGGCTCGGCCGAAGCATTGGCCGGCGCGCTGTCCAAGCTCGGCACCGAGAAGGTCATCACCCGCGTGGTCTACAGCGGCGTCGGTGGCATCAGCGAGGCCGACATGACGCTGGCCAAGGCGTCGGGCGCGCTGATCATCGGCTTCAACGTGCGTGCGAACCCGCAGGCCCGCGAGATCGCCAAGCGCGACAAGGTCGACATCCGCTATTACTCGATCATCTACAAGGTGACCGAGGACATGCAGGCCCTGATGGTCGGTCTTCTCGATCCGACCTTCAAGGAAACCCTCGTCGGCAACGCGCAGATCCGCGAAGTCTTCAAGGTCACCAAGGCCGGCAACGTCGCGGGCTGCATGGTCACCGATGGCAAGGTCACGCGCGGCAACAAGGTTCGCCTGCTGCGCGACAACGTCGTGATCCACGAGGGCACGCTGAAGACGCTCCGCCGCTTCAAGGACGAAGTGAAGGAAGTGCAGCATGGCTTCGAGTGCGGCATGGCCTTCGAGAACTACGAGGACATCAAGGTCGGCGACGTGATCGAGTGCTTCGACGTCGAGGCAGTTGCGCCGACGCTTTAAGCTGGTGGACGCGCCACTCCAGTGGCGCGTCTCTCGAATGTGTAGAAGGAAACGCCATGTCGCGGCGTAGCTCGTCCGACCGTGAAAAGAACCGTGGCCCCGGCCAGCGTCAGTTGCGCGTCGGCGAGGAGATCCGCCATCTGCTGGCGGAGCTTCTCGAGCGCGGCAACATGCGCGATCCGGACCTGCGCGATGCCACGATCACGGTGACGTCGGTCGACGTCAGCCCCGACCTGCGCAATGCCATCGCCTTCGTCATGCCGCTGGGTGGCCAGGACAAGGATCGCATGCTGGCCGCGTTGAAGCGTGCGGCGCCCTGGTTCCGCGGCCGGGTGAGCGAGAAAGCGGGCCTGCGCAGCGCGCCGGAGATCCGCTTCCAGCTCGACACGACCTTCGACGAGGCCGACAAGATCGGCGCTCTGTTGCGTCGGCCGGACGTCGCCCGCGACATCAAGGACGAGTGAAGAGGGTCAAGAACAAGGTCGACGGCTGGGTCGTACTCGACAAGCCGCTTGGCCTCGGCTCGACCAGTGCTGTCGGACGGGTGCGCTGGCTGTTTGGCGCCGCGAAGGCGGGTCATGGCGGCACTCTCGATCCACTGGCCACCGGAGTCCTGCCGATCGCTCTCGGCGAGGCGACCAAGACCGTTCCCTTCGTGATGGACGGCCGCAAGGAATACAAATTCACGCTGCGTTTTGGCGAGGCGCGCACGACCGAGGATGCCGAGGGCGAGGTGAGCGCGACCAGCGACGCGCGCCCGACCGATGCGGCGATCCGGGCGGCTCTGCCGGCCTTCCTGGGCGAGATCGACCAGATGCCGCCGGCGTTTTCGGCCCTCAAGATCGACGGCCAGCGGGCCTACGACCTTGCCCGGGCGGGCGAAACTGTCGAGCTGAAGACGCGCAAGGTGTCCATCGGACGGCTGGAGCTCCTGGCCCGTCCCGACGCGGACCACGCAGATTTCGTGGTTGGCTGCGGAAAAGGCACCTACATCCGGTCCCTCGGGCGCGATCTGGCGGTGGCCCTGGGGACCGTCGGACACCTGTCGGTCTTGCGCCGGACGGTCGCCGGACCGTTCCGTGAAGAGGCGGCCATTTCGCTTTCCAAACTGGAGGTCCTCGGGCATAACTCCGCGCTTCTCGGGGCCCTGGCTCCCGTTGCGACCGCGCTGGACGACATCCCGGCGCTGGCCCTGACGGAGGCCCAAGCCGATCGGTTGCGCCAAGGCCAGCCTGTCATCTTGACCCGGGACGCACCCCCATCCGGCGCACTGGTTCGTGCCGAATGCGGTCAGAAGCTGGTGGCGCTGGTCCGTTCGGACGGCGTCGCTCTACAGCCGGTGCGCGTGTTCAACCTTTAGTTCAGGAGACACCGATGTCGATTACTGCAGACCGCAAGGCGGAGCTGATCAAGTCGTATGCACAGCTCGAGGGCGACACGGGTTCGCCCGAAGTGCAGGTCGCGATCCTCAGCGAACGCATCACCAATCTCACCGAGCACTTCAAGGATCACAAGAAGGATCACCACTCGCGTCGTGGCCTTCTCAAGATGGTCGGCCAGCGCCGCCGTCTGCTCGACTATCTCAAGGACCGCGATTCCAAGCGCTACGACAAGCTGATCGAGCGTCTGGGTCTGCGTCGCTAAGAGTTCCAGGCCTCGCCGTTCGGCGGGGCCTTTTCGTGTCGCGTCCTCGGGTCCCCGTCGAATTTGACCTGACGTCGCGGCTTCGCAGTAACCGGGAAGGCAGGGGCATGTTGCAAAGGCCTGGCCCGGTCCTGTCGACGCAAGGGCGTCGGCGGGCGGTCGCACCCTGACGGGGGTGGCGGCCGTGTAGGAAAGGAAGATGGAAAATGTCTGACATGTTCAAGGACAAGGTATTTCGTAAGGAAATCGACTGGGCGGGCCGCAAGCTCGTGCTCGAGACCGGCAGGATCGCCCGCCAGGCCGATGGCGCGGTGTTCGCCACCTACGGCGGCACCACGGTGCTGGCCGCGGTCGTGTTCGAGAAGAAGCCGAAGCCCGGCCTCGATTTCTTCCCGCTGACCGTCAACTACCAGGAAAAGGCTTTTGCCGCGGGCAAGATCCCGGGTGGCTTCTTCAAGCGTGAAGGCCGTCCCTCCGAGAAGGAGATCCTGACCTCGCGCCTGATCGATCGTCCGATCCGTCCGCTGTTCCACGAGAGCTATCGCAACGAGACGTTGGTCGTCGTGACCACGCTCGCGCACGATCTCGAGAACGATCCCGACATCCTGGCGATGGTCGCCACGTCGGCCGCGCTCACGATCTCGGGCGTGCCGTTCATGGGCCCGATCGCCGGCGCACGCGTTGGCTATCTCGACGGCAAGTACGTCGTGAACCCGACGATGGCGCAGCTCGAGACCAGCACACTGGATCTCGTCGTTGCCGGCACCAAGGAAGGCGTGCTGATGGTCGAATCGGAAGCGCAGGAGCTTTCCGAGGAAATCATGCTGGGCGCCGTCATGGAGGCCCATCGTTCGTTCCAGCCGGTGATCGACGCGATCATCTCGCTGGCCGAGCATGCCGCCAAGGATCCGCTGCCGCTCACCGATCCGTCGGAAGCGTCGAAGACCGTGGCCGCCAAGCTCAAGACCGACATGCGCGCCCGACTGGTCGATGCCTTTGCCGAGACGCAGAAGCAGGCCCGCCAGGCCAAGATCGGCGCCGTGAAAGCGGACGCCAAGAAGCTGTTCGAAGGTGACGACGCCGCCCTCGCCGCGTTCGGCGAAGGCTTCGGCAACCTCGAAGCCGACGTCGTGCGTACCGCCATCCTCGACACCGGCAAGCGCATCGACGGCCGCGACACCAAGACCGTTCGTCCGATCGTGGCCGAGGTCGGCGTGCTGCCGCGCGCCCACGGTTCGTCGCTGTTCACCCGCGGTGAGACGCAGGCCCTCGTCGTTGCCACGCTCGGCACCGGCCAGGACGAGCAGATCATCGACGCGCTCGAGGGCGAGTACCGCGAAAACTTCATGCTGCACTACAACTTCCCTCCGTACTCGGTGGGTGAAGTGCGTCGCATGGGGTCGCCCGGCCGCCGCGAGATCGGCCACGGCAAGCTCGCCTTCCGCGCGCTCCGCCCGATGCTGCCGAGCAAAGAAAAATTCCCGTACACGATCCGCATCGTGTCCGAGATCACCGAGTCGAACGGCTCGTCGTCGATGGCCACGGTTTGCGGCGGCTCGCTGTCGCTGATGGACGCGGGCGTTCCGATGGAGCGTCCCGTCGCCGGCATCGCCATGGGCCTGATCAAGGAAGGCGAGCGCTTCGCCGTCCTGTCGGACATCCTGGGCGACGAGGATCATCTCGGCGACATGGACTTCAAGGTCGCGGGCACCGAGAAGGGCATCACCTCGCTGCAGATGGACATCAAGATCACTTCCATCACGGAAGAGATCATGAAGGTCGCTCTGGGCCAGGCGAAGGACGGTCGTATCCACATCCTCGGCGAAATGGCCAAGGGTCTGGGCGGCGCGCGTGAGGGCGTCAGCTCGAACGCGCCGCGCATCACGCAGTTCCAGATTCCGAAGGACAAGATCCGTGAAGTGATTGGCACCGGCGGCAAGGTGATCCGCGAGATCACCGAGCAGACCGGCACCAAGATCGACATCGAGGACGATGGCACGATCAAGGTCGCGGCGGTGGACGCCGAGGCCGGCCAGCGCGCGATCGACTGGATCAAGGGCATCGTTGCCGAGCCGGAAATCGGCGTGATCTACAACGGCAAGGTCGTGAAGACCGTCGAGTTCGGCGCCTTCGTGAACTTCCTGGGCGCCCGTGACGGCCTCGTGCACATCTCCGAGCTGGCGCCGCGTCGCGTCGCCAAGGTCACCGACGTCGTCAAGGAAGGCGACCCGGTGAAGGTCAAGGTCCTGGGCGTCGACGATCGCGGCAAGGTGCGCCTCAGCGTCAAGGCCGTCGACCAGACGACCGGCGAGGATATCTCGAACAAGCCGCAGCCGGCCGAAGCGACCGCCGGCGAGTAGGCGTCGAACAGCTAACGGAAACGGCGGCGTCCTCGCTGGGGACGCCGCCGTTTTTGTTTGCGTATAGGGGAGCATGAACTCCCACCGCTTTTCCCGACGTTCCTTGTTGCTCGGATCGGGCGCCATCCTGTCGCCGATGCGCGGCGCGCTTGCTGCGGACATCGTGCCGACACCTCAGCAGACCGAGGGGCCGTTCTATCCGGTCCAGTTCCCGAGCGACGTCGACTACGATCTCGTGCAGGTCCGCGGCAGCGCCGCGCAGGCGATGGGCACCGTGCTGCACCTGCAGGGCCGTCTGCTCGGCGTCGATGGCCGCGCGTTGGACGGCGCGCAGATCGAGATCTGGCAGTGCGACGCGCAGGGAATTTACGACCATCCGCGCCAGCCGGGCCGCGACCGGCGCGACCAGGCCTTCCAGGGATACGGCCGCACGACGGTCGACGCTGAGGGCCGCTACAGTTTCCGCACCCTGAAGCCCGTCGCCTATCCCGGCCGCACGCCGCACATCCATGTGAAGGTGGCGAGCCGCGAGGGTGGCCGCCTCACCACGCAGCTCTATGTCGCCGGGGATCCGCAGAACGCGCGCGATTTCGTCTATCGCGAAGCCCTGCGCGATCCGCGCCAACGCGAGCGGATCGAGATGCGCCTCGAGCCCGCACCCGGCCTCGAGCCGGGCGCGCTCGCAACGACGATGGATGTCGTGGTCGGCTAGTTACTGATCGCCGCTTGCGGTCGGCAGGGCGGTGCCGTCGGGCGGCAGGCCGATGGCGTGGTAGCCGGCATCGACGAAATGGACCGTGCCGGTGACGCCGGCGCTCAGGTCCGAGAGATAGTAGAGCGCGGCACCGCCCACATCGCTCAGCTCGACATTACGGCGCAGCGGCGAGGCCTCGCGCGACACGCGGTAGACGTAGCGCGCGCCGCCGATCACGGCGCCGGCAAGCGTGCGCATCGGGCCGGCGGAGAGCGCGTTCACGCGCACGCCCTGCGGGCCGAGGTCGGCCGCGAGATAGCGGACGCTCGCCTCGAGGGCGGCCTTGGCGACGCCCATCACGTTGTAGGACGGCATCACGCGCGTGGCGCCTTCGTAGGTCAGCGTGATCAGGCTGCCACCTTCGGTCATCAGCGGCAGCGCCAGCCGCGCGATCTCGGTGAAGGAGTAGCAGGAGATGGTGAGGCTGCGCTGGAAGTTGGCGCGGCTGGTGTCGACGTAGCGGCCCTTCAGCTCCTCCTTGTCGGAGAAGGCGATGGAATGGACCACGAAGTCGAGCTTGCCCCATTCTTTTTGCAGGCGCTCGAACAGGGCGTGCAGGCTCTGCTCGTTCTCGACATCGACTTCCTGGACGATCTTGGCGCCGAGCTTCTCGACCATCGGGATCACGCGCTTGCCGAAGGCGCCGCCCTGGTAGGTGAAGGCGAGTTCGGCGCCCGCGTCATGGAGGGCCTGGGCGATGCCCCAGGCGATCGAGTGGTTGTTGGCCACGCCCATGATCAGGCCGCGCTTGCCGGCCATCAGCTTCGAAACGTCAGGGAGGGGCATCGGACTCTTTGCTTAGTTGTCGTAGCGCGAGAAAAGCAGGCAGGCGTTGGTGCCACCGAAGCCGAAGCTGTTCGACATCACGGTCTGCAGCTTGGCATTGTCGATGCGCTGGCGGGCGATCGGATAGCCTTCGGCGCCGGGGTCGAGGTTCTCGATGTTGATCGAGGGCGCCACGAAATCGTCCTTCATCATCAGCAGCGAGTAGACCGCCTCATGCGCGCCGGTGGCGCCCTGGCTGTGCCCGGTCATCGACTTGGTCGAGCTCACGGTCGGCAGCTTGTCGCCGAACACCGCGCGGATGGCGTTGAGTTCGGTGATGTCGCCGACCGGTGTCGCCGTGCCGTGCGTGTTGATGTAGTCGACCGGCGCATTGCGCCGCGCGGCGCCGGAGAAGCCTGCGACCGCGAGCTTCATGCAGCGCAGCGCGCCTTCGCCCGAGGGAGCGACCATGTCGGCACCGTCGGAGGTGGCGCCGTAGCCCACGACCTCGGCGTAGATCTTGGCGCCGCGCGCCTTGGCCACTTCAAGTTCTTCCAACACCAGGATGCCGCCGCCGCCGGAGATCACGAAGCCGTCGCGGTCCTTGTCGTAGGCGCGGCTCGCGGTCTGCGGCGCGTCGTTGTACTTCGACGACATCGCGCCCATGGCGTCGAACAGTACCGAGAGCGTCCACTCGAGCTCCTCGCCGCCACCCGCGAACATGCGGTCGGCCTTGCCGAGCTGGATGGTCTCGACGGCATTGCCGATGCAGTGCGCGGAAGTCGAGCAGGCCGAGCTGATCGAATAGCTCAGGCCCCTGATCTTGTAGGCGGTGGCGAGGTTGGCCGACACGGTGCTCGCCATGGCGCGCGGCACCTGGAACGGACCGACGCGCTTGGGACCCTTCTCCTTGGTGGTGAGGGCCGCTTGCACGATCGCGCCGGTGGTCGGACCACCGGAGCCCGCGATGACGCCGGTACGGTCGTTCGAGATTTCGGCTTCGCTCAGGCCTGCGTCGGCGATCGCTTCCTTCATCGCCAGATAGGCGTAGGCCGCGCCATTGCCCATGAAGCGCATCAGGCGGCGGTCGACCAGTTCCTCGACGTTGAGCTTGAGCGTGCCCGCGACCTGGCTGCGAAAGCCCAGCTCGTGGTACTGCGGCATGAATTCGATGCCGGACTTTCCGGCCTTCAGGGAGGAGGTCACCTCGGCGGCATTGTTGCCGATCGAGGAGACGACGCCCAGTCCGGTGACGACGACACGTTTCATGGATTACGCCGTTGCCTCGGCCGGCCCGATATCCTTGGCCAGGCCGACTTTCATGTCGAGGGCTTCGTAAGCAGGCACGCCGTCGGCGGTGACGAAGCCGTCGGCGACGCCCATGACCAGGCGACGCAGGATCACGCGCTTCATGTGCACGTGGTAGGTGAGCTTCTTCACCGTCGGCACGATCATGCTGGTGAGCTTCACTTCGCCCACACCGAGCGCGCGGCCGCGGCCGGGGGCTTTCATCCAGCCCAGGAAGAAGCCGCACATCTGCCAGAGCGCGTCGAGGCCGAGGCACCCCGGCATCACCGGGTCGCCCTTGAAATGGCAGGCGAAGAACCAAAGGTCGGGCTTCACGTCCAGTTCGGCCACGATCTCGCCCTTGCCGTACTTCCCGCCGGTCTCCGAAATATGCGTGATCCGGTCGAACATCAGCATCGGTGGCAGCGGCAACTGCGCATTGCCGGGCCCGAACAGGTGGCCCTTGGCGCACTCGATAAGGTCTTCGAAGGTAAAGCTGTTCTTCTTGTCGTTCACTCTTTCACCGTCTTTTGAGAGCCCGGACAGCTGATCGTCGCGGAGCGGCGGCAGAATAAGGAGGCCGGCTGCGATGCGCAAACCGGCGATTTGGACGGATTCGTCCCTTTCCAGCGACCGTTCTAGTGCCTACATATGGGACACATCATGTCCGGTGCAACCAACCCTGATCTTGCCGTCCGTCTTCGGGAGGCAGGCCTGCGTCCGACCCGTCAGCGGGTTGCCTTGGCGCGTGCCTTGTTCGAGGTCGAGCATCGCCATGTCACGGCCGAAAGCCTGCATGCCGAGGCCAAGGCCGGCCGCAACCCCGTCTCTCTGGCGACCGTTTACAACACGCTGAACCAGTTCCGCGATGCCGGACTGCTGCGCGAGGTCGTGGTAGCGCCGGGCCGGTCCTATTTCGACACCAATACCGGCCATCACCATCATTTCTACGTCGAGACCGATGGCGAGCTGCACGATTTCCCGTCGGACAAGGTGACGATCGCCGGCCTGCCGGCCCCGCCCAAAGGCACGCGTCTTTCGCGGGTCGACGTGATCGTTCGGGTCCGCCGTTAAGGTTCTTCCAGTTGAGAATCGTTTGCAGTTTTAGAATTGTTCTAAACTGCTTGACGGCACTGTAACCGCTCCCCAATATTCTTCGCGTAAGCGTATCTCGCGTTTGTGGAAGGTAAGGGAGAAAGACCATGGCAGCTCTTAAGGGATCGAAGACCGAAGACAATCTGAAGGCAGCGTTCGCCGGCGAGAGCCAGGCCAACCGCCGTTATCTGTATTTCGCACAAAAGGCTGACGTCGAAGGCTTCAACGATGTCGCCGTCGTGTTCCGTTCGACCGCCGAAGGCGAGACCGGCCATGCGCACGGCCATCTCGAGTTCCTTGAGGTGAGCGGCGATCCGGCGACCGGCCTGCCGATCGGCGCGACCGACAACAACCTGAAGGCCGCCATCGCGGGCGAGACGCACGAGTACACCGACATGTACCCGGGCATGGCCCGCACGGCGCGCGAAGAAGGCTTCGGCGAGATCGCCGACTGGTTCGAGACGCTGGCGAAGGCTGAGAAGAGCCACGCCGGCCGCTTCCAGAAGGCCCTCGACACGATGGCGTAAGCCGTCCCGTTTACTGAGAAGGGGACCCGAGAGGGTCCCCTTTTTCGTCTTTACCGTTCTCTTGAGCAAAGTAGATCGACCATGCGCGAAGGCAGTCTCGACGCCCCCGTCCGTTTTCCCCTCGGCTGGCAGGAACCCTGGTTCTGGGATGAAGTCGCGCTCGAGAAGGAAATGGAGCGCGTCTTCGACATCTGCCACGGCTGCCGCCGCTGCTTCAATCTGTGCGATTCCTTCCCACGGCTGTTCGACCTGATCGACAACGGCCCGACCGGCGAACTCGACGGCGTGCCGAAGGAAAAATACGCCGAGGTCGAACAGGCCTGCACGCTCTGCGACATGTGCTTCATGACCAAGTGTCCCTACGTGCCGCCCCACGAATGGGCGCTCGATTTTCCGCACCTGATGCTGCGCCATCGCGCCATCCACGCGCGCAAGAACGGCATCGGCTTCGTCGAGAGCGAGCTGGCCGACACCGACAAGTCGGGCCGCCTCGGCACCTTCGTGGCGCCGCTGATGAACTGGGCGACCGACGAGCGCAACACGGCCCTGCGCAAGACGCTGGAGAGCGTCACCGGCATCCATCACGGCGCGCGTCTGCCCAAGCAGGCCAGCGAAACCTTCGAGCTGCGCGCGCGACGCGAGGGCGTCGAGCTCAACACCGCGGCGCCGGCCTACGGTAAGCGCAAGGCCGTGCTCTACGCCACCTGCTTCGTGAACTTCCATGCCACCGATATCGGTGCGGCGACGCGCGGCGTGCTGGCCAAGAACGGTGTCGAGACCGAGGTCCTGCACCCGGCCTGCTGCGGCATGCCCAAGCTTGAACTGGGCGACATTGAAGCCACCGCGGCCGCCGCAAGGAAGGTCTCCGCAGAACTGCTGCCGTGGGTCGAGAAGGGCTACGACATCGTGGCGCTGACGCCATCCTGCGCGCTGATGCTGAAGTTCGAATGGCCGCTGATCCTGCCCAAGGATCCCGACATCGAGAAGCTGGCGCGCGCGACGTTCGATCTGTCGGAATACGTGGTCGACATCGCCAAGAAGCAGGGCCTGGCCGCAGGGCTGGAGCCGGTCGAAGGCGGCATCTCGATGCACCTCGCCTGCCACGCGCGCGCCCAGAACATGGGCCCGAAGGCGGCCGAGATGCTGCGCCTGATTCCCAAGACACGCGTTGCCGTGATCGAGCGCTGCAGCGGCCACGGCGGTATCTGGGGCGCGCGCACCGAGAATTTCGACATCGCGGTCAAAGTCGGCAAACCGGCCGCGCAGGCGGCGCTCAAGAACGATACCGCGCACGTGGCGTCGGAATGTCCGCTCGCCGCCGATCACCTGATGCAGGTGATGGAGATGGAAGCGGGCGAGACCCAGCCCAAGCCGTTCCGTGCCGATCATCCGATCGAGATTTTTGCCCGCGCTTACGGGTTGATGAAGGAGTGACTCCGATGACCCCGCGCAAAATCGAGCCGTCGGTGATCGTGCCGTTCGCCCAATATGCCAGTGAGCGCGCCCAGCGCCGCACGCGCATGTCCGAGATCAAGAAGAACCGCCGGCTCGAGGTCGGGCCGTTCGCGACCTTCTACTTCGAGTCCTACGAGACGATGCTGCACCAGGTGCAGGAGATGCTGTACATCGAGAAGGGCGGCGCCGAGCAGCTGCCGGATGAACTTGCGGCCTACAATCCGCTCATCCCGCAAGGCGCCGAGCTGGTGGCGACGGTGATGTTCGAGATCGACGAGCCGGTGCGTCGCGCGCGCGTGCTGGGTTCCCTGGGCGGCATCGAGCACAAGGCCTTCATCCGCGTCGGCGGCGAGACCATCCGCGGCGTGGCCGAGGACGATCAGGAACGCTCACGCGAGGACGGCAAGGCGTCGTCCGTGCAGTTCATGCGCTTTCCTTTTACGGCCGCGCAGATCGCCGCCTTCAAGGCCGGCAAAGACGAGGTCGTCGTCGGCTTCGAGCACGCGAACTACGGCCACATGGCGGTGATGCCGCCCGCCGTGCGTCAGGCGCTGGCCGGCGACTTCGCTTAACGCTGCAAGAAGCCCCTAACGCTGCACGAAGCCGAAGGGTAGCGCGAAAGTAAAGCTTTCGCCCGGCAGCTCGGCCGGCAACGGCGCGAAGGGCGAGGCTGCGCGGAAGACCTGGAGTACGGCCTTGTCGGCTTCCGGATTGCCGCTCGATCGGGCGACCGAAATATCCACGAGACGACCGTCGCGCGCGATCACGACGCGCACGCCGACGATCAGGCGCAGCCAGGCGGGATCGGCCGTCATCGGCTGCTGTGTCGCCACCGTATAGACGACCCGCTGCAGGTAGGAGTTGGAGATATCGTTGCGTGCCCGCGTATCCGCCGGATTGACGAACGGCGACGGGTCCTGCGCGGCACCCTGGCGCGATGAGGGAGGCGGCGCGCCGCGCGGCGGCAGGTGCGACAGCGGCGAGGGCGCTAGCGCGGATTGCTGCGGCGGACGCTGCGGCTGGGCCTGTACCGGCGGCTTCGGCAGCGGCTTGGGTTCCGGCTTGGGCTCGGGCTTCGGTTCCGGCTTGGGTTCCACGCGCGGCGCCGGCTTGGGAAAGTCCTGCGATGTGAGTGGCGCGGGTGGCGCCTCGATTGGAGGCAATTCCTTCTCGAGCGGCGGCGCAGGGGTCGGCGGTGGCGCAGGCGTCGGCTCGGGAGTCGCGGCCGGGGGTTGGGCGAGCGCCTGCTGCGGCCCTTCGCTTTTCTCGGGCGCGACTTCCTGGATTTTGTCGACCGGCTTGGACAGAGGCGCGCTGTCCGTCGGCTTTTTGCCGCCCTCGGTCTTCTTGTCGAGCGGCGCGGCCGGCTGGAACGGTGTGTAGCTCGTCGTGGGCGGCGGCGGGGGAGGCGGTGGCGGCTTAGCCGCCTGGGGAGGCGGTGGCGGCGGCGGCGGCGGGGGTGGTTTCGGCGTCTCGAGGACGGGTGCGGGCGGCGGGGGAGGCGGCGGCGGGGGCGCCTCCATCGTCACCTCGATCGCCTCGTCGGTGTCATCGGTCTTATGGACTGGCGCCCACAGCAGGAAGGCCGCCACGGCGACATGCAGCAGCACCGCCAAGCCTGCCGCTGGCGGGGACATATGCTCGGATCGCTCGAAACTGGCGCTGACTGCGTGGACCACGATGGAGCCTTCTTACGTCCCGATGGACGGAGGGGCTAGCGCTTGTGAGAGCGACTCAGTCGCTTGTGAAAGCGACTTAGTTGATCGGCTCGGACTTATAGACGCCCCAGATTTCGGTGCGCGTTACCCAGCCGCTGACGCCCGGCGCACTGATCCTGCACCAATCGCCCTGGCACGACCGGATTTCGCCCATCACCTCGGGCTCGAGCTTGGCCACGACCTCGGCCGAGGGCGCCGGCGTGCGATAGACGTCGGCTTCCTTGGAGGCGACGACGAAGCCGCGCTTGCCGGTCAACAGGCTCTGATGGACCCAGCCGCTGGCGCCCTGCCAGTCGCGGATTTTCCGGTAGTTCTCGTATTCGGCGACGATTTCGACCGGCATCAGCTTGCGCTTGAACACCCAATCGATGGGGTAGCGCGTGCCGGGACCCGCCCGGACATTGACCTCGTCGGAGCGCAACGCAGCGAAGCGGGGGATCGGCAGGCCCGACCCTTTGTGCACGATGGGCGGCGTATCGGCGGCGAAAACACCGCTGCCTGCCAGAAGCAGGGCCGCAAGGGTCAACAGGAACGGTCGAACACTCATCGCCGCAATATTACCTCAAATCTTGGCAAGAGACGACAAGTACATGAAATAACCCGTTTTTCTGCTCTTGAGGCCGATCTGGGGCCGTTTGCTGGACAAGGCGGCGAGGGAATTGCTAATCGGGCTGTACATGCCGCCAAGCGCCAAGAAAAAACCGTTGGTGATCGTCACCCGGAAACTGCCCGACGCGATCGAAACGCGGCTCATGGAGCTGTTCGAGACCCGCCTCAACGCCGACGACACGCCGCTCACCGCCGCCCAGATGGTCGAGGCGGTGAAGGTGGCCGACGTGTTGGTGCCGACCGTCACCGACCGGATCGACAGCCGGGTGCTCGGCCAAGCCGGGCCCAGGCTGAAGCTGATCGCCTCGTTCGGCACGGGCGTCGATCACATCGATCTCGATGTCGCCAAGCAGCGTGGCATCACCATCACCAACACGCCGGGCGTGCTGACGGAAGACACCGCCGACATGTCGATGGCGCTGGTGCTGGCGACGGCGCGCCGCATGGGCGCGGGCGAGCGGCTGGTGCGCGAGGGCAAGTGGAAGGGCTGGAGCCCGACCTCGATGCTGGGCGCCAGGCTGCAGGGCAAGCGCATGGGCATCGTCGGCATGGGCCGCATCGGCAAGGCGCTGGCCCATCGTGCCCGCGGCTTTGGCCTCGCGATCCACTATCACAACCGCAAGCGCGTCCATGCCGAGGTCGAGCGCGAACTCGACGCCACCTACTGGGAAAGCCTCGACCAGATGCTGGCGCGCATGGACATCGTGTCGGTCAATTGCCCGCATACGCCGGCCACCTATCACCTGCTGTCGGCGCGCCGGCTGAAGCTGATGAAACCGTCGGCCATCATCATCAACACCGCGCGTGGCGAGGTGATCGACGAGAGTGCCATGGTGCGCATGCTGAAGGCGGGCGATCTCGCCGGCGCCGGCCTCGACGTCTACGAGCACGAGCCGCAGCTCAACCCGAAGTTCCTCGAGCTCGACAATGTCGTGCTGCTGCCCCACATGGGCTCGGCCACGTTGGAAGGCCGCATCGAGATGGGCGAGAAGGTGCTGGTCAACATCAAGACCTTCGCCGACGGCCACAAGCCGCCGGATCGAGTGCTGGCGACGATGTTTTAAGCGCGTTCACACGCGCTATTTCACCCTTCCGGCGTCGGCAGCGTCCGCCCTCGTTCGAAGACATCGGCAAACACATCACGGGTACAGCGGCCGACCTGGGCGCCGATCAGGATCGTGAGCGACGTCCAGTACATCCACACCATGATCGCGGCGAAGCCTGCCGTGGCGCCGAACGCCGAGGTGAGGTTGGTGACCTCGAAATAGTAGACCAGCGCGCGGTTGCCGGCGGCGAACAGCATCGCGTTCACCGCGCCGCTGGTCAGCGCGAACTTCCACGGCACGTAGGTCGCCGGCAGCCACTTGTAGATCACCGTGAAGAAGAGGGTGAGGATGCCGTAGTGGATGAAGCCCGAGATCGCGGGCCCGATCCATTGACCCAGGATCGGGAAAGCCTGCAGCGCGCCGGCATAGGCCGAGATCGCCACGCTGGAGACGATGACGGCGATCAGCAGCAGGCCGAGGCCCACCATCAGCACCAGCGCCAGCAGGCGCGATTTCAGGCTGGCCAGCACGGGATGGATCTTGCGCGTGATCGCGCCGCGCCAGATCACGTTGATGCTGTCGTCGAGCTCCACGAACACGCGACTGCCGGTGTAGAGCAGGACCCCGGCACCGATGATGGCGGCGATGCCGCCCCCGCGGAACATGTCCTCCGATGCATAGCGCTGGATCGACTTGAGGTGCTCCGGTTCGACGATCGTGCCCAGCGCATCGAAGATCGCCTGCTGGGCGATTATCTTGCCGACGAAGGGCTCGGCGATCGCGATCGAGAAGATCATGATCGGGCCGAGCGCGAACATCGTGTAGAAGGCCATCGCCGCCGCCGAGGTCGACAGGCGATTGTCGAAAAAGCCGTAGAACGACTCGACCGTGATCTTCCAGAGATTGGCGGCCATCGGCGGCAACACCGTTTCCCTTTCAGAGCGCCCGGAGGCCGGCCAGCAGGAGCATCACCGAGGCCACCACCGTGACCACGGCGGCCACCACCGCGCCGGAGACGCGACCCTGGGGAACGACGCCCAGCATGCCGCCGGCGTGGGCCAGCCGGCTGAGGGTGAACAGGATCGCCAGGATGGCGACGGTCCGGTCGCCATAGGGCCCATGCAACAGGTAGATCAGCAACAGGACGAACGGCGCCCATTCCATCAGATTGCCGTGGGCGCGGATCGCGGCTGTCAGTTCCTTGTCGCCACCGTCGCCCAGGGAGACCCTCCGCCCCCGACGCAGCCGGGAGATATTCATCGCCAGAACGAACGTGAGCAGGCCCAGGATGCCCGCGCACACGAAAAAGACTGCCATGACAGGGTCTCCTCCCCCTCGATTCGGGGCCAGTGTATGGCCATATTGGCGCTGAACCAAAACAAGGAGCCGGACCATGTGGCAGATCCTGCGCAAGAAGGCCGAGATGCCGACCGCCGACAAGGCGCTTCCGGGCCGGGCCGCGCCCGCTTTCGCCGTGCCCGCCGAGCACTTCGTGAATCATAACCGCATCACGCCGCCGTTCCCGGCCGGGCTCGAGCAGGCAATGTTCGGACTGGGCTGCTTCTGGGGCGCCGAGCGCATGTTCTGGAAGATACCGGGGGTCTACTCGACCGCGGTCGGCTATGCCGCCGGCATGACTCCCAATCCGAGCTACGAGGAGGTCTGCTCGGGCCACACCGGCCATAACGAAGTGGTGATGGTGTGGTTCGATCCGAGGAAGACCTCGTACGAGGCGCTGCTCAAGGTGTTCTGGGAAGGCCATGACCCGACCCAGGGCATGCGCCAGGGCAACGACGTCGGCACGCAGTACCGCTCCGGCATCTACACCTTCTCGCCGGAACAGAAAGCGAAGGCCGACGCGTCGAAGGCGACCTTCCAGAAGGAACTGGGCAAGAACGGCATGGGCGCGATCACGACCGAAGTCATCGACGCGCCGGTGTTCTATTACGCCGAGGACTATCACCAGCAGTACCTGGCCAAGAATCCCAACGGCTACTGCGGGTTGGGCGGCACCGGCGTGATCTGCCCGATTGGGCTCGGCGTCGCTGCCGAGTAACCCCCGGCGAAACAAACAAACGAAACACACGCAACAATTCCCCTCGACCGTGAAGTCGAGGGGAATCAGGGGTGGGCGTAAACCGGTCTCGACACTTTCTGGGAGACCTGTCCGATGACCCCCTTCATGACCCCCCATCAGATCGAGCTCGTGCAGAAGAGCTTCGCCCAGGTGGCCCCGATCGCGGCCACTGCCGCCGATCTCTTCTACGCCCGCCTGTTCCAGACCGCGCCGGAGCTGCGGCCGCTGTTTCCGGACGATCTCAGCGAGCAGAAGAAGAAGCTGATGGCGATGCTGGGCACCGTCGTCACCAGCCTGCCGCGCTTCCACGCCCTGATGCCGGCGGTGCGCGCGCTCGGCCGCCGCCACAAGGACTACGGCGTCACCTCGGAGCATTTCTATCCGGTCGGCGCCGCCCTGATCTGGACCCTCCAGAAGGGGCTGGGCGAAGCCTTCACCGAGGAAGTCGCGGACGCCTGGGTCACCGTCTACGCCACCATCTCGAAGGCGATGATGGAAGCCGCGGCCGACGAGCAGCCGAAGGCCGCCTGACGCCGGGTTAGTGACGTTCGGCTAGCCGGCGCGCTTCAGCGCGTGACTAGTTCGCGCTCTTCAGCGCGGCGGCCATCTTCTCGGCAATCATCACCGTCGTGAAATGCGTGTTGGCGCGCACGACGGTGGGCATGACCGACGCGTCGATCACCCGCAGGCCTGTGCAACCGATCACCCGGCACTCCGGATCGACGACCGAGTGCTTGTCGTCGGCCGCGCCCATGCGACAGGTGCCGCTGGCGTGCTGGGCGTCCGAGCATTCGTCGAACATCCAGTCGTCGAGTTCCCTGGCCGAGAACGGCTCATCGATCGAGCGCCCGCTGGAGCCATACTCGGTCCGCGTCGAGATCGCCTGCACGGCGGGATGGCGGCAGATGTCCATCATGCGCAGCACGCCGTCGCGCAGGCGGATCAGGTCGCTCTCGTGGCTCATCATGCGCTCGTCGACCTGCGGATCGATGGCGGCGTCGCGCGTCGTGATGCGGACTGTGCCTTCGCTGAAGGCCTGGAAGGCCGAGACAGCCATGCGGGCGCGCGCCGTGCCGCCGTCTTCGGCCGGCCGCAGATTGCCCGCGATCATGATCATGTCGTTGATCCCGGCGCCGGCGAGTTTCGAGGAATAGCGCACGCAGCAATTGGTGTGGCGGTGGGCGAGCGTGCTCACCTCTGCCTCGGGCTTGAGCGCCAGCATCAGGCTCAGGATCGGATGATCGAGCAGATGCTCACCCACCGGCCGGTCGGCCACGACCGTGATGCCCAAGCCCTTCAGTAGCGTTGCCGGGCCGATACCGGAGCGCTGCAGGACGGCGGGCGAATGGATGGCGCCGGCACACAGCAACACCTCGCGGCGGGCGCGCACCGGGCGCTTCTCGCCGCCGACCGTGACCTGCACGCCGTTGGCATGCGCGCGGTTGCCTTCGAAGGACAGCGTATCGACAACAGCGTTGCCGACGATGGTGAGGTTGGCGCGGCCGCGCGCCGGTTCGAGATAGCCGTCGTTGGTCGAGATGCGCAGCCCATTGCGGCTGTTGATCGCGTAGGGCGAAGCGCCCGTGCCCTCAGGCGCGTTGTGGTCCTCGCACCAGCCGTAACCGAGGCCGATCGCGGCATCCTTCATCGCGCGGTCGGCGAAGCCCCAGGCCTCGACCGGCGCGCGATAGACCGGGATCGGCCCGCTGTCGCCGTGATAGGGCTTGTCGCCGAAGTTCACGTCGGTCTCGAGCTTGCGGAAGTAGGGCAGGACGTCGTCCCAACCCCAGCCCTTGGCACCCAGCGCTGCCCAGTCGGTGAAATCGTCGGGAATGCCGCGGATGGCGATCTGGCCGTTGATGGTCGAGCTGCCGCCGATCGCGCGGCCGCGCCACAGCAGCTTGGGCTCCTGCCGCTCGGTCCGCCGCGCCAGCAGCTTGGGGTAGCGATAATTGTCGTCGCCGATGGCGCGCAGCGGATTGGGAATGCGGATGTGCTCGGGCGTCTCGGCGGTACGGAAGTCGCGGCCGGCCTCCAGCAGCAGGACCTTGATCGCGGGATCTTCACTGAGACGAGCGGCCAGCACGGCGCCGGCCGAACCGCCGCCCACGATGACGTAGTCGTAATCGCTGTCCATGGCTCAGATCGCCTTCTGCAGCGCGTCGACGAAACTGTCGAGCTCGGCCTCGGTGTTGTAGAGATGGACCGAGGCGCGCATCACGTTCAGCAGCCCGCGGCCCTTGAGGTCGAGGCGCGAGGAGAATTGCGTCGACACCGACACGTTGATCTTCTGGGCCCGCAGCGCGCTCTTGATCTCGACGTGATCCTTGCCGGCGACAGCGAAGGTGACGATCGCGCCTTGCACCTCGCCGAGGTCGGTCAGGGTCACGCCCTTCACCGCCTTGAGGCGGGCGCGCAAGCCGTCGGCCAGTGTCTTGAGCTGCGCCCAGACTGCGTCCATGCCGAGTTCATTGGCCTGGTCGACGGCGGCCTTCAGGCCCAGCACGCCCGCGAAATAGCGCTCCCAGTTCTCGAAGCGCAGCGCGTTGGTGAAGGCGGTGTACTCGTTGTCGCCGGTCCACTTGGCGGCGTGGTTGTCGAGGAAGATCGGCTCGATGCCAGCCGTCGTCTTTTGGCGCGCATAGAGGAAGCCGGTGCCGCGCGGGCCGCGCAGGTATTTGCGGCCGGTGGCCGAGAGGAAGTCGCAGCCGAGCTTGTCCACGTCGACCGGCAGCATGCCGACCGACTGGCAGGCATCGAGCAGATAGAGCACGCCCGCTCTGTTGGCGATCTTGCCCACGGCCTCGGCCGGCTGCACCAGCCCGCCTTGCGTCGGGATGTGTGAGATCGAGATCAGCTTCGTGCGTTTGTCGATGGCGCGCTCCAGCGCGGCGACATCGATCTGGCCATGGTTGTCGTCGGGCACGACCACCAGCTCCGCGCCGGTCTTCTTGGCGACCTGCAGGTAAGAGATGTAGTTCGACGAATATTCGCTGACGCAGGTCAGGATCTTGTCGCCGGGCTTGAAGTCGAGCGAGTAGAAGGCGAGGTCCCAGGCGCGCGTAGCGTTCTCGACGAAAGCGATTTCGCCCGCCTCGGCGCCGATCAGTTTCGCGACCGAGGGGTAGAAGCCATCGAGGTCGGCGCGCTTCTGGTCGGCCGCCTCGTAGCCGCCGATCGTGGCTTCGAGCGTCAGGTGATCGATCGTGGCGTCGAGCGTGCGCTGGCTCGGCAGCGAGGAGCCGGCGGCGTTGAGATGCAACACATGCGCGCAGCCGGGTGTTTCGGCGCGTAGTTTGGCCAAATCAAGAGAAGCAAGATCGAGGCTCACGTTTGTCGCACTCCTGCGGTAGACTCCCGGCATGTCGTTGGCCGACAGCCTGTTTCGATTTCGCACCTCCAGCCCTAAAGCCACGCCCGCGCCGGAGCAACTGACCATTGCTCATGCGGGCCATGACCTGCCGGTGACCTTCCTGCGCAGCGCCCGCGCGCGCCGCGCGTCGCTCCGGGTCGACGTCGCCCGCCGCCGGATCGTGCTGACGGCGCCGCTGCGCATGGCGCGGGACACTGCCGTCGGCTTCGCCCTGCAGCAGGCCGGCTGGATCGCGGCCCGGCTGAAGCGCCTGCCCGACCGGCGGCCGTTCGTCGATGGGGCCGAGGTGCCGTTGTTCGGCACGCCCTATCGCGTGCGCCATCGGCCCGAGGCGCGCGGCACGGTCTGGATCGAGAACGGGGAGATCCATGTGGCCGGCAAACTCGAGCACCTGCCGCGCCGCCTGCGCGACTGGCTGACCGCCGAGATGCGCCGGCGCCTGGCGCCGCTGGTCGAGGCCAAGGCGGCGCGGGTCGAGCGCGCCGTCAAGCGCATCACCGTGCGCGACGCGCGCTCACGCTGGGGCAGCTGCGGGCCGGACGGCACTCTATCGTTCTCGTGGCGGCTGGTGTTCGCGCCGCCCGAGGTGATCGATTACCTCGTGGCGCACGAGGTGGCGCATCTCGTGCACATGAACCACGGCCCGCGCTTCTGGGCCTTGGCCGAGAAACTCTGCGACGGGCCGATGACGCCGCCGCAAGCCTGGCTCAAGGCCAACGCCGAGATCCTGATGCAGTACGGCGCTTAACCCAGATCTTCCGTCGAAGCAGAGGGGCTGTAGTTGGCCTCGCATCCCAGCAGCTTGAGGAAGATGTTGTCGAGCAGCTGGGCCACATCGACCAGCTCGAGGTCCGCGATGCCGATCGTGGCGTGATCGCCGGCTTCCCAATCGACCAGCTCGAGGTCGAGATCCTCGAGATCTTCCAGCGCGCCGCACGTCTCCAGCCGCTCGAGCGGATCGTCCGAATAGGCGTAGGGCGAAATATTGATCGAGTCCTGCATGACCTCGATGGACACGGCGTTGCCCTCGCCGTCATGGGTGTCGAGCGTGCAACAGAGCGTGGCTCCCTCTTCACCAGATGTCATGAGGTCGGCGATCGCCTCCGCAATCGCGATCTGCTGATGCTGTCCCACGTTTCCTCCTTACCGATGGTGCGTTGTCAAAGCGTGCAGCGTCAGCCGAAGCGGCCGGGATCGCAGCCGGCGAGATCGGCCGGCAGCTCTTCACCGTCCATCTGGCGGGCGAGCAGGCGGCCGGTCGCGGTCGCAAGCGTCAGGCCGAGATGCTGGTGGCCGTAGCCGCAATAGACGTTGGCGAGGCGCGGTGCGCGGCCAATGGCGGGGCGGAAGTCGGGCAGGCTCGGCCGCTCGCCGATCCAGCGGCTGATCTCGGGACCGCCGGCGCCGGGGAAGATCGCGTTGAGATGCTTCACCAGCAGGTCGGCGCGGTGCCACGACGGCGGCTGGTGCGGCGCCGCCAGCTCGACGGTGCCGGCGATGCGCAGCCCCTCGGCCATCGGCGTGAAGAAGAGACCGCGCTCGGGCGGGCTCACGGGCAGCTCGAAGCGCACATTGTCCGGCGCCACCATCACGTGATAGCCGCGCTCGGCGACCAGCGGCGCGTTGAAGCCCAGCAGCCGCGTCAGCTCGCCCGAGGCGCGGCCGGCCGAGATCACCACGGCTTTCGCCGGCAGCTCCTGGTCGGTGAGCTTCACGGCAGTGACCCGATTGCCGTCGCGTGTGAAGCCGCGCACGCGGCCGCGCAACACGGTGCCGCCTTCGCTGACGAAACGTTCGACCAGGGTCGCGACGACCTGGTACGGATTGATGGTGTGGGTGTTGTGCGGATAGTAGATGCCGCGCACGACGGTCTGGCTGAGGCCCGGCGCCAGCTCGCGCGCGCGATCGCCGCTCACCACCTCGAACTCGGTGCCCTTGCCCTGCTGCAGGCCGCGCATCTCGTCGGTGTCCTGGAACGCCTGCTCGCTTTCGTAGACGTAGAGGCAGCCTCTTGTCCGGAACAGCTCGCCCAGGCCGGACGACTGGATCTCGGCCTTCCACGCGACATCGGCCTCGATCATCAGGGCCTTGAACATGGTCTTGCCCTTCTCGACCTCGGCCGTGCTCATCGACGCCATCGCGAAGCGCGCCATCCAGGGCAGCAGGTAGGGAATGCTGGGCCGGTGCACGGTCAGCGGACCGTCGCGGTCCATCAGCATCTTCGGGATCTTCTTGAGCGTCGCCGGCCGCGCCATCGGGATCAGGCTGTCGACCGAGAGATAGCCCGCGTTGCCATAGGAGGTGGCTTTTCCGGGCTCGGCGCTGTCGAGCAGGGTCACGGCATGGCCCGCCCTCTGCAGGGCGCGTGCGGTGGCGGCGCCGACGATTCCGGCACCAACGACGATAATGGGGGCGTCTGTGGTCATGGGCGGAAGTTAAGATGCCGCCCGCACTCTGTCGACATACGCACTCCTGTCATCCCGAGCGCAGCGAGGGACCTTTCGCTTCCCGGCCGTGCGCATTGAATTCCCTGCACAAAAGACTATTTACCCTCGATGTCTTCCCCTGAAAATTCGCCCTCTCCCGGCTGGCACGCCACAACCATCCTGTCGGTCCGCAAGGGTGGCCAGGTCGTCATGGCCGGCGACGGCCAGGTCTCGATGGGCCAGACCATCGTCAAGGGCAACGCCAAGAAGGTCAGGCGCATTGGCAACGGCCAGATCATCGCCGGTTTCGCCGGCGCCACGGCCGACGCCTTCACGTTGTTCGAGCGTCTCGAAGCGAAACTGGAGCGCCATCCCGGCCAGCTCCTGCGCGCCGCCATCGAGCTCGCCAAGGACTGGCGCACCGACCGCTACCTGCGCCGCCTCGAGGCGCTGATGGCGGTGGCCGACAAGGACGTGTCGCTGCTGCTGTCCGGCACCGGCGACGTGCTCGAACCCGAAGGCGGCATCATCGCCATCGGTTCGGGCGGCAACTACGCGCTGTCTGCCGCGCGCGCGCTGATCGACATTGAGGGCATGGATGCCGAGGCGATTGCCCGCAAGGCGATGGGCATCGCCGCCGACATCTGCGTCTACACCAACCATAATCTCGTCATCGAGAAGCTTTGAGTTTGCATCATGGGTAATGATTTTTCGCCGCGCGAGATCGTCTCCGAGCTCGACAAGCACATCGTCGGCCAACAGGACGCCAAGCGCGCGGTGGCCATCGCGCTGCGCAACCGCTGGCGCCGCCTGCAGCTGCCCGAGGCTCTGCGCGAAGAGGTGCTGCCCAAGAACATCCTGATGATCGGCCCGACTGGCTGCGGCAAGACCGAGATCGCGCGCCGCCTGGCCAAGCTCGCCAATGCGCCGTTCCTCAAGGTCGAGGCCACCAAGTTCACCGAAGTAGGCTATGTCGGCCGCGACGTCGAGCAGATCGCGCGCGACCTGATGGAAGTGGCGATCGAGATGGCGCGCGAGCAGCTGCGCAAGGACGTCAAGGCCAAGGCCGAGATGGCGGCCGAAGAGCGCGTGATCGAAGCGCTGACCGGCGCGAGTGCGAGCGAAGAGACCAAGCTGCGCTTCCGCCACAAGCTGCGCGACGGCGAGCTGAACGAGCGCGAGATCGAGATCGAGGTGGCCGATACCGGCCAGCCGATGCAGTTCGAGGTCCCCGGCCAGCCGGGCGCCAACGTCGGCATGATCAACATCGGCGACATGCTGGGCAAGGCGTTCGGCGGGCGCACCAAGAAGCGCAAGATGACGGTGGCGCAGAGCCACGAGATCCTGATCAAGGAAGAGAGCGACAAGATGCTCGACCAGGAGCGCGTGATCCGCGAGGCGCGCGAGATGGTCGAGCAGAACGGCATCGTCTTCATCGACGAGATCGACAAGATCACCGCGCGCTCGGAGTTCCGCGGCGGCGGCGACGTGAGCCGCGAGGGCGTGCAGCGCGACCTGCTGCCGCTGATCGAGGGCACGACGGTGAACACCAAGCACGGGCCGGTGAAGACCGACCATGTGCTGTTCATCTGCTCGGGCGCCTTCCACCTCTCCAAGCCCTCGGACATGCTGCCCGAGCTGCAGGGCCGCCTGCCGATCCGGGTCAGCCTGTCGTCGCTCGACAAGGACGACTTCCGCCGCATCCTGACCGAGCCGGAAGCGAGCCTGGTCAAGCAGTACAAGGCGCTGCTGGCGACCGAGAAGGTCGACCTCGATTTCAAGGACGACGCGATCGACGAGCTGGCGCGGCTCTCCGCCGAGATCAACGAGACGGTCGAGAACATCGGCGCCCGCCGCCTGCACACGGTGATGGAGAAGCTGCTCGAGGAAGTGAGCTTCACCGCCTCCGACAAGCCCGGCACCCGGATGGATATCGACGCGGCCTACGTGCGCGAAAAAGTGAGCGTGCTGGCCAAGAACGCCGACCTGTCGAAGTTCGTGCTCTAGCGGGCGGCTCGGCGAAAAGCCAATAGGAATGCCGCTGCTTCGACTGCCTGAATGTTACGGAGCGGCATTGGCGGCGGGTACCACCAAGCCTATCAACGACGCCCCACGCTGTTCAGGATCGACTACTTGCTTTGCTGTCTCGAATGCTTCTTTCACACGTCCGTCGCTCGCTTGTGCAAACGCCAAGTGTTCCAGTCCTGGGTCTTTCAGAGTATGTGAGAGCGACGGTATCTTTGAAGCGGCGGCTGCAAGCTCATGGCGAGCGATATCTCCATCAATTTCCGCCAACACTATTCGTTCAGGCGAGAGGAACGCGCGCCCCATCGCCTTAAGACGAGCGCTATTCTTTTCACCGAGCGCGCTTGCCGTTTGGGCTTCTTGTTCGAGACCGGCTTTCTTCAGGGTATCAATCAGGTCGGAGAACTGCTGCTCGAGTAAGGGTACCTTCAGCTGCTGGAGAACTTCGAACAACCGAGGGATGGTCAACCGCAAGGCCGCCATGTCGCTTTGTCTTCCCGCTTCCTGTACGGCTTTCAGCAAGAAAGGCGGTCGGTTTAGATCGTTGACTCTCTCGGTGAGGTCGACGGCCTTCGCAAATTCCGCGGTCGATATCAGACCGTAAATAAGATTAGATAAGGCGGGCATCATTTTTAGGTGCTGCCCCCGCTCCAGAGCTAATAGGAATACTCGCCGCGCCCTGGCGAAATCGCCCGCCTTTACTTCACGCGTGCCAATCGAAACGAACGTCGAGATCGGACAGTGCTCTATTGCGATCTCTTCCGCATGGTTGAAATCACCAGATATCGCGAGCTCGTCAGCGAGACGCTCGTACAAAGCGTCGCGACTTGCCTTGTCCGTCAACGACTCAACTTCCTTTCGCGCGCGATCGATCACACCGATCCTTCCGAAGGATAGTGCTTTCGCCCAAACCATTTGTTTGGGGTCTTTTGCGTAGTATTTTTCGATATCTGCTGAGAGTAAACGCACGCTCTCGGCGGTCGCTGCTTCATCTCCTGCCTTATGCTGTGCTTGTGCCACCGCTTCCAGCAGCACGTACTGAGTGACGGGGCTGGCAATTTTGTCGACGAAAGTAAGGGCGCGACCGATGTCACCCTTGACTGCATACGCCTTGCCGACGTTGCCCAGCAGGACGCCGTATCGAAATGTAAAATTAAGGTATAACGCGTTTGTTGCGTCGTACTCGTCTGGGGCGGGTCCTCGAGGGGCTGTCGCGCGCAACACTTCCACCCACTCCAGCGTCTCTTCGATCGCTAAATTCTGGCCATTCCGCACTTGTTCGGACGCCCATTTGTCGAATGCCTCTAATTGCGCGATTTCGTTCACTTTCCGAATGAAAGTTAAGGCTCCTTGCGTA
Source organism: Enhydrobacter aerosaccus (assembly GCA_903832005.1). Classification (GTDB taxonomy): domain Bacteria; phylum Pseudomonadota; class Alphaproteobacteria; order Reyranellales; family Reyranellaceae; genus Reyranella; species Reyranella aerosaccus_B. The sequence goes on along the minus strand of CAIKZO010000062.1, from coordinate 31,084 downwards.
TCGCCGCCTCGCATCGATAAAACGAAGATATCTCCAATCAGAAGGGTCTGATTTGTGCCGATCGATTGCGCCCTGCCAATCACTGTGCGGGCTTCGTCCTTATCGCCAGCATCTAGAAGCGCTCTTGCAAGCATTGTCAGAAGCCGCACCTTTTTAAAGTCGTTGGCGGGCATCTGCTCGATGGCTTTAAAAGCAGCTACACCGATTTCCTTGGCAAGCGCCGTGTCGGCTTTCGCGGGCTGACTTCCAGACAGCAGAACGAGCCACGATACGATAACTGCATATCGCAACGTGTATGCCAGACGAGTATTCATCGTTGAAAGATAGTGCCGCAGAGTCTTGGCGGCAACTTCGAGTTGCGGCGAGAACGTGAAGGCTAGCACCGCGCGCCGCCTGCGCACGTGATGGAGAAGCTGCTCGAGGAGATCGGCTTCACCGCCTACGTGCGCGAAAAGTGAGCGTGCTGGCCAAGAAGGGCGACCTGTCGAAGTTCGTGCTCTAGCGGGCGCTCAGACCTCGAGCCATTCGCGGCGGATGTCGGCGTTCGCCATCAGCTCGGCGGGCGTGCCCTCGAAGACGATGCGGCCGTGGCCCATCACATAGACCCGGTGCGAGATCCGGAGCGCGATGACCAGCCGCTGCTCGACCAGCACAATGGCGATGCCGCGGCGGGCGATCTCCAGCAGCAGCTCGCCGATCCGCTCGACCATCTGCGGCGCCAACCCCTCGGTCGGCTCGTCGATCATGATCAGGTCCGGATCGCCCATCAGCGTCCGGCAGATCGTGAGCATCTGCTGCTCGCCGCCGGACAGCGCGCCACCCGGTGCCTCGGCGCGCTCGCGCAATTGGGGAAACAGCCGCCACGTTTCCTCGATGCTCCAGCGTCCCGATGTCTGGCCGGGCTTTAGCCCCAGCAGGAGATTCTGCTCCACCGTAAGGGCCGGGAAGATCGCGCGCTCTTCCGGCACATAGCCGATGCCGCGCCGCGCTATTTCGTGCGGCTTCAGGCCGGCGATCGGTTTGCCGTTGAAGGTGATCTCGCCGCTCGGCGCCGGATCGCCCATGATCGCCTTTAGCGTGGTCGAGCGGCCAACGCCGTTGCGGCCCAGGATGCTCACGATCTCCTTGTCGCCCACGGTGAAGTGCACGCCCTGCAGGATGTGGCTCTTGCCGTAATAGGCGTGGAGGTCGCGCACCGTCAGCATCAGCTCACCTCGAGACCGAGGTAGGCCTGCTGCACGGCCGCATTGGCCTTGACCCGTTCCGGCGTGTCGGTGGCCAGGAGTTCTCCGTAGACCAGGACCGAAATACGATCGGCCAGGCCGAACACCACGCTCATGTCGTGCTCGATCATCAGCAGGGTCCGGTTCTCGCTGACCTTGCGGATCAGCGCCACCACGAGTTCCGTCTCCGCATGGCTCATGCCGGCCGTCGGCTCGTCGAGCAGGAGGACGTCGGCGTTGCCCGCGATGGTGAGGCCGATCTCCAGTGCTCGTTGCTCGGCGTAGGTCAGCACGCCGGCCGGCACTTTCCAGCGGTCGAGCAGGTTGATCTCGCCCAGGATCTGCTCGGTCCGCTGCCGCGCGTCGGCGAGACGCTCGATGTTGCGCCAGAACGAATATTTGTAGCCCATCGCCCACAGGGTGGCGCAGCGCACGTTCTCCCACACGCTGAGGCGCGGGAAGATGTTGGTGACCTGGAAGCTGCGCGACAGGCCGCGGCGATTGATCAGCTGCGGCGCCATCCCGGTGATGTCCTCGCCGCGCAGCCGGACGCTGCCGGCGCTGGGCTGGTAGCGGCCGCTGATGAGATGGAACAGCGTCGACTTGCCCGCGCCGTTCGGCCCGATCACCGCATGCCGTTCGCCCTTGGGGATCGCGAGGTCGACACCGCGGATGATCTGCGTCGCGCCGAAACTCTTGCGCAGACCGCTCAGTTCAAGCGCGGGCGCCGTCATGCGTTGCTCCGATGCGCGAGCGCCGCGGCCAGTGACGCTGCCAGGGCCGTGTCGTAGGCATTTCGCGACGCACGCGCGGCCCGCAGGAAGAGCCAGCCACCACCCACCAGCAGCACCGCCGCGATTGCCCAGGGCAGGACCGACGTCGCATTCAAGGGAACGTGCAGGAACGCCATCTTCGGTCCGTCGCCCGCGTGCGCGGTGAGCCGGTTGGCCATTTCGATGGCGAGGCTGAGACCGGCGATGGTCACGAGGCCGGCCAGAAGGGCCAGCGCATAGAAGGGAACGACACGGTGGAGCTGGCGTTCGCGCAGCAGCGGCTGCTGGCGCAGCAGGAGGCCCGCGATGCCCTCGGGCACGAACATGACCATGCCGATGAACAGCAGGCCGAAATAAAGCTGCCAGGCGTCGGTGACGTCGCTCAGGGCGACCTGCAGATAGGTGACGAGGATGGCGCCGATGATCGGGCCGGCGAAGGTGCCGACGCCGCCGATGAAGACCATCAGGATCACGGCGCCTGATTGGGCGGCGCCCAACTGTCCGGCGTTCATGATCTCGAAGTTGATCGCGGCCAGCGCGCCCGCGATGCCGGCGAACAGGCCCGACAAAGTGAAGGAGAGGAAGCGGACGGCTTGCGGGTCGTAGCCGATGAAGGCGGCGCGCTCGGGGTTGTCGCGCACGGCGTTGCAGATCCGTCCGAACGGCGTGCGGGTCAGCGCGTACATCGCCGCGACCGAGACCAGGCACCAGGCGGCGATCAGGTAATAGACCTGGAGCTGCGGCCCGAAGTTCAGGCCGAAGAGGGGCGCGAGATCCGTCCGGTTGGTGGTCACCCCTTCCTCGCCGCCGAAGAAGTGGCGCAGGATCAGCGCGCTCGACGCGACCAGTTCGCCGATGCCGAGCGTGATCATCGAGAAGGCCGTGCCGCCGCGGCGCGTCGAGACCCAGCCCAGCAACGCACCGAACACCAGCCCCGCCGCCGCGCCCGCCAGCGGGACGACGATCAGCGGCACCGGCAGCTTGCCGGCGGCGACGTCGTTCATCGCGTGCACGCAGAAGAAGCCACCCAGGCCAAAGAACACCGCGTGCCCGAAGGACAGGAGGCCGGTCTGGCCGAGCAGCATGTTGTAGGACAGGGAGAAGATGATCATCATCCCCATCAGGCTCATCGAGGTGAGCGCCAGGCCCGAGCCGAACAGCTGCGGCAGGCACGCGGCGACGATGGCCGCCACGATCCAGACGCCGAAGGTGGAGAGGAAATTCTTCACGATTCGCGCCGTCCCATCAGGCCGCGCGGCCTGAAGATCAGGATCAGCACCAGCAGGAGATAGGGCAGGATGGGCGCGACCTGCGCCACCGTGACGTTCCAGATGTCGGCGAGAAAGACCTGTTGTTTTGCTGACGGGGAGAGAGGTCCCAGAAGACCGGCCAGCGAGGCGTTGGAGGCGACGGCAAAGGTCTGCAGCAGCCCGATCAGCAGCGACGCGAGGAAGGCGCCGCCCAGCGACCCGAGGCCGCCGACGACCACGACCACGAACAGGATCGGGCCGAGGAGGCCGGCCATGTTGGATTGCGTGACCAGCGCCGGCCCGGCGATGACGCCGGCCACTGCGGCCAGGCCTGCGCCCACGCCGAAGACCAGCATGAAGATGCGATCGACGTTATGGCCCAGCATGCCGACCATGCCGGGGTGGGTGAGGGCCGCCTGCACGATCAGGCCGATGCGCGTGCGGCGCACGACGAGCAGCAGCACGGCGAAGATCGCGATCGCCGTCAGCAGCTCGAACATCTTGAACGCGGGATAATTGGTCGAGAAGGCGGTGAAGGCCGGGAAATCGAGCGAGGGCGGCACGCGATAATCGACAGGCAGCTTGCCCCAGACCATCTCGACGCCTTCCTGGATCACGAAGGTGAGGCCGAAGGTGAACAGCAGCTCCGCCACATGGCCGTGCCGGTGCACGCGGCGCAAGCCATAGCGCTCGATCGCCATGCCGATCGCACCGACCAGTAGCGGCGCCACCACGAGGCCGGGCCAGAAACCGATACGACGGCTGATCTCGAAACCGAAGAAGGCGCCCAGCATGTAGAAGCTGGCATGGGCGAAGTTCAGCACGCCCATCATGCTGAAAATCACGGTCAGGCCGCTCGCCATCAGGAAGAGCAGCATGCCGTAGAGGACGCCGTTCAGCGTCGAGATGAAGAGAATCTCAAGCATCGGTCACACGATACCGGCGAAGCGGCGCCGGACAACTGCCCGGCGCCGTCCACCCGTGTATCAGTTGGGACGCTTCATCTCGCAGGTCGTCGGATGGTCGGTGTCCTTGACCGCGATCTGCGCCGAGGGCTTCCAGCCCCAGCCCGTGCCTTCCTCGTCGAACGGCTGCTTGGCGGCATCGAGCGCGCCGAACACCGACATGTAGAGCGGCTGGAAGAACTGGTGGTCTTTCTTGCGCATGAAGCCCTCGTCGCCGCTGGCGAAGGTGGCGTACTTCATGTCCTCGAGCTTGGGCGCGAACTTGGCGGGGTCGGCGGAGTTCGCCTCCTGGATCGCCTTGAACAGCATGCCCGTCATGTTGAAGATGCGCGGATAGTAGATCGGCTCGGACTTGTAGCGGGCGATGTAGGTCCGCACGACGTCCTGCATCGGCTTGTAGTCGATATTGTTGAAGCCTTCGACCAACTGGTAGACCTGATCGGGCAGGTTGGCCTGCTTGATCGCCGTCGGGCCGCCGCTGCCGCCCGCATAGAACGTGTACCAGTTGACCTTCAGGCCCGAATCGCCGGCTGCCTTGACCAGCAGGGCGAAGTCCTGGCCCCAGTTACCGGTGACGACGGTGTCGGCGCCCGACGCCTTGATCTTGGCGATATAGGGCGAGAAGTCGGTGACCTTGACCAGCGGATGGAACTCGTTGCCGACGATCTGGATGTCGGGACGCTTCTCCTTCAGCATCGACACCACCGTGTCGGCGACGGAATGGCCGAACGAGTAATCCTGATCGATCAGGTAGACCTTCTTCACCTCCTGCTTCGACTTGATGAAGTTGGTCAGCGCTTCCAGCTTGATGTCGACGTTGGCATCCCAGGCGAAGTGCCAGTAGCTGCAGTTCTGGTTGGTGAGCGACGGGTCGATGGCGGCGTAGTTCAGGTAGACGACGGCCTTGCCGGGATTGCGCTCGTTGTACTTGGCGACAAAGCTCTCGACCGCGGCGCCGACGGCCGAGCCATTGCCCTGCACGATGATCTGCACGCCCTCGTCGATCGCCTTCTGGACCTGCACCAGGGTGACCTGCGGGCTGAGCTTGTTGTCGTAGCCGATGACCTCGATCTTCTTGCCGATCACGCCGCCCTTGGCGTTGACGTCGTCGGCGATGAACTTGAGCTGGTTGAGGCCGATCTGGCCGATGCTGGCGCCGCCGCCCGACAGCGGATCGACATAGCCGATCTTGATCGTGTCATCGGCCAGTGCCGGCACGACGGTCGCGCCGAAAGCACAGAGCGCCAGCGCGCCCGCTACGAATGCTTTTGTCATTTGGAACCTCCCGATCGAATGCGCGGAGGTCGGTCTTGAACGGCGGCAGGGACGGGTCCGACGGCCGCTTGTTCCGGCTTGTCGTCATCGGGCACGACCCAAGCCGATCCTCCCGAGATCGACTTCCTTTCATTCACTCACTAGTGAATTAACGTTCGGCCCGCAAGGTCATTTCGCCCGGGGTGTCGGGCGTTTCTTCGGCGTGCAGATCGTGGCGAAGCCCGCCGCCATGAACGCCGCCATGCGTTCTTTCACGGCGGCATAGTCCTCGGATTTGCACAGGCCGCCGGACAGCTTGTCGATGCGCCCGGTGCGCGCCAGGGTCAGCATCAGCGCCCCGGTGACGAAGTGATAGCCCCAGAAGATGTCTTCCTCCGCGCAGCCCGGCAGCGCCTTCTTCAGCAGCTCGATCAGGCGCAGGACCACGGGATCGAAATGCCGGTCCATCATCGCGGCGCCCCATTGCGGCGTGTTTGCCACCTGGGCGCCCATCGCGCCGTAGTTCCGCCAGCCTTCGCCGCCCGTCTGGTAGAGATCGAGGTCGGTATCGAGGAAGGCGCGCAGCGCGCCCTCCACAGTCGGCTTGCCCCGGGTCTCGCGGTCGTAGTCGTCGAGCGCCTTCATCCGCCGTTCGTTGGTGACGACGGCGCGACGCGCGAAGACCGCCTCGAACAGGGTCTTCTTGTCGTCGAAGTAGTAGTTGATCAGCGTATGATGCACGCCGATCCGATTGGCGACGTCCTTCAAGGTGACGCCGTAGAAGCCGTTCTTGGCGAAGAGATATTCCGCCGCGTCGATGATCTGATCGATCGTCTCGGCGCGCTGCTCCGCCCTGCCGGATCGCTTCGGTCGCGCTTTCTTTTCTGACGCCAAAGGGCCTTCCTCGCCAAACCGAACGATCACCGGAAGCGCGCACCATGGCGCATCCGTTGGTCGGCGGGAAGACTGCCGGTCGCGTCAGCTCACCTCCGGACCTCACCCTGAGGAGCGAGCAAAGCGAGCGTCTCGAAGGGTGGGCCACAGACAAGGTGCTCGTTCCCACCCTTCGAGACGCGCGCAAGAGCGCGCTCCTCAGGGTGAGGGGGTGCGGGTTCAGGCAGAAAAATTCTAGGCCGCCGCCTTCGCCGCCGCTGCCAGGACCATCTCCGCGCACTTCTCGCCGATCATGATGCAGGGCGCATTGGTGTTGCCGCTGGTCAGGGTCGGCATGATCGAGGCGTCGGCGACCCGCAGGCCCTCGATGCCGTGGACGCGCAGTTGCGGGTCGACGACGGCCATCGCGTCCGCGCCCATCTTGCAGGTGCCGACCGGGTGATAGGTCGTCTCCGCGGTGGTGCGCACCCATTCGAGGATTTCCTCGTCGCTCTGCAAGTGGATGCCGGGCGCGATCTCCTCGCCGGTCATTTCCCTCAGCGGCGAGGTCGCCATCAGCTCGCGGCCCTTGCGGACGACGGCCAGAATGCCGTCGCGGTCGTTCTGGGCGGACAGGAAGTTGAAGCGGATGGCCGGGGCTTCCGCGGGATCACTCGACTTGATGTGGATCGACCCCGTGCTTTCGGAGCGCAGCACGTTGGCATTCATCGTGATACCGCGTCGCCGGGCGACGCGCCGTTCGCCGCCGACCCTTTCGGTCAGGAAGGGCAGAATCGAGATGGTGGCATCCGGCGTTTCGAGGCCGGGCCGCGTGCGGAAGTACATTCGGATCGGCACCGCCGTCGAGGCGAGGAAACCCTCGCGCCACACTGCATACTTGAACGCCTCGCGCACCAGCCGCCAGCCGCGGGCATTGTCGTTGAAAGTCGCGTTGCGCGCCGTGATGGCGAACTTGATGCGCGGCGAATAATGGTCGCGCAAATTCTCGCCGACGCCTTTCAACTCGTGGACCGGCGTCACACCGCGCGCCCGCAAGAGCTCTGCCTGGCCGATGCCGGAGAGTTCGAGGAGCTTTGGCGAATTGATCGAGCCCGAGGAGACGATCACCTCGCGCGAGACGCGCGCCTCGCGCTTGCGGCCCTTCACCGTGTAGCGCACGCCGACGCAGCGCTTGCCCTCGAGGATCAGGGTCTCGGCCAGCGCGCCTTGCTCGATCGTGAGGTTGGGCCGCCCGCGCGCCGGGTCGAGATAGCAATAAGCCGTGCTCTGCCGTCGTCCCTTGGCGATCGTAACCTGGGACATGCCGATGCCTTCCTGCGTCTCCCCGTTGAGGTCGGCGTTGAAGGGCAGGCCGATCCTGGCCGCCGACTCGATCATCTTCTCCAGCAACGGCACTTTGTGGCGCGGCGTGTCGGTGATCTTGAGCGGCCCGTTGCGCCCGCGCAGCTCGTCCGAGCCGCCGGCGTAATTCTCCATGCGCTTGAACACCGGCAGCACGTCCTGCCAGCCCCAGCCGCGATTGCCGAGCTGCGCCCACTGGTCGTAGTCCTGCGCTTGCCCCCGGATATAGACCATGCCGTTGATCGAGCTCGAGCCGCCCAGCATTTTTCCGCGCGGCACCTCGATGCGGCGACCGCCGGAGCCCTCGTCGGGCTCGGAGGAGAAGCACCAGTTGACCGCCGGGTGCTCGATCATCTTCGACACGCCGACCGGAATGCGCGACCAGAAATAGTCAGAACCCTCGGTGCCTGCTTCGAGCAGCAAGACCCGATGCACGCCGCTCTCCGACAACCGGCTGGCGAGCGTCGCACCCGACGATCCGGCGCCGACGACGATGTAGTCAAAGAGGGCGTTGCTGGCAGTCGGCATGGGTGCGGCGCTCCGGTGGATCTCGCGAATCATAGCAAGATTTTTGCCGGTGCAACCTGTGTTGAAGCTCGGCCGGCGCTTCTCCGGGATGCATCCGTTTCAAGCGGGCCAGCGATACATCCGATATAACGACCGTAAGTCGCGATTTCGAAGAACGGGTGTAGATAGGGGCGGATGAATACAAAGCCACAGTCGCCCTTAGCCGCAAGGGTGCGTAGCACACGTGCACTTACGTGCCGCGGACGACGGTATGGCATCGCTTTTCGCCGCGAACGAGTCGATCCGGCGCGAGGCTCATGAGGCTCATGAGCCTCATGAGGAATAGGCGGCGGTTCAGGCGGGCCGGCGTTTTCGGGTGATCCTCATGAGGAGGAGATTTTTTTGAGCGGCGCGAGGGGAGGGGGTGGCGAGAAAGTGGGAAGAATCGGCGGGAAGCCTTGTGCCGTCGGCATCGGATGTTTCCCATCGGGGTGGGAAGATCGAGGAATTACCCGCAGTAGGCCGCGAACAGCTCGATCAGGTAGGACGGGCCGTTCAGTCCCCACAGGACGAACGACAGGCCGATCAGCACGACGATCAGGGCGCCGGCGCTCCACAGGACAAGGGAGCGCCAGTCGTGAGTCATGCCGCCGGTCATGCCGCCGCGAGCATGGGGCGCACGACCGGCCGCTCGACGATCGGCCAGTGCAGGGCTGCGGCGATGAGGCCGAGCGCGATCGAGATCCACCACATGGCGTCGTAGCCGCCGGTGAGGTCGAACAGCCAGCCGCCGCCCCAGCTGCCGAAGAAGCTGCCGACCTGGTGGCCGAGGAAGACGAAGCCGTTCAGCATCGTGAGATGCACCGGCCCGAACATGACGCCGACCAGCGAGTTGGTGAGCGGCACGGTGCCGAGCCACAGGAAGCCCAAGGCGCCGGCGAAGGCCAGCACCGAGGCGGCCGACAGCGGGGTAACGACGAAGGCCAGGAAGACCAGCGAGCGCAGGAGATAGAGCAGCGACAGCAGGTTCTTGCGCTGGTGCCGGCGCATCATCATCGCCCACATGACGGAGCCCGCGATGTTGAACAGGCCGACCATGCCGATGCTCCAGCCGCCCAGCTCCGCCGGAGAGAAAGTGATGCCGAACAGCGAGAGACCGATGCCCTTGTCGGAGATATAGGCCGGCAGGTGGCTGCCCACGAAGGCGACATGGAAGCCGCAGACGAAGAAGCCGATCACCAGCAGCACGTAGCTGCGATTGCCGAAGGCCTCGCGGATGGCATGGCCGGAACTCTGGCGGTCGACGCCGGCCTTCTTATTGGCGGCGATCTGCGTGCGGTCGTTGAGGCCGAGCGGCAGGATCACCATGAGGGCGGCGAGGCCGACCAGCGCCCACATGGTGGGACGCCAGTCGCCGAACGCGTGCTGCAGGGCCGCCGCCATGGGCACGATGAAGAACTGGCCGAACGAGCCGCCGGCCGAGCAGAGGCCCATGGCCAGCGCCTGCTTCTCCTTGGGCGTCACGCGCATGATGGCGCCGAGGACGGGACTGAAGGCCGCGGCCGAGAGGCCGATGCCGCTCAGGACGTTGCCCAGGATCAGCATGAACTCGCCGTGCATCAGCGACATCGAGACCATGCCGAGGACATAGACCACCGAACCGCCGGCGATCGTGGGGGCGGAGCCGAAGCGGTCGGCGAGCCGGCCGACCAGCGGCGAGAAGAGGCCCATCAGCAGCATGGAGATCGCGGTGCCGAGGGAGAACACCTCGCGGCCGATGTGAAGTTCGGCGGAGACGGGCTTCAGGAAGATGCCAAAGCTCTGGCGGACGCCCATGCCGATCGACAGGATCACGAAGCCACAGGCGACGGCGGTCCAGTAGCTGCGGGCAGGCGAGGCGGTTGTGGCGGAGGCGGTCATGTCGCCTACCTTAAGGCGTCAGGACGCCGCAGCGGCATGGAAAATCTTCATGCCGTCACAAGCTGCGATGTGGCACAAAAGGCCATGATTCGGACCTGGTTGCGCGGCGCGTTGGTGATTTTGCTGGGCACTTTGAGCCTTCCGCCGGCTCTCGTGTCGGTGACGGCCGAGGCGCAGGCGGGCGGTCCCCGGCTCGAACGCGACCGCTGCGCCTTCCGCGCGCCGCGTGGCGACCGGCTGGAATGCTACACGCTGGTCTTGCCGGAGAATCGCGAGAAGCCGCAGGGACCGGAGGTCCGCCTCAAAGTGGCGATCCTCAAGGCCAAGCGCATCGTCGATCTCGATCCGCTGGTCTATCTGGCGGGCGGCCCGGGCGATGCGCCGCTGGTCGCCTCGTCGATCGGCGCCGATCCGCTGTCGGAAGGCGACTGGTGGAACGACACCGCGAACATCCGCAAGCGCCGCGACGTGGTGATCATCAGCCAGCGTGGTGCCGCGGGCGCGCAGCCCAGCCTCGACTGTTTCGAATCGCGCCAGTCCGAACTCGCGCGCGCCCGTCGCCGCGCCGTGACCGAGAACCAGGAGCGCGACATCCTGATCCGCTGCCGCGCCGAGTTCGATCGCAAGAAGATCGACGTGGCGATGTACTCGACGCCGGCTCTGGCTGACGATGTGGCCGATCTCGCGAAGCTGCTGAAGGTGCCAAAGATCAATATCTACGGCATTTCCTACGGCACGCGCTGGGGCCTCGAGGTGATGCGGCGCCATCCCGAGATCGTGCGCTCGGCGATTTTGGACGGAGTCTATCCGCCTCAGGTCAACGGCGACCAGAACGAGCCCGAGATCGTGCGTGCCGCCTTCGAACAGCTCGCCGCCGACTGCGCGGGGGACACGCTGTGCCGGACGCGCAACGCCGACTTCAGCAACGCCGTGAAGACGATCGTCGAGGAGGCCAACAAGAAGCCTTTCAAGATCGTGCTGCAGCTCGACGACGGGCCGCAGGCCGCGCAGCTCGACGGCACGCGCGTGATGATGGTGCTGATGCACATGATGCGCACGGGCGACGCCGCGCTGGTTCCCGAGGCGATCTCGGGCATGACGCGCGGCGACTTCCGCGTCTTCAAGCAGTTCGCCGAGGATTTCGAGGACGACGAGGGCGGCCTGCTCGAGCAGAACGCGCAGCAGTTCGGCGGCCTGTTCAACACCATCGAGTGCCGCGAGACCTGGGCCGCGATCGACCTGCCGTCGCGCGCCAAGGCGATCGCCATCGGTGGCATCTACGGGCTCGATGCCAAGGCCAGCAAGCTGCCGTTGATTTGCCCGGCCTGGAACGTGCCGCCGGCGCCGCCGGGTGAGCGCATCCCGGTCCAGTCGGATGTCCCGACCCTGTTGATGAGCGGCACCTTCGACTGGCTGACGCCGCCGTCGTGGGGCAAGGAAGCCGCGCGCAACCTCTCGGTGTCGCGCCACGTCGTGTTCCGCGCCCAGGGCCATGGCGTGTCGAGCCAGGACCCGTGTGCCGCCCGCCTGCGCGACGAGTTCGTCGACAATCCCGATCCGCGCGGCGTGCCGCCCTGCCGCACCAACACCGGACCCGACTTCGCCGCCGCGGCCGAGCGCGTGAGGGCACTGCCGTGAAGCTCCTGCTGTCGGCCCATGCGCTCAAGACCTGGGGGCCGCGCATTCCCACGGCCTTTCCCGATGGCAATCTTTCGTTCGTGACGGCCGAGGAGGCGCTGGCCGCCGACGGGCCGTGCGCCGCCGAGATCGCCTTCATGACGCGCGAGGTGACTGGCAAGTCGAGTCCCAGCAATCCCACGCCGGAGCTGCAGGGCTTCGATGCCGTGGTGCGCAAATCGCCCGGCCTGAAGTGGCTGCAGATCCATCCGGCCGGCGCGGAGCGACCGATCTATCGCGAGCTGCGCGGGCGCGGCGTCAAGGTGACGACCGCCTCAGGCGCGACGGCGGTGACGGTGGCGCACAGCGTGCTGGGCGCGGTGATCTCGCTGAACCGGCGCTGGCCATTGTTGGCGGAGGCGCAGCGTCGCCATGCCTGGGAGCCACGGCTGGGCGAGCGTTCGCCGCGCGATCTTGCAGGCCAGCGCGCGGTGATCGTGGGCATGGGGCCGATCGGGCACAATATTGCCCGCCTGCTTACGGTGCTGGGCATGAATTCGATCGGCGTGCGCCGCGCGCCCCAGGCCGCCGACCATTTCGAGCAGGTGATTTCCTACGAGCGTCTGCCCGAAGTACTGCCGCGTGCCGACTGGCTGATCCTGTGCTGTCCCGCGTCACCGCTGACGCGCGGCCTCGCCAACAAGGCGGTGTTCGATGCGATGCCGGCGGGCGCGCAGTTCATCAACGTCTCGCGCGGCGAGATCGCGGTGCAGGCCGATGTCGCGGCCGCGCTGCAGTCGGGTCACCTGGCCGGCGCCTATCTCGACGTGTTCGAGAAGGAGCCGCTCGATCCGGCGTCGCCGCTGTGGGACCTGCCGAACGTGCTGATCTCGCCGCATACGGCCAGCCATTCGCTCGGCCAAAACGAGGCGATCTTTGGCATCTTCCTCGACAACCTCGCGCGCTTCCGCCGAAGCGAAGCGCTGCGCAACGACGTCGATAATCTGGGTTAGCTGCCCCTTTCAGCTACTCGCGGCGAGACTCCGAAACAACGCGTCGCTGCGTTCGTCGGCGGGGAAGAACGACTCGATACGCACTTCCTGCAGGGTGACGTCCTGCGGTGTGCCCAGGGTGGAGATGGCAGTGAAGACCGAGAGCGATTTGCCGCCCACGATATAGTCGAGCGTCAGCACCGGGTTCGGCCGTTCCTCGAAGCGCAGCTTGCGGAACGAGGCGGGCACGTCGGGGTAGGACATCACCTCTTCGATGAAGGCGAGTGCCTTGGGCTCGCCGCCGTCGGCCAGGATCTCGGCGTAGGTGGTCGACACGAGGTGGCGCGCGACCTCCTCCCAGTTGGAGAGCTTGGGCCGGAGCGCATTGGGGTCGAGCAGCCAGCGCAGCAGGTTGGCCGGCTTGCCCGCCGGCGGTGCGGGCGGCGGCCCCTCGAACAGGAAGAGGGTGAAGGCGTTGGCCGCGTTGTTGGCCTGCAGCAGGTTCCACAGCCGGTCGATCACGACGGCAGGGTACGGCTCCTGCTGCTTCAGGATGCGGTCGATCGCCTGACGCACCGGCGCCAGCTCGGGGGCGCCGAGGCCGCTCTCGCGATAGACCGGCGCGAAGCCCGCGGCCAGCAACATGGTGTTGCGCTGGCGCAGCGGCACGTCGAGCGCGGAGCTGAGCTGCACGACCATCTCGCGGCTGGGCCGGGCGCGGCCCGATTCGAGGAAACTGACATGGCGTTGCGAGACGCCCGACTGCAGGGCAAGCGCCAGTTGGCTGGCGCCCCGGCGGCGGCGCCAGGCGCGCAGCATGGGGCCGAACAGGTCGGGGGATGCGGAGACAGCGGCGGCGGGGGTGTTCATGCCGGGAACCTAGCACCGGCCCGCCGGTCCGCCGATTACCTCCCGCGTAATGGACGGGCAGGCGGGTGCAGCGCTAGGAACGGGCAAAGACGGAGGAAACCCATGACGGACGCCGAGAGACTGCAACTCCTGATCGACCGGCCGCTGCCGTTCGCCAAGCACCTGGGCCTGAAATTCGTCGCTGCCAGCGAGACGTCGGTGAAGGCCGAGTTGGTGGTGCGGCCCGAGCTCTGCACCCGACCGGATATCCTGCATGGCGGCGCGGTGATGGCCTTCGCCGATACGCTGGGCGCGGCCGCCACCGTCCTCAACCTGCCGGAGAGCAAGGGCACGACGACGATCGAGAGCAAGACCAACTTCGTGGGGCCGGCGCCGGTCGGCACGACAGTGACAGGCGAGGCGACGCCCATTCATCGCGGCCGGCGCACCCAGGTCTGGCAGACCCGCATCACCACCGCCGAGGGCAAGCTCGTGGCGGTGGTCACCCAGACCCAGATGGTGCTCTAGCGCAGGGCGCTAGTGCATGAGGGCGGGAATGAAGCTGTTCAGCGCCTGGTCGGCGTCATTCTGCGAGTTGCTGTCGGCGAGCGACCAGATGATGGCGATTTTCACGAAGTAGCCGTTGTAGCCGGTCAGCAGCATCTTGCTGTACAGGCGCGTGGCGCCGCTCTGGGCGCTGTAGACGATGCAGCGGAACGAGACGGCGCCGTAGGTGCAGGTCGAGGGCACCGTCGGTCGCTCGAAGCGCGTGTAGCCCGCCTGCCGAATCTGTTGCTCGGAGGCGTTGGCTTCGGTGTCGAACTGGTTGGAGACGGTGGGATTGGTGGAGCCCGCACCGACGCGCCTGCCGGCGTCGAAGACGTCGATCGTGATCTGCATCTTGCCGACCGAATAGGTGTAGGTGTCGCCGGCGCCGCGCAGGCCGGAGACGGCAGTGAAGTGCATCGAGTTCTCGAACTTCGCGGTGCCCACGGTCGGCGCGAACGAGATCTTGGTGCCCGGATGGACGGAGGGCGCTTGCGTCTGCGCCGCGGCGGGAAGGGCCCACAACAGGGCCAGAGCGAAGAGCGTTGCGATCTTAGACATCGAGATTCGCCACCTTGAGAGCATTTTCCTGGATGAATTCGCGGCGCGGCTCGACCACATCGCCCATCAGGGTCGAGAAGATCTCGTCGGCCTCGTCGGCATGGTTGATCTTGACCTGCAGCAAGGTGCGCGCCTCCGGATCCAGTGTCGTCTCCCACAATTGGTCGGGGTTCATTTCGCCCAGCCCCTTGTAGCGCTGGATCGTGACGCCTTTGCGGCCGGCTTCGACGACGGCGGCGAACAGCTCCGTCGGCGAGGAGATCGTGGTCTCCTTGTCCTTCACGACGAAGGTGCCGGGACGCACGTAGATCGACTGCAGCTCGTCGGCCAGCGCGTCGAGCTTGCGGGCCTCGGCGCTGCGGGTCAGCGGGCCATCGATCACGTGGCGTTCCTGCACGCCGCGCAGGCGGCGTGTGAAGGCAAGCCCGCCGTCGGCGATCGTCTCGCCAGTCCAGCCGCGCTCCAGCACCGAGCTCACGACGTCGAGGCGGCGGGCGATATAGTCGGCCGCCTGCTTGCCGAGCGTTGCATCGCCCAGCACGTCGGGCTTCAGCGCGCCGGCGATGGCGGCCTGCTCGATCACAGCCTGGCTGGTGACGCGACGCGACAGCGCCAGCGGCTTCACCAGGTTCGAGACAGAGCGGGCGATGTCGACGGTGCGGCGCAGGTCGTCGCTCGCCTGCACGCTGCCGTCGCCCAGCTTGAGGGAGGCGCCCTCGAGGCCGGTCTGGATCAGGTGATCGTCGAGCGCGCGCTCGTCCTTGAGGTAGATCGCCGACTTGCCTTTGGCGGCTTTGAACAGCGGCGGCTGGGCGATGTAGAGATAGCCGCGGTCGATCAGCTCGCGCATCTGGCGATAGAAAAATGTCATCAGCAGGGTGCGGATGTGCGACCCGTCGACGTCGGCGTCCGTCATGATGATGATCTTGTGGTAGCGCAGCTTGTCGGGTGCGAAGTCGTCATGCCCGATGCCGGTGCCGAGCGCGGTGATCAGGGTGCCGATTTCGGCCGAGCCCAGCATCTTGTCGAAGCGCGCGCGTTCGACGTTCAGGATCTTTCCGCGCAACGGCAGGATCGCCTGGTTGGCGCGGTTGCGGCCCTGCTTGGCCGAGCCGCCGGCCGAATCGCCCTCGACGATGAAGAGTTCGGAAAGCGCGGGATCACGCTCCTGGCAGTCGGCGAGCTTGCCGGGCAGCGAGGAAACGTCGAGCGCGCCCTTGCGGCGGGTGAGCTCGCGGGCCTTGCGGGCGGCCTCGCGCGCCGCGGCGGCCTCGACCACCTTGGTCAGGATCTTCCTGGTCTCAGACGGATGCTCCTCGAACCACTGGCCGAGCTTGTCGGCCACCACCGACTCGACCACGGGTCGCACTTCCGACGAGACCAGCTTGTCCTTGGTCTGCGACGAGAACTTCGGATCGGGCACCTTGACCGAGAGCACGCAGGTCAAGCCCTCGCGCATGTCGTCGCCGGTCAGACTCACCTTCTCCTTCTTCGACATGCCACCTTCGTCGGCATACTTGTTCAGCGTGCGCGTGAGCGCGCCGCGAAAGCCCGCGAGATGGGTGCCGCCGTCGCGCTGCGGGATGTTGTTGGTGAAGCACAGCATCGTCTCGTGATAGCTGTCGTTCCACTGCATCGCGACTTCGACGGTGATGCCTTCCTTCTCGCCCCGGATCGACACCGGCGGGTTGTGCAGCACGGTCTTGTTGCGGTCGAGGTACTTGGCGAAGGCCTCGACGCCACCCTCGTAGAACAGCTCGCTCGTCTTGGGCTCGGCCGCGCGTTCGTCGGTGATGACGATGCGGGCGCCTGAATTCAGGAATGCGAGCTCGCGCAGGCGATGCTCGAGGGTCGAGAAGTCGAACTCGGTGTGGGTGAAGGTCTCCTTCGACGGCAGGAAGGTCACTTCGGTGCCACGCTTGCCTTCCGGTGCGTCGCCCACCAGCTCGAGATCCTTCACCGGCTCGCCGTGATGGAAGCGCATGAAATATTCTTTGCCGTTGCGCCAGATGCGCAGGTCGAGCTGCGAGGACAGCGCATTCACGACCGCGGCGCCAACGCCATGCAGACCGCCCGAGACCTTGTAGGAATTGCTGTCGAATTTTCCGCCGGCATGGAGCTGGGTGAAGATCACGTTGGCGGCGGAGATGCCTTCTTCCTTATGGATGTCGACCGGCACGCCGCGGCCGTTGTCGCGCACCGTGGCCGAGCCGTCACCGTGCAGGATCACGTCGACCCGGTCGCAGAAGCCCGCCAGGGTCTCGTCGATCGCATTGTCGACGATCTCGTAGACCATGTGATGTAGGCCGGTGCCGTCGTCGGTGTCGCCGATGTACATGCCGGGGCGCTTGCGGACAGCATCGAGGCCGCGCAGCACCTTGATCGAATCGGCGTCATATTCCTCGCCATTGCCGGCGGTCGCGCGGTTCAGTTCGTTCTCGCTCATGGTCTTTGTCCTTGAAGGATCTAGGTCGCCGCGATCGATCCGTCGGTCACGCGCAGGATCTGCGCACGGCCGGCGAGCGGCTTGAAGAGTTCGGCATCGGTGCCCGTCATCCAGCTCTGGACACCCAACGCCACCACCTCGTCGAACAGCGCCACGCGGCGCTCGCTGTCGAGATGGGCCGCGATCTCGTCGAGCAGCAGGATCGGCGGCCGTCCGCGCGACATCGACACCAGCCGCGCATGGGCGAGCGCGATCGAGACGAGGACCGCCTTTTGCTGCCCGGTCGAGCCTTCGGCTGCCGGCAGGTCGAGGTCGAGATGGCGCACGGCGAGATCGCTGCGATGCGGCCCATTGCATGTGGTGCCGGCCTCGGCGTCCCGCAAGCGGCCGGCCGCCAGCTCGGCGCGCAGCCGGTCCTCGGCATCGAGGGCGGCCATCGAGGCGATCCAGCGGTCGGTCTCGCCCGCCATGGCAAGGGCTGCCCGCGGAAAGGGACCGATACCGAGGCGCGCGGCGGCATCGAGGCGCTGCACGGTGTCGGCACGGGCGGCGGCGAGGGCCACGCCGTGGCGGGCCATGATGTCTTCCAGCGCGGTGAACCAGTGCGGGTCGCGGTTGCCTTCACCCAGCAGCCGGGCGCGCTGGCGCATCGCATTCTCGTAGGCCGCGACGTCGCTGGCATGCTCGGGGTGGAGCGCCGTCACCAGCCGGTCGAGGAAGCGGCGGCGTTCGCTGGCGCCGTCGAGGAACAGCCGGTCGAGCTGCGGCGTCAGCCAGACGGCGGCGACATGGCGGCCGAGCGCGGTCTGGCTGGCGGCCGGTCGGCCGTCGATGCGGACCACGCGGCGCGGCAGGCCGCCCTCGCTCTTGGCGGGCTCGATGCCGGTGCCGATGGCGACGCGGCCGTCCGGCGTGTCGAGCGTGGCGGCGACCGCCCATGTGCTTCCCTGGGCGGAGGAGGTTTCATCGCTGCGCGTGCGGCGGCAGACTTCATCAAGTCGCGCGCGCCGTAGGCCGCGGCCCGGCGCCAGGAAGGACAGCGCTTCGAGGAGGTTGGTCTTGCCCGCCCCGTTGTCGCCGACCAGCACCACGGGGCTGGTATCGCAGTCGAGCCGGAGCTGGCGGTAGTTGCGGAAGTCGGTCAGGCGGAGCTGGCGCACGGCGAGGAGCGCCGGCGCTCGGCCGCTTACGGCGTCGGGAGGATAGGCTAGGGCTGTCGTTGCCGACGCCGTCATACCCGCATCGGCATGAGGACGTACAACGCACTCTCGTCCGCGCCGTCGCGCACGAGGGTGGGCGAGCCCGCATCGGCCATCAGGAAGCGCGCATCGGCGCCCGCGATCTGCTCGGTGATGTCGAGCAGGTAGCGCGAGTTGAAGCCGATCTCGATGGCGGCGAACTTGTACTCGACCTCGATCTCTTCGGTGGCGCTGCCGGCATCAGGGCTGGTGGCCGAGAGCGTGACGATGCCCTTGGCGACGGCCAGCTTGATGGCGCGCGACTTCTCCGTGGAGATGGTCGAGACGCGGTCGACGGCGCGCGCGAACTCCTTGCACGGCACGTCCAGGATCTTGTCGTTGCCGGTCGGGATCACCCGCTCGTAGTCCGGGAAGGTGCCGTCGATCAGCTTGCTGACCAGGGTGACGTTGCCCGCGGCGAATCGGATGCGCGTGTCAGACAGTTCGATGTCGACGGTGCCGTCGCTCTCGTCGAGCAGCTTGCGGACCTCGCCCACGGCCTTGCGCGGCACGATCACGCCCGGGATCTCGCCCGCGCCCTTGGGCAGCGGCACCTCGACCCGGGCCAGGCGATGGCCGTCGGTCGCGACGCCGCGCAGCACCTGGGTGCCGCCGGAGGTGGCGGCATGGAAATAGATGCCGTTCAGGTAGTAGCGCGTTTCCTCGTTGGAGATCGCGAACCGCGTGCGGTCGATGATGCCCTTGAGGTCGGTCGCCGGCAGCTGGAAGCGGTGCGGCAGGTCGCCCTCGGTCATCGCCGGGAAGTCGGCCGGCGGCAGGCACTGGAGCGTGAAGCGCGAACGGCCAGCGCGGATCGCCAAGCTGTTGCCGTCGTCGGCACCCTCGAGCTCGACCTGCGCGCCGTCGGGCAGCTTGCGCACGATCTCGTACAGCGTATGGGCCGGCGCCGTGGTCGATCCGGTCTTGGAGGCATTGGCCTCGACCGTCTCGGTGATGGCCAGGTCCATGTCCGTCGCGGCAAGGCTGAGACGGCCCTTCTGCGCGGTGATCAGGACGTTGGACAGGATGGGAATCGTGTTCCGGCGTTCGACGACACTTTGCACGTGGGCGAGCGCCTTCAGGAGGGCTGCCCGTTCGATCGTCAATTTCATGGTTTGGTCGCTATAACGAGGGCCAAAATAAGCGGTTCAGACACCCCGTTTCGCAGGCCCCGGAGGAGCGTTGCGGAACGGTTGCAGACTATAGCATACGGACCGCCCATCGGAAGCGATTTCGCCCGTACTTTGAGGCCCTTAACGCCCGACAAACCAACGAAAAACGGGGCCCTAAAGCATAATGGCTTTGAGCAAAGCCATTATGCGGAGGCCCCGTTCATTTTCGTTTCGTTCTTTGGCCGCGTGCCGGCCTCAGCCCTGCAACTGACGCTTGAGCAACTCCACGTCCTCTGCAATCGACAGATCGGAAATCTTCAGTTCCTCGATCTTGCGCACGGCATGCATGACCGTGGTGTGGTCGCGATTGCCGAAGCGCTTGCCGATTTGCGGCAGGCTGAGCGTGGTCAATTGCTTGGCCAGGTACATCGCCACCTGACGCGGCCGTGCGAC
Source organism: Enhydrobacter aerosaccus (assembly GCA_903832005.1). Classification (GTDB taxonomy): domain Bacteria; phylum Pseudomonadota; class Alphaproteobacteria; order Reyranellales; family Reyranellaceae; genus Reyranella; species Reyranella aerosaccus_B. Next base: position 11,143 of record CAIKZO010000062.1, on the reverse strand, counting down.
GGACCGGGCGCGGCGCGGCGACGACATTTCGGCCAGTTTGATGTTGTAGTGGGCCGCAACGCGCTGCTGAATCTCGTCGACGGTCACCTTGCGGTCGGCCTGGCGCAGAAGATCGTGCAGCACGTCCTGCGCCATTTCGACGGTGATCTCGCGGCCCAGCATCTGGCCGTGCGCGACGACCCGGTTGAGTGCGCCCTCGAGCTCGCGGATGTTGGTGCTGATCTTGTGCGCCACGAACTCGAGCACCTGCTGAGGCACGGGCACGCGCGCCGTCTCAGCCTTGGTCTGCAGGATCGACAGGCGCAGCTCGTAGGTCGACGAGTGGATGTCGGCCACCAGGCCGCTGCCCAGCCGCGAGCGCATGCGCTCCTCGATGTCCTGCAGCTCCGACGGCGGCTTCTCCGACGACAGCACGATCTGCTTGTTCTGTTCGACCAGCGAGTTGAAGGTGAAGAAGAACTCCTCCTGGCTCGCTTCCTTGCCGCAGATGAACTGGACGTCGTCGACCATCAGCACGTCGACGTTGCGGAACAGCTCCTTGAACTGGTTGGTGTTCTTGGTGCGCAGCGCCTGGATGAAGCGGTTAACGAAGTTCTCCGCCGTGAGATAGAGCACGCGCGTCTTGGGGTCGCGCTCGCGGATGGCGTGCCAGATCGCGTGCATGAGATGGGTCTTGCCCAGACCCACGCCGCCAAAGATGTAGAGCGGGTTGCGCTCCGGCAGCGGCCGGTCCTGCTCGGCGATGTTGCGCGCGGCGGCATAGGCGAACTCGTTGGGCTTGCCGACCACGAAGTTGGCGAAGGTGTAGCGAGCCTCCGGCGCCTGGAAGAGATCGTCGGTGCCGCGGCCGATCGACGGGCCCATGCGCGGCATCGGCGGCTGATAGCTGTTCTGCGACGACGGCACCGGCGGGATGGCGATCACTTCGTTCGCCCGGCGTGGCGCCGGCGGCGGCGTGAGGTTGACCTCGACCTGCTTCACCTCGCCGGTCACGGCCTGCCAGTAGGCCAGCACGCGATCGCCGTAGTGGCGGGCCACCCAGTCGCGCACGAATCGCGTGGGCGCATAGAGGCGCAGCTTGCCGTCCTTCATCTCGCCCAGCTCGACTTCGCCGAACCAGGTCTTGAAAGCCTTATCGCCGATCTCCTTACGAAGGCGGTCGCAGACGCGCTGCCATTGCGCTTCCAGCTCTTTCCGCACTTCGTCACCCATTATAGCCCCCGCGAATTTGTCTTGGTTAAAGCTTGCTTCTTGGTTGCCCGTCGCCTGCGTCGGAATGCGGCTCATGACTGCCTCCACGGCAATCCCGACGCTTTCCAGCCTCCCGACGTCCCGCGCTTGGCCGCACCGTCGAGCGGGCCTTCGAAGCCATCGGAGATATTGAAACACGTGCCGTATCCGGCCGCCGTCATGGCACGTGCCGCCGCCGCCGAGCGCGCGCCGCTCCGGCAGAGGAATAGAAGAGGCACATCCTTGTCGGCGATGCCGTCGCTCAGGCCGGACACGAAATCCGGATTCTGCTGCATGCTCGGAAACATCTGCCATTCGAGAAGCGCAGGCTTCTTTCCGACCGATGCGAGATCCGCGACGCCGACGAAGTTCCACTCGGCGCGGGTGCGGACGTCGATGAGGATCGCGTCAGGCCGCTCGCTGAGAATTTTCCACGCTGTCTTCGGTGCGATGTCTCCGGCGTAGCCGGATGCGGGAGACACTTCGTACGCGCCAGCGATCTTGTTGTCTTTCGACATGGCCCCCGCTTTCGTCTTCAAGCAGGGCGCAGACGGCGAGCCATCGATCGTAGGAAGATTCACAGCAAGACACGCGCGACGTAAAAAATTTTCGGGCAAGCGCGCCTTCTTGGAAGAGACGCTGCTTCGATGACGTCGTCGTAGTGTCTCTTGCTGTGGCTTCTCCCTCTTTCGTTTTTCCGGCGAAGTAGAAGCCCCTCTGCTTCGCCTTGGCTCGCGTTCCAGCGCCCCACGCCCCGTATCGCGATGTCCCGACTCTTAGATTGAGTCGTTGGGCAGAGCAAACTATTCGCGAGAGAAGACCGCACGTGATTCAGATAGTTCGCCGACCGACTTGATTGACAACTCTGGCGAATCGATTCTCCGCGGCCTCATCGGCGCTTTCGAATCGTGACGCGTCCCTACATCTAGGGCTCGCGCTTCGCCGTACTGCGATAAACGCGAATCGTATGTCGTTCGCCGATATCCGAACCAAACGATCTTCGCTGCGACGGCTCAAATAAATTTCAGAAAATATTCCAGAGCGTGCCGCAAAAAAGAAAAACGCCGCTCGTTGGAGCGGCGTTCACTTTAGCACGAGAGAGCGAAGCGAGCTTCAGCTCATTGCCTTGATGCGCGCGTTGAGACGCGACACGCGACGGGCGGCGGCGTTCGGCGCGACGACGCGGGCAGCAGCACCGCGCTGGATGTCGGGCTGCGCATCGCGCAGGGCGGCGGTGGCCGCCTTCTTGTCGCCAGAAGCGATTGCCTCTTCGACCTTCTTCACCGAGCTGCGAAGACGGCTGCGGCGGTTGGTATTCACGGCAGTGCGGCGCACGGTCTGGCGTGCGCGCTTCTCGGCCGACTTGTGATTAGCCATCTATTCCTCGTTCTACGGAAGGGCGCGCTTATACGAACCGGTTGGCGGTCGGTCAACCCCGCCAAAATGCCTCAATTTAGCGGTGTTTCCAAGCCGCTTTGCGCTTGTCGGCGAAGGCCGCCATGCCCTCGGCCCGGTCTTCGAAGGCGAAAGTGGCATGGAACGTCCGCCGTTCGAAGCGCACGCCTTCCGCCAGGGTCGTCTCGAAGGCGCGATTGACGGCCTCCTTGGCGACCATCGTGGCGGGCAGCGAGAGGCCCGCGATCTTCTCCGCCGTGGCAATCGCCTCGTCCATCAGCTGGGCGAGCGGCACCACGCGGCTCACCAGTCCGCAGCGCTCGGCTTCCGCGGCATCCATCATGCGGCCGGTCAGGACCAGGTCCATCGCCTTCGACTTGCCGACGAAGCGTGGCAGGCGTTGCGTGCCGCCGGCGCCGGGGATCGTGCCGAGCGTGATCTCGGGCTGGCCGAACTTCGCATTGTCCGCAGCGATGATGAAATCACACATCATCGCCATCTCGCAGCCGCCGCCCAGTGCGAAGCCTGCGACCGCGGCCACGATCGGCTTGCGCACCTGGCTGACCTTCTCCCAGCCGACGGTGATGAAGTCCTGCAGGAAGACATCCTGATAGCTCTTGTCCTTCATCTCCTTGATGTCTGCACCGGCAGCGAAAGCTTTTTCACTTCCGGTCAGAACCATGCAGCCGATGCCGGCGTCCTGCTCGAACGCGTCGAGTGCGTGGCCCAGCTCTCGCACAAGGTCTGCGCAGAGCGCGTTCAGCGCCTTCGGCCGGTTGAGGCGGATGATGCCGACCCGGCCCCTGGTTTCGATCTGGATGTTCTCGTACGTGGCGGTCACGATTTCCTCCGGAGATGTGTCGCTAGCTAAGCTAGCGCTGGCAGTGCGCGCAATAGAAGGTCGAGCGGCCGGACTGCACGAGCCGCTTGACGAGATGACCGCACTTCGGCGTCGGGCACACGGCGCCGACCCGGTCGTAGACGTTGAAGCGCGTCTGGAAATAGCCGAGCTCGCCACCGGGCTGAACATGGTCGCGCAAGGTCGACCCGCCGTCGTCGATCGAGCGCAGCAGCACCTGCTTGATCGCGCTCACCAATTTGTCCGCCCGTTCGCCCTGCACGGTGTGGGCCGAGCGGCGCGGGGAGATCCGCGACAGATACAACGCCTCGCAGGCGTAGATATTTCCAACCCCGACCAGGGTCTTCTGGTCGAGCAGCGCCGCCTTGATCGAGGTCTTGCGGCCTTTGAGGCGCGTGGCCAGGCCGGCGCCATCGAAACTCTCTTCAAGTGGTTCCGGTCCGAGACTTTTGAACGCCTTGTGCTTGGCCAGGCTCTCGGTGTCGACCAGCAGCATCAGGCCGAAGCGGCGGGCGTCGTTGAAACGGACCTGCCAGCCGTCGTCGAGCTCGAAGACAACATGGTCGTGGCGTTCGAACGGATGTTCGGCGGCGCTCTTGGCATCGTGCAAGGTCATGCGCCCCGACATGCCGAGATGGACGATCAGGGTCTGCCCGCTGCCGAGCCGGAACAGCAGGTACTTGGCGCGCCGGTCGATGGCCTCGACCGTGCGGCCCTCGACCTTCTGCGCAAACTTCGCGGGAAACGGCACCCGCAGGTCGCGGCGGCGCTGGTGCAGCTTCACGATTCGATGGCCGACCATGCGCGGGATCAGGCCGCGACGGACGGTTTCGACCTCGGGAAGCTCAGGCATGCAGGGGTGGGCGGGCGCCGAACAAAGCGCTGCCGACGCGCACATGCGTGGCGCCGAGGCGCACGGCGGTTTCGTAGTCGGCGCTCATGCCCATGCTGACCTGCGGCAGGCCGTTGCGGGCCGCCATCTTGGCGAGCAGGGCGAAATGCAGCGCCGGCTCCTCATCGACCGGCGGGATGCACATCAGGCCGACGACCTTGAGCTTGTAGGTGTCGCGGCAGGTCGCGACGAAGGCGTCGAGGTCGGCCGGCAGGACGCCCGCCTTCTGCGGCTCCTCGCCGGTGTTGACCTGGATGAAGCAGGCGAGCTGCCGGCCCGCCTTCTCCATCTCCTTGGCGAGGCTGGCGGCAAGCTTGTCGCGATCGACCGACTGGATGACATCGAACAAGGCCACGGCGTCGCGTGCCTTGTTGGTCTGCAGCGGACCGATCAAATGCAGTTCGAGATCGGGATGGCGTGCCTTGAGCGCCGGGAATTTCTCCTGCGCCTCCTGCACGCGGTTCTCGCCGAACACGCGCTGACCGGCATCGATCAGCTCCTGCACCTTGTCGGCGCCGTTGGTCTTGGACACGGCAACGAGGGTGATGTCGCCCGGCGCCCGGCCGGCCGCGCGCGCGGCCTCGGCGATGCGGCCCTTCACGTCGGCGAGGAGACTGGCGCCGCTCATGCGTCGAGCGTCGTCAGCGCCGTCAGCGCTTCGGCATTGTCGGGATTGGCGGCGAGGGCGGCATCCAGCGTTTCACGCGCGCGCTCTTTGTCGCCAAGGGCTGCCAGGCAAATGCCGTAATGCGTGAGCAGCGCCGAATCGCCCGGCAGGGAGCGCAGCGCATGCTCGTGCAGCGGCCGCGCTTCGGCCGCGCGGCCGAGGTCGAGCAGGACGCGGCCGAGATTGGTCAGCACCAGCGGATCGTCCGTGGCGTGACGCGACGCGCGCTTCAACGCCCGGCGCGCTTCCTCGAAACGCTTCAGGCCGCGCAGCGCCAGCGCCTGGTTGTTAAGCGCGCGGATGTCGTCCGGCATCCGCTCGAGATAGGGCGCCAGGACGGCCAGCGCCTCCTCGAACTGCTCCCGCTCGATCTGCAGGAAGGAGAGCTGGAGGACGGCGTCGCGGTCGCGCGGATTGAAGCCGATCGCGCGGTGCAGGGCCTCGAGCGCCGCGTCCGGCCGGCCCGCCGCCTTGTGCGCGAGGGCCAGGGTGCGAAGCGCCGCGGGGAAACCCGGCATGATGGCGAGCGCATTCTCGATCGGCGGGATCGCGTCGGAAATCCTGCCGGCAAAATAAAGGACGAAGCCCAGCACGTGATTGAGGCTGGGATTTTCCGGCCACAGCTGCAGCGCCTTCTGCGCTTCCGCGATCGCCTCGTCATGGTGGCCGAGGCCGCCCAGCGCCAGCGCACGGTCGCCCAGGATCTGCGCGCGCTGCCGGGCATCTTCCCCGGCATCGTTCAGCGCCATGTCGAGGACTTCGATCGCGGCACCATAATGGGCGAGACGATAGAGAACGTGGCCCAGCATGTTGCGCGCGCGCGCCTGCAGCGGCCGGAAGCTCTCGCCCTCGGGCAATTCGATGGCGCGGTCGAGATTGGTCGCGACGTCGGACAGTTCGCGCTCGGCGGCGGAGAACTTGCCCTGGTCGATATGGATGGAGGCCAGCGCCAGCCGCGCCTCGATATGCTCGGGCTTGCGGCGGATCGTGTCGCGGAAACGTCGGGCCGCCTCGTCGAGCTGGCCCATGCGGCGCATGACCAGGCCGAGATTGTAGGACAGCATCGACTCGGTGGGATCCTTGGCGATCGCCTTGCGCCACAGCTCGGCGGCATCGCCCAGCGCCCCGCGTTGCGACACGCAGATCGCGAGGTAATGGAGGACGTCAGGCCGGTCGCCGTAGCGCTCGTGCGCGGCACGGAAATGCGGTTCGGCCTTGTCGGCCCAACCGGCGCGCAGATATTGCAGGCCGGTCTGCAGGTCGGGATCGATTTGCTGAGGAGCGGTCGCCATGGCGGGCTGTGTAGACCCGCCTCAAGGCCAGCGCTACACGAATTGCCATGGCCAAGGACGTCGACCTTTTCCGGACCGCGATGGCCGGCGTCACCCCTCTCAAGGGGCGTCGCGCCGCCAGGACTGCCGCGCCGCCGCCCAAGACCGTGGCACCGCGGCCCGAGCGGCCGGCCCCGTCCCGGGCCAGCGTTCCGGTGCCGCGCCCGGCGGCAAAGGCGGCTAAGACTCCCGTCGCGCCGGTGGTTCAGCCGTTCGACCGCGACGTCGGTCGCGCCCTGGCCAAGGGCAAGCGGACGCCGCAGGCCAGTCTCGACCTGCATGGGTTGACGCTCACGGCTGCTGAAAAGGCAGTGGCGCGATTTTTGGCAGAATCGTCAGGGCAGAATTTGCGCATCGTGCTGATCGTGACCGGCAAGGGCACACGCCTCGAAGGCGGCCGCCTGTTCGGCGGCCGCATCCGGGCGGAGTTTCCAGGCTGGCTCGAGCGGGCCGACAATCGTGCGGTGGTGGCCAGTGTGCGCACGGCCCATCCGCGTCACGGCGGCAGCGGCGCCTTTTACGTGCTGCTGCGCCGGCGCTCTTCGGCCAGCAGCCGTTCCTTGCGCGCCACGCCCCAGCGATAGCCGGTCATCGCGCCGCTCGCTCCGACCGCGCGATGGCAGGGAATGACGCCGGCCGCCTGATTGGTGGCGCAGGCGCGTCCCACGGCCCGTGCGGATTTCGGCGCGCCGATACGCGTGGCGATCTCGCCATAGGTCCGGGTCTCGCCGACCGGGATCTCGGTCAGCGCCTTCCAGACCTTCCATTGGAAAGCCGTGCCCACGATATCGAGCGGCACGTCGGGGGCGTCGAGCGCCGTCGGCTTGCGGCCGTAGAGCCGGGCCAGCACGCCCTTCACCTTGGTGGAGAGGGCGCCGTCGTTGCGGGTGATGTCGGCCGCCGGGAAGTCGCTCTTCAGCTCCTTCTCCAGCGCGCGATCGTTCTCGCCCAGGAACACCGCGGCGATGCCTTTTTGCGTCGCTGCCACCAGGACGCGGCCATAGTCCGAATCGACGGTCGTATAGTCGATATGAGCGCCGGCCCCACCCTTGGCATAGGTCGCGGGCGTCATGCCGAGCGCCTTGTCGCTGTGTTCGTAGACGCGGCTGGGCGAGCCGTAGCCCGCGCCATAAAGAGCGCCGGCCACCGAATCGCCCGCGCGCAGGGCCTTGCGGAAGCGCTCGCGCTTGCGGGCCACCATCCAGTCGCGCGGGTTCACGCCCAACTCGGCGATGAAGCGCTTACTTAAGGTATTGGCGGTCAGGCCGACCTTGCGGGCGACCTCGGTCAGCGACGGCGGAGTGTCGTCCAGCCCGGCGTCGAACAGCTGGGTCGCGCGAGCGACCGGTTTGCTGAGACCGGCCTCGGCGTGCCAATCGCGCGGTTTGCAGCGCTTGCACGCGCGGAAGCCCGCGGCCTCGGCCGCCTCGGGCGAGGCGTGGAAGGCCACGTTCTTGCGCAGCGGCGGACGCGCCGCGCAGGACGGCAGGCAATAGACGCCCGTCGATTTGACGGAGAACCAGAACCGTCCATTGGAAGCGCGGTCGCGCTTCTGGACGGCCTGCCAGCAGGTTTCCGGGTCGGGAAGGCCAGGGAGGGAGAGGCTGGCGAGCGCCACTTGGGGGAATGAAAGAGCGTGTTGGGTCATGACGCCTGTTTAGGCATCTCCGCCAACCTGCTCTATCCGGCGCCCGCCGGCAATTCCCGACCCGGAAGTTGCTGTGCTTGAACGGGTTAGACCGGGCCCTATTTAGGCCCAGTAACCCTTGTCGGCCTCGTACCGGGCGTGGGCCCGGTCGACCCCAATGTCGCGCAGGAGGCGGTCATCGAGTTCGGCCAACTGGCGTCGGGATTTACGCAGCTCGGCGCGGTTCATGAGAGCCTCGACGCCGACCACGACCGTCCCGGCCAACAGCGCCACGGCGCGGCCGAAGGAAAAGGAGGGGGTTTCCGCGCGGGCGATTTCCCGTACGCTGGACAGGGTCGACATGGCTTAGCTCCGTTTGAGGCGATCGGTGCCGAATTGCAACGTTGCACCTCGTTTACAGCCCCTATTTGCTGTATGCTGGCCTTGTTCGCAAAGGATCAAAGCTCGGGGGAGACATAGAAAAACTATGCACTCGTTGCCTTAAATGAGCCGTTCTCAACTGCCTCTCAATGCGCTGCGCGCCTTCGAGGCCGCCGCCCGTCACGCCAGTTTCACGCATGCCGCCGAAGAGCTGCATGTGACCCAGGCCGCCGTCAGCCACCAGGTGAAAGCGCTGGAGGAACGGCTGGGCGTGGCCCTGTTCGTACGCCGCCCGCGCGGGCTCGAAATCACCGGCGAGGGCCAGGCGCTGCTGCCCGATCTGCGCGATGCCTTCGACCGCATGACCAACGCGCTGGAGAGGGTCGGCCGCAAGGCCAACTCGGGCACGCTCAACGTCAGCCTCGTGACGACCTTCGCGCTGGGCTGGCTGGCGCCGCGTCTGCATCGCTTCCAGGCCAAGCATCCCGAGATCGAGGTGCGCATGACCACGGCGCTGCGCCGGGTCGATTTCGCGCGTGAGGATTTCGACTGCGCCATCCGCTTTGCCGTGCAGCCGGAGCCCGACCTGCATGCGACGCGACTGTTCAGCGACGTGCTGACGCCGCTCTGCGGCAAGCGCTACAAGGACAAGCTCAAGACCCTCGACGATCTGAAGCGCGTGCCCTTCATCGACATGACCTACGATCCCGAATGGGCGATCTGGCTGCGCGCCGTCGGCATGGGCGACTTCAAGCCCAAGCGCGTGCTGACGTTCGACTCGACGATGATCGCGGTCGAAGCCGCGATGGAAGGCGCAGGCGTGGCCGTCGGTCCGCCGCAGCTCTTCCGCGAGGAGCTGGCCGAGGGCCGGCTGTTCCAGCCGTTCCCGCAGATCGTCGACTCCGGCAAGGCCTGGTGGTTCGTCTGTCCGCCCGCGTCGGCGGGACGGCCCAAGACCAAGGCCTTCGAAGAGTGGTTGGTCGAGGAGTTGAGCGCGCCCCAGACGCGTTCGGCGCGGACGGCTCTGGCCGCCGTGGCGCGCCGCTAAGGGACTCCGAGAAAAACTAAGGCAATGACGAGATAGGAGAGATGACGATGGCGCTCGAGATCAGCCGCCCCTGGGCACGTGCGGCGTCCACGATGCCCGGAACGGGCGGTGGATTCTTTACTGTGGTGAACGATGGAGCGGAGGCCGACCGGCTGCTCGCCGCATCGACGCCGGCGGCTGAGACGGTCGAGATCCATGCCATCAAAGTGGTGGGTCCGGGCACCAAGATGCGGCCGGTCGAAAACGGGCTGCGGCTTCCGTCCCACAGCACCATCGTCCTGAAGCCGCGTGGCTATCATCTGCTGCTGATGGGACTGAAGGCGCCGCTGGTCGTCGGCGCCAAGGTGCCGGTCACGCTCACCTTCGAGAAGGCGGGCAACCGCACCGTCGATATGATCGTCGAGGTGCCCGGCCTCCTCGGCGAAGACGCGCTCAACGAGCAGCCTGCCGCCAGTTAGCCCGGATAAGAGTTAGCCTGGATAAGAGTGCTGGCCGCCGAAGGCGTCCTCGACGGTGAGCGCGTCGGGATCGTCGCCGAGGTAAGCAGGTCCGACCGGCACCTTGCCGTGGCCGCCCGGGACATCGAGCACATAGGTCGGCTGGGCAAGGCCCGACAGGCGTCCGCGCAGGGCCTTCATCAGCTCTTGGCCGCGCGCGATCGATACCCGGAAATGGCCGGTGCCGCGCACCAGGTCGGGATGGTGCAGGTAGTAGGGTTTCACGCGCACCGAGACGAGCGCACGCATCAATTCATCGAGCGTCTCGACGGCGTCGTTGATGCCGGCCAGCAGCACGGTCTGTCCCAGCAAGGGAATGCCGTTGTCGGCCAGCGCGGCCAATGCTGCTCGCGTGGGAGAGCCCAATTCGCGCGCATGATTGCAATGCACGCCGAGCCACAAAGTGGCGCGCTTGGGCTTCAACGCCGCGATCACATCGGCCGTGACCCTTGACGGTTCGACGATCGGCACGCGGCTATGCAGACGGATGATGGCGACGTGCGGGATCGCATCGAGCGCCGCGATCAGCGCGGCGAGCCGGCGCGGCGCCATCATCAGCGGATCGCCGCCGGTCAGGATCACTTCCCAGATCTCGGGGCGCGCGCGGATGTAGCCGAGGGCCGCGTCCAGCTCGGCCTCGCTCAGCGCCTCGCCGCCCGGCCCTACTTTTTCTCGGCGAAAGCAGAAGCGGCAATAGACCGGGCAGGCGTGCAGCGGCTTCAGCAACACGCGGTCGGGATAGCGATGCACGATCCCCTTCACCGGCGAGCGCGCCTCGTCGCCGATCGGATCGGCCAGTTCATCCGGCGCGATCACGGTCTCGGCGGCCGAGGGCACGAACTGGCGCGCGATCGGATCGTTGGCGACGTCGCGCCGGTCGATCAGCGCCAGCATTTCGTCGGTCAGCCCGATCGCCATGCTCTCCGCGGCCGCCGCCAGCCGCGGATCGGGCGTGATCAGCCCCTCGCGTTCCAGGGCGTCGAGCGTGCGCAAAGTGGCCATTGCGGGGTCAAATAGGCCGGGAGCCCGGCTTTGACGAGTCCTTTGTCCTTCGGCCCCCTTCTTGCTCCGAGGCTCCCTCCGAGATGTTGGTCTGCCCCCCTGAAACGGTACCGATGTGAAAGTTAGAGTTCCGGTTATTTTGGGCTTTGAAAGGAGCTTTGAATGGCGCGGAAGGACTACACGCCTGAGCAGGCGATCGGGATGCTGCGGGAAG
>CAIKZO010000061.1 GCA_903832005.1 Enhydrobacter aerosaccus | reverse complement strand
GTCAAGGATGCCCTGGTGCGCGAAGGCGTGCCGGCAACGGCGATCTCGGTCATCGGCAAGGGCGAGACCCAGCCGCTGGTGCAGACGGCCGATGGCGTCCGCGAGCCGCAGAACCGCCGCGTCGAGATCGTGATCCAGTAATCACGCTCAGTGCGGGGGACCCCCGCACCGAGGCTCAGGCTTCCAGGGACGGCCGGGTGACCCCCGGCCGTTTCCTTTTTCTGTCAAAGACTTAGGCGCCAAAGTGCTTTTGAGGTTGGCGGGACCGGGGCCGGTCTCTATATCCGGGCTCAGGAGAGTGAATTCATGTCGCAAGTGTTGATGCCCAAGGCGACCGCCGTATGGCTGGTCGAAAACACGACCCTGACGTTCGACCAGATTTCGGCCTTCACCGGCCTGCATCCGCTCGAGGTCCAGGCGATCGCCGACGGCGAAGTCGCGGGCGGCATGACCGGGTTCGACCCGACCACCAACGGCCAGCTCACCAAGGAAGAGATCAAGCGCGTCGAGGCCGACCAGGCCGCCCGCCTGAAGCTCACCCCGCGCGACACGCCGATCCCGCAGGCGCGCTCCAAGGGGCCGCGCTATACGCCGGTCGCCAAGCGCCAGGATCGCCCCGACGCCATCGCGTGGCTGCTCAAGGTCCATCCCGAGTTGCAGGACAGCCAGGTCGCCAAGCTCGTCGGCTCGACCAAGAGCACCGTGCAGTCGGTCAAGGACCGCAGCCACTGGAACATGCAGAACGTGCGGCCGCGCGATCCGGTGACGCTCGGCCTGTGTTCGTTGAAGGATCTCAACGACGCCGTGGATCGTGCGCGTCGCAAGGCCGCCCGCGAGGATGCCGCGCGCAAGAAGGCCAAGCTCGCCGCCGGCGAGCCGGTGGTCGAGGAGCCCGCAGCGGTCGATCCGGCCGAGGCCGATCAGCCCGACGTGGCTGATCAGGAATAGTCTGAGACGGTCTCGGTCAGACCGTCAGCATCACTTTGCCAACGTGATTGGCGCGCTCCAGTTCGGCGTGCGCTGAGGCTGCGTCCTTCAGGGCGAAGGTCTTGAAGATGATCGGCTTGATCGTGCCCTTCTCGAGCAGCGGCCAGACCTTCTCCTTCAGCCCCTGCGCCATGCGGCCCTTGTTGGCGATGCTCTGAGGCCTGAGCGTCGAGCCGGTGAGGGTGAGACGATTCACCATCATGATGCCGGCGCTGATCGTGGCACTTGCACCGCCCTGCAGAGCGATGACGACGCAACGGCCGTCCTGCTTCAGCAGCTGCAGGTTCTTCGGCAGGTAATCGCCCGCCACCATGTCGAGCACGACGTCGACGCCGCCCGAGAGCTTCTTCACTTCGGCCGCCCAATCGTTGTCCTTGTAGAGGATGGCGTGGTCGGCGCCGAGCTTGGTCACGGCGGCCGCCTTCTCCGCGGTGCGCACGGTGGTGAAGACCTTCGCGCCGAAGGCCTTGGCGAGCTGGATCGCGGTCGTGCCGATGCCCGACGCGCCGCCGTGGATCAGTACGCTCTCGCCGGCCTTGAGTTGGCCGCGCTCGAAGAGGTTGTGCCAGACGGTGAAGTAGTTCTCGGGCAGCGCCGCGGCGTGGAGCATGTCGTAGCCCGCCGGGATCGGCAGGCACTGCGGCGCGGGCACGGTGCAGTACTCGGCATAGGAGCCGCCGGGCGTGAGCGCGCAGACCGGATCGCCGATCTCCCAGCCGGAGACACCTTCGCCGAGGGCGGCAACGGAGCCCGCGGCCTCGAGGCCGGGCAGGTCGGAGGCGCCGGGCGGCGGCGGATAGTGGCCGGCGCGCTGGGCGATGTCGGGGCGGTTGACGCCGGTCGCGGCGACCTTGATCAGAAGCTCGCCGGGCTTGGGCTGCGGCATCGGGCGCGTGGTCGGGACCAGCGCCTCGGGGCCGCCGGGAGTCTTGATCTCGACGCACATCATGGTGGCGGGAAGCGCGCTCATGCTTGGCCTTTCGGTCTGGGGGAGGCGATGCTAGGTCTCAAATAGCCGCTTCCGTGGAGCAGTGCCATGGCCTTCGATCTGGACGATCTCGACCCGCGCAACGCCAAGAAGGCGAAGCCGCTCAACCTCGACGATATGAACATCGAGGACCTGAAGGACTACGTCGCCGTCCTGCAGGCCGAGATCGTGCGAGTCGAGGCCAAGATGAAAGCCAAACAGAGCCACGCGTCGGCGGCGGCGTCCTTTTTCAAGAAGTGAGTCCCATGTCCCTCAAAGGTAAGTCCGCCCTCGTCACCGGTTCGACCAGCGGTATCGGCCAGGCGATCGCCGAGGCCCTCGCGGCCGAAGGCTGCAACATCATGCTGAACGGCTTTGGCAATGCGGCCGCGATCGAGAAGCAACGCCAGGACATGGCCGCGAAATTCGGTATCAAGGTCGCGTACAACGGCGCCGACATGAGCAAGCCGGCGGAGATTGCCGATCTGGTGGCGAAGGCCAACGAAGCTTTCGGCAGCGTCGACATCCTCGTGAACAATGCCGGCATCCAGTTCACTGCGCCGGTCGACCAGTTCCCGACCGATAGATGGGACGCGATCATCGCGATCAACCTCAGCTCGGCCTTCCATGCGATCCACGAAGCGCTGCCGCTCATGAAGGCAAAGAAATGGGGCCGTATCATCAACATCGCCAGCACTCACGGGCTGGTCGCCTCGAAGGAGAAGGTCGCCTACGTCGCCGCCAAGCACGGCATCATCGGCATGACCAAGGTCGTCGCCATGGAGTGCTCGGACACCGGCGTCACCTGCAATGCGATCTGCCCGGGGTGGGTGCTGACGCCGCTGGTGCAGAAGCAGATCGACGCGCGCGCCAAGGAGCAGGGCATTTCGGCCGATCAGGCCAAGAAGAACCTGCTGGCCGAGAAGCAGCCGCAGCTGCAGTTCACCACCACCGAGCAGATCGCGGGCCTGGCGCTGTTCCTGTGCTCCGATACCGCATCCAACATGCAGGGCACGCAGCTCGTGTCCGACGGCGGCTGGACCGCCCAATAAGAAGCACACGCAAGGAGACCCCGTGGTCGACGCCAAATTCCTGAAGCCCGATACGCTGGCCCTGCACGCGGGCCAGCATCCCGATCCCGTGACCGGATCGCGGGCCGTGCCGATTTACCAGACGACGTCCTTCGTGTTCCGCGACGTCGACCATGCCGCGAGCCTGTTCAACCTCGAGGTCGGCGGCCACATCTACAGCCGCATCTCCAATCCGACGGTCGCCGTGTTCGAGGAGCGGGTGGCCGCGCTGGAGGAGGGCTCGGGCGCGCTGGGGGTGGCGAGCGGCCAGGCGGCGCTGCACATCGCCATCGCCACCCTGATGGGCGCGGGCAGTCATATCGTCGCCTCGACGTCGCTCTACGGCGGCACGCGCAACATGCTGGCGCTGACCCTGCCGCGCTTCGGTATCGAGACGACCTTTGTGCATCCACGCGACCATGACGGCTTCGCCAAAGCCATCCGCGAGAACACGCGGCTGGTGATCGGCGAGACGATCGGCAATCCCGGCGGCGAGGTTCTGGACATTCCCGCCATTTCCGCTATCGCGCACGCGGCCCATATCCCGCTGATGATCGACAATACCTTCGCCTCGCCGATCCTGTGCCGGCCGCTGACCCTGGGCGCCGACATCGTCTTCCAGTCGGCGACCAAGTTCATCGGCGGCCACGGCGTGGCGATCGGGGGCGTGATCGTCGACAGCGGCCGCTTCGACTGGGAAGCCTCGGGCAAGTTCCCGACGCTCACCGAACCCTATGCCGGCTACCATGGCATCGACTTCGCGGAGGAATTCGGCCCGCACGCCTTCATCATGCGCGCCCGCAGCGAGGGCGTGCGCGACTTCGGCCCCTGCATGACGCCGCAGACGGCCTTCTACCTGCTGCAGGGCCTCGAGACCCTGCCGCTGCGGGTCGCGCGCCACGGCGAGAATGCGCGCAAGGTGATCGACTTCCTGAAGGGCAACGCCGCTGTCGAGAGCATCGCCTCGCCCGAACTGCCGGAGCATCCCGACCATGCACTGGCCAAGCGCCTGCTGCCCAAGGGCACCGGCTCGATCTTCAGCTTCGACATCAAGGGCGGCCGCGAGGCCGGCCGGCGCTTCATCGAGAGACTGAAACTCTTCTCGCATCTGGCCAACGTGGGCGATGCCAAGTCGCTGGTGATCCATCCCGCTTCGACGACGCACGCCCAGCTCGATGCCGACGCGCTCAAGGCCGCCGGCATCGGCGAAGGCATGATCCGGCTCTCGGTCGGTCTCGAGGATCCCGAGGATATCCTCGACGATCTCGGCCAGGCCCTGCGCGCCTCGCAGAAGGCCTGACCATGAAGTTCACCGTAGACGGCCGCGAAGTCTTCGCGACCACCGGCGGCACCGACTTCGATCCGGCAAAGCCTGCCGTCGTGTTCCTGCATGGCGCGGGCTTCGATCGCACGGCGTGGCGCCTGCAGACTCGCTGGTTCGCGCACCATGGCCGCAGCGTTTTGGCGCTCGACTTTCCCGCGCACGGTCGATCGGAAGGGCCGGCACTGACATCCGTTCCCGCGATGGCCGACTGGACGGCGAAGTTCATCGCCGCGGCGGGCCTCAAGAACGCTGCCCTCGTGGGACATTCGATGGGCGCGCTCGTCGCACTCGATTGCGCCGCACGCCATGGCGACAAGGTACGGGCGCTCGCGCTCTGCGGTGTTGCCGTCGAGATGCCGGTGCATCCGGAGATGTTGGAGTCCGCGAAGGCTAACACGCTCAAGGTTCAGGAGCTGATGACGTTCTGGGGTATGGGCAATGCGCTGCACAAGGGCGGCATGGTCTCGCCCGGCCTGTGGCTGCGGCGCGAGTCGCTGGCTGTGCTGCAGGGCAATCAGCCCGGCGTGATCCACACCGACCTTGTCGCCTGCAACGCCTACAAGGATGCGCCGGTGCGTGCAGCCGAGATCAAGTGTCCGACGGTGCTGATCTTGGGTGACGGTGACCTGATGACACCGGCGCCCAAGGCCAAGCCGCTGGCCGCCGCGATTGCCGGTGCGAAGACAGTCGTCATCCCGAACTGCGGGCACTTCATGATGGTCGAGCGGCCGGACGAGACGCTGGAGGCACTGAAGGCCAATGTCTGACCGGGTCGCGCTCGTCACCGGCTCGACCTCGGGAATCGGCGCAGCCATCGCGCGCCGACTCGCGAAGGACGGCTATCAAGTGGCGTTGCACGGACGTCGTGCGGCGGCCGAAGGCGAAGCCATGGCAAGAGAGTTGGGCGCCGCGAGCTATCACGCCGCCGACCTCTCCGATGTCGAGCATGCCGGCGCGTTGGTGCGCTCGGTCTTGCAAAAGCACGGCCGGCTCGATGTGCTGGTGAACAACGCGGGCGAGGCGGCGCGCTTCCCGCACGCGGACCTGAAGGCGGCAACGCCCGCCGTCTGGCGCCGCATGATGGACGTGAACCTGATCGCGCCCTGGATGCTGATCACGGAAGCCGAAGCAGCGTTGCGCGCGTCGGCCAGGACCGGCCGGCCGGGCTGCATCGTCAACATCGGCACGCATGCCGCGGTCCGGCCCAAGGGTGCGTCGATTCCCTATGCCGCCGCCAAGGCTGCGTTGCACCACACGACGCGCCTGTTGGCGCTGACCCTTGGGCCGGACATCCGCGTGAACTGCGTGGCGCCGGGCCTCGTCGAGACGCCGATGTCGACCGGCTGGGAAGCCGCCTACGAGCTCTGGAACACCAAGTCGCCGATGCGCCGTGCCGCGAAGCCCGAGGACATCGCCGACGTGGTGGCCGGCTTCTGCGCCAGCGACTACGTTACAGGAGAGATCCTGATCGCCGACGGTGGGCTGAACCTCACCTGAGGCCACTAAGCAACGGAGGAAACCATGAACGTGCAGAGCCTGCCGCCCGGCTACAAGACCGCGCCGTGGACACCGCCCGAGAAGATCGACGGCAAGATGATGGCCGAAGCCTCGTCCAAACTGATCGAACTGCTGCGCATCCGCACCCAGCCGATCGGCATGAAGCTCTACGAAGACCCGAAGGACATGGAGAAGATCCAGGGCCTGCGCCGTCCGACCGAAGGCTTCAAGTTCACCATGTGCCAGATGGTGACGCAGTCGCGTTGGTACGGCTTTACCCTCGGCATCGAGGTCGACAATACGCGCGGCGGTAATTGCGGCGGCGTGGTCGGCCTAAACTATCCGGGCGAGGATTATCTCTCGGGCAACAACATGAACGGCGTGTGGTTCGGCAACAAGGAAGCCGCCGCCGCGCACCAGGCGCAGATGCCACGCGTGCCGCACGGCAAGTACAACGGGCTGGTCGTCTCGCCGCTGCGTTCGGGCCGCCTCGATCCGCCGGACATCTGCCTGTTCTACGGTACGCCCGGCCAGATGATCTATTTCATCAACGGCCTGCAGTACCACCGCTACAAGCGCTACGACTTCACCGTCACTGGCGAAAGCGCCTGCGCCGACTCCTGGGGCCGAGCACTCGCAACGCGCCAGACCTCGCTGTCGCTGCCGTGCTTCGCCGAGCGCCGCTACGGCGGCGTGGCCGACGACGAGCTGCTGATGGCCTGCCCACCCGACGAGTTCCTGCGCGCGATCGAGGGCATGGGCCATCTCGGCAAGAACGGCCTGCGCTATCCGTTCCCACCCTATGGCGCCGTGATGGATCCCGCGCTGGGCATGGCCAAGAGCTACGGCTGACAATGCTCTACGTCGTCGCCTGGCCGCGGCTCGCCGAGGCCGACGACACCGCGCTGCGCCGCCTGCGGGCGCAGTATCACCCGAAGGAAGCGGACCTGATCGGCCCGCACTTCACTTTAGTGTTCGGCGTCGCGCCCGATCGCGAGCCCCAGCTCCGGAGCGCGCTTGAAGCCATCCGGCGTCGGCCGTTCTGGTTCATGGTTGACCGCCTCGCCCGACACGACCTTCATCTCTATGCCGAGCCGTCCGATGGCGCGGCTGAACTCACCGAACTCTACGAGGCGCTCAATCCCGTGCCGGGCAGCGAGCCGTTCGAGCCGCATATCACGCTCGGCTTGTTCCGTTCGCCGCTGGAGGCCGAGCAGGTCGCCCGCATCGTCGAGCGCCAGCACCTGCCGATCCGTGGCCGGGTCGAGGAATTGGCACTGCTGAAGCGCGCTGGCGAACGGCTGGAGACGCTCGCGAGCTTTCCGCTTTCGGGCTGATCAGCGCCAGAGCGGCGGCAGGGGCGGCAGGCGCACGGTGCCCGGCCGGCTGTAGATCCCGACCCGCGCCAGCGCTTCGCGCACCTGGCGGGGCGCCCGGATCTGCGGGCCCTTGGCGTCGAGGCCGGTGAGCTTCATCGCCCGGTCGAGCAGGCGCTGCCAGCGGTCGTTCGCGGCCGGGAAGTGGCGGACCTCGATCGGCTTGGCCTCGTCGATCCCGGCCTTCGCCTTGGCGATGTTGAGGGCGAGCTGCAGGCCGCCCAGCTCGTCGACCAGGCCGAGGCGCCTGGCATCCGTGCCGGTGAAGACGCGGCCGCGCGCCACGCTGTCGATCTTGGCGGCATCGAACTTCCGCGCGTCGGCGACCTGCCGTGTGAAGTCGGTATAGACGTAGTCGAGCTCACGGCCGATCGCGGTGCGCTGCGCGGCCGTCGGCGTCCGGAACGTCGAATACATGCCGGCATTGGTGCCGGCGCCAACCCGTTCGACCTTGACGTTGAGCATGGTCAGCAGGTCCGTGGCCACCGGCCACATGCCGAAGACGCCGATCGAAGCGGTGACAGTACCGGGGTTGGCCACGATCACGTCGGCGCGCACGGCGGCGAGGTAGCCGCCCGAGGCCGCGACGTCGCCCATCGAGACGATGACAGGCTTGCCGGCGGCGCGGGCACGGGCGACGGCGTCGGCCATGGCGTCGGCGGCGGGGTAGGTGCCGCCGGGCGAATCGATGCGCAACACGATCGCGTGCACGTCCTTGTTCTGGGCCGCCGAATCGAGCGCGTCGACCACGTCGTCGGAGGTCGCCACCGAATCGTCGTCGAGGGGGCCGCTGCCGCCCGAATCGGAGGAGATCGTGCCGCTGGCCCGGATCAGCGCCACCACGTCGCCCTTGGGCTTGGCGGCGGACTTATCGTTGGCGTAGTCGCCGAAGGTCACGAGGTCCTGCGTCGAGCCGGCGCGCTGGTAGACTTCGTTCATGGCGTCGGCGCGGTAGCCGACCCGGTCGACCAGCCCTTCCTGATGGGCGTGTTCGGAATCGAAGGGCGCCGCGTCGATCAACTGGCGCAGCTTGGGCGGGGCGAGGTGGCGATCACGGGCCACATCGTCGATGAACTGCGTGTACAGGCCGTCGACGAGCTGCTGGAGGTTCTCGCGGGCGGGCGCGGTCATGCCGGTCTCTGTGAACGTATCCGGCGCACTCTTGTATTCGTAGCGCTTGCCGCCCTCCATGTGGACGCCCAGCTTGTCGAGGCCACCCTTCAGGAACGGCGTCTCGAGGGCGAGGCCGGCAACGGCGAAGCCGCCGCTCGGCTGCAGCCAGATCTGGTCGAGCGCGGTGGCGAGATAGTAGTCGGCAAAATGATCGCCATTGCCGCCCAGCGATTCGGCGAAGCCGATCGTGAACTTGCCCTTGCCGCGGAAGCGCGCGATCGCCTGTCGCAGTTCCTGCACGCGCGCAACGCCCGCGGACTCGTCGCCGATCTCGACGTAGAGGCCGACGACGCGAGGATCGTCCGCCGCCTGCCACAGCACCTGCAGCGTCTCGGTCAGGTCGCGTTCGCCATTCCACAAGCCACCGCGCAGCACGCCGGTCGAGACGGTCTCCGGCGGCACGTCGCGCAGGTCGAGTGAGAGGATCATCGAGCGCGGCAGAGGCTTCGCCGCGAACGGCCCGGTGTAGAGGAACGCAGCACCGCCCGCGATCGACAGCAGGGCGAAGACGCCGATCGTCGCGAGGACGCCAACAACAAACCGCCGCATGGCGCTTCTCCAGATTTAAGATCGCACGAGATTGGGCCGAAAGGCCTTCACGGCGTCAAGCATCGCCGATGCGCGCTGGTCGAGCCCATTGTCGCGCACCAGCACGGCGGCGGGCACGCCGCGGATCGGGCGCAAGCCGTCGTCGAGGTTCATCATCGAAAGCTTCAGGTCTGCAGCAATGAAGACCTCGGGCACGAGACCGACCTGCAATTGCGGTCTGAATGCAAGACGACGCAGGCGGACCCACTGAATCTCATTCCAACTGAAGCGCTTGTTGCGGCCGAAGCCCAGCATCATGCCGTCGCGGTCGATCACGACTTGCGGCTCGCGATTCAGCGCGCGGCGCACGCCGATCCAGGAAAAGGCGAGCATCGCGATCGCCAGCGCGGCGAACAGCACGAAGCGCTGATCCTGCAGGGAAATCGTCGGTGCATTCTCGGGATGGGCGAGGAAGTGGGCGATTGCGGTCGCCACCATGGCGGCGGCGACCAGCGCCATGCTGAAGTTATGCGTCTTGCCGTAGCGGATCTCGACAGGCTTGGGCGGAGCCATCCCGGCTCAGTTGCTCTGGCTTGGGTTTTGGGCGCGGTGGCGCAGCAGGTGATCGGCCAGGACGCAGGCCACCATCGCCTCGGCGACCGGCGTGGCGCGGATGCCGACGCAGGGATCGTGGCGGCCCTTGGTGCGCAGTTCGATTTCCTTGCCGAAACGGTCGACGCTGCGCACGGTCGAGAGGATCGAACTGGTGGGCTTCACGGCAAGACGACAGACGATGTCCTGGCCGGTCGAGATACCCGCCAGGATGCCGCCGGCATGGTTGCTGAGGAAAGCGGGCCGGCCGTCGTGCATGCGCATCTCGTCGGCGTTCTCCTCGCCACTCATCGCCGCCGTCGCGAAGCCGTCGCCGATCTCCACGCCCTTCACCGCGTTGATGCTCATCAGCGCCTTGGCGAGGTCGGCATCGAGCTTGTCATAGACCGGATCGCCCAGGCCCACGGGCACGCCCGAGGCCACGACTTCGATGATCGCGCCGCACGAGCTGCCGCGCTTGCGCACGTCGTCGAGATAGCCTTCCCAGCCTTGCGCGGCCTGGCGGTCGGGGCACCAGAAGGGATTGTCGCCGGTGGCGTCCCAATCCCAGTTGGCGCGCTCGATCTTCTGCGTGCCGAGTTGGACCACGGCGCCGCGGATCTTGACGCTGTCGCCCAGCACCTTGCGGGCAATGGCGCCGGCGGCCACGCGGACCGCGGTCTCGCGCGCCGATTGGCGGCCGCCGCCGCGGTAGTCGCGCACGCCGTATTTCGAGAGATAGGTGTAATCGCCGTGCGAGGGCCGGAACTGATCCTTGATCTCGCCGTAGTCGCGGCTGCGCTGGTCGACGTTCTCGATATGCAACGCGATCGGCGTTCCGGTGGTCACGCCCTCGAAGACCCCCGACAGGATCTTCACCGTGTCCGGCTCCTGACGCTGGGTCACGAAGCGCGACTGGCCGGGACGGCGCTTGTCCATCCAGACCTGGATCTCGGCCTCGGTGATGGGAAGGCGCGGCGGCGTGCCGTCGACCACACAGCCGATCGCAGGCCCGTGGCTTTCGCCCCAGCTGGTGAACCGGAAAAGGGTGCCGAAGCTGCTGCCAGCCATGATGTGCGACCGGCGCCGCCGGCCTCCGCTCTACTCGCCTTCGAAGTTGCCGAGCAGTTCGGCGATCTGCTTCGCGGACGAGGTATTGATCATGCCGACGACATGATAGCCGGCATCGACGTGCATCACTTCACCGGTCACGCCGGTGCCGAGGTCGGACAGCAGGTAGAGGCCGGCGTTGCCGACTTCCTCGGTGGTGACGTTGCGCTTCAGCGGCGAGTTGAGTTCGTTCCACTTCAGTATATAGCGCCCGTCGGCGATGCCTGCGAAGGCCAGCGTCTTGATCGGTCCGGCGGAGATCGCGTTGACGCGGATGTTCTCCTTGCCGAGGTCGGCCGCGAGATATTTCACGCTGGCCTCGAGCGCGGCCTTCGCCACGCCCATGATGTTGTAGTTCGGGATCACCCGCTCGGCGCCGTAATAGGTGAGGGTGACGATGCTGCCGCCCTTCTTCATCAGCGGCACGGCGCGCTGCGCCACGGCGGTCAGCGAATAACAGCTCACGTTCATCGTGAGCGCGAAATTCTCGGGCGAGGTGTTGAGGTAGCGGCCCTTCAGCTCTTCCTTGTTCGAGAAGGCGATGGCGTGGACAACGAAGTCGAGTTCGCCCCATTCCTTCTTGATCGTCTCGAAGGTGGAATCGATGCTGGCGGCATCGGTCACGTCGCACGGCACCACGATCTCGCTGCCGATCGACTTGGCGAGCGGCCGGAGCCGCTTTTCGAGGGCCTCGCCCTGGTAGGTGAAGGCCACCTTGGCTCCCTGCTCGTGGCAGGCCTTGGCAATGCCCCAGGCGATCGAGCGTTCGTTCGCGACGCCCATGATGAGGCCTTTTTTACCGGCCATTAATTGTGCAGCAGCGATCATGCCTTGGTTCTACCGGGGCGGCGGGCGCGGGACAAGATGCCGGTGGTAGAAGGCCATCCAGCCCTGCATATTGTGGCCCATGATACGCGAGACAGCCGATCCGCTCGAATTGTTCGCCGGGTGGTATGCAGAAGCCGGGAAAAGCGAGCCCAACGATCCCTCCGCCATGGCCCTGGCCACGGTCGGGCCGGATGGCACCCCCTCCGTGCGCATGGTCCTGCTCAAGGACTTCGATGCGGCCGGTTTCGTCTTCTATACCAACTATGAAAGCCGTAAGGGCGAGCAGCTGATCACCCATCCGAAGGCAGCCCTGCTGTTCCACTGGAAGTCGGTGCGCCGCCAGATCCGCCTCGAAGGGCCTGTAACCAAAACGACACCCGAAGAAGCCGACGCGTATTTCGCGACGCGCGCGCGGGGCAGCCAGATCGGCGCCTGGGCCTCCGACCAGTCGCGCCCGCTCGAAAGCCGCTTTGCGCTGGAGAAGAGCGTGGCGGAATTCGGTGCAAAACATCTGATCGGAACCGTACCGAGGCCGCCGCACTGGTCGGGCTTCCGCCTCCAGCCGACCCTGATCGAATTCTGGCAGGACGGCGCCTTCCGCCTGCATGACCGGCTGGAATACAGGCGGGCCTCCGCCGGTGCGCCGTGGTCGACACGCACCCTGTACCCGTAGGCATCGGGCCGAGGGAGGTCGGCCGCCTGATGCGGCTGGCCAGCATCGCCTCGATGACCGTGGCGCTGACCCTGATCGCCGCCAAGACCGCCGCCTGGATACTGACCGACTCGGTCAGCATGCTGTCGTCGCTGGTCGATTCCTCGCTCGATCTTGTGACGTCCCTGATCACCTTCTTCGCCATCCGCCAGGCCCTGACGCCGGCCGACGACGATCATCGCTTCGGCCACGGCAAGGCGGAGGCGCTGGCGGGCATGGCGCAGGCGGGCTTCATTGCCGCGTCGGCCTGCGGCGTTGGCCTGACCGTGATCGATCGCTTCCTTCATCCGCAGCCGGTGCACGGCGAGGAGATCGGCATGGCGGTCAGTGCGCTTGGCATCGTGCTCACGCTCTGCCTCATGACGTTCCAGTCCCATGTCGTGCGCAAGACCGGTTCGCTCGCGGTCAGTGCCGACAAGGCGCATTACCTCGCCGACTTCGTCACCAACATCGCGGTCGGCGTCGGACTTTTCCTGACGAGCCGCTTCCATCACCCGATGATCGACGTCGTAGTGGCGTCGTGTCTTGTCGTCTATCTCGTCTTCGGCGCCTGGGGCATCGGCCGCACGTCGATCGACGTGCTGATGGACAAGGAGCTTCCCGACGAAGACCGCCAGCGCATCCTTGAGATCGTGCGCAAGCATCCCGGCGTGCGTAACGTCCACGATCTGCGCACTCGTTCGGCGGGACTGACGAAGTTCATCCAGCTGCATGTCGTCTTTCAGCCGACGATGACGCTGGGCCGGGCGCACATCATGGGCGATTCCGTCGAGGCTGAAATCCGGCAGGCTTTCCCCGACGCCGAGATCATCCTGCACATCGATCCCTGGAACGACGGCGAGCCGCGCGTCTCGCCTGAGACATGAGCGGGCGTCCGTCTTTCGTCGTCGAGGATCAGTCCGAGGTCGTCGCCGAGATCGAAAAGAGGCACCCGAACGCCCGGCGCATCGATACTCATGGCGCCATCGTCTTCCTGGCGGGCGAACGTGCCTACAAGCTGAAGCGTGCCGTGAAGTTCCCCTACATGGACTTCTCGACCGCCGATCGTCGTCGGGAGATGTGCGAAGCGGAGATCGCGTTCAATCGTGTCTTCGCGCCCGAGGTCTATATCGGCGTGGAGAGGGTCGATGCGCCGTCGGGCAAGAACGACTGGCTGGTCGTCATGCGCCGCTTCGACGAGGCCTGCCTGTTCGACAAGATGGCGGAGCGCGGTGCCCTCACGCCCGAGCTGATGGCCGCGCTCGGTGCGCGCGTGGCGCAAGTCCATGATAGCCTGCCGGTGATCCGCGGCAGTTTCTGCCTGCCCGACGCCTATCGGCATTCCGTAGCGTCGGATGTGCGCCAGGTGGCCGATCATGGCGAGCGTCTCGATCCCGAGGCCAGCCGGAGATTGGCGGTAGCGCTGCCGGGCGCGCTGGAGCCGTTCATTGGACTGGTCGAGCGCCGTGTCGCCGCCGGCGCGATCCGCCGTTGTCACGGCGATCTTCACCTGCGCAACATCGTGCTGATAAACGGCAAGCCGATGCCGTTCGACGCCATAGAATTCTCGGAGCGCATCGCCAATATCGACGTGATGTACGACATCGCCTTCGCGCTGATGGATCTGTGCCATCGCGGGATGCGACCGCTCGCCAACCGGCTGATGAACGAATGGCTGTGGCGGGTCGGCGAGCTGTCCGCGGCGTCGCACGAGGAGGCACTGGCGCTCCTGCCGATGTTCCTCGCGCGCCGCGCCTGCATTCGCGCCTATGTCGATTCCTCGATCACCGCGGTCAGCGGCGCCGACAACACGCCGGCGCGGGAGTACCAGCGCTCGGCGCTCGCCTTCCTGGAGCCCGCGCCGCCCAAGCTGATGGCCGTGGGCGGCCTCTCCGGCAGCGGCAAGACCACCCACGCGCTGAAGATCGCGCCGCAGATCGGCCGCGTACCGGGCGCCGTCGTGGTGCGCAGCGATGTCGAGCGCAAGCACCGGGCGGGTATCGCGCTGGAAGAAAAGATGCCGCCGGGCAGCTATACGCCCGCAGCCTCGGCCGAGGTCTACGCCGCCATGCTCGACCGGGCCGAGCGGATCCTGCGCGCTGGCCACAGCGTCGTCCTCGACGCGGTGTTCGCCAAGCCGGAAGAGCGGGCCGCCGCCGAGGCGTTGGCGGCCAAGGTCGGCGTGCCGTTCGAAGGCACCTGGCTCGACATTCCCAAGGAGGAGGCCCAAGCCCGCGTCGCCGCCCGCAAGGGCGACGCTTCGGACGCCACACCTGCCGTCGTCGAGCGCCAATTCGGCTACGACTTGGGCGAGATCGGCTGGCGCCGCCGCTAGGGTCTTGAAATCCACCTCACCCTGAGGAGGCCCGTAGGGCCGTCTCGAAGGGTGGGCCACAGACAAGGTGCTCGTTCCCACCCTTCGAGACGCGCGCAAGAGCGCGCTCCTCAGGGTGAGGTATTTTTCCGTTACGGAAAGCCTCAGGCCCGTTTCTTCGCTGCCGAGCTGCGCGGGAGCATGCGGGCGAGATATTGGCCGGTGTAGCTCTCCGGGACCTTTACGATGTCCTCCGGCGGACCCGCCGCGACCACGCGGCCGCCGCCGGTGCCGCCGTCGGGGCCCATGTCGATGACCCAGTCAGCGGTCTTGATGACCTCGAGATTGTGTTCGATCACCAACACCGTGTTGCCGCCCTCGACCAGCCGATGCAGCACCTCGAGCAGCTTGCGCACATCCTCGAAATGCAGGCCGGTAGTGGGCTCGTCGAGGATGTAGAAGGTGCGGCCGGTCGCCCGCCGCGACAGTTCCTTGGCGAGCTTCACGCGTTGCGCTTCACCGCCCGACAGCGTCGTCGCCTGCTGGCCGATATGGACGTAGCCCAGGCCGACCTGCTGCAGGGTCAGCAGCTTTTCGCGGATCACCGGCACGGCCTTGAAGAACTCGCAACCGTCGTCGACCGTCATGTCGAGCACGTCGGCGATCGACTTGCCGCGGAACAGGATCTCGAGCGTCTCGCGGTTGTAGCGCTTGCCCTTGCAGACGTCGCACTGCACGTAGACGTCGGGCAGGAAGTGCATCTCGATCTTGATGACGCCGTCGCCCTGGCAGGCCTCGCAGCGGCCACCCTTGACGTTGAACGAGAAGCGGCCGGCCTTGTAGCCGCGCTCGGTCGATTCCGGCAACTGGGAGAACCAGTCGCGGATCGGCGAGAAGGCACCGGTGTAGGTCGCGGGATTGGAGCGCGGCGTACGACCGATCGGCGACTGATCGATGTCGACGATCTTGTCGAGATGACCGACGCCGTCGAGGCCGGCGTGCGCACCGGCATGCTCGCGCGCATTGTTCAGCCGCTTGGCCAGCGCCTTGTAGAGCGTCTCGACGATCAATGTGCTCTTGCCGCTGCCCGACACGCCGCTCACGCAGGTGAAGGTGCCGAGCGGAATGCTGGCGGTGACGTTCTGCAGATTGTTCTCGGTCGCGCCCTTGATCGTGAGCCAACGGCCGGTCTTGCCGCCCGGTTCGCCCGACGGTTCGCGGCGCACCTTCGGCACCGGGATCTGGCGGAAGCCCGAGAGATACTGACCGGTCAGGCTGGCGCTGTTCTGCATCACCTCCTCGGGCGTGCCTTCGGCGATGACCTTGCCGCCCAGGGCGCCAGCGCCAGGGCCCATGTCGACCAGGTGATCGGCGGCGCGCATCGCGTCCTCGTCATGCTCGACCACCAGCACCGTGTTGCCGAGGTCGCGCAGGCGGGTCAGCGTCTTCAGCAGGCGGTCGTTGTCGCGCTGGTGCAGGCCGATCGACGGCTCGTCCAGCACGTAGAGCACACCGGTCAGGCCGGAGCCGATCTGGGAGGCCAGGCGAATGCGCTGGCTCTCGCCACCGGACAGCGTGCCCGAGGTGCGGTTCAGGTTGAGGTAGGACAGGCCCACGTTGTCGAGGAAGCCCAGCCGCTCGTTGATCTCCTTGAGGATGCGTTCGGCGATCTCGTTCTGCTTGGGCGTCAGCTTCGCCTTCAGGCCGAGGAACCATTTCACCGCGTCGCCGATGGCGAACTCGGTGGTCTGGCTGATGTTGAGGCCGGCGATCTTGACCGCGAGCGCCTCCGGCTTGAGGCGCTGGCCGTCGCAGGCCTCGCACTTGGCCTCGTGCTGGAAGCGCTCCAGCTCCTCGCGCACCCAGGAGGAATCGGTCTCCTTCCAGCGCCGGTCGAGGTTGGGGATCACGCCCTCGAACGGCTTGGTGGTCTGGTATTGGCGGATGCCGTCGTCGTAGCGCATGGCGATCGCCTCGCCGTTGCTGCCATTCAGGATCGTATCCCGCACCTTCTTGGGAAGATCCTTCCACGGCGTGGTCATCTTGACCTTGAAGTGCTTGGCGATGCTCTCCAGCGTCTGCTTGTAGTACTGGCCCGAGGAGTCCGACCACGGTGCGACCGCCCCGTCGGCCAGCGACAGGCGATCGTCCGGCACGACCATCTCGGGGTCGAAGAACATCTTCACGCCGAGGCCGTCGCAGACCGGGCAGGCGCCCTGCGGGGCGTTGAAGGAGAACAGGCGCGGCTCGATCTCTTCGATGGTGAAGCCGGAGACAGGACAGGCGAAGCGCGACGAGAAGACGGTGCGCTCGCCGGTGTCGGCGTTCTCCGCGATCGCGAGGCCTTCGGCCAAGTTGATTGCCGTCTCGATCGAATCGGCCAGTCGGTTGCCGAGGTCGGGCTTCACGACGAGGCGGTCCACCACCACGTCGATGTCATGCTTGAACTTCTTGTCGAGCGCCGGTGCCTCGGAAATCTCGTAGAGCTTGCCGTCGACCTTGACCCTCTGGAAACCCTTCTTCGAGAGTTCCTGCAGTTCCTTGCGGTACTCGCCCTTACGGCCGCGCACGATCGGCGCCATCAGGTAGAGGCGCGTGCCGTCCTTCATCGTCTTGATGCGGTCGACCATCTGCGACACGGTCTGGCTCTCGATCGGCAGGCCGGTGGCGGGGGAGTAGGGGATGCCCACGCGCGCATACAGCAGGCGCAGGTAGTCGTAGATTTCCGTGACGGTGCCGACCGTCGACCGCGGATTGCGCGACGTGGTCTTTTGCTCGATCGAAATGGCGGGCGACAGGCCGTCGATCGAATCGACGTCCGGCTTCTGCATCAGCTCCAGGAACTGGCGAGCGTACGCTGACAGACTTTCGACATAGCGACGCTGACCCTCGGCATAGATCGTGTCGAAGGCGAGCGAGGACTTGCCCGATCCCGACAGGCCGGTGATTACGACCAGCCGGTCGCGCGGCAGGTCGATGTCGACGTTCTTCAGATTGTGCTCGCGGGCGCCGCGAACGGAAATGAAGCGATGGGGCTCGGCGACGGGTAAGCGGGACTTTGCCATGTGGCTCCGACAATAGCGCGAGGCGAGGGATCAGCGCATGTGGCTATCCACAGCTCTATTCTCCAGCCCTGTGTCAGGAAATGTCAGGCAGCCGCGGTTTGTGCGGCAATCCGCGCGGTCGGCCGGTCGTTCATCAACAGCTGCATCGTGCCTGCCGCCAGCCCAACGAAAACGCCGATTTTCCAGGCGAGGTCGTAGGAGCCCATCAGATCAAAGAGATAGCCGCCGCCCCAGGCGCCCAGGAAGGAGCCGGCCTGGTGGCTGAGGAAGGCGATGCCGGTCAGGGTCGACAGGAACCGCAGCCCGAAGATCTGCACGACCAGACCGTTGACCAGCGGGATGACGCCCAGCCACAGGCTGCCCATGACGGCGGCGAAGACCACGACGGTGAGCGGGGTCGGCGGGTAGGAAAAGAAAGCCGCCAGTGCCGCCGAGCGCAGCAGGTAAATGCCGCCCAACAGCAGGCGCTTGGGATAGCGGTCGCCCAGCCAGCCGAACAGCCACGAACTCAGGATGTTGAAGCCGCCGATCAGCATCAGCGCGATCGCGCTGTAGGACGGGTCCATGCCGCATTGCGCGAGATAGGTCGGCAGGTGGGTCGTCAGGAACACGAGCTGCAAGCCGCAGACGAAGAAGGCGATCGACATCACGACGTAGCCCCAGTGACGCCCCGCTTCGAGGAGGGCGCCGGACAGGGTGAGATGGCGGTCGGCCGTGCGGCCGTTGGGGAGGCGGTCGGCCGCGCTGCCGATGAACGCCGCCGGCAGCATGACGACGGCAACGATCACGAACATCCACAGGCCGGCCCGCCAGCCGCCGTGGTTCAGCACGTAGGCCGCGGCCGGTGCGATCACCATGGTGCCGACCGAGCCTGCGGCGGAGACGATGCCGAAAGCCAGTGTCCGCCGCGTCGGCGCGACCACGCGGGCGGCGATGTTGGCGGTGATGCCGGACGTCGTGCAGGCGAGCGCCACGCCGATCATCACGCCGGCGCCGATCACGATCGGCAAGGTCGATGTCGCCGTGGCCGTGAGCAGGAGGCCGACGATGTAGATCAGGCTGCCGGCCAGCGAGACCCAGCGCGTGCCGTACTTGTCGGCGAGGATGCCGGCGAACGGCTGGCTCACGCCCCAGGCGACCTGCTGGACCGAGATCGCCAGTGCGAAGTCGGAAATGGCGATGCCGAGGTCGCGTGCTGCCGGCGCCTGAAAGAGACCGAGGTTCTGTCGCAGGCCCATGCCGATGGTCATCATCAAGGCCGCGCCCGAGAGCATGGCATAGGCCTGACCGCGCGAGACCTGAGGGACGTGGAATGCCTGTTTCATGGGGCAAGGATACGGATCGCACATGGGACGAACCAATGAATTCGCAGAGGGCTGCCATAAGATGGGCTCACCGCTACAACCCAAAATTGGTGGTTGTTCACAGGCCGCCGGGAGTAGGTTCCGCCTCGTGAGGTAGGTGCCGCGTCCTGCGGCACCGGGAATGCGAAGGAGGCCCCCATGGCGGGCAGCGTCAACAAAGTCATCCTCGTCGGCAACCTGGGTCGCGACCCGGAAGTGAAGTCCATGCAGGACGGCCGATCCCTGGTGAACATGTCGGTGGCGACGTCGGAGAACTGGCGCGACCGTACGAGCGGGGAGCGCAAGGAGCGCACCGAGTGGCACCGCGTCGTGATCTTCAACGACAAGCTCGCCGAGGTCGCTCAGAAGTACCTGAAGAAGGGCGCCAAGGTTTACCTCGAAGGCCAGCTGACGACCCGCAAGTGGACCGACCAGAGCGGCCAGGAGCGCTACACCACTGAAGTAGTGGTGCCGCGGTTCGGCGGCCAGCTCACCATGCTCGACGGTCGCACCGGCGGCGGTGACGGCGCAGGCATGGGCGGTGGCATGGACGACGATATGGGCATGGGTGCCCCGCCGATGAGCGGTGGCGGAGGAGGCGGCGGTGGCCGTCCGGCCGCGCGCGCCAAGGCCGAACTCGACGACGATATTCCGTTCTGACAGCGCAGCGCGCTGTCACCCTGAGTGCAGCGAAGGATCTAGCGCCGATCACAAGGGGTGTCTCTGTGGCGGGCCGTAGGTCCTTCGCTAACGCTCAGGACGACAAAATTGGAAATCAATAAAGCGATTGCGCGGGATCCGGTCGTAGATCGGATCGCATAGGGCGGCCGGAAGCATCCGGGGCTTTCATGCCGGCAAGCCGAGCGCCTGCAACTCGGCGATCGTCTGGTCGGGCGAGCGATGGTGGATGCCGGCCATGCCGAAGGCGCGGGCGCCCTCGACGTTGCGCAGCGAGTCGTCGACGAACACCGCCTCGGCGGGCGCGAAGCCACCGCGCTGGCACACCAAGGCGAAGATCCGCGGATCGGGCCTCACGATGCCTTCGTGGCCCGAGACGACCACGTCGCGCAGCAGTGCCAGGCTGGGCAGGCGCGGGCGGGTCAGGTCGAACGTGTCGCCGGCCCAGTTGGTCAGGCCGTAAATCGCGACATCTGCCGTCTGCAGCCGTTGCACGAGGGCGGCCATCGCCGGGAACTCGCCGCTGATCGTCTCGGGGAAACGATCGATATAGGCAGCGATTTCCGGGGCGAAGTCGGGGTGCCGTTCCATCGCGGGCCTGATGGCGGCGCGTGAGTCGCGGGCGACGTCGAGGGCCAGCAGGAACTCTGTTGTCAGCACTTCGCTCAGGAAGCGCTCGCGCCGCGCGGGATCGGAGATGACCCGATCCATCAGGTGGCGCGGCTTCCAGTCGACCAGGACTCCGCCCAAGTCGAGTACCACGATAGAGGGCTTGGTCAGGGCTGGTTTGGGGGCCATTCGGGGGGCTTTCCGAGGACTATTTTCAGGCTAAATTTAGTCAGTAAAATCAATAAGTTAAAGGGAGGTTTCCGGAGCGTTTTTTGTTGGTGTTCAGGGGCTGGTTTGGTAGTGTGCCGCTTCTCTCCGCAGACCCCCGCGCAGAGCCACAAGAACGAGCAAAAAACCAAGGAATTTTGTGAGCGACGAAACGATCCTGCCGCCGCCGCCCCCGCCTTCGGACGAGCCGCCGCCGCCACCCCAGCCTCCGCACGATATCGCACCGATCACCATCGAAGAGGAGATGAAGCGCTCGTACCTCGATTACGCGATGAGCGTGATCGTGTCGCGCGCGTTGCCCGATGCACGCGATGGGTTGAAGCCCGTGCAGCGCCGCATCCTCTACGCGATGAAGGAAGGCGGCTACGACTCGACGCGGCCCTTCCGCAAGTCTGCGCGCATCGTCGGCGACGTGATGGGCAAGTATCACCCGCACGGCGACAGCGCGATCTACGACGCCATGGTGCGCATGGCGCAGGACTTCTCGATGCGCCTGCCGCTGATCTCGGGGCAGGGCAACTTCGGCTCGATGGACGGCGATCCGGCGGCGGCCATGCGTTACACCGAAGCGCGCATGGCGGCTGTGTCCGAGATGCTGCTGGCCGACATCGACAAGGACACGGTCGAGTTCCAGCCGAACTACGACGAGCGCGAGAGCGAGCCGACTGTGCTGCCGGCCGCGTTCCCCAATCTGTTGGCCAACGGCGCGGGCGGCATCGCCGTCGGCATGGCGACCAACATCCCGCCGCACAATCTCGGCGAGTTGATCGACGCCTGCTGCGCGCTGATCGACAATCCCGAGCTCACGATCCAGCAGGTGATGGAATACGTGCCCGGTCCGGACTTCCCGACCGGCGGCATCATCCTCGGCCGCAACGGCATCCGCGCCGGCTACGAACTCGGCCGCGGCTCGCTGATCATGCGCGCCAAGACGAGGGTCGAGGAGAATCGCGGTGGTCGCGAGTCGATCATCGTCTCGGAGATTCCCTACCAGGAGAACAAGGCGCGCTTGCACGAGCGCATCGCCGAAGTGGTGCGCGACAAGAAGGTCGAGGGCATCTCCGAGATCCGCGACGAGAGCGATCGCGACGGCGTGCGTCTGGTGATCGAGCTCAAGCGCGACGCCATGGCCGACGTCGTGCTGAACCAGCTCTACCGCTTCACGCCGCTGCAGACCTCGTTCGGCATCAACGCACTGGCGCTCGACGGCGGCCGTCCGCGGCTGATGAGCATCAAGGAGTTGCTGGAGGCGTTCATCCGCTTCCGCGCCGAGGTGCTGACGCGACGGGCCAAATTCGAGCTCAACCACGCCCGCGATCGCGCCCATGTGTTGGTCGGTCTGGCCATTGCCGTCGCCAATATCGACGAGGTGATCGCGTTGATCCGCCGCTCGCCCGATCCGGTCGTGGCGCGCGAGCGCTTGATGGCCAGGGACTGGCCGGCGTCGGACGTGGCGCCACTGGTCGCTCTGATCGCCGAGCCCGGTCGCGAGGTCTCCGCCGAGGGCACCTACAAGCTCTCCGAGATACAAGCCCGCGCCATCCTCGAACTACGCCTGCAGCGCCTGACCGGCCTCGAGCGCGACAGGATCGCCGAAGAACTTGGCGAGGTCGCCAAGATGATCGAGGGCTACCTCGAGCTGCTGGCCGATCGCGACAAGCTGTTCGCGCTGATGCGCAAGGAGCTGCTCGAGATCAAGGACCAGTTCGCCACGCCGCGGCGCACCGAGATCGTCGACAACGAGTTCGAGCAGGACATCGAGGACCTGATCCAGCGCGAGGACATGGTGGTCACGGTCACGCATGGCGGCTACGTCAAGCGCGTGCCGGTGTCGGCCTATCGTGCCCAGCGCCGTGGCGGCAAGGGCCGCTCGGGCATGGCCACGCGCGACGACGATTTCGTCTCGTCGCTGTTCGTCGCCAACACGCATACGCCGGTGCTGTTCTTCTCGAGCCGCGGCATCGTCTACAAGCTCAAGGTGTGGCGCCTGCCGCTCGGCGCCCCGCAGGCGCGCGGCAAGGCCTTTGTGAACCTGCTGCCGCTGGCCGAAGGCGAGACCATCACGAACTTCATGCCGATGCCGGAAGACGAGACGAGCTGGACCAAGCTTCACGTCATGTTCGCCACGGCGCGCGGCGGCGCGCGCCGCAACGAGCTCGGCGACTTCGTGAGTGTGAACCAGAACGGCAAGATCGCCATGAAGTTCGAGGGCGACGATGCCGGCGACCGGCTGATCGGCGTCGGCGTCTGCACCGAAGAGCAGGACGTGTTGCTGGCGACCCGGCTTGGCCGCTCGATGCGGTTCCCGGTCGCGACGGTGCGCGTCTTTGCCAGTCGTAACTCGACCGGCGTGCGCGGCATTGCGCTGGCCGAGGGCGACGAGGTGATCTCGATGTCGCTGGTCGACAACGGCAAGGGCATCACGACCGAGGATCGCGACGGTTATCTGCGCCAGTCGCGCGCCTTGCGCCAGGCTGAGAATGCGGCCGAGAACGCTGTCGAGGGCGCCGAGGAAGAGACGGCATCGGCGGAGGAGGCGGCTGCGCCCGCCACGACCCTGTCGCCGGAGCGCTTCACGGAGCTGCAGGAGAAGGAAGAGTTCGTGCTCACCGTCGCCTCGTCGGGCTTCGGCAAGCGGACCTCGGCCTACGAGTATCGGGTGACCGGCCGCGGCGGCAAGGGCGTGGAGCTGATGAACCTGGCCAAG
Organism: Enhydrobacter aerosaccus; assembly: GCA_903832005.1. Classification (GTDB taxonomy): domain Bacteria; phylum Pseudomonadota; class Alphaproteobacteria; order Reyranellales; family Reyranellaceae; genus Reyranella; species Reyranella aerosaccus_B. The sequence goes on along the minus strand of CAIKZO010000061.1, from coordinate 37,777 downwards.
GGCGGCCAGATCGTGGCGGCATTCCCGGTACTGCAGAGCGACCAGATCATGCTGGTCACCGATGCCGGCACCCTGATCCGCTGCCCGGTCGACGGTGTCCGCATCGCGGGACGCGCGACACGCGGCGTGCGCATCGTCAATGTGAGCGAGGGCGAGCGCGTCGTTTCGGCGATCCGCATCGGCGAGGACGATGAAGCCAACGGGAACGGCAATGGCGCCGCGACCGAAGCGGACAGCGGAAATGGCGAAGACCATTCCGAAACAAACGGTGGATAAGGCCGGCCCGTGTCGTTAAGACTCCGCGGCTGTAAAACGAGGGGGAGCCATGGCCGTCGAGCGCACGGGTGTGTATCCAGGCACATTCGATCCCGTCACGAGCGGGCACATGGAAGTGATCCGGCGCTCGATGCGTCTGGTCGACAAATTGATCATCGGTCCTGCCATCAACATCGGCAAGGGACCGCTCTTTTCGCTCGAGGAGCGGATCGAGATCATCAAGGACGACATCTCCGATTTCCCGCAGGCCGATCGCGAGCGCATCGAAGTGGTGCCGTTCGAGGGCCTGCTGATCCACTTCGCACGCCAGGTGAACGCCTCGGTGATCATTCGCGGCCTGCGCGCGGTCTCGGACTTCGAGTACGAGATCCAGATGGCCAACATGAACGCCCGCATGGAGCCCAACGTCGAGACCATCTTTTTGATGGCCTCCGACCGGCATCAATTCATCTCTTCGTCGCTGGTGAAGGATATTGCCCGCCTGGGCGGGGATACCTCGCAATTCGTGTCCAAAAAAGTCTTCCAGCGGCTGAAAAAGAAGTTTTCTTCGAATTGATCTCCACGCCGGCTGCGTTGACCGGAACGCTGTCAGACCTTATACGAGCGCCGCGCGGGGTTTCGGCCTGCGGCGCAATGCCGGGGCGGGCCCGTAGCTCAACGGTAGAGCATCTGACTTTTAATCAGAGGGTCGTTGGTTCGACACCAACCGGGCCCACCACTGGACCCAACAAGGAGAAGAGCGGCTCATGCCGTCGGTGAATGTCGTCAACGGCAAGCAGATCGTGGTCGAGAGTGCCGGCCCGGTCCAGCAGCTCGTGCGTTTTGTCGTCAAGCCCTTCGTCCGGATGTGGCATCATCAGGACCTGATCGCCGCGATCCTGCGCCGTGAAATGAGCGAGCGCTTCAAGGGGTCGGTCGCCGGCTGGGTATGGGCCGTGGTGGCGCCGCTGCTGGCGATCGCCGTCTATACCTTCGCCTTCACGACCAACCTGCAGCTTCCGCTCGCCAACAGTGCGATGGGCCCACGGGTCGGTTATGCGCTGTTCATCTTCAGCGGCATTATCGTCTTCAACTTCTGGGCGGAGATGGCGTTTCGTGCGCCGATGCTGCTGCACGAGTATACCCACTTCATCAAGCAGACGATCTTCCCGAGCGACATGCTCGCCGTGATCTCGACCCTGCGCGCGACCGCCTACACCGTGATCTCGGTCACCGTCATGCTGATCTTCCAGCTCGTGGCGACGCATACGCTGCCGTGGACGGTCGTGCTCATCCCCCTGATCTTCATTCCCTTCATCGCCTTCCTGATCGGAATGTCGTGGTTCCTGTGCGCGATTGGCGCCTTCACGCGCGACGCGGGATACCTCATGATCAACATCGCGCCGCTGTTCATGTTCGCGACGCCGGTGTTCTACCCGCAGTCCGCGCTGCCGGCGCCGTTCGATTTCTGGATCTACGCCAATGCGCTCACGGGCTACGTCGAGGTCATGCGCGACATCGTGCTGTTCGGCAAGCTGCCGAACTGGCACGTCTATCTGTGGTCGCTGCTGACGTCGGTGTTCACTTTCTATTTTGGTTATTGGTTCTTCGACAGGTACCGGAATGTCATCGTCGACGTCATCTGACATCGTCGTCAGGACCAAAAATCTCGGCAAGGCCTACCAGCTCTATGCCCGTCGCAACGACTGGCTGAAGCAAGTGCTATTCGGCTGGTGGAAGTCGTTCTTCAAGCCCTTCTGGGTGCTGCGTGACATCGACATCGAGGTCAAGCGCGGCGAGAGCATCGGCATCCTGGGACGCAACGGCTGCGGCAAGTCCACGCTACTGCAGGTGATCTGCGGCATGACGCTGCCGACCCATGGCGAACTGCGCGTGACCGGACGCATTGCGCCGGTGCTGGCGCTGGGCTCGACCTTCGATCTCGAGCTGTCGGGCCGCGAGAACGTGATGATCGGCGGCGCGGTCCTCGGCCTCAAGCGCTCCGAGGTGCTGCGCAAGTTCGAATCGATCTCCGAGTTCGCCGGCATCGGCGACTACATGGACCAGCCGGTGAAGCACTATTCGATGGGCATGCGCACGCGTCTTGCCTTCTCGATCTGCGCCCACGTCGAGGCCGAGATCCTCGTCGTCGACGAGGCGCTGGCGGTCGGCGACGCCGCGTTCCAGCGCAAGTGCCTCGACTGGATCGATAGCTTCCGCAAGACCGGCACATTGCTCTTCGTCTCGCACTCGATGGCGGAGGTGCGCCGGCTGTGCACGCGCGCCATCTGGATCGAGGAAGGCCGTATTCGCGAGCAGGGCGATCCCAGCACCGTGATCCGCAACTATCACCGGGCCCTGCTGGTGGAAAAAGACGATATCCACCGCTTTTCGGCCAGCGAGTAACCGGCAATGGCGTCGGGCGCCCTGGCGTGGGTTGGGCTCGGCTGGTGGGGAGCAAGCACCGCGCTGCACTGGGCGACCGCCGTGGTGGGAAGCCAGCGCCGTGCGCCGCCTGCCCCCGACAAACTCGACGCGGTCAGTCGCGCGCCTTCTGATTTTTCGATCGTCGCGCCGGTGAGTGGCGCAGACGATGTGACCGTCGCCTACATCCAGGCCTTGAAGACGCTCGCCGATGCGGGCGCTGAGATCCTGATCTGCGTCGCGACGGACGACGACGGCGCCGTGGCGCCGGTGCGCGCCCTGTGGCCCGATGCGCCGATCCTCGTGGGCCGCGACACGACCTTCAATCCCAAGATGAACAACGTGCGCAAGGGCCTCGAAGCCGCCAGCCGGCCGTTCGTGGCGTTGTGCGACGCGGGCATCCTGCTCGATGCGGAGAACCTGCGTCGCGCGGCCCTGCCGCTGTCGGATCGGGTCGGCCTGGTGCTTGCGTTGAAGGCAGGCGAGGCGCCGGGCAATTTCGCCGCCGAACTCGAGCGTGCCTATATCGACGGCCACCAGGGGCGCTACCTGTTCGCCGCCGATCGGATCGGCGTCACCGTGGCGTCGGGCGGCGTCACGCTGCTGACGCGCGAGGCGCTGCAGCGGATCGGCAACTGGCGTGGCTTCAACCGCTGGATTGCCGACGATTATTCGGTCACCCGCTCGGTGCGGGAGGCGGGACTCAAGACGACGTTGGGCGACTTCATGGTGCGCCTGCCGCTCGGCGAGCGCGACTGGTCGGCGGTATGGCGCCGCCAGGTTCGCTGGGCGCGCACCCGTATGCATCTGCCGGTATGGCCGCTGGTCCTGTGGGAGCCACTTGTCGGCTGGCTCGCTGCGGGCGCGGCCGGTGTTGCGGGAGCGCTTGTGCTGGGCGTGAGCCCGAGCATCGTCGCGGCCGGCGTCGCGGCCCACACGATCCTCTGGCTCGCGGCGGAAAAGATGTTCATGTCGAGCCACGGATTGACCTTCGGATGGCGTGCGGCGGCGGCGGCGCTGGTGCGCGAGGCGCTTGCCGTTCCGTTGATGGCGAGTGCGCTCGGTGGCCGCGCAATCATCTGGCGCGGCACCGATCTCGGCGGCCAATGGCGCACGAGTGGGGATGAGGTGCCCGAGACCCCCGTAAAGAGCGGGATGAGCACGTCGGGAGATATCGAAATCGTGAAGCTGCCGGATTGCGTCGATTCGACGACGGCGCAGGCAATCGAGCAGACGATCCTCACCGACATAAGGCCGGGCACGCGCCTGATCGTGGACGGCGGCGACGTCACCTACATGGGGGCAGCCGGCGTTCGCGCGCTTGCGGGCATCCTGCATCGGGCCCAGGAGACGCAGGCCAGGGTCGTTTTCTGCCGCTTCAACGGTCCTGCGGCGGATTGCTTGCTGGTGAGCGGCTTTTCCCGGCTCCTGGATGTGGCCGATTCGCTCGAGGACGCCACCTTGCGGCTTCAATCCAGTGAGCCGATGCCCCCTGTCGAGAGCTTGCACGTGCGCAGTGCGACAGGGTAATTAGTGATTACTGGTAAAGCTGAGCGAAGACCAAGGGACGCGGGACGGCCACCTATGTCGACCGTTCCGGACGGAGATGTGAATTTGACAATTTGGAGCTGGCTGCGCGCTGCCGCGCGACCTACTGCCATTGTCCTTGGACTGGGTATCGTTGCCGGTTGCCAGGCTATTTCAGGCGACGGGCCTTGGATGAACGACGCCAGCTCGCGCAGCACCGAGGCGTTGCCGTTCGACGTCATCGATCTTACGCCGACGACCGTCGTGGCCTATCGACCGGCCGCAAGCGCGGATCTGCCCGTGTCGGAGACGGTGGCGCCCCCCAGCGGTCGTGTCGCCGTGGCGCCTGGGGATGTCCTCAAGGTGCGCATCTTCGAGCCCTATGACGGCAGCGTCTTTCCGACGATCCAGAAGCCGGGCGCCGACCTCGGCAATCAGCGCGTCACCGACAGCGGTACCATCGACATTCCCTACCTGGGGACAGTCGCGGTGGCCGGCCTCGATCTCACGGGCATCGAGCAGAAAATCGCCAGCCAATTGACGGCGAACGGCAAGGCACAGGACCCTCAGGTCATCATCGAATACGTTGCCGACCGCTCCAACACGATCATGGTGTCGGGGGACGTCAAGCAGCCGGGCCGTCTTTCCATCCTCGAAGGCACGCGGTCCGTCGTCGACGCCATCAATCGCGTGGGTGGCCCGACGAACGAAAAGGCCGCCGCCCAGCTCGAGGTCGTCGTGCGCCGTAACGGGCAGGTTATCCTGCGAACGCAGTATTCGGATCTGCTGGCTGGCCGGGATATCGGCGTTCAGAAGGGGGACGAAATCGTCGTTCGTCCCAATTCCCGCGTTTTCACCGTCCTGGGCGCGGTCTTAAAGTCGGGTAACGTCGACCTGACCAAGACCAACATGACCCTCCTCGAGGCGCTGGGCACGGTGGGGGGACTGTCCGACGAACGAGCCAATAAAACGGGCGTTTTTGTCTTCCGGATGGGTGATCTGGAGACGAATCCCGCTGCCCGCGGGAGAGTTTTCCGACTGGACCTGAACCAGCCGGTCTCTATCTTTGTGGCCCAGCAGTTCGGTATTCAGGCCCGGGACGTCGTCTTTGTCACGAATGCGCCACTTTACGAGTACAATAAGATTCTGACCGCTATTTATCGTACATTCTCGATCGTGGGCATTGCCAAGGGCTCGTACACACCGACGACGACGTTCTAGCGCTGGTACGGTCTGGCGGGGTTTGGGAAACTATTCGGCATGGCGCGTGCGCAAAAATTCAGATGGGGTGCAACTGGCATAGCGATCCTGTTCGTGGTCGCGGTGCTTGGCCTGTGGATTGCGCCCAGCCGCCAGACCAGTAGCGCGCAGGACGCCATCACGCCCAACGGCCCGCTCATTTCGCGCGGGTATACCGACGCGCCGGCGGGAACAGCAGTATTGGCGGGCAATCCGACCGGTGGCGCGGTTCTGAGCGAGTTGCGGGCCCAGGAAGGGCAGAAGGTCAAGCGCAACGACATCATTGCGGTCCTGTCCAACTATCCGACAGCGGATGTCGACGTGCGCACGACCGAGGCCGAGCTCGAGAAGGCCAAGCGCCAGCGTGAGGCGATGGTGTCGGGGTACCGTACGGCCGAGATCGCCCAGCAGGAAGTGGTGGTCAAGGGCAAGGCGGAGGAACTCAAGCTCAAGACCCTCGAACTCCAACGCTCCGGCAAGCAGCCCGACGTGAAGCAGCTCGAACTGAATATTTCCCAGCAGGACATCGCGCGCGAAGAGGCGAAGCTCCGCGTCATGAAAGAGTCGCTGGCCACCGATATCGCGCAGAACGAGACCGATATCGCCATCACCCAAGCCAAGCTCGACAATGCCCGGACGATGCGGGAAACCGCGCTGGTCCGCTCCCCCTTGGACGGTCTCATCGTCCAGATCCATACGCGGCAGGGCGAGCGGGTTGCGGCAGGCGGCATCGTCAAGATCGTCGATATGAGCCAGATGCGCGTCTTTGCCGACGTCGATGAAGTGCATCTCAACCGCTTGGCCGTCGGCGGCAAGGTCGAGATCACCTTCCGCGGCAGCGCGACGGTCTACAAGGGCAAGATCGCGCGCGTGGCTCCCACCGTGAAGCGCATGCAGCGCGTGGAACCCGACGGAGGGTCGTCCACCGACGGCCGCGTCGTGCAGGTCGAGATCGAACTCGATGATTCCGCCAGCATGCCGCAAGTGCTGGGACGCGAGACGCGCGTCACTTTCCTCTAATGGTTTTCACGCTGCCCGGCTTGCCGTCGGCAAATCCGAGGCGGTGGCTGCCGCGGTTCGGTTTCCTGTCACGCCTGGCCGCCGCGGCCAAAACGGCGGCGGCGATGCCGCTGGGGGCCCAACAGCTCCGCCGGCAGCGGACGAGCACGCTGCTGTCGCTTGCCGGCGTTACCGCCAGCCTGCTGGTCATCTTCGCGCAGCTCGGCATCGAACGGGCGGTCTATTTCTCGTCGATCCGCATCCACCGCGCCGTGAAGGCCGACCTCGTGCTGGTTTCAGCCGGCTTCAAGTCGCTGCAACTCCACGCCAACGTGCCGATTGCGATGCGCGACATCGTGGAGGCCAATCCGGCGGTGGCGAGCACGTCGCCGCTATGGTTCGACATCATGTCGCTCAACCATGCCGGCATGAAGTCGCCGCGCCAGCTCGCCTGGTATGCCATCGACGTCGAGCGACCGGCGATCGAAGTCCCCGGCCTGAAAGAGAATCTCTACAAGCTCCGTGTCACGCGGCGCATCGTCTTCGATCGCGATTCGCGGCCCTACTTCGGAGACCTCGCCGAGGTCGCCGACAAGGGCGAGGAGGTGCCCGTGCTGGGGCCGCCGGACTATCGCCAGTTGCTGCGTGAGCTGTTCGTCGTCGGCACCGTCTCCATCGGACCGAATGTCGTGAACGACGGCAACGTCATCATGTCCGAGGAGACGATGGCCGAGGTGCTGGGCAACTGGTACCTGGAGCGGCCGGCCTTCATCGGCGTGCGGCTGGCGCCCGATGCCGACCCCGATACGGTGCGTAACCAGCTCAACAAATCGCTCAACGGCCGTGCCGAAGTCATCACGATCGACGAGTTCGAGAGCCGCGAAAAGGGATACTGGTCGCGCGAGACGCCGGTCGGCTACATCACCGATCTCGGCTTCATCATGGGCCTGATGATCGGCATGGTGTTCATCTACTACGCGCAATACCAGATCATCCGCTTCTACATGCCCGAATACGCGATCCTGAAGAGTCTGGGCTACGACTGGTGGTTCTTCCTCTGCATGATCGGCCAGATCGGCGCGGCGATCATCACGCCGGCGTTCCTCGTCGCCTTCGTCCTGGCGCGGGTCTTCTATGGCGCCGCCGAGGCCGCCATCCATCTCGGCATGACCATGGGGCTGCGGGAAATGGCGGTGGCGCTGACGTCGTCGCTGATCATGACGACCGTGTCGAGCCTGTTCGCCATCCGGCGACTGTGGAAGGTCGATCCGATCATGTTGTTCGAGTGAGCCATGGCGACCGATAGCAATGCCCTGGGGCCGCCCGTCGTCGAGGCGGTCGACATCCATCACCACTACGGCGAGGGCCCGCAGCGCGTCGACGTGCTGTACGACATCAACATGCACGTCCGCGAGGGCGAGCTGGTGATCGTCACCGGCCCGTCGGGATCGGGCAAGACGACCCTGCTGACGATCCTCGGCACGATGCGGCGGCCGTCCGAGGGCAAGTTGCGCCTGCTCGGGACCGATCTCGGCAACCTGACCGGCGCCACGCTCGACGGCCTGCGCAATCGCGTGCGATTCCTGTTCCAGAAGCGCAACCTGCTGTCGTCGTTGACGGCTCTTCAGAACGTCATCGCCGGTGTGGCGACGACACCGCTCGCCGATCCCGAGTGGGACGAGCCGCGGGCGCGTCATCTGCTCGGCCTGCTGGGACTGGGCGACAAGGCGGATGCCTGGCCCGACGAGCTGTCGGGCGGCCAGCAGCAGCGCGTCGCCATCGCCCGCGTGATGATCGGCTTGCCCGACCTGATCATCGCCGACGAGCCGACGTCCGCACTCGACCGTGTTTCGGGCCGGCTGGTGGTCGATCAGCTGAAGGATCTCACCATGCGCGCCAAATGCGCGGTGGTGCTCTCGACGCATGACGAACGCATCTTCGACGTGGCGACCCGCCGTCTGCATATCGAGGACGGCCGCTGCTTCGAAGTCCCGATCCACTATCACTGAGCGTCGGTATCGTGTTGCTTTCGCTCATCGACCTGGTCGTGCTGCTCTGCTTCGTGCTGCAGTTCGCGATCGCCGGTTATTATTTCTACCTGCTCTATTGGCTGTCCGAGCTTCCGGCCGCCGCGGCTGAGCCGGACGCCTTGCCCGACGACCTGCCACGCGTTCTGGTGCAGCTCCCGGTCTACAACGAGCCGACGGTCGTCGAACGGGCATTGGCGAGCGCGGGCCTGCTCGACTGGCCACGCGACCGTCTCAAGATCCAGCTGCTCGACGACAGCACTGACCTCACGTCCGATATCGCCGTCCATGCCGTTGCCCGCCTGCGCAAGGACGGGATCCAGGTCGATCATGTGCGCCGCTCCGACCGTACCGGCTTCAAGGCGGGGGCGCTGGCGGCCGGCATGGCGCTCGACGATGCGCCATATGTGGCGGTGTTCGATGCCGATTTCGTGCCGCCGCCGGATTGGCTTCGGCGCGCGATGCCCGCGATGCTCGCCAATCCGAAGGCGGCCTTCGTGCAGACGCGCATCGAGTGGGGCAACGGCGAGTACAATGCGCTGACCCGCACGCAGCGCCTGATGCAGGACGCGCATTTTGCCGTGGAGCAGGATGTTCGCGCGCGGCGCGGCGTGCCGTTCCAGTTCAACGGCACCGGCGGCATCTGGCGCCGGGCAGCGGTCGAGGAGGCGGGCGGCTGGTCGCACGACACGCTGTCCGAAGACCTCGATCTCGTGCTGCGCACCTATCTCAAAGGCTGGGGCGGCGTGTTCCTGATGGAACCGCACGTCGTGGGCGAGCTGCCGCAGAACCTCGACGATTTCCGCGTCCAGCAGAGCCGCTGGTCCAAGGGCTTCATGCAGGTCAGCCGCAAGCTGTTGCTGCCGGTCCTGAAGTCCGACCTGTCCGGCGAGGCGAAGTTCACGACGACGGTGGCGCTGGGGCAGCAACTCATCTTCCCGGTGCTGGTGTTGGGCGTCGTCGGCCTGGTCGCGTCGGCGATCGGCCATGGCGGGCTGCCGACCTTCTTCGGCTTCCTGTTGTGGGTATGGTTCGTCTCGGCGCTCGTCATCCTGTTCGGCACGACCTGGGGCGCCTATCGCCGTCTGAAGCGTGGCGGCTTCGGCCGTTACCTGGCGACGGCGCTTAGCGTGCCGGGCGTGATCGCCTATCTCGCCGCGGCAAATGCCGGGGCGATCGTGAGTGCGGGCTTCGGCAAGAAGACCGAATTCACCCGTACGCCGAAGACGGGAGGCTGACGATGGTCCTTATCGCCACCCTGGCGCTCATCCTGTCGATCGTGTTCGTGGTCTGCTGCGCGCTGCTGGCCGCGTTCATCGGCAGCCTGCTTTACATGGTCGTGCTCAATCACCGCCTGCGGGCCCAAGGGCTGGCGCGCGAGGAGGAGCTGCTCGACACGCCGCTGCCGCCTGATTCCGAGCTGCCGCACGTCGTCGTCCAGATCCCGTCCTTCAATGAAGGGCCGGTGTTGCGGCGCGGTGTCGAGGCGGCGGCCAAGCTCGACTGGCCGCGCGACAAGCTCCATATCCAGTTGCTCGACGACAGCACCGACGCGACGGCGGAGCTCGCGCGCACCGTGGCGGCCGAACTGCGTGCCCAGGGCTTCGACGTGGTGGCGCTGCAACGCACCGACCGGTCCGGCTTCAAGGGCGGCGCGTTGCATGAGGCCATGCAGCAGACGCCGCACAACTACTTCGCCGTCTTCGACGTCGACTACGTGCCGCCGGTCGATTTCCTGCGTCGATGCATGCGCGTGTTCGTGGCCGAGCCGAAGACAGCCTTCGTGCAGGCGCGCTTCGACTTCCTCAATGCGCACGAGAACGCGCTCACCGAGATGCAGATGGTGACGCTCGACGCCCATCTCGGCATCGAGCAGGCGACGCGGTACTGGGCGGGCCATCCGCTGCCGTTCAACGGCACCTGCGGGATCTGGCAGCGTGAGGCCATCGAGGCGGGCGGCGGCTGGAAGGGCGATACCGTCACCGAGGATCTCGATCTCACCTATCGTGGCTGGGTGAAGGGCTGGCGTTCGGTGTTCCTCGTGACCGTGCCGGTGCCCGGCGAGCTGCCGGCCGACATGAAGACCTGGCTGCGTCAACAGCAGCGCTGGCAGGACGGTTTCCGCCACGTCGGCATGCGAATGTTCCCGGAGATCCTGAAGAGCCGCAGCATCGCCCCGTCGGCCAAGCTCGCCGCACTCCTGCACCTCTGCATGGCACTCAATCAGCCGGTGCTGCTGGTGGGCGTCGTGTCGGGCCTGCTCGCGGGCCTGCTCGCGCCGGCGCTGCGGCCGTTGTTGTTCGACCTGTTTTTGCTGACGGTCGCGTGGGTGATCTTCTGCGCCGCCACCTTCCTGCGCGCCGGCCACAATTTCATCCGCGGCGGCGAAATGTCTCCGGGCCGCTTCACGATCGTGTTGCTGCGCTTCGTCGCCGGCCAGGTTGGCATGGTGGTGCGCAGCCTGTTCGTTCATCTGCGCAAGAGCCTGAGCAAGCCCAAGCCCATCGTGTTCGATCGGACCCCGAAAAAGGGCGGCTAATTGTCCAATCGCGCAACATTGTTGCGCGGAGGGAGTGGCTGAATCCGGTACAAATCGCCTGAAAGGCTTATGCCGTCGGCATCTGAGGTGTCCCAGGATTTCGGTGCACGCCGCGTCAACTTTTACACGCGCGCGTAGATGTCCTCGTAGCGCACGATGTCGTCTTCTTCGACATAGTCGCCGGTCTGGACCTCGACCACTTCCAGCAGCTCGGTGCCGGGGTTGGCCAGGCGGTGGATGCCGCCGATCGGGATATAGGTCGACTGGTTCTCCTGCAGGGTCATGACCTTGCCGTCGAGTGTCACCTCGGCCACGCCCTTCACGACCACCCAGTGCTCGGCGCGCCGGTTGTGGCTCTGCAGGCTGAGCTTGGCGCCGGGCTTCACGGTCAGCCGCTTGGCGCGGAAGCGCTCGCCGCGGTCGATGTCCTGATAGCTGCCCCAGGGGCGGTGCATCACGACATGTTCGGTGGCGGCCTTGTGCTTGCCGTCCGACATGCGCTGCACCACGTCCTTCAGGCGCGGAAGGTTGTCGCGATGACCGACCAGCACGGCGTCGCCCATGGCGACGACCACGACTCCCTCGACGCCGATCACGGCGGTCAGCGGTCCATCGGAGCGGATGTAGGAATTGCGCACATGGTCGAGCTCGACCGGGCCCTCAGTGACGTTGCCCGCCGAGTCGGCATTGCCGACATCGAGCAGCGCGTCCCAGGTGCCGAGGTCGGACCAGCGGAACTTCGCGGGCACGACCCAGCACTTGTCGGTGCGTTCCATCACGGCGTAGTCGATCGACTTGGCCGGCGCCTTGGCAAAGGAGTCGGCGTCGAGGAACACGGTCGAGCCGACTTTCCGGGCCTTGGCGACGGCTTCCTCGGCGGCATCGGCCATCGCGGGCTCGAAGCGCCGCATTTCCGACAGCAGCAGGTCGGGCGGGAACAGGAAGTTGCCGCTGTTCCACAGCAGCCCCTCGTCAATGTACTGCATCGCCTTCTGCGCGTTGGGCTTCTCGACGAAGGCCGCGACCTTCTGCACCGGGCCGATGCTCTCGCTGCCAAGGCGGATATAGCCGTAGTCGGTCTTGGGCTCCGTCGGCGGAATGCCGAAGGTGACGATGCCGCCCTGCTGCACGGCGGTGAGGCCCTCGCGACAGCCCTGGAGGAATTCCTCGGCGCCGATCACCAGATGGTCGGACGCGAGAGCCAGCACGGCCTTGGCGCCGAGGCTGCGCGTATAGGCTGCGGCGGCGGCCATCGCCGGGCCCGAGTCGCGGCGCGACGGCTCGACCAGGATGTCGATCTCGATGCCGATGTCCTTGGCCTGCTGTTCGGCCATGAAACGGTAGGCGTCGTTGGTGGCGATCACCGGCTTGCCGAACAGGGTGCGGTCGGCCACGCGCAGAAGGGTCTGCTGGAAGGTCGATTGCTTGCCCAGAAGCGGCACGAACTGCTTGGGCATGCTCTCGCGCGACAGAGGCCACAGGCGCTTGCCGGAGCCTCCGACCAGGATAACGGGGGTGATCTGCGACATTGTTCCCTCAGCCTGCGGTCCGGGTCGTCGTTTGGGCCGCATGTTGGGCGGCGATATAGCCGAAGGCGAGGGCCGGGCCAATGGTGATGCCGGCCCACGGATAGGTCCCGCCCATGACACTCGTCATGTCATTCCCGGCCGCAACAGGTCGACCTGGGTCACTTGGGTGCCCCCTTTTCGGCGCTCTCGTTGGCGATGCGGCGGCGGCGCGCTTCCTTCTCGACGGCTTCGACCAGCGACGGGATATGCGAGGCAATCGCGTAGAAGTCGCTGGCATAGAGCACCAGCAGGGTCGTGGGCTCGGTGGTGGCGATGGTGGCGTTGCGCGGCAGGCGGTCGAGCAGCGCCATCTCGCCAAAGAAGCCGCCCTGGCCGAGCCGCACCGAATCGCGCGGCAGCCGCACCTCGACCTCGCCTCCCGAGATGAAGAACATCGAATCGCCGGGCTCGTCGCGCCGCACCACGACGATGCGCGCCGGATAGTGACGGACCCTGAGCTTGCTCACGATCTCAGATAGGGTGACGGTGCCCAGCTCCGTGAACATCGGCACCTTGGTGACCTGGTCCCAGACGCGCAGGTACTCGCGGCGGCGCTCTTCCTCGGCGAAGCCGGTGGCGAGGATACCGGTCATCAGTGCGAGGACCAGGATGCCGCACACCATGACGACGGATCCGATCATCTTGCCGCCCACGGTGTGGGGGATCACGTCGCCGTAGCCGGTGGTGGTGAGGGTCACCACGGCCCACCACAGCGCCGCCGGGATGCTGCCGAACTCCTTGGGCTGGCCCGCGCCTTCGAACAGATGGGTCGCCGTGGCAGCAGAGATCAGGATCATGATGAAGACGACCAGCACCGAGGCCAGCGTCGCGCGCTCGTTCGAGATGACCCGCGCCAGGGTCGTCATCGCCGGCGCGTGCAGGCTGAGCTTCAGGACCCAGAGGATGCAGAAGATGCCGGCGACGATGACGATGATGGCGGTGAGCGTCCTCTGGAAGCCGTCCGCGAGGTTGTCGATCGTCGACAGTGCCACCGCGAGGAGGCCGGCGCCCAGCGCAAGCAGATGGAGCGAGCGCCAGCGTCGCCCGCTGGGGCTGAAATTGTTCTGCCGCAGAATTGCGTAGGTCTGCGCGCGTGTCGTTGAGCCCGTGGCCGCCACGGCGAACCATAGGCGTCTTGCGCTCTGAATTGCAACGCAGCCGAGGCCGATCTACGGTCGATTCGCGAGGCAGAACGAGGGGGATCGATGGAACCGCGGCAGGTGAAGACGGCGGCGGACGCGCTCAAGATCGTCAAGGAGCGCGGCCTCAGCCACGTCAAGGTGGGCGTTCACGACATCGACGGTATCCTGCGCGGCAAGTACATCCACATCGACAAGTTCAAGTCGGCGCTCGAGGGCGGCTTCGGCTTCTGCGACGTGGTCCTGGGCTGGGATGCCAACGACCAGCTCTACGACAACGCCACCATGACCGGCTGGCACACCGGCTATCCCGATGCCACGGTCCGGGTCCTGCCGCAGACCTGCCGCGAGATCGCGACCGAGCCCGGCAATCTCCTGTTCCTCTGCGAGTTCACCGACAGGTTCGAGGTGATCTGCCCGCGTGCCGTCCTGCGCGGTGTCCTGGCGCGCGCGAAGAAGCTCGGCTTCGAGGTCAAGGTCGGCTTCGAGTACGAATTCTTCGTCTTCGCCGAGACGGCGCATTCGATCCGCGACAAGGGCTACAAGAACCTGAAGCCGATCTCGCCGGGCTTCTTCGGCTACTCGGTGTTGCGCAACTCGGTGCTGAGCGACTGGTACAAGGACCTGCTCGCGATGTGCGAGACCATGGATATGGGCATCGAGGGCCTGCACACGGAAACCGGTGCCGGCGTACTCGAGGCGGCTCTACGGGTGTCCGACGGGCTGGAAGCGGCGGACAAGGCCGCGCTCTTCAAACTCTTCACCAAGGTGCTGGCGCAGAAACGCGACTGGCTCGCCACCTTCATGGCCAAATGGTCGAAGGACTGGCCCGGCTGCGGCGGCCACATGCACATGTCGCTGTGGAAGGACGGCAAGCCTGTCTTCTACGACGAAAAGGCGCCGCACCGCATGAGCAAGACCATGCGCCAGTTCGTGGCCGGCCAGCAGGCGCTGATGCCCGAGACCCTGGCGATGGTCGCCTCGACCGTGAACGCCTATCGTCGACTCATTCCGGGCTTCTGGGCACCGACCGTTTCGGCCTGGGGCGTCGAGAACCGCACGACGGCGCTCCGGGTCATCCCGGGTTCCGCGAAGTCGACGAGGGTGGAATATCGGGTCGCCGCCGCCGATGCGAACCCGTACCTCGCGCTGGCGGCCGCAATCGGCGCGGGCCTGTGGGGCATCGAGAACAAGCTCGATCCCGGCGAGCCCGTTACGGGCAACAGCTACGAGAAGAAGCACCCGGCCAAGAGCCAGCTCCCGCGCACCCTAATGGAGGCGGCGGGGCGGCTGAAGGGATCGAAAGCGTCCCGCGATCTCTTTGGCGACGCCTTCGTCGATCATTATTCTGCAACACGCGAGTGGGAAGAGCGTGAGTTCCGCAAGGCCATCACCGAATGGGAGCTCGACCGCTACATGGAAATTATCTGACGCTTATTGGAGGATCCACGAGGCTTAATCAGGTGCCGCTTCAGACTGTCATTGCGAAAAGGCTGAGCAACGCATTCATCAAGAACGCCGAGCCAGACGTTGAAATGCTTTCCGCGGTTGCCCCTTCAACAAGGCTTGTCTGGCGCAGCATGTCGGATACGCGGTCGCCGAGATTGAGCGTCTCGCGGGCGGCGCAGGCCAGTGCTTCGGCCGGGGTGTCGAGCACCGTCGCATCGAGGTGGCGCGGCCTCGACGGATCGTCGGGCTGCGGCCGCGACGGCAGGAGGCGCCGGCAGAGTGCCGCCAGCGGATCGATCAGAGGCATGAAGAGGATCGCGGCCAGCACGCTGAAAGCGGTGTGGAAATTCACCAGCAGCCGGCCAGGCGCGGGATCGACGATGGCGAGCCAATGATGGATCGGTACCAGGAACGGCAGCACGAGGAGGCCTACGACCGCGCGGGTGATGAGGTTGCCGAGCGGCACCCGGCGGGCCTCGATGTCGGTGCTCGACTGGTCGAAGTAGGGCGCCACGGCCCCGCCGATGTTGGCGCCGACCACCAGGGCAAGCGCCAGTTCCGGCTCGATGATGCCGCTCGCGGCAAACGACATGACCAGCAGCACGGTCGACAGGCTGGAATGGATGAACCAGGTCGCCGCCGTGGCAAAGAGGGCGGCCAGGACATATTCGTCCTGCAGGCCTTTCAGCACCGTCACGAAGGTCTCCGAGGCACGCAGCGGCAGAGCGGCGTGCTCGAGCAGTTGCAGCGACAGCAGCATCAGGCCGAGGCCGATGCCGACCCGGCCGAGATGGCGGATCTTGTCCTGGTCGCTCGACAGGAAGCCGATGACGCCAGCCCCGATCATGAGCGGAGACACCCAGTTGAGGTCGAACGACAGGACCTGCGCGGTGATCGTCGTGCCGACGTTGGCGCCCAGCATGACGGCGAGCGCGATCGACAGCGTGATCAGGCCGCGGCCGGCGAAGGAGGCAAGCAAGAGCGCCGTCGCCGTGCTCGACTGCAGCACGCCGGTCAGGCCGAGGCCGCCCGCGAAAGCGGTGAAGCGGTTGCGCGAGCAGGCGCCAATGGCCCGGCGCAGCGCCGCGCCAAAGGCGCGCGTCAGCCCCGTGCGGACCATGCGCACGCCCCACAGCAGCAGGGCGACGCTGCCGATGACATTCAGAACGGTGGTTACGCCATGCATTTCACTCGAATCCTAAGCCTCTTCGGCCATTGATGAAAGTTTTTTGACAGTATTATGACGGTGCACTGGACGGCTCGTTTCCGCCGGCCGATCATCGCGCCATGTCAGATGCAAAGCCCGCTGCCTCCGAAACCGGCGATCCTCTTCTCCTCACGCCCGGACCGCTCACCACCTCGGCCGCCGTGAAGCAGGCCATGGTCCATGACTGGGGCTCGCGCGATCAGGGCTTCATCGCCATCAACAAGATGGTGCTGGAGAAGATCGTCGAACTGGCGGGCGGCGAGGGCACGCATGTCACAGTGCCGGTGCAAGGCTCCGGAACCTTCGCTGTCGAGGCGATGATCACAAGCTTCGTTCCCAAGATGGGCAAACTGTTGGTGCTGATCAATGGCGCATATGGTCACCGCGCCAAGAAAATCGCGGAGATCGCCGGTCGTGGCGTCGTTTCCTATGAGACGCCAGAGGACACGCCGCCGGACCTTGCGAAGCTCGACAGGCTTCTGGCGGACGACAAGGCGATCACGCATGTCTTCGCCGTCCATTGCGAGACGACGTCGGGCGTCCTCAACCCGATCGCCGAGACGGCGGCGATCGTCGCCCGGCATGGTCGCCGGCTGCTGGTCGATTCGATGAGCGCCTTCGGCGCGCTCGAGCTCGACGCGCGCGCCGTGCCCTACGATGCGATGGCGTCGTCGTCGAACAAATGTCTCGAAGGCGTCCCTGGCCTGGGCTTCGTGGTCTGCCGCAAGGCCGCGCTCGCGGAATGTAAAGGCAACGCCACGACCCTTGTGCTCGATCTGTTCGAACAGGCGGAGGGCTTCGCCAAGACCGGTCAGTACCGCTTCACGCCGCCGATCCACGTCATCGTGGCACTGGGCAAGGCGATCGAGGAGCATGCGGCCGAAGGCGGTGTCGCCGGTCGCGGCCGGCGCTACCGCGAAAACGCCAAAGTCCTGATCGACGGCATGCGCGCCATGGGCTTCCGCACGCTCTTGCCGGACACGCTGCAGGCGCCGATCATCGTCACCTTCCATATGCCGACCGACCCTAAGTTCGTCTTCCAACGCTTTTATGACGGGCTGAAGGATCGTGGTTACGTGATCTATCCAGGCAAGCTCACGGTGGCGGACTCTTTCCGGATCGGCTGCATCGGCCGGCTCTACCCGAAGGACATGCAGGGCGCCCTTGCGGCCGTGCGCGATGTGCTGGATGAAATGCGGGTCAATAACGGCGGACCGGCCCTGGCGGCGGAGTAGAACATGGCACCCGACAGCATCAACACCGCGGGCGGCGAGATCTCGCTCAACGACCGGCGCTATGCCCTGCCGAAGCGGCCGACGGTCGTGGTCTGCATCGACGGATCCGAACCCGGCTACATTGAGCAGGCTGTCGAGGCGGGCCGTGCGCCATGGTTCGCCAAGGTGCTGAAGGGCGGCACGAACCTGGTCGCCGAGTGTGTGGTGCCGAGCTTCACCAATCCCAACAACCTGTCGATCGTCACCGGCCGTCCGCCGGCGGTGCACGGGATTTGCGGCAATTACTTCCTCGATCCCGATACGGGCAAGGAAGTGATGATGAACGACCCGAAGTTCCTGCGGGTCGAGACGCTGTTTCCGGCCTTCCAGCGGGCCGGCTGCCGCATCGCGGTGGTGACGGCCAAGGACAAGCTGCGCGGGCTGCTGGGTAAGGGGCTCACCCTGGGACCGGGCAAGGCCTGCGCTTTCTCGTCGGAGAAGTCCGACAAGGCGACCTTGGCCGAGAACGGCATCGAGAGCGTGAATGCGTTCGTCGGCATGGAGGTGCCGGACGTCTACAGCGCCGGCCTGTCGGAATTCGTCTTTGCCGCCGGCGTGAAGCTGATGGAGCGCGACCGACCGGAGATCATGTATCTCTCGACCACAGATTATATCCAGCACAAGCACGCGCCCGGCACGCCGGTCGCCAACGACTTCTATGCGATGATGGATGGCTACATGGCCAAGCTCGACGCGCTGGGCTGCACGATTGTACTCACCGCCGACCACGGCATGAATGCCAAGTTCGGCAAGGATGGACAGCCCGACGTGATCTACTTGCAGGACGTCTTCGACAAATGGCTGGGCACCGACAAGGCGCGTGTCATCCTGCCGATCACCGATCCCTATGTCGTGCATCACGGTGCGCTGGGCTCGTTCGCCGTGGTCTATCTGCCAGCCGGCGTGTCGCACTCGGAGATGGCCGCGAAGATCAAATCGCTGCCTGGCATCGAAGCAGCGCTGACCCGCGAGGAGGCCGCAGCGCGGTTTGAACTACCGGCCGACCGTTTGGGCGATCTCATTATCGTGTCGACGCAGCACAAGGTGCTGGGCACCTCCGCGGCGCGGCACGATCTCTCAGGCCTCACCGAGCCGCTGCGCAGCCACGGCGGCGTCTCGGAGCAGCACGTGCCGCTGATCTGCAACGCACCGCTCGCGGCAGACGTTGGTTCGAGACGTTGGCGCAATTTCGACGCCTTCGACCTTGCCCTCAACCTGGTGAGTACATGAGCACGCAAACCTACAAAGGAAGCTGTCACTGCCACGCGGTGGCGTTCACGGTCGATCTCGATCTCGACGGCGCCCTGCAATGCAATTGCTCCATCTGCAGCCGGCTCGGCGCCGTCTGGGCCTTCGCTCCCAAGGCGAAGATGACTCTCGCCTCCGGCGCCGATGCGTTGGGCGACTATCAGTTCGGCAAGAAGCACCTGCACCACCGGCACTGCACGAAGTGCGGCATAGAGACCTTTGCCGAAGGCACCATGCCGGACGGCACGCCGACGGTGGGCATCAACCTGCGCTGCCTCGAAGGTGTCGAGGTCGATAAACTGACGCCGAAGCAGCACGACGGCCGCAGCGTCTGAGAACGAATACCGGAGGAAACCACCGATGACCGTCAGCCAAGCCGACAAGGCCAAGAAATTGCGCGCGCTGCACGAGGCGCCGGGCGCCTTCGTTATTCCCAATCCGTGGGATGCGGGTTCGGCGCGCGTACTGGAAGGCATGGGCTTCGAGGCGCTGGCGACCTCGAGCGGCGCCAAAGCGGGTGTGCTTGGCCGCCGCGACGGCAAGGTGACGCGCGAGGAAGCGCTGGCAAACGCGAAGCTGATCGCGGGCGCCGTCGATCTGCCGGTGATCGGCGATCTCGAGAAAGGTTTTGGCGATACCCCCGACGCCGCGGCGCTCACGATCAAGGGTGCGGCCGAGGCGGGGCTCGTCGGCGGCTCGATCGAGGACGCAACGGGCGACAGCACCAAGCCGCTGTTCGACATCGACACGGCGGCCGCGCGCGTGAAGGCTGCGGTGCAGGCGGCGCGCGCGCTGCCGTTCCCGTTCCTGCTGACGGCGCGTGCCGAAGGATTTCTGCGTGGCAAGGTAGACCTCGATGATGTCATCGCTCGCCTGAAAGCCTTCGAAGCAGCCGGCGCAGACGTGCTGTTCGCGCCCGGGCTGCCCGATCTTGCGTCGGTCAAGAAGGTGACAAGCGCCATCGGCAAGCCGTTCAATTTCATGGTCGGCATCAAGGGCCGGTCATGGTCGAAGGCCGAGCTCGAGGCCGCTGGGGTGAAGCGGATCAGCCTCGCCACCTCGCTCTACAAGGCGGCTATGAGCGGCCTGATCGATGCTGCCAAGGAAGTGAAGGAGCAAGGCACCTTCACCTACGTCGACCGCGTCATCCCGACTCCCGATCTCAGCGCCTTCATGAAGAGGTAGCACGGTGTTTCACGGCTGGCAGGTGGTGAGGGCGTGCTGCGTCATCGCCACCGTCGCCTGGGCGTTGGGCACCTTCGGCGCGGGCGTCTATCTGCAGGCGGTCACGGCAGCACACGCCTGGCCAATCGCCGACGTCGCCTTTGCGATCACGCTCTTCTATCTGGTAAGCGCGCTGGTGCAGGGACGGGTGGGACGGGCCATCGATCGCTGGGGGCCACGGCCGGTCATGCTGATCGGCACGGTCTCGTTGTCGCTGGGTGTCGCGGGCATCGGCCAGGTCGTCGATCGCTCGCAGCTCTATCCGTGTTTCGTGCTGATCGGGCTTGCCTGGTCGGCGCTGTCGACCGTCGGTATCGCCGCTGCCGTCGTGCCATGGTTCGAGCGGTTTCAGGGCCGGTCGATGGCATTGGCGATCACGGGCGCAAGTCTCGGCGCCGTGATCGGCGTGCCGACAGTCCAGTTCGTCATTCGGCAATTCGGGCTGCGCGAGGGGCTGGCAATCGTCGCGCTCGGTGCGTCGGTGTTGTTGCTGCCCTTGATCGCACGCGTGCTGCGATACCGTGGACCGGCGGATATAGGCCAACAGCGCGATGGCGGCGAGACAGTTGAAGACAGGGGACATCCGCCGGTCCAGCCGCCGATCGCCACCGCGACCAATCGATCGATGCTGCTGTGGAGTGCCGCGGCGGCGTTTGCGCTGGGCCTCGCGATGCAGATCGGTTTCATCACCCATCAGGTGACATTGGCGGAGCCGCTTCTTGGCACGGCGGGTGCCGGACTGCTGGTCAGTGCCACCGGCGGCACGGGCTTTCTCGGCCGCCTCATCCTGGCGCGCATCGTCGACCGCACCGACGTGCGGCGGCTGACCTGCCTGGTGATGATCGCCCAGGCAGGCGCACTGCTGGCGCTGGCACTTTGGCCCAGCGTGCCGGTGCTGATCGCCGCCTCGCTGGTCTATGGCTACGGCATCGGCCACATCACCACCCTGGGGCCGATCGTCGTGCGCCGCGAGTTCGGGGGCGCAGCCTTCGGCGCGACCTACGGCAAGGCCGCGAGCGTGATCCAGCTCAGTTCGGCCTTTGGTCCCGCGCTGATCGGCATGCTGCACGACAGCCTCGGCGGGTACCGCCCGGGCCTGGCCATTGCAGCCGCCGTGACCCTGCTGGCGAGCGCCATCCTGTTCATCGGCGGGCGAAAGGCGAGTTGCGCCTCACCTTCGCATCGGCCATCAACCTCGCATGGATGAACATTTCGACGTTCTGATCGTGGGCGCCGGCCTCTCGGGCATCGGCGCCGCCTGGCACCTGCAGAAGAAGTGCCCGACCCGGAGCTTCGCGATCCTCGAGGGGCGCGAAGCCAGTGGCGGCACCTGGGACCTGTTCCGCTATCCCGGCGTGCGCTCCGACTCGGACATGTACACGCTGGGCTATCGCTTCCGCCCCTGGAAGGAAGCCAAGGCGATCGCCGACGGTCCGTCGATCCTGAAGTACATCCGCGAGGTCGCGAACGACGGCGGCATCGAAGAAAAGATCCGCTATCGCCACAAGGTGGTGGGCGCGTCGTGGTCGACTCCCGACGCGCGATGGACGGTCGACGTCGAGGTGGGACCGGAGCGCGAGCGCCGGCAGCTCACCTGCAGCTTCTTGTGGATGTGCAGCGGCTATTATTCCTACGACGGCGGCTATCAGCCGGAGTTCCCCGGCGTCGAACGTTTCAAGGGCCGGATTGCCCATCCGCAGAAATGGACGCCGGACATCGATTATGCGGGCAAGCAGGTCGTCGTGATCGGCAGTGGCGCCACGGCGGTGACCTTGGTCCCTTCAATGGCTGACGGCGGTGCCGCGCACGTCACCATGCTGCAGCGCTCGCCCACCTACATGGCGATGCGGCCCTCGCAGGATCCGTTCGCGACCAAGATGCGCAAGCGCCTGCCGCTGAAGCTTGCCTACATGGTGACGCGCTGGAAGAACGTGCTGCTGGGCATGTACTTCTTCCAGATGTGCAAGCGGCGCCCCGACAAGGTGAAGAGCCTGCTGCTGGGCGGCGTGCGCAAAGTGCTGGGCCCAGACCACGACGTCGATACGCACTTTACCCCGCGCTACAATCCGTGGGACCAGCGACTTTGCCTCGTGCCCGACGCGGATTTCTTCCGCGCCATGCGCCGCGGCAAGGTCGACGTCGTCACCGATCACATCGAGACCTTCACCGAGACCGGCATCAAGCTGAAGTCGGGCAAGGAGCTGCCGGCAGACCTGGTCGTGAGCGCGACCGGCCTCGTGCTGGTGCCGCTCGGCAACGCAAAGCTCGTCGTAGACGGCCGGCCGGTCGATCCGTCCAAGACCTTCATCTACAAGGGCATGATGTATTCCGACGTGCCCAACCTCGCGTCGGTGTTCGGCTACACCAATGCCTCGTGGACGCTGAAGGCGGATCTCGTCAGCGAATACGTCTGCCGCATCCTCAATCACATGCAGCGCGGCGGCTATCGCATCTGCATGCCGCGCAACGCCGATCCTACGCTCCAGGAAGAACCGTGGGTCAGCTTCTCCTCGGGCTACATCCAGCGTGCGCTGAAGCACCAGCCCAAGCAGGGATCGAGGCGGCCCTGGAAGCTCTACCAGAACTACGCCCTCGATCTGCTGAGCCTGCGGTTCGGATCGATCCGTGACCGCGCGATGACTTTCATCCGCTAAGGATTGGTATCCGCTAGGGCTTGGCGAGAATCCCAGCCAGACGCTGGAAGCTGAGGCCCATGCCGTGCTCCATGCCGGACTTCAGCATGAAGTCGCGCACCTGGGGGCTGGGATAGCGAATCACCATTGTCATGGTCGTGCGGCCGGCCGTTTCGACGAAGGTCGAGGTGATGATGCTCTCGACCGGCTGCGGCGTGCCGTCGAACACTTCCGTGTGGACGATGCGCGCCGGGCGGTCGATTTCGACGAACTCGCTCGACAAGGCCATGCCGTGCTGTCCATCAGGGCTCTTCCACTCGTAGCGGCCCTTGCCGCCGACGCGGAAGTCGATGGTGCAGACCGGCATCGACCAGCCGTCCGATCCCAGCATCCAGCGCTTCACCAGTTCCGGCTTGCTGAAGGCATCGAACACGAGGTCGCACGGTGCGTTGAAGGCGCGGACGACCACGATCTCGCGGTCGCCTTGGGGCTTCAGGGTCATGTCGGTCATTTGCGGGCTCCTTTGCTGGTGGATTTGGTCGGGGCGGGTTTGCGTTTGGCGCGCTCGGCCTTCATTTCCTCGAGCAGGCCATCGAGGCGCTGGAAGCGCGCCTCGAAGATCGCGCGGTGGTGTTCGAGCCACTGATTGGCTTCGTCGAGGGCCTTGGGCTCGAGCCGGCAGGGACGCCGCTGGGCGTCGCGACCGCGCGAGATCAGGCCGGCATGCTCCAGCACTTTGATGTGCTTGGAGATCGCGGGCTGGCTCATGGAAAAGGGCTCGGCCAGCTCGTTGACCGAGGCTTCTCCGAGGGAGAGCCGGGCGAGGATGGCGCGCCGGGTGGGATCGGCGAGGGCGGCGAAAGTGCTATCGAGGCTCATTTAAGGAACCAATCAGTTATATAACCAAGTGGATATATGATGTTGGCCCCTTCCGTCAAGCGCGCTACTGTCGATTTCAACGTGGGAGGACGAAAAAGCGATGCACACGCCAGCCGAGAAGGGCCGCCTGTTCAAGGAACGCCACGCCAAGCCGGGCATCCTGATCCTGCCCAATCCATGGGATGCGGGGACGGCCAAGCTGCTGGCGTCGCTCGGCTTCGAGGCGCTGGCGACCACCAGCCTCGGCATGTCGAATGCGCTCGGTCGCGTCGACGGCGAGGGCTCGGTGAGCCGCGCCGAACTGCTGGAGAATTGCCGCGTGATCGCCGAGGCGACCGACCTGCCGGTCAATGCCGATCTCGAGAACGGCTACGCCGACGACCCGAAGGAAGCAGCCACCATCCTGCGCGACGCGGCCGAGGTCGGCATCGTCGGCGGCTCGATCGAGGACTGGAGCGGCGAGAAGATCTACGACTTCAACCACGCGGTTGAGCGCGTCGTGGCTTGTGTCGAGATGGCGCGGTCGCTGCCGGTGCCCTTCACCTTCGTCGCGCGCGCGGAAAACCTGATCCGCGGCCGGGTCGACATGGACGATACGATCAAGCGCCTGCAGGCGTTCGAGAAGGCCGGCGCCGACGTGCTCTATGCGCCGGGCCTGCGCGACCTTGCGTCGATGAAGCTGGTGGCCTCGTCGGTGACCAAGCCGATCAACGTGGTGATGAGTGCGGCCGATCCCTCGATCACGGCGGCCGAGATGGAAGCGGTCGGCGTGAAGCGGATCAGCGTCGGCGGGGCATTGTCGCGGCTCGCGCTGGCGGCTTTCATGAAGGGCGCGCGCGAGATGAAGGAGCAGGGCGGCTTCACCTGGGTGCGCGAGGCGATGCCGACCAAGGACCTGAAGCCCGCGTTCGAACGCTGATGGCGCGCGCTCCGCGACCGCCGGCAATCCCGCGGCCCGGCGAAGGAAAGCGCGGGCCGGAGGGGCACCTCGGCTATCTGCTGCGCCAGGCGAGCGGGCTGGTGAGGGTGGCGATGGAACGCGCCCTGGCCGATCTCGACGTGACCCCGCCACAGTTCGCCGTACTCACCATGATCGCGGCCTATCCGGGGATTTCCGGCGCGGAGCTGGCACGGCTCACGTTCCTCACGCCGCAGACCATCAACGTGATCGTGCGCAACCTGCTGCGCGACGGTGCGGTCGAGAAGACGGCACACGCCAAACATGGGCGCATCCTGCAGCTCACCGCGACGGCACGGGGATTGCAGCTCCTGAAGCGCTGCCGCAGCCGGGTGGCCGAGGTCGAGAGCCGTCTGGTCGGCCGGCTAGGCCGCGAGGATGAACGAGTGGTCCGCCGCTGGCTGAGCGCGGTGGCGGATGAACTGGCGGAGGATCGGTCCGCTCGTTAAGGTTTTAGACGCAACAGGGGGACAACAATGACGATCGCACGCTGGACTCGCCGTACCCTTTGGCTGGGCCTTGCCGCCGCCTCGCTGGCTGCCTCGCCTGCCTTCGCGCAAAAGACCAAGCTCACTGTCTATACAGCGCTCGAGAACGACCAGCTGGGCCCGTTCAAAAAGGCCTTCGAGGCCGACAATCCCACGATCGAGATTGCTTGGGTGCGCGATTCGACGGGTGTCGTGGCCGCGAAGCTGATGGCCGAGAAGGACAATCCCCGCGCCGACATCATCTGGGGCCTGGCGGCTTCCAATGTCGGCCTGATGGCCGCGCAAGGCATGCTCGAGCCCTATACGCCGCCCGGTGCCAAGGAACTGAAGCCGCTGTTCCTGAGCGGCAAGACGCCGGACACCTGGATCGGCATGGACGCCTATACGTCGCTGGTCTGCTTCAATACGGCAGAAGCCGACAAGGCCAAGAAACCCAAGCCGGTCAGCTGGATGGATCTCACCAAGCCCGACTACAAGGATTCGATCGTGATGCCGAACCCCGCCTCGTCGGGCACCGGCTATCTCACGGTCGCAGCGTGGCTCCATGTGATGGGCGAGGAAGCGGGCTGGAATTTCATGGACGCGCTCCACCAGAACATCGCGCAGTACATCCACTCGGGCTCGGCCCCCTGCGTCCAAGCAGCCAAGGGTGAGCGCATGATCGGCATCGGGCTCGACACGCGCGGCGCCTCTGAGAAGACCAAGGGCGCGCCGCTCGACCTGATCGTCCCCAAGGAGGGGCTGGGCTGGGAGCTCGAGGCGACGGCGATCGTGAAGGGCACCAAGAACCCCGAGGCCGCGAAGAAGCTCGCCGACTGGGCCGCGACCCGGAAGGCCAACGAGCTCTATGCCGACACCTATCCGATCGTGGCGCTGGCGGGCGTTGCCAAGACGCCGCCGAACTATCCGGTCGATATCGAGAAGGCGATGGTCAAGATCGACGTCGAGTGGATGGCCAAGAACCGCGACCGTATCCTCGCCGAATGGACCAAGCGTTACGACGGAAAGTCGGCCCCGAAGGCAAAGTGAGCTATCTCGAGGTCCGGAACCTCACCAAGCGTTTCGGGGATTTCACCGCGCTACGCAACGTCTCGCTCGACGTCGCGGAAGGGGAGTTCGTCTGCTTCCTGGGGCCGTCGGGCTGTGGCAAGACCACGTTGCTGCGCGCCATCGCCGGCCTCGAGCCGCAGTCGTCGGGGACGATCCGGCAGAAGGAGAGGGACATCTCCGCGTTGCCGCCGTCCCAGCGCGACTTCGGCATCGTCTTCCAGTCCTATGCGCTGTTTCCCAACCTGACGGTCACGGCGAATGTCGGCTACGGGCTCGCGAGCCAGCGCCGCAAACGCACCGAGACCGCCGCGCGCGTTGTCGAGCTTCTGGCCCTGGTCGGCCTGCCCGAGGCCGGCGCGAAGTATCCATCTCAGCTTTCGGGCGGCCAGCAGCAGCGGGTGGCTCTGGCGCGGGCGCTCGCGACCTCACCGGGCCTGTTGTTGCTCGATGAACCGCTGTCGGCGCTCGATGCACGGGTGCGCATGCGATTGCGGCACGAGATCAAGGCGCTGCAGCGGCGGCTCGGCGTTACCACGATCATGGTGACGCACGACCAGGAAGAGGCGCTCACCATGGCCGACCGCATCGTGGTGATGAATCACGGCGTGATCGAGCAGGTCGGACCGCCGGCCGAGATCTATCGGGCACCGGCGACGGCGTTCGTCGCCGACTTCGTGGGCTCGATGAACTTCCTGGCCGGCAAGCTCGAGGCGCCGGATCGCGTGCGCCTCGGCAATCTTGTCATGAGCTGTCCAATCCAGGACGGGCTGGAGTCCGGAGCCGCCGTCAGCCTCTGCATTCGCCCCGAGGATGTGCGGGTGCGCGACCTGCCGGCGGAGGCGGCGAATCGCGTTGACGTGACCGTGACGGAGCTCGATTTCATCGGGGCCTTCTGCCGGGCGACGCTGGTGGCGGGCGAGCTGTCGCTGGTGGCCGACTTCTCCAGCAACCTGATCCGCGACCTGGGCGTCGTGGTGGGTGCCTCGCTGGCCATCGCCCTGCCGCCGGACCGGCTCCGAGTCTTCGCGGCATGAGTCTCGTCCTTGCAGCGTCCGCGGTGCGCGCCTCGCGCGAGGACCTCGCGATGCGGGCCGGCGTCGTAGCCCTTGTCGCGATCCTGCTGCTCATCGTCGGGCTGCCGTTGTGGTCGCTGCTGGTGAAGGGTTTCCAGGATGTCGACGGGCATTTCGTGGGGCTGGCCAACTACCGCGCCTACTTCGCCTCGCCGGCGCTGTTCAATTCGGCGCTGAACAGTTTCGACGTGGCGGCGCTCAGCACCACGATCGTTGTGCCGCTCGCCTTCCTCTACGCCTACGGCCTCACGCGCACCACGATGCCGCTGCGCTGGCTGTTCCAGGGCATCTCCTTGATCCCGATCTTCGCGCCCTCGCTGTTGCCCGGCATTGCGCTGATCTACCTGTTCGGCACGCAAGGCTTCTTCAAGGCGCTGGTCGGCGGGCAGATCTACGGCATGAAGGGTATCGTCATAGCCCAGGTCTTCTATTGCTTCCCGCATGCCGTGCTGATCATGACCACGGCGCTGCGCACGGCTGACGCGCGGCTCTACGAGGCCGCCGATGCCTTGAGGGCCTCCAAGCTCAGGATCTTCCTCACCGTGACCTTGCCCGGCGCCAAGTACGGCGTGGTGAGCGCGGCCATGGTCGTGTTCACCCTGGTGATCACCGACTTCGGCGTGGCCAAGGTGATCGGCGGCAATTTCAACGTGCTGGCGACGGATGTCTACAAGCAGGTGATCGGCCAGCAGAATTTCTCGATGGGCGCCGTGGTCGGCATGGTGTTGCTGGCCCCCGCGGCGCTCGCCTTCGTCGTCGACCGGCTGGTGCAGCGCAAGCAGGTGGCGCTACTGACGGCGCGCGCCGTGCCGCTGGTGCCAAGGCCGAGCCCGGGCCGCGATGCTTTCTTCACGCTGTTCTGCACCGTCATTGCGATCGGCATTCTCGCGATCCTCGGCATGGCGGCGTGGGGCTCGCTGATCAAGTACTGGCCCTATAATCTGTCGCTCACCTGGGAAAATTACGATTTCGAGAAGTTCGACGCCAACGGCTGGGAGTCGTTTGGCAACTCCGTGCGCATGGCGGTGGGCGCGGCGATCTTCGGCACGGCGCTGACCTTTGTCGGCGCGTGGCTGACGGAGAAGACTCGCGGTTTTGGCGCGGTGCGCGGGCTGGTGCAGCTCCTGGCCTTCCTGCCGATGGCGGTGCCGGGCCTCGTCCTGGGCCTGGGCTACATCTTCTTCTTCAATGCGCACGGCAATCCGCTGAACTTTCTTTACGCCACCATGGCGATCCTGGTGATCAACTCGGTGGCGCATTTCTACACCGTGGGCCATCTCACGGCGGCGACGGCGCTGAAGCAGATCGATCCCGAATTCGAAGCGGTCTCGGCATCGCTCAAGGTGCCGGTGTGGCGGACCTTCCTCCGCGTCACCGTGCCGATCTGCCTGCCGGCGATCCTCGACATCGCGATCTATCTTTTCGTCAACGCGATGACGACCGTGTCGTCGGTGATCTTCCTCTATGCGCCCGACACCAAGCTCGCCTCGGTGGCGGCGCTCAACATCGAGGAAGCGGGGACGACGGCCGCCGCTGCCGCCCTCTGCCTCGTGATCGTGGCGACCTCGGCCGCCGTGAAGGTCCTGCACCTCCTCGCCGACCGCTTCCTGCTCGACCGCCTGCAGGCCTGGCGGCGCCGCTAGGTCATTCCGCCGGCATCGGCACGGTGCGCGGCTGCCTCTGTCCGATTGCCAGCAAGGAGATCACGCCCAGGGTTGCCACGATGGCGATCGGCAGCATCGCCAGCGGGAAGCTGCCGGTCTCATCCTTGATCCAGCCGATCATGTAGTTGAAGAAGAAGCCGGAGAGATTGCCCAGCGCATTGATCTGCGCAAGCGCCGCCGCGGCGACGGCTGTACCGACCCACTCCGACGACAAAGCCCAGAACGGACCTTTGCTGCAGTAGGTGCCGGCAGCGATCAGGGTGAGCAGGGCGATCGTGACCCACAGGTTCGAGGTCGCGAAGAAGGTGCCGAGCAGGGCCAGCACCATCCAGCCGAGCGGCAGGGCATTGTGCCAGACGCGCTCGCCGGTCTTGTCGGAGTTGCGGCCCCACAGGATCATCAGGACGGCGGCAATGCCGAACGGCACGGAGTTTACCAGGCCGGTCTGGAAGTTGGTGAGGCCGAAGGCCTTCACCATCTGCGGCATCCACAGCGCCAGCGACGTCGAAGCGCCGGAGGCGCCGGCATAGACCAGCGCCATGATCAGCACGTACTTGTTGGTCATCACCTTCCAGACCGACATCGGCTTCACGCGCGACGCGCGCTGGCGCTCGCCCGCGAGCTTGGCGTTCAGCCACGCGCGCTGCTCCGGCGCCAGCCATGTCGCGTCGTCGGGCCTATCGGAAAGATAGAAGAAGGCCGCGATGCCCAGCAGGACCGTGGGAATGGCCTCGAGGATGAATATCCACTGCCAGCCGCCCAGGCCCATCAGCCCGTCCAGCCCCAGGATCGCGCCCGAGATCGGCGAGCCGATCAGGCCCGCGGCTGGGATCGCCACCATGAAGATGCCGACGATCTTGGCGCGGTACTCGGCTGGGTACCAGAAGGTGAGATAGAGGATGACGCCGGGAAAGAAGCCGGCCTCCGCCGCGCCCAGCAGGAAGCGCAGCACGAGGAACGACCACGGCCCCGCGATCAGCGCGCAGGCGCCCGAGATCACGCCCCAGCTCAGCATGATGCGCGCGATCCATTTGCGGGCGCCGAAGCGTTCGAGGGCGAGGTTGCTCGGGACTTCGAGGATGAAGTAGCCGACGAAGAAGATGCCGGCGCCGAGGCCGTAGATCTTGGGATCGATGCCGACCGCCTTGTTCATCTGCAACGAGGCGAAGCCCACGTTCACGCGGTCGACGTAGCAAAGCAGGTAGGCGAAGACGAGAAACGGCATCAGCCGCCACGAGACACGCCGCATCGTCGCGGCTTCCAGGTTCTTGTCCTGGTCCATCGCTTGGGACATTTGGCTTCCTCCGGGTCACTTTTTTGTGTGAGTGCGACCTCGCGGGTATCGTAGCTGCTAGGGTCGGTCGATCAAGCAGGGGGAACTCATGACGCGTTGGCATGCGGTACTGGCGGTCGTGTGTGGATTGATGTCGGCACCGGCGGTTGCGGCCGACTATCCGAAGCCGGTCGAAGGCGACTGGACCGCGAAGGATTTTAAGCTGCACACCGGCGAGACCCTGCCGGAGGTGAAGCTGCACTACACGACGGTCGGTGATCCCAAAGGCCAGCCCGTGCTGATGCTGCACGGCTCCTCGGGCAATGGCGCCACCATGTTGAGCGCCGCGTTCGCCGGCGAACTGTTTGGAGCGGGACAGCCGCTCGATGCCACGAAGTACTTCATCATTCTTCCTGACGGTCTCGGCCATGGGAAGTCGACCAAGCCGTCTGATGGGCTGAAGGCGAAGTTTCCCAAGTACGATTACGACGACATGGTCGACGCGCAATATCGCCTGCTGACGGAAGGCCTCGGCATCAAACATCTGCGCCTCGTGATGGGCAACTCGATGGGCGGCATGCACGCGTGGCTATGGGCGGAGAAGCATCCCGATTTCATGGACGCAGCCGTGCCGATGGCGAGCCAACCGACGCCGATGGCCGCGCGCAACTGGATGATGCGCCGGCTGATCATCGACTCGGTGCGGAACGATCCCGACTGGCACGACGGCAATTACACGACGCAGCCCAAGAGCCTGAAGGCCGCAGCCGTGTTCTTTGGCGTCGCGACCTCGGGCGGCACGCTGGCCTATGCCAAGCAGGCCCCGACACGGGCGGCGGCCGACAAGATGCTCGACGAGCGCCTCGCCGCGCCGTTCACCGCCGACGCCAACGACTACATGTACCAGTGGGACGCTTCGGGCGACTACGATCCCACCGCCGGCTTGCCCAAGATCAAGGCGCACGTGCTGGCGATCAACTCCGCCGACGACGAGCGCAATCCGCCCGAGACCGGCCTCACCGTGAACGCGCTGAAGCAGGTCAAGAACGCGAAGCTCTACCCGATCCCGGCAAGCGATGACACGCGCGGCCATGGCACGACGGGCGCGGCCAAGTTCTATGCTAAACAGCTGGCCGAGTTCCTGAAGGAAGTGCCTGCGAATTGAAGACAGTCGTCATTGTCGGCGGCGGGGCGATGGGATCGTCCTCTGCCTATCATCTCACGCGCGATCCGGGGTTCGACGGCGCCGTCACCGTCATCGAGCGCGACCCGACTTATTCGACGGCGTCGTCGTCGCTGTCGGCCAGCTCGATCCGGCAGCAGTTCTCGACACCGCTCAACATCCATTTGTCGCGTTACGGCATCGGCTTCCTGCGCAGGGCGCCGGAGTTGCTGGGCGTCGACCTGGGATTGAATGAGCCCGGCTATCTCTTCCTCGCCAGTGCGGCGGGCGAGGCGGTGCTACGGGCCAACAATGCGGTCCAGCGCGGCGAGGGCTGCACAGTCGAGCTGCTCGATCCGGCAGCGCTGGTTGCACGCTTCCCGAGCGTCTCGGCTGAAGGGATAGTGCTGGCGTCACACGGCACGGCGAACGAAGGGTGGTTCGACGGGCCGGCGCTGATGCAGGCGTTCCGGCGCAAGGCGATCGAGCAGGGCGCGAAGTATGTGGCCGACGAAGTCGTGGGATTGTCGGCCAACACCGTCATCCTGAAGTCGGGGGCGCGCCTCGAGGCCGACACGATCGTGATCGCGGCGGGGCCGCAGTCGGGCGGTGTGGCCGCGCTGGCTGGCATCGTGCTGCCGGTCGAACCGCGACGGCGTTCGGTCTTCGTCTTCGATTGCCGGGAGAAGTTGGCACTGTTGCCGCTCACCATCGATCCGTCGGGCGTGTGGTTCCGGCCGGAAGGGCGCTTCTACCTCGCAGGCACGTCGCCGGCCGAGGGCAACGATCCGCCCGGGGCGCCGCTCGAGGTCCAGCACCAGGAGTGGGATGATCTGGTGTGGCCGGCGCTGGCCGCCCGCGTGCCGGCCTTCGAGGCGGCCAAGGTCGTGAATTCCTGGGCAGGCCACTACGAGTACAACAGCTTCGACCAGAACGGCATTGTCGGCCGCCACCCCGCCCTCGAGAGCATCGTCTTCGCCACCGGCTTCTCCGGCCACGGCATCCAGCAGTCGCCGGCCGTGGGCCGCGCTGTTGCCGAATTGGTCGTGCACGGCAGCTATCGGACTCTCGATCTTGCGCCCTTCGCGTATGAGCGCTTTGCCGCAGGCCGGCCGATTCGGGAGCTCAACATTGTATGAATGACGGAGGCCGTCGTGGTTCCGTCACCCGGTCGCAATATAGTGGCAAGTTGGTAAAATCGAAGGGCGTCGTTCATGGCAAAGCTGAAGATCGCGATCGCCTGTCAGGGAGGCGGCAGCCAGACGGCTTTCACCGCGGGTGCGCTCAAGACGCTCTGCGAGGCGCATGTCGGCCAGGATTTCGAGATCGCCGGGATCAGCGGCACGTCGGGTGGGGCCCTGTGCGCGACGCTGATGTGGTACTCGCACATGAAGGGCGAACGGCCGCTGTGGAAGCGCATGATGGAGTTCTGGAAGGAAAACACCGCGCAGGGCCCGGTTGAGCACGCGATCAACCAGTTCATTGTCGACTCGATGCGGATGGTCAATTCCGGCATGTGGCCGGCCTTCCAGATCAGCCCGTCATCGGCCATCATGAAATCGATGATGGAGATGATGACGGTCGGCCAGCGCAAGGGCTTTTCGGATTTTCGCGGGCTGATCGAGTCCTACATCGACTTCGACGAGATCGCTTCGTGGGGACCGCAGCCCGGTCCGCCGGTGTTGATGCTGGGGGCGGCCAACGTCAACAGCGGCGCGCTGGCCAAGTTCATCTCGCGCAAGGAGCCGATCCGTATCGAACACGTCCTTGCTTCCTGCGCCGTGCCCACTCTCTTTCCGGCCGTGCAGATCGGCAAGGACGCTTACTGGGACGGTCTCTTCTCCGATAATCCGCCGGTCGAGGAGCTGATTCGTCCGCGATCGATGGGCGTGAGCAACATTCCGAGCGAAATCTGGCTGATCAAGATCAATCCGACGGCAAGCCGGCGTGTGCCGGTCCAGATGGGCGAGATCATCGACCGGCGCAATCAGATCGAAGGCAACATCTCGCTGTTCCACCAGCTCAGCCATCTCGAGATGCTGAACGACATGATCCTCCATGACGCCTTCCGGCCGGAGTTCCTGGCGCATTTCGACATCAAGCGGGCGGTGCGTATTCCGAAATCGTTCGAGACCGACGGCAAGCGGCCCTACCATATCCCCTGTATCGAAATGCCGCCGGAGCTGCAGGACATGATGGACCTGGAGGGCAAGATGGATCGCGGGTCGCAGAACATCAACCGCCTGATCGCCGAGGGCGAGAAGGCGGCGAAGGTCTTCCTGGAGGCCCGTGCGGCCGCGGTGGCGGCCTCGCCGCTGGAGATCGGGAACATCGCCGACTTCTCCTGGGAAGAACGCGGCTGAGCGCGCACGGCGACTACTGGACCCTGATTGGCTTGCGCGCGCGGATGAGTAGGGCAAGCGGGGCGATCCGTGTGTCGGCAACGGTGGGCACGGCGGCAGCGACCTCGACGCTGGCAGATGGTTCGACAAAGCGCTCGATGACAAGCCCGGCCGCGCAGATCATGTCGACCCATTCGCTCAAGGTGCGATGGAAACGCGGCGTCCGAAAGGGCTCCACTTTTTGCCGCTCATCGGCGGGAAGGGTCTCAAACCACCAGGTGTCGACCCGGCCATCGATCCGCGCGAAATAGTCGGCCACTTCGATGGCCACCTTTTGGCCGTCGGCATTGCGCACACCCTTGCGATGAGGCGGAACAAAGCAGGGATGAAGGATCGAGAACTGCAGGAAGCCGCCAGGCCGCAGCACGCGCGCGGCTTCGCACAGGACGGCGCCTTGGTCGGGCATGTCCATCAGACACATGAATGCCGTTATGAAATCGAAGCTTGCCGCTGCGTCGGGAAGGGCCACCGCGTCGGCGACGCGGAAATCGATCTTGGGCCCGTCGTCGACGGCCCGAGCGTGCCGCACGAAAGTCGGGGAGACATCGATGGCGCTCATTTGCGCGCCCATCCCCGCCACCTGCCGCGTATTGGTGCCTTCCCCGCAGCCGATGTCGAGCCCGCGCAGTCCCGAAACCGGCGGCATCATTGCCAGAAAGGCGGGTGTATGCAGCGCATCGCGGTAGGGATCGTGGCCGCTCCGGGAGAGCTTCGTCCAGGTATCGGCGTTACCTTCCCAGTACTGCGCAACCTTCGTGCGATCCATGACCGGCCTCCGGCGAGTTGGGGCCGGCGTTCTAAAGTGCTAGTTTGGCAGGATCAAGGAGTTTCCCGTGCCCGATAGCCAACTCGTCAATTCGGACCTGCAGTCCGCCCTCACTGAAGTCCGCCAGGCCTATATCGACCGCAATCCGAAGAGCTCCGCGCGCCAGCAGGAAGCGCTGCAGGCGATGCCCGGCGGCAACACGCGCACGACGCTGCATAATGCGCCGTTCCCGCTCACCGTCGTGAAGGGCGAAGGCTGCCGCCTGTGGGACGTCGATGGCCACGAGTACATCGACGTGCTGGGAGAATACACCGCCGGCATCTATGGCCACTCGCACCCGGTGATCCGCAAGGCGATCGACAAGGCGCTCGACCACGGCTGGAACTTCGCCGGCCGCAACGAGAACGAGGGCAAGCTCGCCCAGCTGATCGTCGACCGCATGCCGTCGATCGACCTGGTGCGCTTCACCAACTCCGGCACCGAGGGCAATGTGATGGCGCTGGCGGGCGCCAAGGTCTTCGCCCAGCGCCAGGGCCGCAAGCACGCCAAGAAAGTCATGGTGTTCCACGGCGGCTATCACGGCGGCGTGCTCTACTTCGTGTCGGGCGGCTCGCCGGTGAACATGCCCTACGACTATATCGTCGGCCCGTACAACGACATCGAGGGCGCGCGCGAGCTGATGCGCCAGCACGCCACCGAGATCTTCGCCGTGCTGGTCGAGCCGATGCAGGGCAGCCACGGCTGCCTGCCGGGCGATCCCGACTTCCTCCATATGCTGCGCAAGGAGACCTGGTCGCACGGCATCACGCTGATCTTCGACGAGGTCATGACCTCGCGCCTCTCGCCGGGTGGCCTGCAGGGCAAGCTGGGCGTGATCCCCGACATGACGACGCTGGGCAAGTACATCGGCGGCGGCATGTCGTTCGGCGCCTTCGGCGGCAAGCGCGAGATCATGGAGCTGTTCGATCCGACCAAGCCCGACTCGCTGCCGCATGCCGGCACCTTCAACAACAACGTGCTGACCATGGCCGCGGGCGCGGCGGGCTATGGCGAGGTCTATACGCCTGCCGCGGCGGAAGAACTGAACGCACGCGGCGACAAGATCCGCGATCGGCTGAATGCGATCTGCCAGAATGCGGATGTTGCCTTCCAGTTCTCCGGCATCGGCTCCATGATGACCGCGCACGCCACGCGCCGGCCGATCAAGACGGCGGCCGACATCGCCTCGTCCAACCAGGACGTGAAGGAGCTGTTCTACTTCGACATGGCGGCGGCCGGCATCTGGATCGCGCGCCGTGGCTTTGTGGCGCTGAACATCATGATCGGCGACGCCGAGGCCGACCGCTTCGTCGGCGCGGTCGAAGAGTTCGTGACGGCGCGCAAGGCGTTGCTGAAGGCATGAGGACGGCATGACAACGGGGCGCAAGAACGAGTTCCCTCAACCCGTTTCTGGCACGGTGACGCCGCGCTTCGGTGATATCGCCACCTTCATGCGGCTGCCGTTGCAACGCGACCCGACGCAGCTCGAGATCGGCTTGATCGGCGTGCCGTGGGACGGCGGCACGACCAACCGCCCGGGCGCACGCCACGGCCCGCGCCAGATGCGCGATCTGTCGACCATGATGCGGCGAATCCATCACGTGACGCGCGTCGCGCCCTATGAGCTCGCGATCTGCGGCGATCTCGGCGACGCCTCGGTCAACCCCGCGAGTCTCGACGACTCGCTCGAGCGCATCGAGAAGTTCTATTCGAAGGTCCATGCAGCCGGCGTCGTCCCGCTGTCGGCGGGCGGCGACCATCTGATCACCTTGCCGATCATGCGCGGCATTGCGAAAGGGCAAGGGCCCCTCGGCATGGTGCATTTCGATGCCCATAGCGACACCTGGGACACCTACTTCGGCGGCTACAAATACACCCACGGCACGCCGTTCCGCCGCGCCGTCGAGGAGAAGCTGCTCGATCCCAAGCGCGTGGTGCAGATCGGTATCCGCGGCTCGCTCTACAGCCGCGACGATAACGACTGGGCGGTGGCGCAGGGCATGCGTGTCATCACGATCGAGGAATATTTCGATCTCGGCGTCGAGAAGGTGATCGCCGAGGCGCGCCGCGTGGTGGGCGACGGCCCGACCTATGTGAGCTTCGACGTCGACGGCCTCGATCCCGCCTATGCGCCCGGCACCGGCACGCCCGAGATCGGCGGCTACACCCCGCACGAGGCGCAGCGCATGCTGCGCGGCCTGCGCGGACTCAATCTCGTCGGCGGAGACGTCGTCGAGGTCTCGCCGCCCTTCGACATGAGCGGCAACACCGCGCTCGTGGGCGTCACCATGATGTGGGAAATCCTCTGCCTGCTGGCCGAGGCTGTCGCGAAGCGAAGGGGCCGGATTTGATCCAGCCGCGAGCGTTCATGCCAAATGTCTAGGCTGACTTTTGAAGGAAATACCAAGAGAATGCGAGAGCAATCAAAAGAGGTAGATGAACCATTAGTAGCGCCGGCCGGAAGGCCGCTCTCATCATTGCGCAACGTCCCATTTCCGGCTTCATGTTGAAGGTAGGATTGGCAGGAGTCGCCACGGCGGCTGAAAACAAGGTTCTGAATTCTTTTTCGAGACCGAGGTAGTAGGCATCGATTAGCCAGAACAGCGCGATAACGACGACGCCGATCAACGCGAATTTCGGGCCGCCATCTTTCACCATGAAGCCCATAACTGCCGTCGCCAATGTGACGCTCCACCCCTTGGCGACAAAACTAAACCCGGACATGCGAGAAATTGCTGCTTGCAGCATCTCCAGATACTTAAGTTTGGCGTCCATTTGGCTACTTCCCTTTGGATGGTGGTGCAATGCGGTCGACGATCGTCTGCATAATCAATGGATAAGGTTGCACGTCTATCTCGTGGTCGTCATACGCGTCCGCAGCTTTTTCCAAGCGAAGCATTACTTCAAGGTCGATCGAAATCGTATGCTTGCGATCTGCAATCAGCGACGCAGCTCCTCCGGTTTTTTCTAGCGTAAAGATCGGCCGGCCGTGCCCGAGTTCATTGAACATGTCGACTTCGGCGAAGACTCCTTCCATGCCTCCGATGCAGACCATGGCCTCCGGAGCAGAGTCCTTGATCATGCGCGTTCGCATGGCATGCAGGCTGCGCGGACATTGTTCATACGCGGCAGAGCTATGGTCGAAAGTTGGTGACGGTGAAGATCAAGAAGGCGGCATATCGTGGGGTAGTTGAAGCCTCCACTTCTCCATCGAAGGAGTGATATGCCGTGTCGCATTCTAACGTCGTCAAACTGGTTCAGCCAGGCACTT
>CAIKZO010000060.1 GCA_903832005.1 Enhydrobacter aerosaccus | reverse complement strand
CGCCGGGGTTCTTCGTATCCGCCTTAGGCGGAACGAAGAACCACGTGCGCCCCTCACGACGGGCGAGCCCGTCATTGGAGAGGCGGTAAAGTGTCATCCCCACGGTCTTCTCGTGGATCTTGGAGTGGCGGAGAGCTTCAACATACTCTCGCGCCTCAGCTGCCTTAATGCCCGCATCCTTGGCCGCTTTCAGATACTCCAGCACGATATCCCGTATGGTCGAGACGTTCTCGGTATCCGTGCCCAATGGTTCTGCTTCCAACACATCGAAAAGTTCGTTGC
This sequence comes from Enhydrobacter aerosaccus, assembly GCA_903832005.1. Taxonomy (GTDB): domain Bacteria; phylum Pseudomonadota; class Alphaproteobacteria; order Reyranellales; family Reyranellaceae; genus Reyranella; species Reyranella aerosaccus_B. The sequence goes on along the minus strand of CAIKZO010000060.1, from coordinate 5,758 downwards.
CGTTATCATCTTCAGGGGAAACGAGTTGGAGAGCGGGCAGAGGTGGCGGCGGCGGTGGTGGCTGTGGTGGTACCCAACCCGCGCGGATGAGCGCCGTATCGAACGCCTCTCCGCCAATAAGCTCGCGAACCTTGTCCCAGCCGGCGTCGCCTTCGATGACCACATCATAGAGCGCCAAGGCGCTTCGCAACTGGCTGAAGGTCACGCCATTTTCCGCGATTGTTGCCTCGGCTTCTTCCTTGGCCTTCTTGGCGTCCCGGTTCGAATAAAAAGTGCGCTGCCAGCGCGTCACGAACGACGCAAGGGCGGCGCGATCGTCGGGCGAGAGGTCATGGTCGGCAGTCATGGCCGCCAACATACTCCAACCGAGTATGAAAGCAAACGATACGGAGTATCACTACAAAGGTTTTTTCCACCTTGCGGAAGCCGCGCGTTCCGAGATTCCCTTGCGCTCAGTAGGGGAAAGCGCTTTGGCTCGGGCGACGCCTCCTGCCTTCCCGGCCTTTGCGGCGCGCTGAGACTTGGGCGCGTCCATTGCGTCGCCGACCGCGATTTGAACGATAGTAAAGGCGCGCTTATTCAAATCGGCGGGGCGCTTCTCGCCTTTGGGTCCTTTGGCCATAGTCGTATGATAGCACCGGCGGTGGATTTGAGGCGTGCCGGTGAATTATCCCCAATTCAAACTGAGACATTACCGAAATAACAGCCTCTCTGAGACTGGCACGCTTCTTGCTTCCCCTTGTTTCGGCGGGGCCTAATGGGCCCCGGAGGGTGGGGGTCTATGCGTATCGGTCCGAGTCTCATTCTGGCCTCGCGCCAGACATTGGCGATGACGCCGCAGCTTCAGCAGGCGATCAAACTCCTGCAATTTTCGCACCTGGAGCTGGCTGCGTTCATCCAGCAGGAGCTGGAAAAGAATCCGCTGTTGCAGGAGAACAACAACTCGGACGACGGTCCGGTCAACGAGCCGGACGCGCCCCTGGTGGCAGCCCCGGTCGATACGGCCGACACGCTGGCTGCCGCGGCACCGGCGCTGGCCGAGGCCGACGAACGCTGGACCCGTGAATTCGCCGATCGCGGCGGCGACGGCACGGCGACCAAGGCGGGCGCCCGCGACGACGTTCCCGACGCGCTCGACTTCGTGGCCAACCGGCCGCGTTCGCTCGCCGTCCATGTGCTCGAGCAGATCGACCTCATCTTCACCGATGTGAAGGACAAGCGGATCGCGCTGAAGCTCGCCGAAGGGCTCGACGAGGCAGGCTACTGCCGCCTCGATGCGCCGGTGGTGGCGCAGGCGGTTTCCGTCGACCTCAGCGTTATCGAACGCGTGTGGGCACGGCTGCGCCAGATCGAGCCGGCCGGGCTGTTCTCACGCACGCTGGCCGAATGCCTGGGGGCCCAGCTTGCCGAGCGCAACCGTCTTGATCCGGCGATGAAGGCGCTGCTCGACAATCTCGATCTCGTGGCAGCGGGTGAACTCGGCCAGTTGCGCCGCCGCTGCGGCGTCGACGACGAGGATCTGCGCGACATGCTAGCCGAGCTGCGCACGCTCGATCCGCGTCCCGGCCAGGCCTTCGACTTCGAGCCGATCCAGCCGGTGCAGCCCGATATCTATCTCACCGTCGCCAAGGATCCCGATACCGGCGAAGAGGGTTGGCACATCGATCTCAACACCGATGCGCTGCCCAAGGTGCTGGTCGATCGCCACTATCACGCGACCCTGATGAAGGGCGCGCGCGCCAAGCCCGATCGCGACTTCGTCGCGGAGCGTTTCCAGTCGGCCAACTGGCTGGTCAAGACGCTCGAGCAGCGCGCGACCACGATCCTCAAGGTTGCCCGCGAGATCGTGAAGCAGCAGGACGGTTTCTTCCGCAAGGGCGTGAGCGCGCTGAAGCCGCTGGTGCTGCGCGACATCGCCATCGCCACCGAGCTTCACGAGAGCACGGTGAGCCGCGTCACCTCGAACAAGTACATCGCCACGCCGCGCGGCATCTTCGAGCTGAAGTACTTCTTCACCTCGGCACTGCCGGCGCGCACGCCGGGCGTCGTCGTCTCCTCGGAGTCGGTGCGCTCGCGCATCCGCTACCTGGTCGGCGCCGAGAGCTCGCACCAGCCGCTGAGCGACGATCGCATCGTCGACCTGCTGAAGGGCGAAGGCATCGAGATCGCACGCCGCACCGTCGCGAAATATCGCGAGGCCATGCGCATTCCCTCGTCGGCCGAGCGCCGGCGTCTGGGCCGTCTCGGCATGGGCCGTGCGCCGCTGTCCTCCAGCGTCCCCGCGGGCGTGCCATCGGCGGTGATTGCCGCCCACGCTTTGGGCGGTCCAGCGGACTGAGCCAGTCTTGCGAGGGGTAGGCCTTGCGGGGGTACGGGAGCCGCTCTTGACCCGCTCGGGCGACACGCCTATAGGGCAGCACTTCGCGCCGGGCGGTCTTCGTGCCCGCACGCTAACCCGTTGGTGACATTGTGGAAATCGCGGATCTGCTGACGGGGCCGAACGCTGTTTTGGCCAGCGTAAAAGTACCGGGAAAGAAAGCACTGCTGGCCGAACTGGCAAGCCGCGCCGCCACCGTCTTCAAGTTCGACGAACGCCGCCTGTTCGACCGCCTGCTCGAGCGCGAGCGCCTGGGCTCGACCGGCATCGGCGGCGGCATCGCCATTCCGCACGGCCGCATGGCCGGTCTTACCCAGCCCTGCGGGATGTTCGCGCGCCTCGCCCAGCCGGTCGATTTCGACTCGATCGACGAACGACCGGTCGACATCGTTTTCCTGCTGATCGCGCCCGAAGGCGCTGGCGCCGATCACCTGAAGGCACTGGCCCGTGTCTCGCGCCTGCTGCGCGACCGGTCTTTGGTCGACAAGCTGCGCGCCACCGAGAGCGCCGACGCGCTCTACGCCCTTCTGGTCGAATCCATCCAGGCGCAGAGCGCCGCCTGAGCTTCCACTGCGCCCGTCCTAGTGGACGAGCGCCGGCTCGAGCTCATGCTGCCGGATCAAGGCCTGTGCGACCTCGATCGACGGCGCGGCCGCCATCGGCTTGCCGTCGGCGGAGAAGATGCCGACCGCATGGGCGCCATCGGGCAGGTTGATCGACTTCACGTAGGCGATCTGCGAGGCCCCGAGGCTCAGGAAGGCGTCTTCCGCCAGTGGCGTGAAAACGGTCGTAACGTTGTTGTTTGCACTTTCCATAGCTACCTCCTTGGCAGCGTCATCCGCGTGCTGTGCTTATCTTGATTGGGCACGGCGCGCGTTGATGTCGACGGTGTTACCACCCGTCCGCCCGGCCTCGGTCTTCGAACCATCTATACGAATGGTGCGCATCCGAGGTTCCGCGACAGGGCGGGTCAAATCGATCGCGAGCAGGCCGTTGTCCAGCTGGGCTCCGATGACTTCGATGCCATCCGCGAGCATGAAAGCGCGCTGGAACTGCCGGGCGGCGATACCGCGATGGAGGAAAACCCGATCGGAATCATCGGCCTGCTTGCCCCGCACCGAGAGCTGGTTCTCGACGAGTTCGATCACCAGATCCTCGATGGCGAAGCCCGCCACGGCCAGCGTGATACGCAGGCCGTTCTCGCCGATCTTCTCGATATTGTAAGGAGGGTAGCCTTCGGCGTTCTTCGCCAAGCGGTCGAGCGTGCGCTCGAGCTGATCGAATCCCAGCAGCAAAGGCGAATTGAACATCGACATACGGCTCATAGAACCCTCCTCCGAGGAGCGAGTGGCCGGGAACCCCGATAAGGCTTTCCCTTGTGAGAGAATTTGGGGTGCCGGCGGTCCCTTTCAAGTGGCGATACGCACCGGAAAACGGCGGTTTCTGCCCCGATCCGGGCCTGGCCTGTCCCCGGTTCCGTGCACAGTGTCGGCAACCTCGCCAGAACCGGCCGGGTCGGGTAAACTCCGGCACCCCTCAACACCCGGTCACTCAAGGCCGGGGTAAAAAGCTCAAGAAGAACAATGACGCTGGTCGCTTCAGATATGCGACGGCCCGGCGAGTCCAAGGTGGCTGCTGCCCGTCCTACCCGCTCTCTCTTTGCGCGCGCCTTTTCGGCTCCCAACGCCGCCTTGGGTCAACGCCTGCGTTTTGGCCGCTGGCTGCTGGGGTCGCCGTTCTATTCCTTCACCGTAGGTTACGGCACGCCGCGCAGCTTCTTTGCCGTGGCGCCCGATCCCTGGCCCGGCGATTCCAACCGCGGCCGCCGCCTGCTGGCCGGCGGATTCATGGCGCACGGCATCGTGGGTGCGGTCTCGTCCGATGGCAACAATCCGCCGTGGAGCCGGCCGGGCGTGTCGGCGCTGTGGCTCGATGCGCTGAACGGTTTCACCTGGCTGCGTGACCTGCGCGACTGCGGCGAGCCTGATGCGGCGCGCTTCGCCGTTCGGCTGGTTGACGACTGGACTAACAGCGAATGGCGCTGGTCGCCCGTCACCTGGCGGCGCGACGTACTGGCGACGCGCATGGTGGCCTGGATTCGCCACTACGACTGGCTTGCCGCTGCGGCCGATCCTGCCTTTGCCCGCCGCTTCGTCGCCTCGCTCGCCCGCCAGCGCGTGCACCTGAAGCGCACCACGCGCACCGGCCTGGTCGGCCGCGAGGGCGTCACCGTGCTGAAGGCGCTGATCTTCGCCGACCTTGCCTTCCTCCACGACGGCAAGCGCTACGCCAAGAGTCTCGAGCAATCGCTTGGCCGGCTGTCCAAGTTCGTGAAGCGCTACGTGGCGCACGACGGTGTCGTGGCCGAGCGCGCACCGCACATCCAGATCGAGGTGCTGCGCGACCTGCTCGACGTGCGCGCGGCGCTTTCGTCGGCCGAGCATGGCGTGCCGCCGGAGATCACCGCGGCGATCGATCGCCTGGCGCCGATGCTGCGCTTCTTCCGCCACGGCGACGGTGGCCTTGCCTTGTTCAACGGCACGTCCGAAGGCGACCGTACCCTGATGGACCTCGTGCTGGCGCGTTCCGGCTCGAGCGAGGCTGCGCCCGCAATGGCGCTGCAAAGCGGCTTCCAGCGGATGGCCGCCGGCACGTCGCTGCTGATCGCCGATGCGGGCAGCCCGCCCGGCCGCGGCATGGACGGCATCGCCCACGCCGGCACTTTGTCGTTCGAGATGAGCGCCGCGCACGAACGGCTGATCGTGAACTGCGGCACCTATCCCGGGGCGCCGAAGGAATGGCGCCAGTTCATGCGCTACACCGCGGCGCATTCGACGGCGGTGATCGACGATACCAACTCGACCGAGATCACCGACCACGGCGCGCTCGAATACCGCGCCGGCAACGTGCTGGTCGATCGCGCCGAGGATCAGGGCGCGCAGTGGCTCGACATGAGCCACGACGGCTACCGCTCGCTGTTCGGCATCATCCATCGCCGCCGCCTGTGGCTGTCGCCCGATGGCGGCGACCTGCGTGGCGAGGACATGTTCGCCGGCCCCGAGAACAAGCCGGTGACCGTGCCCGACAAGCGCTTCATCGTGCGCTTCCACCTGCATCCCTCGGTCAAGGCGACCTTGGCGCAAAGCGGTCAGGCCGTGCTGATGCGCCTGCCCAGCGGCCGCGGCTGGCGCCTGCGCGCCAGCGGTGCCGGCATCGGTCTCGCCGAAAGCATCTATCTCGGCGAAGACGGCCGCCAGCGCCGCACCGAACAGATCGTCCTCGTGGGCCAGGTCCCCGCCGAAGGCATCGCCATCAAATGGGCGCTGACCCGGATGGAAGGCTGATCTTCTTCTGGGACCGCGGGCCTCCAGGCCCGCTCAT
>CAIKZO010000059.1 GCA_903832005.1 Enhydrobacter aerosaccus | reverse complement strand
CATGATCATGAGGCGAGCTGGAAGCTCGCGGTCCGGAAGACGTAATGACTACGATCCTCTTCGACGGCGTGGCCTACGGGATGTTGCTGTTCGTGCTGGCGTGTGGGCTGGCCGTCACTTTGGGGTTGATGAATTTCGTCAATCTGGCGCATGGCGCTTTTGCCACGGCGGGCGGCTACACGACCGTGATCCTGATGGAGCGCTGGAACATGCCGTTCCTCGCCTGCCTGCCGGCGGCGTTTGCAGTCTCTGCAGCGCTGGGCTTCTTGCTCGAGCGCACGCTCTATCGCCACATGTATGGCCGCTCCCACCTCGACCAGGTGCTGTTCTCGATCGGCCTGGTGTTCATGGCGGTGGCGGCGACCGACTATTTCCTGGGATCGAGCCAGCGCAACATCCACCTGCCATCGTGGCTGCAGGGACGGCAAGAGATCCTGGGTGTCAGCGTCGGCCTCTATCGCTTCTTCATCATCGTGATCTGCGGCGCCCTGGCGCTGGGACTGCAGCTCGGCCTGATGCGCACGCGCTTCGGCAGCCGCCTGCGCGCCGCGGTCGACGATGCGCGCGTGGCGCGTGGTCTCGGCATTCCCGTCGGCACGATCTTCGCCGCGACCTTCGCCGTGGGCTCGGGGCTGGCCGGGCTGGGCGGTGCGCTCGGCACGGAGCTGCTGGGCATCGATCCCTATTTCCCGCTGAAGTTCATGATCTACTTCCTGATCGTGGTCACGGTGGGCGGCACTTCGGGGATCATGGGACCATTCGTGGCGTCGCTGCTGCTGGGCGTGGCCGATGTGGCGGGCAAGTATTACCTCTCCTCGGCGCTGGGCGGCTTCGTGATCTACTTCGTGATGATCGTGGTGCTGGTGGTCAGGCCGCAGGGCCTGTTCGCGCGGGCTAAATGAAAGCCGCAGAAAGTCTGGCGCGACGCGCCCGCTGGCGCTGGCCGGAGATTGTCTTCTGGCTGGTGGCGTTCGCCGCGATCGCGGCGCCCGTCGGCAAGCATCTGATCCTGAACGAGATAGCGATCCTGGCGCTGTTCGCACTCTCGCTCGACCTGATCCTGGGCTACGCCGGGATCATCTCATTGGGGCACGCTGCGTTCTTTGGTTTCGGCGCCTACGCGGCCGGCTTGATCTGCAAGCATGTGACGCCGGACCCGACGATCGGCCTGGTGCTGGCGATGGCGCTATCGGCGGTGCTGGGCCTCGTCACCAGCCTGCTGGTGCTGCGCGGCAGCGACCTCACGCGCCTCATGGTGACCCTGGGCGTGGCGCTGGTGCTGCACGAGATCGCCAACGCGCTGTCGCAATGGACGGGCGGGGCGGACGGGCTGCAGGGCATGGCGGTCGGATCGCTGCTGGGCGCCTTCGATTTCGATCTCTACGGCCGCACCGCCTATGCCTACAGCCTCACGATCCTGTTCCTGCTGTTCGTCCTGGCGCGCCGGATCGTGCAGTCGCCGTTCGGCGCTTCGCTGATGGCGATCCGGCGCAATTCCTTGCGCGCCTCGGCGCTGGGCGTGCCGGTCCATCGCCGCTTGATCGCGGTCTATGCCTTGGCCGCGGCCTATGCCGGTGCTGCAGGCGCGCTGCTGGCGCAGACCACGGCCTATGTCTCGCTCGACGTGCTGGAGTTCAACCGCTCGGCCGACGTGCTGCTCACCCTGATCATCGGCGGCACCGGCTGGCTCTACGGCGGCATCGTCGGCGCCGTCGTGTTCAAGGTACTGCAGGATCTTCTGTCGTCGACGGCGCCGCAGTTCTGGCTGTTCTGGATGGGCCTGTTCCTGGTTGTTCTGGCGCTGGTCGGGCGCGACCGCTTGCGCGCGTTGGTCGCGAGGGTGCGGCTGTGAGCGCGGTTCTCGAAACCCGCGGTCTGGCCAAGCGCTTCGGCGGCCTGGTTGCGACCAACGACGTCACCTTCCAATTGGAGAAAGGTGCGCGCCATGCGCTGATCGGCCCGAACGGCGCGGGCAAGACGACTTTCATCAACTTGCTGACCGGCGTGCTGGCGCCGTCGTCCGGCCGGGTGTTCCTGGCGGGCGAGGACATCACCAGCCTGCGCGCCGAGGCACGCGTGCGGCGTGGGCTGGTGCGCACCTTTCAAATCAACCAGCTTTTCGCCGATCTGACGCCGCTCGAGACGCTGTCGCTGGCGATCGGCGAGCGGCTGGGACAGGGACGCGACTGGTGGCGGCGTCTGGGCGCCCGGGGCACCGTCGCGCGCGAGGTCGACGAGATCGCGGCGCGTTTCGGCCTTGCTGATGTGCTCGATGTCCGCACCGACACCTTGCCGTACGGCAAGCAGCGTCTGCTCGAGATTGCCGTGGCCTTTGCCTGCGCACCGCAGGTGCTGCTGCTCGATGAGCCGGCGGCGGGCGTGCCGGAGGCCGAGCGGCGCGACATCCTCGACGCCATCGCTGCCTTGCCGGCCGATGTCTCGGTACTGCTGATCGAACACGACATGGATCTCGTGTTCAGCTTCGCCAAGCGCATCTCCGTGCTGGTCGACGGCGCCCTGCTGGTCGAGGGCGAGCCCGACGCGATCGCGAAGGATTCCAAGGTGCGTGCGGTCTATCTCGGCGAGAGCCGCGATGGCTGAGCTGCTCACCATCGCCGGACTGTCCGCAGGCTACGGCCGCGCCATCGTCCTGTCCGATGTCGGCTTCAGCCTGGGCGAGGGCGAGGCGCTGGCGGTGCTGGGCCGCAACGGCGTCGGCAAGACCACCTTGATCGACAGTATCGTGGGCGTCACCCGCCGCTTTGCAGGCACTGTGACACTGGCCGGTCGCGAGATCGGCACGCTGGCGCCGGAGACCCGCGCCGGGCTCGGCATCGGCTGGGTGCCGCAGGAGCGCAATATCTTCCGCTCGCTCACCGTCGAGGAGAACCTGACCGCCGTGGCGCGGCCGGGGCCGTGGACCGTGGAGCGTGTGTTCGGCCTGTTCCCGCGTCTCAAGGAGCGGCGTGGCAATGCCGGCAGCGCTTTGTCGGGGGGCGAGCAGCAGATGCTGGCGATCGGCCGGGCGTTGACGATCAATCCCAAGGTCCTGCTGCTCGACGAGCCGACCGAGGGCCTGGCGCCGATCATCATCGAGGAATTGCTGCGGGCGCTCCACCGGCTCTTCCGCGAGGAAGGGATGGCGGGCATCATCGTCGAGCAGCATGCGCACAAGATCCTGCCCATCACCGACAAGGCGATCGTGCTCGATCGCGGGCGGCTGATGCTGGAGGCGTCGAGCGCTTCCTTGTTGAAGGATGGCGCACCGCTCGAGCGTTACCTCGGGGTAACCGGACGATAACTGCAGCGTATCGCGCCGCAGCAAATCTTCGAAAACTTTCGAAACTTTCGAAAAAGCGTTTACAGCCGCCAAGCGTTATCCCAACATGCGGATAACGGTGCTGCAAAAAATAACGCACCGGGCGGAGGAAACGATGGACGAACGGATGGGCGCGTTCCGCCGACGTGGTGTTCTGGCTGGCATGGCGGGAGGGGCTGTCGTGTTGGCTGCGCCGTCCATCCTGCGCGCGGCGCCCTCGGGCAAGCCGGTGAAGGTGGGTGCCACCCTGTCGCTCACGGGCTTTCTTGCGCAGACCGCCGTGGTCCACAAGATCGCCTCGGAGATGATGGTCGAGGAGATCAACGGCCGAAACGGCCTGCTCGGCCGGCCGATCGAATACGTACTGCTGGACGATCAGTCCAAGCCCGAAGCGGCGCGCAGCCTTTACGAAAAGCTGATCACCGTCGACAAGGTCGACCTGATCCAGGGGCCCTACGCGACCGCACCGATCCTGGCCGCCATGGGCGTGGCGCAGCGCTACGGCAAGGTGATGATTCAGAGCAGCATGGGTATTCCCAAGCTGCAGACCTACGACCGCGCCTTCCCGGCGACGCCGTTCGGGCCCGAGCCCAATGTCACCTATCCCAACGTCATCCTCGACGCGCTGGCCACGTTCCCGACGCCGCCGAAGACCATGGTGGTGCTGACGTCGAAGTTCCCGTCGGCGCAGTTCATGGCGCAGGGCATGAAGGAGCAGGCGGAGAAGCGGGGCGTGAAGGTCCTGCTCTATCTCGAATACGAATCGGGTAACCGCGACTTCGGCGCGATCGCGGCGCGCGTGAAGGAGGCCAATCCCGACTTCCTGTGGGTGGGCTCTCTCGGTCTCGAGAGCAACCTGCTGCTCGAGTCGCTGCGCAAGCTCGATTATACGCCGAAGAACCACTTCCATCTCTATCCCGCGCCAGGCCCGCTGGCGCTGTCGCCCGACGGCGACAGAGCCCTGTGCTCGACCTTCGTCGAGCCCGACGAACCGTTCCTGAGCCGGCCCGGCTTCAAGCATCTCGCCGACGAATTCAAGGTGAGGGCGGCCAAGGCCAACCTGCCCTACACCAGCATCGATGCGCAGGGCTGCGGCATGATCTCGGAATGGCAGATCCTGGAAGCCGGCGTAAACGGCGCGGGCAGTCTCGACGACGAGAAGATCGCGGCCTGGCTCAAGAAGAATCGCGTGACAACGGTCTACGGCAGCATGCGGTTCGACGGGCCGTTCAATCACGGCGATGCCGCCCAGCTCATCAAGCAGGTGCAGAACAAGGATTGGAAAGTCGTCTGGCCGAAGGAGTTCGCGGCACCGGGCGTCAAGCTGATCGCCTCGTAGGGCAAGATGCCGAGCGTCACGCTTCTGGGGCAGGCGCTGATCTCGGGCGTCCTGGCCGGCGGCCTCTACGGCCTGCTGGCGATGGGCCTCAGCCTGAGCTGGGGACTGTTGCGCCTGGTCAATCTCAGCCATTTCGCTCTCGCGTTCCTGGCAGCCTACATCGTCTACGAGCTCGGCACGAACTATCACGTCGAGCCGTGGTGGTCGGCGGCGATGGTGGTACCGGCGATGTTCGCGATCGGCGCCGGCCAGCACTGGCTGTTCGACCGGTTCAAGGTGAACGAGCTCGGCTCGCTGCTGATGACCTTCAGCTTCGCCGTCATCCTCGAAGTCGCCATCCAGCTCTACTGGACCGCCGACTTCCGCCGCTACGAAACGGAATATGCGACGCGCTCGCTCAAGGTCGGGCCGTTCTACATTCCCGTGCTGGATCTGACGCTCTGCATCGTGGCCGGCGCGCTGGCCTGGGGCACCTGGCTGTGGCTGCGCCAGACCTATGTCGGCAAGGCGTTGCGCGCCGCGGCCGAGGACCCCGAGATCGCCGCGGCCTATGGCGTGAACCACAAGAAGCTGGCTTACCTGCTGTCGGGCATCGGGGCTGCCTATGCCGGCGTGGCCGGCACCTTCATCGCGTTGATCGCCACGCTCGCGCCGGCGCAGATCTGGACCTACCTCGGCGTGGTCTTCGCCGTCGTCATCATCGGACGGCTGGGCAATCCGCTGGGCGCGCTGCTGGCGGGCATGCTGATCGGCGCCAGCGAGTCGCTGGCCCAGGCGGTGCTGAGTCCGGCCTGGTCGCCGATCGTATCGTTCTCGGTGCTGATCGTCATCCTGCTGTGGGATCCGGAATGGCTGTGAACCCCGCCCGCGATCTGCCGAGGCTCGCCGCCGTGATCGGGATCGGCGTCTTTGCGCTGTTGCCGATGGCGAAGCTGCCGGCGTTCTACGATTCCTTTCTCTATCTTGTCTTCTTCTGGATCTCGCTGTCGACCAGCTGGACCTTGCTGAGCGGCTTCGCGGGCTATTTCAGCCTGGGGCACGCCGCCTTCTTCGGCATTGGCATGTATGCCACCGCGGTGCTGTCGGCGAAATTCGATGTCCCGTTCCTGCTGACGCTGCCCGTAGCGGCGGCGATTCCGGCGCTGCTGGCGGTCGGCATCGGCGCCGTCGTCTTCCGCCTGCGTCGCCTCCGGGGCGAGTTGTTCGCGCTGCTGACCCTGGCCGTCACCTTCGTCATTGCCACCATCGTGCTGAACACGCCGATCGACGGCGGTGGCGGCATCGTCATGAGCGCCGTGCCGCTGCCCGCGATCATGCCGACGCCCACGGGCTCGATCTATGCCCTGGGCTTCGTGCTCTGCGTCGGCACGCTCGCGATTGCGTGGAAAGTGGCGCACTCGCGACTCGGCATGGGCCTGTTCGCGATCCACGACGACGAGGACGTGGCCGAGGCCAAGGGTGTGCCGACCTTCCGCTACAAGCTTTCGGCCTTCGCGCTGTCGGCCGGCATCGCCGGTGCCGTCGGCGGCGTGCATGCGATGTACGTCGGCTTCCTCACCGTCTCCGGGACCTTCGAGCTGACCGTGCCGCTCTATGTCGTGCTGATGAGCGTGATCGGCGGTTCGCGCAGCTGGTTCGGTCCCGCGATCGGGGCCGCCTTCATCACTACTTTGCTCTACGCCTTCATCAGCGGTGGCGAGGCGATGATCGGCCGCGCCCTGGTCGGCGTTATCCTGATCGTGGCCATCCTCTGGCTGCCTGACGGCCTCGTGCCGGCGTTGAAGAAATGGCTGGCGCGGCGCCGCCCAGCCATCGCGAAGCCGGCGATAGTGCACGTGGCGCCGGTCGTTGCGACGGCACGGCCGCTCGGCGAGCGCGTGCTGCTGCAGGTGCGTGGCGCTGCCAAGCGGTTCGGTGGCTTGCAGGCGCTCGCGGGCGTCGACCTCGACGTGCGCGAGGGTGAAATCCTGGGCCTGGTCGGTCCCAACGGTTCAGGCAAGACGACGCTGATCAACGTCATCTCCGGCTTCTATCCGCTGAGCGGCGGCACGATCACCATCGACGGCGCCGAGATCGGCCACGTGCCGGCGCATGCGATCGCGCGGCGCGGCGTGGCGCGGACCTACCAGATCCCGCGGCCGTTCGTGAACATGACCGTGCTCGACAACGTGATCCTGGCCGCCACCTTCGGCGGACCGCCGCGCCGGGCAGCCGACATCCGCGACGAGGCGCTGCACTGGATCGGCTTCACTGGTTTGGCCGGCAAGGAAGACGTCCTGCCGGCGGGGCTCAACCTGCACGAACGCAAGTTCCTCGAGCTGGCGCGCGCGCTCGCCGCCAAGCCCAAGCTGTTGCTGCTCGACGAGGTCCTCTCCGGCCTTAACCCGGCCGAGGTCGACAACGCGATCCGCCTGGTGCGCGCCATCCGGGCGCAGGGCGCGACCATCGTGTTCGTGGAGCATCTGATGCGCGCGGTGATCGAGCTGTCCGACCGGATCGCGGTGCTGAACGAGGGCAAGCTGTTTGCCCTGGGCGCGCCGCGCGACGTCATGCGCGATCCGAGGGTCGTCAGCATCTACCTGGGCAAAGCCTATGCTGCTTGAAGCGCGCCACCTTCACGTCGGTTATGGCGATGCGCCTGCCGTGTGGGACGTGTCGCTCGATGTCGGCGCGGGCGAGATCGTGTCGGTGATCGGCCCCAACGGCGCGGGCAAGACCACGCTGATCAATGCCATCGCGGGCCTGCTGCGCTGTCGGCAGGGCGAGTTGCGCTTCGACGGCGCCGAGATGACGACAGTCAAAGCGCACGACTATTGCAGCCACGGCATCGCATTGGTGCCGGAAGGGCGTCGGCTGTTCGTCAAGATGTCGGTCGAGGAGAACCTCGAGCTGGGCTGCTATCTCTCGGCAGCGCGGGCCGGCCGGGCGCAATCCCTGGAGAAGGTCTACGGCCTGTTCCCGATCCTGCGCGACAAGCGCGGCCAGCCGGCCGGCGAGCTGTCGGGCGGCCAGCAGCAGATGGTGGCGATCGGGCGGGCCCTGATGGCGCGGCCGCGCATCGTGCTGTTCGACGAGCCGTCGCTTGGCCTGGCCCCCACGATCGTGGACGACATGTTCGATATCATCGCTAAAGTGCGCCAGGACGGTGCTGCGGTCCTGCTGGTGGAACAGAACGTGCTGAAGGCGCTCGAGGTCGCCGACCGCGCCTATGTGCTGGAGCAGGGGCGCATCGTGGCCGAGGGGCTGCCCGCCGAGCTGCTGAAGCAGCCGCATATTCGCGAAGCCTACCTCGGCGTTTGAAGAAGGGGCATGTGAGGACCGGACCATGGGCAAGATCCTGAAAATGCCAAGTGCGACGACGGCGCCGCAGGACGTCAGCCGCGAGGATGCGGCGACCTTCGACGTGCTGCGCCAGATGCGCGAGGACATCCTGTGCTGCGTGCTGAAGCCGGACCAGCGCCTGCGCTTCGGCGAACTGCGCGATCGCTATGACACGTCGGTCGGCACCTTGCGGGAAGCGCTGTCGCATCTCGTTTCCGAGGGACTGGCGCGTACCGAAGCCGGCCGCGGCTTCTCCGTGGCGCCGATCTCGCTCGCCGACTTCCTCGACCTGTCGGAACTGCGCGTCTATCTCGAGACCCGCACCTTGGCCGACGCCATCCGCCACGGCACCGACGCCTGGGAGGCCGAGATCGTCGGATCGCACTTCCTGTTGGCCAAGCTCAACGCGCCGCGTCAGGACGACCCGGTCGCCATCAAGCGCGAGTGGGGCAAGCGGCACAAGCGCTTCCACGATGCGCTGGTGGCAACCTGTACGTCGCCGTGGTCGCTGCATTTCCGCAGCGAGCTGTTCGACCAGGCCCGGCGCTATCACTGGCTGACGATGATCCACGCCCGCTCGCGCCGCCGCAACGAGCACCTCGAGCTACGCGACGCGGTGCTGGCGCGCGACGTCGATCTCGCCTGCGGACTGATCGAGAAGCACATCCGCACGACCGTCGCGCAGGCCGCATCGGAAGTACCCGGCCTCACGATGACCGCGCCCAAGCGCAAGAAAGCATAGGAGGAAGCCATGGACGCCCTTCAGAAGACCACGAGCTATGACATCGGCGGCATGCGTTACCCGCAGCCGTTCAAGATCCGCCGACTCGGTCACTTCGGCTTCAACATCGCCGACATGCAGGGCGGCATCGATTTCTATTCCAAGCTGCTGGGCTTTCGCATCACCGACACGCGCGATCTCAAGCAGATCCCCGGCCGCGAGGAGATGGCCAAGCGCCTCGAGGATGGCCGCATCGTCTTCATGAGCCATAACTCCGACCATCACGCCTTCCTGCTGGCGCACAAGTCGCTCGGCGCGATCTTCGGCGACGACGCGGTGTCCAAGGACATCACGGTGAATCAGATCACCTGGCAGGTCGGTACGATGGACGAAGTATTCGCCGCCGCCGACTACTTCCGCGACAAGGAAGTCGAGATCCGCCGCGTCGGCCGCGACATGCCGGGCAGCAACTGGCACACCTACATCCGCGATCCCGACGGCCACACCGTCGAACTCTACTACGGCATGGAGCAGATCGGCTGGGATGGCCGTTCCAAGCCCACCGAGATGTATTACCGCGCCTTCCGCGAGCGTCCGGAGCTGCCGCAGATCTCCGAGGAGCAGGAGATCCGTGACGCGGTCGCCAAAGGCGTCGACATCAATTCCGGTAACACCGTCGTCGATCGCGGCGAGGAAGAATATGTCGTGGCGGGCGTTCGGCTAAAGCGGCCTTTCCGTATCACCAACATCGGGCCGATGAGCCTGTTCGTCGCCGACGTCGGTGCGTCGGAAGCTTTCTACACCCAGACGATGGGCTTCGTGCGCACGGAGGTCGTGACCTACAAGGGCCATCGCTGCGTCTTCCTGCGCAATGGCGGCGAGCATCACAGCCTGTCGCTGTTCCCCAAGGCGCTGCGCGGCGAACTCGGCTTAAATCCCGAGACGACGGTCGCGTCCATGGGCATGCAGGTCGGCAGCTATCGCCAGCTGCGCGACGCCGTGGCGTTCCTGACGAAGAAGGGCGCCCGCTTCACCGACGCGATCCCGCCCGAACTCTATCCGGGCGTCGACTATGCCGCGCACGTCGTCGATCCGGCGGGCCATGCATTGATGCTCTACTACTACATGGAGCGCGTCGGTTGGGACGGCAAGCCGCGTCCGGCCGCCGAACGCCGTCGTGTCACCAAGGAATGGCCGGAGAGCTTGGAGCCGATGTCGGACACCTATGCCGATCCTGCTTTCATGGGACCGTTAGGTTGAGCCTGGGCTGAGCGACTGGAATTTCTGCGGGGAGTGAGAGCGTTATGAGCAAGTACGGTATCGGACAGCCGGTTCTGCGTTTCGAGGATCCACGGCTGTTGCGCGGGCAGGGGCGTTACATCAGCGACGTGAACCTGCCGGGCCAGGCCTACGCCATCTTCGTGCGCTCGCCCCATGCCCACGCCAACATCCGGTCGATCGACGTCGAGGCCGCGCAGAAGGCCCCGGGCGTGTTGGCCGTCTATACCGGTCACGACGTGAAGGCGGACGGGCTGGGGATGCCCAAGGCCAACATGCCGCGCAAGCGCCCCGACGGTAAGCCGATGTACGCACCGCAGCGTCCGCCGCTGATCGTCGACCGCGTGCGCTATGTCGGCGATCCGGTGGCGATGGTGATCGCCGAGACCTTGGCCGAAGCCAAGGATGCCGCCGAACTGGTGCACGTCGACTACGAGGCGATCCCGTCGGTGACCCTGACCGAGGACACGGTGAAGCCCGGCGCCCCGGCGGTGTGGGACGATTGTCCCGACAACATCTCCAACTTCATCGAGCGCGGCAACAAGGCGGCGACCGAGGAGGCGTTCCAGGGCGCGGCGAGGGTCATCAAGCGGCGTTACGTGATCACACGCGTGCATGCCCAATACATGGAACCGCGCGGCACCTTGGGCGTCTACGATCCCGGCGAGGATCGCATGACGCTCTATGCCGACGTGCAGTATCCCCATCGCGTGCGCAACATGCTGGCGCAGAACGTCTTCAAGGTGCCCGAGAGCAAGATGCGGGTGATCGCGGGCGACGTCGGCGGCGGCTTCGGTACCAAGGGGTGGCAGTATGTCGAGCATCGCCTGACCCTGTGGGCAGCGCGCAAGCTGCTGCGTCCGGTGAAGTGGACCTGCGAGCGCAGCGAAGCGGTGATGGCCGACGAGCACGGCCGCGACAATGTCGGCGAGATCGAGCTGGCGCTGGACAAGGACAACAAGTTCCTGGCGCTGCGGCTCAACATGCTGGCCAACATCGGCGCCTACGTGGGGTCCGATCGCAACCTGCTGTCGCCCTTCGGCATGATCGGCACGGTGGTGGGCGTCTATGCCATCCCGAAGGCCTATATCAACGTGATCGGCGTGCTCTCCAACACCAACCCGACCGCACCCTATCGCGGTGCGGGCCGGCCGGAAGCGATCTACCTGATCGAGCGGCTGATCGACGATGCGGCGCGCGAACTGGGCGTCGATCGGGTCGAGCTGCGCCGCAAGAACATGCTGTCGGAAGCGGCACTGCCGTACCAGAGCCCGGTCGGGCCGTACTATGACTGCGGCAAGTTCGAGCAGAACCTCGACATGGCGCTGAAGCTGGCCGATGTGGCGGGCTACGAGGCGCGCAAGGCGGAGTCGACGAAGCGCGGGCGCCTGCGCGGGCTCGGCATCATCAACGCCATCGAGCAGGCCGCCGGCACGGCGCAGCCGGAATATGCCGAGATCCGCTTCAATCCCGGCGGCACCGCCGCCTTGCTTATGGGCACCAAGAACCAGGGCCAGGGCCATGAGACCATGTTCAAGCAGATCCTCAACGAGCGACTGGGCATCGATCCGGGCGACGTGCAGTTCATCGATGGCGACACCGATCGCGTCGCCTTCGGCATGGGCACCAACGGCTCGCGCTCGACCGTGCTGGGTGGCTCGGCACTGTTCATGGCGGCCGGCAAGGTGATCGAGAAGGGCAAGCGGCTGGCCGGCCACATGCTGGAGGCGGGCGAGCAGGACATCGAGTTCGCTGACGGCATCTTCAAGGTCGCCGGCACAGACAAGACGGTGACCTTGAAGCAGGTGGCGATGGCGGCCTTCGCGCCGGCCAAATGGCCCAAGGGCTTCGAGGGCGGCCTGTACGAGAACGCGACGTACCTTGGCGAGAAGGACACCTATCCCAACGGCTGCCACATCTGCGAACTTGAGATCGATCCCGACACCGGCGACGTCACGGTCGACCGCTACGCCGTGGTCGACGATGTTGGCACGGTGATGAACCCGACGGGCCTGAAGGGCCAGATCCATGGCGGCGTGGCGCAGGGAATCGGCCAGATCCTGTGCGAGCAGGTGATCTGGGACCGCAAGAGCGGACAGCTGATGACGGCGAGCTTCCTCGATTACGCGATGCCGCACGCCAAGATGATTCCGAACATGGAAGTGAAGAGCAATCCGGTGCCAACCAAGTTCAACCCGCTCGGCGCCAAGGGCGCGGGCGAGGCCGGAACCGTGGGCGCGATGCCGGTGGTGATGAACGCCGTGATCGACGCCCTGGCGCCGCTCGGCGTCACGGACGTGCTTATGCCGGCCACGGCGCAGAACGTGTGGCGGGCGATCGAGCAGGCGAAAGCGAGATAGGTCAAAGGAGCGCGCCACTCCAGTGGCGCTCGGGAATCTG
>CAIKZO010000058.1 GCA_903832005.1 Enhydrobacter aerosaccus | reverse complement strand
GATCCTGGGGGTGAAGTTCACCAACGGGCTGGAGGTCACCGCCAAGGCGAACAACCTTCAGACCGCAACCGCCGCCGCCTGACAGATCAGGCCGTCACCAACTTTTGGCGATAGCTCCCTTGCTGCGCCTGCGCCACGATCTGGTGATGGTCGGACGCGCGGCGGGCGAAGCGATGCCGGAGGAGGTGAGCCATCGCCTGCAGCCTAGGCTCGATGCCGTGGCCACGGCGGCGTCGGATTACATGAAACAGAGCGCGGCGGCGCTGGTCGCCCGACGGGAGCCGGCCCCGCTCGCGCCGTTCGAGACGGCCCTGCATGCTTATGCCGACGAGATCGCCGCAATGCGTCGCGAGGGCGCCACGCGCACCCTGCCGGGCGAGGCGGCCGAGCGCTTCTTCGCCACGGGCTTTGCGCTCGAGCAGATGCACCAGAACCTGCTCGATCTCGAGCGCGTGGTCACCGAGTGGGGGCCCGCGATCGAGGCGGGAGAGCCGCCGGTCTAGTAGCTATTTCCTAGTAGCTCTTCGGCAGGCCGAGCACGCGCTCGGCGACGTAGCACAGGGTGAGCTGCTCGCTGACTGGCGCGATGCGCGCGATCATGACTTCGCGCAGGAAACGCTCGACATGGAATTCCTTGGCATAGCCATAGCCGCCATGCGTGAGAATAGCGCGTTCGCAGGCCTCATAGGCCCAGCGCGCGCCGAGGTACTTGGCGGAATTCGCCTCGGCGCCGCACTCCTTGCCATGGTCGTAGAGCCACGCGGCCTTGAAGGTCATGAGGTTGGCCGCCTCGAGCTGCATCCAGCTCTCGGCGAGCGGATGCTGGATCGCCTGGTTCCTGCCGATCGGCCGGCCGAACACGATGCGCTCCTTGGCGTATTGCGTGGCCTTGGCCAGCGCTGCCTTGCCGATGCCGATCGCTTCGGCCGCGATCAGCACGCGCTCGGGGTTGAGCCCGTGCAGCAGATAGTGGAAGCCCTTGCCTTCCTCGCCGATGCGATCCTCGAGCGGCACTTTCAGGCCGTCGATAAACACCTGGTTGGTGTCGATCGCCTTGCGGCCCATCTTTTCGATCTCGCGCACTTCGATCTTGGAACGGTCGAAGTCGGTATAGAAGAGCGACAGCCCGTCGGTCGGCCGCTTGCATTTCTCCTTGGGCGTCGTGCGCGCGATCAGCAGCATCTTGTCGGCGACCTGCGCCGTGGTGGTCCAGGTCTTCTTGCCATGCACGACATAGCCGTTGCCGTCGCGCTCGGCCTTGGTGTCGAGCGCCGTGGTGTTGAGGCCGGCGTCGGGTTCGGTGACGGCGAAGCAGCCCTTCACCTTGCCCTTGATGATATCCGGCAGGATGCGCTTCTTCTGCTCTTCGGTACCGAACACGACGATGGGGTTGGGACCGAAGACGTTGAGGTGGATGGCCGATGCGCCCTGCAGCGCCGCGCCCGACTCGGCCACCGCCTGCAGCATGATCGCGGCCTCGGTGATACCGAGGCCTGACCCGCCGTATTCCTCGGGCATGGCAATGCCCAGCCAGCCGGCATCGGCCATCGCCCGATAGAAATCCTCCGGGAAGCCGCCGTCCTTGTCCTTCTTCAGCCAGTACTTCCCGTCGAAGCCGGCGCAGAGCTTGCCGACGGACTCCTTGATGGCGAGTTGGTCTTCGGTGAAGGCGAAATCCATGATTGCTTTCCGTTGCGGCGTCGGGCGGTGGCGCAGACTACCGCATTGGTCAGTTCGTGGGAATTTTCGCCAGCTTGACGAGGGCGGCGATCGTGGCGAGGTCCTTGGCGATGAAGGCGTCGAACTCCGCCGAGGACATCGGGGCAACGTCGGCGCCCATATCGGCGAACTTCTTCTCCGTGTCGGGGCGCTTCAGCGCCTTCACCATTTCGCGGTTCAATATGTCGACCACGTCCTGGGGTGTGCCCGCGGGCGCGAACATGCCGAGCCAGGAATTGTAGGCCGATCCCGGCACGCCGGCTTCGACCGTCGTGGGCACGTCGGGCAGCAGCGAGGAGCGTTGCTCGGCACCGCAGGCCAGCGCGATCAGCTTGCCGTCGTGCAGCGAGCCCAGTGCGGTCACGGTCGAGATGAAGCCGAAGTCGACGCGGCCCGCGATGACGTCGGCCATCATCTCCGGCGTGCCACGATAAGGTACGTGCAGGGCGTCGAACTTGGCCATGGCGCGGAATTGCTCGGCATTCATGTGGGCGGCGCTGCCGACACCGCCCGACCCGTAGGTCATCTCGCCAGGATGGGCCTTCGCGCGCGCGATGAGATCGGCCACCGACTTGATGTTCTTGCCCGGCGAGGTCACCAGGATCAGGGGCGCGATGGCCAGCCGCGTGATGCCGCGGAAGTCCTTCTGCGTGTCGTAGGGCAGGGACGAATAGAGCGCGGCATTGGCGGTATGCGATGCCGATACGACCAGCAGCGTGTAACCGTCGGGCGGCGACTTGGCGACGGTGGCAGCACCAATCGTGCCGCCGGCGCCCGGCCGGTTGTCGACCAGTACGGTCTGGCCCAGCGCCATGCGCAGATCCTCGCCGACGCTGCGAGCCACCACGTCGGTCGTGCTGCCGGCCGAGATCGGCACGATGATCTTGATGAGGCGCGATGGATAGGCGTCCGCGCGTGCAATGCCCGGAACCGCCGCCGCGAGGGCGGCCGCCGTGAAGGAACGCCGGCCGAGTTTCATTGCTTGCCTGCGGGGACACCGCCGCGAGAGCCGTTGTTGAAGCGATCGCCGAAGCCCGGCGCCAGCGCCCGTCCGTGGTACAGGTTGAGCCACAGGCGCAGCAGGAGCCGGCGCTTGTCCGGATCGGGCTCGTCGCGGAACGCCGTGCGCGTGTGGATGATGGCGTAGTTGTTCAGGAACTGGATGTCGCCCGGGCGGAAATCCATGGTGAGGCAGAGCTCGCGGCTCTCGGCCAGGCGCTCGATATAGTCGATCGCTTCGGATTCGAGTGCCGTCAGCGGCCGGCCCTGCTTGTCGCGCGCGGTGCGGCTCGACTTGGAATTGAGGCAACAGGAAACCTTGCCCCCGAAGGCGCTGAACACGGGGATGTCCGGCGTCGTCTCGTGCAGCGAGGCCGTCACACCTTCGCCGCGCAAGTCGTGCGGGAAGCCCTTGTGCAGGATCGGCAGATATTCGGGATGCTCCGCCGCGACCCGATTGTAGATCGACAGGGCGCTGGCGATCATGCTGGTGCCGCCCTGCGCGGCATGGCGCACGCAGAGCAGGCCGACGCAGTCGCTGGGGTCGTTGTGCGGATTGGCGGCGGCGGCCGTCGTGTAGAGCCGCGTGTTGACGTCGCCATAGTCGTCGCCGCGGTCGGCGACGTGGGTCATCAGGTCGCCGCGCGTGTTCTGGTAGACCGGCTTGCCGAGATGCACGCCGATGCCCCAGTAGATCGTCTTGACCGTGTCGAGGCTGTATTTATCGATCGGCAGGCCCCGCAGCAGGAAGAAGCCGCGGCCGTTCTCCAGTTCGTTGGCGAGCGACGCGAGCCGCCGGCCGAACGCGGGCACGACGAAGTCCTTCGGGCCGAAGTTCGGCGGCACGAGGCCCGCCGCCGCGACGGCGCGCACGGCGCCATCGATCTCGGCCAGGTCGCTGGCGGTCAGCTCGTAGAGCCAGCTGGTGTTGTTGCGATGCTCGTCGGCCGTCCAGGCGGACGTGTCACGGATCGTCGTTACCGAACCATCCATCGTTTCCTCCAGTTTTGTTGATTGCGAAGATCGTCCTAGATGACACCGGCGGCCTCCAGCCGTTCGAGTTCGGTGTCGTCGAGGCCCAGCAGTCCGCAATAGATCTCGCGGTTGTGCTGGCGCGGCAGCGGGGCCGGGGCGTCGTAGCCCGCGTCCGCCGCGCCGAATTTGATGGGAAAGCCCGGTGCGCCCACATCGGCCAACGGACCCAGGGTCGGATGCTCGAGCGGCACGTACATCTCCCGCTCGCGCAGGTGCTGCCATTCGGCGAGTTCCTTGGGGCCGCGAATCGCCGAGGCGACACCACCGGCCGCCAGCATTTCGGCCACAGCCTCAGCGGTCGTGCGCGTGATGGCCCAGTCCCTCAGCAGCGCGTCCGATCGGTCGTTGTTGGCGACGCGCCAGTCGAGGCTGCTCCACTCGGGATCGTCCAGCAGGTCAGGTCGCCCGATCGCCTTCAGCACGCCTTGCCATTGGCCGCCTGTCGCCGCCCCCAGCACCGCCCAGCCGTCGCGCGTCTGGTAGGTGTTGATCGGCGAGAAGCGCAGGATGCGGTTGCCCTGGCGCACGGGAACGCCCAAGCGCTCGTACCAGTCGATCGGATCGTCGAACAGCAACGCGAAGAGCGAATCGACCATCGACACGTCGACGAACTGGCCGCGGCCGGTCTTTTCGCGATCGAGCAGCGCCGCCAGAACGCCCGACATGGCGAAGGTGCCTGAGATCGCGTCGGACAGCGCGGTGCCGGCCTTGGTCGGCGGCTGGCCGGGAAAGCCGGTGACGCTCATCAAGCCGGCGGCCGCCTGCACGGTCACGTCGTAGGCCTTCAGGTCCTTGTCCGGGCCGGTCGAGCCGTGGCCGGTCAGCGCGCAATAGACGATGCGCGGGTTGGCGGCCGCGAGCTTGGGATAGTCGATGCCGAGCCGCGCACTGACGCCCACGGAGTAGTTCTCGACCACGACGTCAGCGTGCTCGAGCAACCTGAAGAACAGCGCCTTGCCGTCGGCCGTCTTGAGGTCGAGCGAGATCGCCTTCTTGGCCCGCGTGCGCTTCAGGTAATTGACGCTGAGATCGTCGGGCGAGGTCCGCTCGAAGGACACGCCGTTGCGACCGGCATAGGGCGGCGCCACGGCGACGCTCTTGGCGCCCTCGGGCGAATCGATGCGGATCACTTCCGCCCCGAGCCCGGCCAGGAAAAGCGTGGCCTGCGGTCCGGAGAAGAACTGGGTCAGGTCGAGGACCCGCACGCCTTCGAGGATCTTGCGCACGCTGCCGCTCCCTCAGCGTGGGAGCAGCAACAGACGCTTCACCTGCGCGGCAGCTTGCCGGGCACGGTGGCGGATTTCGTCATCCGTGACGCTCGACAGCGGATGATCGATGACGACCGGCTCGAGGCCGACCATGCCGAGCGCCGCGCGTTGCGTGATGCATTCGCTGACGAATTCCGTGGTGACGATCACCGCCGTGGGGCGGCCGAGCGCTTCGAGTTCGATGCCGTCGTGCACACTGCACGATGTACAGCTTCCTCAATCGCCTATGGCACTGATCACCACATCGTTGCCGGCGGCGATCTGCTCGATCATCTCCGGCGTCGCGGTGTAGGAGAAGCCGCGCTTCACGTAGGTGTTGACCTGCGAGAAGGCGAATTCCTCGTTCAGGATCTCCGCCGTGTAGGTCAGCAGCTTGCCGGCCTTCATCTTGGCGTTGTCGAGCACTGCCAGGCGCAGGCCCTTCATATCGGGCAGGCGGGGCGACAGCGCCCGCGGCTCGGCCTCGACGATGCCGCGCGGATCGTAGCCGAAGAGGGGAGTGCGGAAGTCCATGGCGATCTCCTTAGAGGTAGCAGGTGCCGTCGATGCAGACCGGGCCGCCCGTGGGCGTGGCGCCGTCGATCGAGCGCAGAACGGGGCTGTTGTAGTGGCCCCAGCCCGGGATGAAGGACGAGAAGCGGCCGGCGGTGCCGCCGATCACGAAGAGATGGATGTTGTCCGGCGACGGCACGATCGGGATGTCGGAATCGAGGTCGCGGCGGTAGTGCTTCGGCAGGTGGCGATTGTAGGCCTTGCCGTATTTGTGATTGTGGACGATGCGGCCGAACTTGTTGGTCGCGTACATTTGCAGGTAGCTGCGCACGTCGTGGCGGGTCCAGCCGTGCTTGGCGCAGGTCTGCGCATGCTCGGGCGATAGCGCTACGGTGCAGTGGCCGCTGGCGCGGGCGTTGTTGTGCACGACAGTCGTCATCGACGAGATCACGTCGTCGAGGATGCCTTCGGGATCGTTCGGCAGCGGGCTGTTGATGTTGTGGTTGGACTCGCCGCCGATCGCGAACACCGTCGAGTCCTGCATGCGGTAGCCCTTCTCGACGTGATAGGGCGCCCACGGGCTTTCTTCCTCGTTCTCGGCGACGCAGTAGGAATATTTCGCGGGCGTGCCTTGCGTGCTCTTGTCGAGGACGCCAGGCAGGCCGCCGCCGACATTGAGCAGGATCAGCCGGATCGCGCGGCCGATGGTGGCGTTGGCCCGGTTGCCGGGACCGAAGGCGCCATGGCCGCTGTTCATGCCGATCTGCTTGCGCACCGGCCCGTTGACGATGACGAGCGGCGCGATGACGTGGGTCGTGGCCTGGATGGCGTTGAGATTGAAGTGGTTGTCGCACATCGCCAGCATGGCGGTGCGCAACACCGGGGCGTAGATGGGCAGGCAGCCGGCCATCACGGCGTTGATCGCCAGGGCGCGGCGGGTGAGATTGCCCCAGCGCGGCGGCACGCGCGCCTCGAGGAAGGCCGGGTCGCCGCCCAGCGCCTCGACCATCGCCTCGATCTTCTCCGGCGTCGGCGGGACGACGGGCAGGCCGTCGGTATAGCCCTGCTCGAAATACCATTCCTGCGGATCGACGCCGTCGAGGGCCGTGGCGTCCGCGAAATCCGTGCCGGCCTTGGGTGCCGTGAGTGTCTGCGCCATTGCGAAACCTCGCTGCCGTCCGAGCATCATGCTCGGAGGCACAATAGGCGAATATTCGAACAATTCAATCGGCGTCGCGCGCCGACCCTACCGCTCCGCGAGATTGCCGCGGAAGAGGTCGATCGTCTGGCTGAACTTTTCCCACCGGTAATGCAGCTCCCCGGTGGCGATCACGTCTCCGTCCCAGCCGAAATAGGTGCGGTGCACAACGACCGTCGGATGGCCGATTGCGACCTTGAGATGGTCGGCAACCCGCGCCGATGCCGTGCCGCCGGACAATTCCTGCCGCACGCGGTGCGCGCGGATCTTGCGGTGCCGTTCGATCTGCACGATCAGCGGCTCGCGTCCGATCCGGTTGGGCGGCAGGGCCTTGCCGACCTCTGCGGCCAGGAAGTTCAGCGAGAAGAAGGCGGGGCCGTCCTTTCCGGTGCGGCTGACCCTCTCGATCAGGAAGAGTTTGCCGCGCGCGCCCACGCCGAACAGCTTGGCCGAGCGCGGATAGTCGCGCGCCGCGACCACGCCGGCCGAGAGAACCGTCGGCCGCTCGAACAGGTTGCGATCGATCAAATCCTCGACCGTGCGGATCGCCCAGCTCGAATCGGGCGCCGGTGCGTGCTCGAGGACCTTGGTGCCGCGACCGGGATGGCGGTGGATCTGCCCGTCCGTCTCCAGCCGTTGCATGGCGCTGCGCACGGCATAGCGCGACATGCCGAATTCGGCGATCAGCTCGTTTTCGGTCGGAAACTGCTTCTTGTAGCGCCCGGCGGCCACGCGCTCGCGCAGGATGGTGGCGAGCTTGAAGCCGACCGAGGTGGTGCCGCGACCCGCCATAGACTTAGCGGTTCAGTCCCAGCCAGCCCATCATGATCTTGTTGAACTGCTCGGGTCGCTCGACGTTGGGCAGATGGCGCGCTTGGGCGATCTCCTCGTAGCGACCGCCCGGGATCTTCGACGCGATCAGCTTGTTGCGCTCGGGGGGCGTTCCTTCGTCACCGTCGCCGCAGATCACCAGCGTCGGAACCTTGATCGAGGGCAGGCGGTCGAGATAGTCGAAGCTCTGGATCGCCGACATGCAGCCGGCGGAGCCCGCGGGCGTGGTGCCGCTGATCGTGTCGCGCACTTCGGTCCAGCGCCGCGGATTCACCTTCTTGAACTCGGGCGTGAACCAGCGGTCCATCGTGCCGTCGGCCAACGCCGCGAGACCCTTGCTGCGCACCGTGGCCTTGCGCTCTTCCCACGTGCCGGCCGAACCCGGCGGCGTCGACGGCTGGGTATCGCACAGGCAGAGCGAAGCGAGATAACCCGGGTTCGCCAGCGCGAAGCCCTGGCCGATCATGCCGCCGATCGAGAGACCGATGTAATGGATATTCTTGATGCCCAGCACGTCGAGCGCGCCCTTCACGTCGGCCGCCAGCCAGTCCATCGCATAGTCGCCGTCGACCGGCGCACTGCCACCATGGCCGCGCATGTCGAGCCGCAGCACGCGATAGCCGGCGCCCAGCAGCGGCACCATCTGCTCGACCCACATGCCGCCGTCGGCGTTGAGCGAATGAGTGAAGCACACGACCGGCGCATTGGCCGGTCCGGCGAGATCGAAATAGACTTTACGACCGTCGAGAGAGAGGAGCATGCAATAGGTCCTTCGCTGCGCTCAGGATGACAAGAAAATCACATTGCCGAAATGCCGCCGTCGATGATCACTTCCGAGCCGGTCATGTAGCTCGATTCATCGGAGGCGAGAAAGACCAGCGCCCAGCCCACTTCCTCGGGCCGGCCGAGGCGACCGATCGGGACCTGGCGGCCGAGCTTCTGCTGCATGATCTCCTGGCCGAAGCGGTCGCGGTACTTGTCGAGGATCGGTGTGTCGATGAAGGTGGGATGCACCGAGTTGCAGCGGATGTTGTAGCCCGACTTGGCGCAGTGCAGCGCCACCGATTTGCTGAGCAGCCGCACGCCCGCCTTGGCCGAATTGTAGGCCGCCATGTTGGCGCCGGCGATGATGCCGGAGATCGACGAGATGTTGATCACCGAGCCGCCGAGCAGCTTCGTGTGCTTCTTGATCTCGGCGACGCCGTGCTTGCAGCCCAGGAACACGCCGTCGAGGTCGATCGCATGGACCTTGCGCCATTCCTCGAGCGTGATGTCCTCGACCGTCTTGCTGAGGCCGATACCGGCGGAGTTCAGCAGCACGTGCAGCGCACCGAACTTGTCGACGGTCTCCTGGATCGCGGCCTTCCAGTTGTCTTCGCTGGTGACGTCGAGCTTCACGAAGTGGCCGGCGGAGCCGAGCTTCTCGGCGACGGCCTTGCCGCGATCGACGGCGACGTCCGTCACGACGACGCTGGCGCCTTCCTGCACCATCAGTTCGGCGGCGTTGGCGCCGAGACCCGAAGCACCGCCCGTGATCAGGGCGACCTTGCCTTTGAGGCGATCCGTCATCTGGTGGTTCCTCCTGCATCGGTCTTGCCTCAGGACAGAGCGGCCATCAAGCTCAGCAACATGTCCTTCCGCCTGTATTCTCTCTTCTTTCTGATGTTTGCCGCGCTGGGAACCCCGGCGGGTGCACAAGACTACCCCAGCCGGCCGGTCCGCTGGATCGTGCCCTTTCCGCCGGGCGGTCCGACCGACACGCTGTCGCGCGTGCTGGCGGCCAAGCTCAGCGAGCGCTGGGGACAGCCCATCGTCATCGACAACAAGGGCGGCGCAGCGGGCGCCATTGGCACCGAGGCTGCGGCCAAGTCGGCGCCGGATGGCTACACGATCATGCTGGGCACGCAGAGCACCAACGGCTCCAACAAGATCTTCTATCCCAAGCTGCCCTACGATCCGATCAAGGATTTCGAGCCGCTGACTCTGCTCGGCACTGCCTGTATGGCGCTGGTGATTCCCAACAGCATCCCGGCCAAGACGCCGAAGGAGCTGGTCGAGTGGATCAAGACGCAGGACGGCGTCTCCTATGCCGCGGCCACTGGCTCGAGCCAGCACATCGCGGCCGAGTTGATGGTCAAGCGCGCAAGCCTCAAGGCGACGCTGGTTCCCTATCGCGGCAGTGCGCAGGCGCAGCCCGACCTGATGGCGGGCCGGATCGCCTTCATGTTCGACAATCTGCCGTCGGCCCTGCCGCAGGCGCGCGCCGGGCAGGTCAAGGCGCTGGCACAGACGTGTGCGACACGCTCGCCCTCGGCGTCCGACCTGCCGACGATGGTCGAAGCGGGCTTTCCCGATTTCGTCGTCGACGGCTGGTACGGCATGTTCGCGCCGGCGCACACACCGAAGCCGATCGTCGACAGGCTCTCGGCCGACATCAACTGGGCGCTGAAGGATCCGGCGGCGATCGAACGCTGGAAGACCCTGGGCTTCGATCCGATCGGCAGCACGTCGAGCGAGTTCGCAGAGCGACAGAAGGCCGACCTTGCCTATTGGAAGCAGATGATCGAGTACACCGGCGTCAAGGTGGAGTAGCGGGCATGGCGTACGATCTGAAGATCGTGGGCGGCGAGATCGTCGATGGCTCCGGCAGCGCCCGCCGTCGCGGCGATGTCGGCATCAAGGACGGCAAGGTCGTGGCGCTGGGCGATGCGCCGGAGTCCGCGACGCAAACCATCGACGCGGCCGGCATGGTGGTCGCCCCGGGCTTCGTCGACGTGCACACGCACTACGACGCGCAGGTATTGTGGGATCCGATGCTGACGATCTCGCCATGGCACGGGGTGACGTCGGTCGTGGTCGGTAACTGCGGCTTTGGTGTCGCGCCGACCAAGCCCGAGCATCGTGACCTGATCCTGCGCACCCTGGAGCGGGTCGAAGGCATGAGCCTTGCCGCTTTGCAGGCGGGCATCGGCGCCGACTGGCCATTCCAGACCTTCCCGGAATACATGGATGCGCTCGACCGCCAGCCGCTCGGCATCAACGTCGCCGTCATGGTGGGCCACACGCCGGTGCGCCTGTCGGTCATGGGCGATGAGTCGACGACGCGCGCCGCGACACCAGCCGAAGTGGCCGAGATGAAGAAGATCGTGGCCGAGGCGATGGAGGTGGGCGCCGTGGGCTTCGCCACGTCGGTGTCGAAGGTGCATATCGGCTACTCTGGTCGTCCGGTGCCGAGCAGGCTGGCTGAGTTCGGCGAGATGCTGGAGATTGCCGACGCCGTCGGCAAGTCGGGCCACGGCATCATCCATTACAACGTCGGCCGCGATCCGCGCTGGGACGAGTACGAGCAGCTCCATAACAAAAGTGGCCGGCCGGTGATCTGGACGGCGCTGCTCGCCGGATCGCTTGGCCCGAACTCGCATCGTCCGTCGCTGGCGAAGTCGGCCGAGCTGATCAAGCGTGGCTTGCCGATCTATCCGCAGGGCGCTTGTCGGCCAATCCAGATCGAGTTCGACTTCCGCTCGCCGGTCGTGTTCGACACGTTCGCCTCCTTCGAGCGGCTGCGCGCCGCGAATACGGACGATGAACGCCGCGCCATCTACGCCGATCCCGCCTTCCGCGCGCGCGTGAAGGTGCAGCTGGCCGGCCGCGGTCCCGACGACCAGTGGTTCATGGGCAAGGAAGCCGAGGGCGATTCGCGCCGAGCGATGTTCGGCAATCTTGTGATCTCGTCAGCTGCGGACACTGCGTTGATCGAGCGCGGGTTGGCGGAAGTGGCGGTGGAGCGCGGTGTCGATCCGGTCGACCTGATGTTCGATCTCGCGGGCCAGGAGCTGCGCCTGCGGATGCGTGCCAACGTGCTCAACTTCGAGGAAGCCGAGGTGCGCGAGATCGTGCAGGACCCCAACGTCATCATCGCCTTGGGCGACGGCGGCGCGCACATGAGCCAGCTCTGCGATGCCTGCTACGCCACTCACTTGCTGGGTCACTGGGTGCGCGACAAGCAGGCAATCACGCTCGAACACGCGATCCATCAGTTGACGATGCGACCGGCCGACATCTTCGGCCTGACGGATCGCGGTCGTCTTGCCGTCGGCCTGCCGGCGGACATCGTCGTGTTCGATCCCGCGACTGTTGGTGCACAGGCACTGGAGCGCGTGCACGACCTGCCGGCGGGCGAAGACCGGTTGATCAGCCGGCCGAGCGGCGTGAAAGCGGTGCTGGTGAACGGCGCCTTGTTGCCGGAGCCGGGCCAGTTGCCCGAGAAGCCGTCGGGCAGGCTGCTGCGCCAACTGCGGCCACTACCACAGTAGCCAGGCCAGACTCGTCCCGCCGAGGAGAAGCACCGCGAAGGTCGTCACGACGATGCCGATGCGGGCAGGGCGGTAGCTCTCATCGTCGATCGAGCGGGCGACGTGGATGTAATGCCAGGTACCGCCCAGCATCACCAGCAGGCCGAGGCCGACCATGGCGATGCCGAGGTCCTCGGCGCGCATGTTCACCGTGCGGCCGCCCGGCACGACGTGGCTGAACTCGACGAGGAACAGACTGAAGCGGTTGATGCCGACGCCGAAGGTCATCACGGCGATGGCGGTGCGGATCCAGGCCAGCATCGTGCGCTCGTTGGCGAGATGCTCGGACACATGATGCAGCTGCTTTTGCTGCTCCTTGAGGTCGCGAATCGGCGTGTCTGCCATGCACAACAAACGCAGGCCGCAGCGAAGGTTGCGTTCTAGGGTCGCCGCCATGCAGACCTCCCGCCGCTTCGTCCTCACAGCCCTTCCCGTCCTCGCCTTTGGCCGCGCCGCTCTCGCCGCCGATTATCCGGACAAGCCGATCAGGCTGGTCGTACCCTTCGCGCCGGGCGGCAACGCCGATCTCACCGGTCGGCTGTTCGCCGAGGCGATGGGCAAGCGGCTTGGGCAGCAGGTGATCATCGACAATCGCGGCGGAGCGGGTGGTGCGATCGGCGCCGAGCAGGTCGCGAAGTCCACGCCTGACGGCTACAGCATCGTGCTGGGCTCGACCGGCACGTTCCTCGTCAGTCCGCGCATGACCGGTGGCAAGCCGCCGTACACGCTGGCGAGCTTCGCGCCGATCGCGCTGCTCAGCACCTCGCCGATGGACATCGTGATGAACGCCAAGAATCCGATCAAGGATTGGCCCGCGCTGCTGGCGTATCTGAAGGCAAACCCGGCAAAGTTCACGATCGGCCATCCGGGCAACGGCAGCACCAATCATCTGGCCATCCTGCGACTGCAGCAGGCGGCCGGGGTGAAGTTCAATATCATCCCCTACAAGAGCAACGGCCTGGCGCTGAACGATCTGCTCGCCGGCCAGATCGATGCGGTGATGGATCAGATCCCGGCGTCGATCGGTCATGTCCGCGAGGGACGTTTGACTGCCGTCGCCGTCACCACGCGCAAGCGGGCGCGGGAGCTGCCGGACGTCGCGACCCTGGCGGAACGCGGCGTCACCGACTTCGATGCCACGACGCCGCTCTACCTGATGGCGCCTGCCGGCACGCCGGCCGACATCGTGAGCAAGCTCAACGCCGCAGTCGCTGCCGCCATCGCCGATCCGGCGCTCGCCAAGCGTGAGGCCGAGCTCGGTGCCGATGTCGAGGCCCTGACGGTGCAGGGCGTGACCGCGATGCTTCAGGGCGAAGACGCCTCGATCGTCGAGTTCGAGAAGGCCGGCCTGCTCAAGACGGAGTAGGCAGACCGGCCTTTCCATCAGTTGTGCTTGGCGATCTCGAGACGGCCGACCTGGTCGCGATGGACCTCGTCCGGACCGTCGGCGAGACGGAGCGTGCGCTGGTGGGCGTACATGCTGGCGAGCTTGAACACCTGACTGACGCCACCGGCGCCATGGAGCTGCAGGCAGCGGTCCACGACCTTCGAGGTGATGTTGGGCACGGCCACCTTGATCATCGCGATCTGCTGGCGGGCTTCCTTGTTGCCGAATTTGTCCATCGCCCACGCGGCCTTCAGCACCAGCAGGCGCGCCATGTCGATCTCCATGCGCATGTCGGCGACGTGCGCCTTGGTGACGCCCATCTCGGAGATCTTCTGGCCGAACGCGGTGCGGCTCTTGGCACGCTTGATCGCCATCTCGAGCGCACGTTCGGCGACGCCGATGGCACGCATGCAATGATGGATGCGGCCTGGTCCCAGGCGGCCCTGGGCGATCTCGAAGCCGCGACCCTCACCGAGAAGGATCGCCGACTTCGGCACGCGCACATTGTCGTAGACCACTTCGGCGTGGCCGTGCGGCGCGTCGTCATAACCGAACACGTGCAGCATCTTCACGATCTTGATGCCCTTGGCATCGCGCGGCACCACGATCATCGACTGCTGGCGATAGGCCGGCGCCGACGGGTCGCTCTTGCCCATCAGGATGATGACGGCGCAGCGCGGATCGCCCATGCCCGACGACCACCACTTGCGGCCGTTGATCACATACTCGTTGCCGTCGGCTTCGATGCGGCACTCGACGTTGCGCGCGTCGGAGGAGGCGACGGCAGGCTCGGTCATGGCGAAGCACGACCGGATCTCGCCGTTCAGCAGCGGCTTCAGCCACTTCTCCTTGTGCTCGGCCGTGCCGTAGCGGGCGAAGACTTCCATGTTGCCGGTATCGGGCGCGGAGCAGTTCACCGACTCGGATGCGATCGACGAGCGGCCGAGTACCTCACAGATCGGTGCGTAGTCGAGGTTGGAGAGGCCCATCGTGCCGTGCGTGTCGCCGCTCTCGCGGTCCGCAGGGAGGAACATGTTCCAGAGGCCGCGCTTCTTCGCTTCCGCCTTGCAGGATTCGATGATTGGCGGCAACTGCCAGCGGTCCTTGGCCTGCTCCATCTGCTCTTCGTAGATGGGCTCGGCCGGATAGATCACCTCGTCCATGAATTTGTTGAGTTTCTCGAGCAGCGCCTTGCTGCGATCCGAATATTCGAAGTCCATCTTCGTCTCTCCCCTGCTTTACTGTTCAATTTGTGCTGCGGCGGACTTTGGCCGAAAATACCGCCGATGTGAACGGCCATTCAGGCGGGGGAAATCATGAAAATCGCCAGTTACGAAGTCATGACGTTGGCGGTGCCGGAAGACGATCCGCTGGCCAACATGCCGGAGGACGCCAACCGCAAGCGGCCGACGGTGGCGCTGCGTCTGCGCACCGACGACGGCATCGAAGGCATCGGCGTCACGCTCTATGGCGGCCGGGTCACGCGCAGCCTGCATGCGATGATGGAAGATCTCTGCGCCGGCATCGTCGGCGAGAATCCGATGCGCATGGAAGCCGTCATCGCCAAGTTGCGCGCAGGCGACACCGGCGGCCCGGGCGGAATCTTCACGCTCGCTTTGTCGGCGATCGACACCGCGCTGTGGGACATCAAGGGCAAGGCGCTCGACCAGCCGCTGTGGCAGTTGCTGGGCGGTCATCGCGCCCGGGTGCCGACCTATGCGTCGGGCTCGCTGCGCCGCGGCCTCACCGACAAGCAGACGGCACAGGCAGCGCGCACCCTGGTGCAGAAGGGCTTCCGCTCGATGAAGACCCAGATGGCGCTGCCCGGCGATCCGACGCCGGCCGACGAGATCCGCCGCATGCGCGCGGTGCGCGATGCCATCGGTCCCGACATTCCGCTGATGTGCGACATCAACCAGCGCTGGCGGCCCGAGCAGGCGATCGACATCGGCAGCCGGGTCGAACAGGCAGGCATCGGCCTGTTCTGGCTGGAAGACGTGACGACCGCCGACGATTACGCCGGCCTCGCGCGCGTGACGGCGGCGCTCAAGACTCCGGTCGCGGGCGGCGAGTACCTCTGGGGCATCGTGCCCTTCCGCCACATGATCGAGGCGCGCTCGGTCGACATCGTCATGGTCGACATCGCGCGCGTGGGCGGCCCGACCCAATGGATGAAGGTCGCGGCCATGGCCGAGGCGTTCAATCTGCCGATCGTCAGTCATGTCATGCCCGAAGTGCTCTGCCATATGGTGGCGGCATGCCCCAACGGCCTCACCGTCGAGTACATGCCGTGGATGCTGGCCCTCTACGAAGAGACACCCGCGATCGAGAACGGCGAAATGGTGCTGCCGACCAAGCCCGGCCTCGGCCTCAAGTTCGACGAGAAGGTGATCGCCAAGTTCAAGGTGTGACGCTCAACCCACCTTGAGGTTCAGCGCGCGGATCAGCTTGGCCCACTTGTCGCTCTCCTCGCGGATGCGGGTCGAAGAGGCGTCGAGCGATGGATCGAACGGCTCGAAGCCCAGCACGGCCAGACGTTCCTTCACGTCGGGAAGGAGCACGGCCTTGCCCATCTCGCGATGGAGAAGCTCGACCATGTCCTTCGGCACGCTGGCCGGCGCCACGCATCCCACCCAGGCGTCGCTCTCGACGCTGGGGTAGCCCGCTTCCGACATCGTCGGCACGTCGGGGAGCGCCGCGATCCGCTTCTTTGGTGAGATAGGACGGCAGCTCCGCGCGGTCCTTCTTGTTGTAGGTCTTGAGCGGGTCGCGGTTCTGTACCCGCGTCCACTGGAGCTTTGCCAGCGATGTCTCCAAGGCAATCACGGCGTCGACGTCGGCCGCGCTCGCCGCGACCCCCGCCAGCGACAGCAGCTTCGCGACATGCGCGCGATAGGCCGCGCGGATCGCCATGAAATGTGCGTCGTCCTTCAGATAGTAGTCGCGATCGGGAAGGCCGAGCCGCCCCTGGCGCAAATGCACGATGTAGGTCGTGGCGTCGTGCTCGTCCGAGCCGACGTCGACGAAGTAAGGGACGCGCACCCAGATCTCCGCGAGGTGCGTAAACAGCGCCGGCAATGCGGCGGGATCGGTCAGCGCCTGGATGCGGTCGAGCTCCGGCTTCAGTCCGGCGAGACCCGCCGCCTCGACCGTCGCCTCGTCGAGGAACGAGGCGTAGAGATCGGCGAGTTTGCGGCGCTCCTCGTTGGCGCTTTTGACGTCAATCGCCTGAAGCACGTCGCGCAATTGGGTCTGGGTGAGTTCGCGCACGATACCGAACGAGTCCCAGCCCGGACGATCCGCCGGGATCTCCGTCCCCGCCAGCCACTTGCCGTTGGCGTAGCGCCAGAAATCGTCCTGCGGCCGCACGCTGCTGTCGATCAACGACAGGTCGATGCCGGCGCGCTGCTGGGCCGTTGCCGGCGGGATCGAGAGGGTGGTGAACGCAAGAAGCAGAAGAAGCCGTCGCACCTCAGGCGGCCTGCGCGACGGTCGGCCCGTCGCCCATCAATGTCGTGCGCCGCATGTCGCGCGGCTGGTCGGCCGGGAAGGGCCGGGCGCGATGCATGGTCTGGCGGTTGTCCCACATCACCAGGTCGCCCAGGCGCCATTTGTGCGTGTAGACGAACTCACGCTGCGTTGCGTGTTCGATCAGGTCGCGCAGGAAGCCGCGCGCCTCGGGCATCGGCCAGCCCAGGATCTCGCCGGCATGGCTCGAGAGGTAGAGCGACTTGCGGCCGGTCACCGGGTGCGTGCGCACCATGCACTGCCGCACCGGCTTGAAGCGCTGGCGCTCCTCGTCGGTGAAGTCGGCGAAACCGATCAGCTGGCGCGAGAACATCTGGCTATGCTCGCACACCAGGTCCTGCACCTGCGCCTTGGTCTCCTCGTCGAGCGCATCGTAGGCCGCGCGCATGTCGGCGAACTGCGTATCGCCGCCCTTCGACGGAATGCGAACCGCGTGCAGCAGCGAATATTTTGCTGGAGTGACCTTGAAGGAAGAGTCCGAGTGCCACAGCCGGTTGCCGATCGCGAACAGGCGACGGCGGTCGTCGCGCGCGTAGGGCGTGTTGTTCTTGTCGAGGTTGGAGACGTCGGCGAAGGTCGTCGGCAGGCGGGTTTCGCTCGCCGCGCGCAGGCTGGTGCCGATCGCATGCTCGATCGGGCCCAACGCCTGGGTGAAGGCGAGCTGCTGGGCGTCCTCGATATCCTGATCGCGGAACACCAGGACCGCATAACGGTCCATGCCGGCGTGGATTGCGGCCGCGTCCTCGCGCGACAGCGAAACGCGCATGTCGAGGCCGCTTACTTCGCCTGCCAAGCAGGGTCCGACCTGGCGGATGGTGATGCTCATCGCCTTGTCTCCTCCTGATCCTTTTTCTTGTGGGGGATGTTAGAGCGGCCGGGCTTTGGGGGAAAGGCCGGGGCGGCTATGCTGGGACGAAAAGCTGGCCGCGCTCGGGCGGGCACGCAGGGGAGTAACTGATGCGTCTTTGGCCGTGCTTTGTCCTCCTCTCCCTCGCGACGATGTGGTCGGTCGCGTGCCAGGCGCAAACGGGAGCGGCTCCGCCTGACTTGATGCCAATCGAGCAGTACACGCAGGCCAATCTGATCAAGGGCCCGCGCAGCGCCGAGAACGACGCCAAGAATACGGAGACGGCACGGTATGGTTTCATGCGATGTGCCGCGCTCTTCAGTGTCGTCAGCCAGATATTCTCCAATGCGCCGGATCCGGCGCTGAAGGAGAAGATGGTGAGCGAAAATACGCAGCTCGGGGCCTCGATGATCGGAGCCGCCCGCAGCCTGAAGCCCAATCCCCCGGACAACTGGCTCATCGAGCATATCAAGCCGATGCGCGAGGCTTACGTGAAGCGGTTGGTAAGCGCTGGCCCCGAGGGTTTTTTCAAGACCGATCAGGTCGTCATCGCCGATGTGCGTTTTTGCAAGACGATCGTTGCTAAAAAGCCGGGTTGATCCGATCGGTGGCGCCTCTGTGCAAGTCCCGGACAGGGAGGCTATGCTCGCGCGATGAACAGACTGGCAGGCAAGGTCGCCATCGTGACGGGCGGGGCGAGTGGCATGGGCCGCGCGACCGTCATGCGCTTTCTCGCCGACGGGGCGAAAGTGGTCGTCGCCGACCTCAACGAAACCAATGGCGCCGAGACGCTGGCGGTCGCCAAGGCGAACGGACACGGCGACCGGGTGGCCTTCATCCGTTGTGACGTCGCCAAAGAGGCTGACATGGCGGCCACGGTCGCGCTGGCGGAAAGCCGGTTCGGTACTCTCGACATCGCCTATCTCAATGCCGGCGTCGGCGGCGCCTTCGGGCCGATCGCCGAGACCTCGGTCGAGGACTGGGACTACACCTTCGCGGTCCTGACGCGCTCGGTCTTCCTCGGCATGAAGCACGCCTCGCTTGCCATGAAGAAGCACGGGCCCAATGGTGAAAAGAGGGGCGGCGTGATCCTGGTGACGGCGTCGATCGCGGGCATGGTGGGCGGCGGCGGCAGCCATGCCTATTCCGCGGCCAAGGCGGGCGTGATTTCCCTGATCGAGAACGTGGCGGCCGAGCTGGGTCCCGACCGCATCCGCGTGGTCGGCATCGCGCCCGGCGTGATTTCGACACCTTTGGTTCATCGTGGCCGGCCCGACAAATACGAGAAGCAGTTCAGCCAGCAGCCCTGGCCCGATCGCGGCGAGCCCGACGTGATCGCCGACGTGGCGTCGTTCCTGGTCTCCGACGAGGCCCGTTTCATCACCGGCGAGACGGTGAAGGTGGATGGCGGCCTGCTGGCCCAGGGCGTCGCGCTCTGGGGCACCGGTGCCGACAACGCCTTCATGAAGAGTGCCGGCGTCAATCGCGGCACGACCGGCGAAGCCATGGTCGTGCGCAATCTCCAACAGAGTGAGAAGAAATGACTGTCGAAAATCTTGAAGCCTGGAAGCTGCACGGCCACCTGATCGGCCAGCAAGGCTCGCGCCGCTCGCTCAACACGCCGGCGCTCGTGCTCGATCTCGACATGCTCGACCGCAACATCGCCGAGATGGCCAGGTTCGCCGCGGCAAACAACGTCAAGCTGCGGCCGCACTCGAAGACACACAAGTCGGTCGACATCGCCAAGCGTCAGATCGCGAACGGCGCGCTGGGCGTCTGCTGCGCCAAGCTGGGCGAGGCCGAGGCGCTGGCGGAAGGCGGTCTCGAGAACATGCACATCACTTCGGCAGTGGTGACGCCGCAGGGCATCACCCGCCTCATGGAGCTGAACGGCAAGGTCAAGGACCTGATGATCGTCGTCGATCATCCGACCAACGTCGATGCGCTGGCAGCCGCTGCCACCAAGGCCGGAAAGCCGCTCACCGTGATCGTCGACATCGATCCCGGCATCCATCGCACCGGCGTCGCGTCGCCCGAGAAGGTGGTCGAACTGGTGAAGAAGGTCGCGGGCCTGAAGTCGCTGAAATATGCCGGTGTGCAGTTCTATTGCGGCAGCCACCAGCACATCATCGACTTCAAGGAGCGCCAGGCGAAGATGGAAGAGCGCACGGCCTACCTGAAAGGCATCGTCGACACGCTCACCGCCGCGGGGCTGAAGCCCGGCATCGTCACCGGCTCGGGCACCGGCACGCACTACATCGACGCCAAGCTCGGCGTGTTCACGGAGCTGCAGGTCGGCTCCTACGTGTTCATGGATCACGACTACAACGTCTGCGACCTGCGCGGCCTCGATAAGCCCACCTTCGAGCAGGCGTTGCAGATCGATGCGCGGGTGATCAGTGCCAACACGCCCGGCATGGCCACGATCGACGCCGGCCTGAAGGCGATGGCGACGGAGAAGGGCCCGCCGATGATCCTGAGCGGCGCCATCGAAGGTGCGACGACGCGTTTCACCGGCGACGAATACACCGCCGTGATCGTGCCCGAGGGCAAGGACGCCCCGGCGCTGGCCGAGCAGGTGATCCTGACGCCGCCGCATTGCGACCCGACGGTCAATCTCTACGAGGCCTTCCATGTGGTGAAGGGCGACACGCTGGTCGAGATCTGGCCGGTCACCGCGCGTGGCCGTTCCCGTTAAATAAATGGAAAAATAATGGGAGCGCTTCTTTTTCCTCGCTCGTGAGGAATCGCCTGAAATGTTGCTCCTGCAGTTTTTTACCTGATTCCTCGCGAGGATGTCCTTCGGACCGTGAGCTTCCAGCTCGCTCAAGAATTCAAGAGCGAGCTGGAAGCTCGCGGTCCGCAAGGAAGCCATCTGTAAACATAGCTATTATCGCAATAAATGTCAAGCTTTTATCGCAAATCAAAACGAGGCGGCGAGTAGGCCGCTGGCGCACCCATCCGTGCGATCAAGGTCGAGAATCGTTGCCTGCGGTGCCGGGCAGCTTCCGCTCCGAACGCGACATGGATCATGCCGACGAACGCCAGGGCGGTTAGCAAGGCGGCGAGCGTTACGCCGCTCCATAGGTAGAGATCGGCATGCTTTGCGCCCGCATGGATCGCCATCTTGCCGGCATAGACGAAGAGCGACAGGGCGAGGATCACTCCCGCGATGTGTATGGCTGCCTTTTTGCCGTGCGTCATGCGACTCTCTCCGCGGACGTCCAACGCGTGCAACTGTTCAGATCAGCCTGAGGCTGCCGCGCGGCTTTGTCTAGGCGGCTTCGCGCACAACCAGCCCACCGTTCCAGCGGCGTGCCAGCATCACGATGCATATCAGCCCCAATGCGCTGATCACCGTCATGCCCAGGAACGCGTGCTGGCCGTAGCGGGCATAGAGCAGTCCCGCGAACTGGTAGATCACGGCCTGCGTGGCCCCGGTGCCGAGCGCGTAATAGATGCTCTGGCCGAGCGCCACGCCGCCTGACGGCAACGCACGCTGGATGAAGGCCATGGCCCCCAGATGACAGGCGGCGAAGGTGCCGCCGTGCAGGATCTGCAGGAAGACGAGCGCCAGCAGGTCGTTGGTGAAGGCCATGCCGGTCCAGCGCACCAGGCCGCAGGTGAGGCCCACGCCGATCAGGCCGACCACGCCGATGCGCTGCACCAGCCAGCCGCTGACCAGCATCATCAGGATCTCGACCGCGACGCTCTCGCCCCACAGCATGCTGATGGTGACGTCGTCGATGCCGGCGGTGCGCCAAGTGAGGGTGCCGAAGCTGTAGAGCACGGCGTGGCTCGATTGGCAGAAGCCGGCGCCGACCAGGAACAGCATGAAAGGCTTGTTGCGGAAGAGATCGAACAGGCCGAACGGCGCGTGTCGCGCAGCGCCGGGCTCGCGCGGCTCGGCCTTGGGCAGCAGCAGGGCGAAGGGCACCAGCAGCGCCACCCCTACGGTGCCGATATAGAGCACCGACGGCGGCCCGAAATGGTCGACCGCCACGCCGGTCAGCAAGGTGCCGACGATGAACGCGACCGAGCCCCACAGGCGCAGCCTGCCGTAGACGATGCCGCGCTTCTTGGCCTCGTTCACCAGCACGCCGTCGTAGAGCGCCATGATCGGCGACCAGACCATACCCCAAACCAGACCCGTCAGGAGCAGCGCCAGGAAGGTGTAGGAGACCTGGTAGAAGCCCATCATCACCACGCCGCCAGCCGACAGGCCGAACAGCAGCGCGCGCAGGCGGCCGAGCCGATGAGCGACGAAGCCCATGATCAACATCGCCGCCACGCTCACGAGCTGGCGCGCCATGAACAGCGTGCCGATCTCGGCGTCGGTGATGCCGCGATTGCGCAGCCACACTGGCCAGTAGCTCATGAAGGCGCCGGACGCGAGGAAGTAGGCCGCGCCGAAAGCCGCCAGCTTGGCGCTCTCGACGCCTCTGCTCGCCATCAGGCGGCGAACTCGCGCCGGACCTGTTCGGTGTGCTGGCCGATCGTCGGCACGTCGCCCAGCCGCTGCGGCTGGCCGGGATAGGAGGCGGCGAGCGCCGGGATCGAGACTTCTCCCTTGGGCGAAGCAAAGCTCATGCGCTTGACCTGCGGATGGGCCGAGAGATCGCCGACCGAGCTGACTCTCGCCCAGGCGATTTGCGCCGCATCGAGCTTGGCCGCGAGGCTCTCGAAGCTCTGGGCGCCGAAACTGTCGGCCACGATCTTGTTGGTCTCGTCGCGCCGCGCGTTGCGCGCCTTGTTGGTGGCGAAGTTCGGATCCTTGTCGATGCCCGGCCGGTCGAGGACGCTTTCGCAGAGCCGCGTGAACTCTCGGTCGTTCTGGATCGAGATCAGCAGCGGTACCTTGTCGGCGCTGGGATAGACGCCATAGGGCGCGATCATCGGATGGGTGAGGCCAAGCCGCGGCCAGTCGTAGTTCGAATATTCCTTGGCCAGCAGCGGCACCGTCATCCACTCGGCCATCGCCGAGAACAGCGAGACCGAGAGCGCGCGGCCTTCGCCGGTCGTGGCGCGGGCGATCAGCGCCTCGAGCACGCCCGCATGTGCATACATGCCGGTGCCGACGTCGGTCGCCGAGACGCCGATGCGGCCGGGCGCATGTTCGGTGCCAGTGATCGAGGCCATGCCGCTCTCTGCCTGGACCAGCAGGTCGTAGGCGCGGCGATCCTTGTAGGGGCCGTGGTCGCCGTAACCCGAGATGTCGACGGTGATCAGCCGCTTGTTCTTTTGGCGCATCTCGGCTGAGCCGAAGCCCGCGCGCTGCGCGGCACCGGGCGCCAGGTTCTGGATGAGGACATCGGCCTTGCCGATGAGGCGCTGCAGCAGGTCGAAGTCTTCCTTCTTCTTGAAGTCGAGCGCGACCGACTGCTTGCCGCGATTGAGCCAGACGAAATAGCTCGACCAGCCGTGGACGTAAGAATCATAGCCGCGCGCGAAATCGCCTTCGGGTCGCTCGATCTTCAGCACCCGCGCGCCCGCATCGGCCAGCCGCGCCGAGCAATAGGGGGCGGCCACCGCCTGTTCGACG
The DNA here is from genome assembly GCA_903832005.1 of Enhydrobacter aerosaccus. GTDB lineage: Bacteria > Pseudomonadota > Alphaproteobacteria > Reyranellales > Reyranellaceae > Reyranella > Reyranella aerosaccus_B. Next base: position 21,744 of record CAIKZO010000058.1, on the reverse strand, counting down.
CTAACCACCAGCAGGCCGTCCAACGCTCCGGGCATGTCGCTCCTTGTTCTCCTCCCCCGTCAGAGGGGGAGGTGCCCGCGTCATACGCGGGCGGAGGGGTCATAGGCCACAGCCTTGTTGTCGCCAATGACCCCTCCGTCGCGGAATACCGCGACACCTCCCCATATGAATGGGGAGGCAATTCTGAGTACGATAACGCAACGAAGAAGGGTGAGGAAATGCCGGGACCGTTGACGGGCGTGAAGGTGATCGATCTGACGGCGGTGCTGCTGGGCCCGTTCGCCACGCAGCATCTCGCGGACATGGGCGCCGACGTGATCAAGGTCGAGCCGCCGGAGGGCGACCTGCTGCGCCTGTCGGGCGGCTCGATGGGCACCGACAAGAGCATGGGGCCGATCTACATGGCGGCCAACCGCAACAAGCGCTCGCTCTGCATCGACCTCAAGAAGCCGCGCGCTGTCGAGATACTGAAGGGGATGATCAAGGGCGCCGATATCTTCATCCACAATTCGCGGCCGTCGGCGATCGAGCGGTTGGGGCTGGGCTACGAGGATCTGAAGAAGATCAATCCGTCGATCATCTACGCCTACTCGCTGGGCTATGCGCGCAAGGGTCCCTACGGCCACAAGCCGGCCTTCGACGACCTGGTGCAGGGCGTCTCGGGCGCGGCGTCGCTGCAGAGCCGGGTGGATGGGCAATCGCCGAAATTCATGCCGAGCCTCGTGGCCGACAAGACGACGGGGCTTCATCTCTGCATCGCCGTGCTGGGCGCGCTCTACCATCGCAAGTGCACGGGCGAGGGCCAGATGATCGAGGTGCCGATGCTCGAGACCCTGGCCTCGTTCTGGCTGACCGAACATCTGTTCGGCGAGACCTGGACGCCGGGGCGCGGCGCGATGGGCTACGACCGCATCATCAACAAGTATCGCCATCCGTTCCCGACCAAGGACGGCTATATCTGCGCGCTGCCCTACACCGACGCGCATTGGGTGACGTTCTTCGAACTGGCCGGCCGGCCCGACCTCGCCCAGGAAAAGAAGTTCGTCGACAAGTACCAGCGGCCCAAGCACTTCAACGAGCTCTACCAGGTGCTCGACAGCCTGCTGAAGAGCCGCACGACGGCCGACTGGCTGGAAGCCTTCGACAAGGCCGACATCCCGGCGATGCCGGTGAACTCGATGGAGCAGTTGCTGGAGGATCCCCATCTCGTGGCGACCGGCTTCTTCACCGACCGCGAGCATCCGACCGAAGGGCCGATCAAGACCTTCGCCAGCCCGCTCGATTTCGAGAAGACGAAGGTCGAGTATCGTCGCCACGCGCCGCGCCTGGGCGGCGACGGTGTCGAGGTGCTGCGCGAGGCGGGGATCGGCGACGCCGAGATCGAGGCGCTGAAGGCCGACAAGACTTTGATCGTGCCGTGATTCCGGCCGTCGCGTCCGGTTCTTATCCGCCTCGCGACGGCAATCTCGTGCGGCCGCTGATCGGCAGCGCCGAGACGTTCGCCCGGATCGCCGAGGCCGTGGACGCGGCCCGCGAAAAGGTCTGGCTGACGGTGGCCTTCTATAACGACGGCTTCCGCCTGCCCGACGGGCGCGGCCTGTTCGATCTTTTGGAAAGCGCCGCCGCACGCGGCGTCGACGTGCGTGCCGTCTTCATGAGGCCCACACCGGAGAGCGCGAGCTACGGATCCACCCATGCAATCGATGCGCCGGGCCGGCCCGGCGTGCAGCGGCGGTGGGATCGCGGCACGGGCCGGTACATTCATCACCAGAAGAGCTGGGTGGTCGACGACACGGGCTTCGTCGGCGGCATCAATCTCACCGCCATCGCCTTGGGGCGGCACGATGCCTATGTCGAAGTGAACGGTCCTTGCGCGACCGACGTGGCGCACAATTTCATCGAGCGCTGGAACGGTGCCAGCGAGCCGCACGCCAACGACGACCTGCTGTTGCCCGCGGCGTCGGTCGCGCCCTGTGGCCCCAGTCGCGTGCAGATTCAGCGCATGTTCCGGGGCGAGAAGTCGATCCTCGAGCAGTACCTGAGCGCGATCGATGCCGCACAACGCACGATCTACATCGAGAACCAGGCAATCCCGATTCCCGCCGTGGCCGAGGCGTTGCGGCGTGCGCTGGAACGCGGCGTCGAGATCGTGCTGCTCGTGCCGGCGATTCCCGAACAGGGCATGTACGCGGCGCGACGCAATCCCGCCCATCGCGCGCTGTTCGAGGGTGTGGGGGCGCTCGGTCGTTACCCGGCCTTTCGGCTGGCCGGTATCGGCGTCTACGTGCATGCCAAGTTGATGATCGTCGACGATGCCTGGGCGACGATCGGCTCGTGCAACCTGCACAGCAATTCACTGGGCGGTCATTCCGAGATGAATGCCTCGATCTGGGATGCTGCTGCCGCGCGCGATCTTCGCTGCGATCTGTTCCGACGGCACCTCGGCCAGGACACGGCCGCGCTCGATGGTCTCGAAGCCCTACGGCTCTACCGCAAGATCGCCGACGAGAAGCGCGAGGGCCAAGCGTTCACCCTGGTGCCGGAGGCTTACGCCACCTGAAAGCGACGCTCGAGGCGGCGCAGCACGTCGGCCGCGATCAGGATGTGGAAGGGCAGGATCGCCGCGAGATAGAGGCGGCCCAGCAGATTGTGGCAGCGCACGGCGGTCGTGATCGCGAGCCTGTTGTCGGTGCGGCGCAGCAGGACCGAGGCGCGGAAGTCGAGGTGACGGTCGTCGACGCCCAGCACGATCTCGTCGGCCGAGCGCGAGAGGACCGGGAAGAAGGCGATGTGTTCGCGGGCCTCGAGGTCGTGCGTGCTTTTCACGCCGAACAGCGTCACGATCTTGTCGCGGATCGCCAGCAAGGTTCTGAACCACAGAGGCAGATCGGCGAACAGCAGGGTGGCAAGCGTGCCGATGTCGGTGGGCGCCGTGGGCGGCAGGGTGACGGCAAAGCTGTCGGCCAGGCTGGCGCCGGGGTACCAGTCGCTGATGCGGCTCTCTGCGGGCGGGACGATGCGACTCATGACGCTGGAATTATCTACGTAAATCTGTTCCGCTTCGCGGCGCATTCAGCCGCAGTCCGGTATCTCTGCGCTTGTCCATCATAAGGCCGCCGGTAAACTCCGGCCAAATTCAAAGCTTCGACCCGGGAGAGTTTCATGGACCTCGCATTCACGCCTGAAGAGCAGAAATTCGCCGCCGAAGTGCGCGCCTTCGTGAAGGCGAACCTGCCGGCCGACGTGCGCGACAAGGTGAAACACGGCAAGCACCTCGGCCGCGACGATTACATGCGCTGGCAGCAGGCGCTCGGGAAGAAGGGCTGGCTGGTCTACACGTGGCCGGTGAAGCATGGCGGCCCGGGCTTCACGCCCGCGCAGCGCTACCTCTTCGAGAACATCTGTGCCGAGGAATATGCGCCGGGCATCATCCCGTTCGGCTCCAAGATGGTCGGGCCGGTGATCTACACCTTCGGCACCGAGGAGCAGAAGCAGACGTACCTGCCGGCGATCCGCGCGAGCACCGTGTGGTGGTGCCAGGGCTATTCCGAGCCGGGCTCGGGCTCCGATCTTGCCTCCCTGCGCACCAAGGCCGAGAAGGAAGGCGACCATTACATCGTCAACGGGTCGAAGACCTGGAACACGATGGGCCACTGGGCCGACTGGATCTTCTGCCTCGTGCGCACCGACTCCAAGGGCAAGCCGCAGGAGGGCATCTCTTTCCTGCTGATCGACATGAAGACGCCGGGCATCACGGTGAAGCCGATCATCATGGCCGACGGCGGCCATGAGGTGAACGAGGTCTTCTTCGACAACGTCAAGGTCCCGATCGCCAATCTCGTGGGCAAGGAGAACGAGGGTTGGACCTGCGCCAAGTTCCTGCTGGCCAACGAGCGGCTGGGCATCGCTGCCGTGCCGCAGTCCAAGCGCGGCGTCGAGGCGTTGAAGGACATCGCGCGCGCCGAGCAGGACAATGGCAAGCCGCTGATCGAGAACCAGGCCTTCGCCGAGAAGATCGCCGATCTCGAGATCCAGGTGACGGCGCTCGAGTTCACCGAGCTTCGTGTGCTGTCGACGATGGCGCACGGCGGCCAGCCGGGACCGGAAGTCTCTGGCCTCAAGATCCGTGGCTCCGAGATCCAGCAGCGCATCACCGAACTCACCATGGAAGCGGTCGGTGAATACGCGGCGCCCTATCTGCCGGGCCTGTTGTGGCAGGGCACCAACGAGGCGCCGGTCGGGCCGGAATACGCCCATCTCGCGGCACCGCGCTACTTCAACACGCGCAAGACCACGATCTACGGCGGCAGCAACGAGATCCAGAAGGGCATCATCAGCAAGATGGTGCTGGGTCTCTAAGATGGACCTCGCGCTCAAGCCCGAACACAAAGCCTTTGCCGATGAAGTGCGTGCCTTCGCGCGAGAGAACCTGTCGCCGGCCACACGAGAGAAGACCTTCTCCGGCAAGCACTACGACAAGGCCGACCATGTCGTGTGGCAGCAGGCGCTCGGCAAGAAGGGCTGGCTTACCTACACTTGGCCCAAGAAATTCGGTGGTCCGGGCTGGGACGTCACGCAACGCTTCCTGTTCGAGAACGTGCTGGCGGAAGAGGGTGCACCGCGCATCATCCCGTTCGGTGTGAAGATGGTCGGGCCGGTGATCTACACGTTCGGCACCGACGAGCAGAAGGAACGCTTCCTGCCCGGCATCCGCTCGTCCGAGGTGGCGTGGTGCCAGGGCTACTCCGAGCCGGGCGCCGGCTCCGATCTCGCCAGCCTGCGCACGCGTGCGGTGCGAGACGGCGACCACTACATCGTGAACGGCCAGAAGACCTGGACCTCGTTCGCGCACTGGGGCGACTGGATCTTCTGCCTTGTGCGGACCAATCCCGACGTCAAGCCGCAGGAGGGCATCTCCTTCCTGCTGATCGACATGAAGACGCCCGGCGTCACCGTGCGGCCGATCATCATGCTCGACGGCGCGCATCACGTGAACGACGTGTTCCTCGACAATGTGAAGGTGCCCGTCGCCAACCGCATCGGCGCCGAGAACGAGGGCTGGACCTGCGCCAAGTTCCTGCTGGCCAACGAGCGGCTCGGCATCGCCGAGGTGCCGGCGTCCAAGCGCGGCGTGCGCTCGCTGCGTGAACTGAATGACGACCCGGCGTTGGCCGAAAAGATCGCCGACGTCGATTTGCAGGTGCAGGCGCTCGAGATGAGCGAGCTGCGCGCGCTGTCGGCGATGGCGATGGGCGGCCAACCGGGCCCGGAAGTCTCGACGCTGAAGGTGCGCGGCTCGGAGATCCAGCAGCGCATTGCCGAACTCGCGATGGAAGCGGTCGGCGAATACGCGGCGCCCTACCAGCCCGGCATGCTGTTCCACGACACCAACGAGACGCCGGTCGGTCCCGACCACGCACCGCCCGCCGCCCCGCGCTATTTCAACATGCGCAAGACCAGCATCTACGGTGGCAGCACCGAAGTTCAGAAGAACATCGTGTCCAAGGCCATCCTCGGGCTATAAGTCGATCAAGGAATTTGGAGGAAGAAGATGGATCTGTCCCTGTCCGACGAGCAGAAGCAGCTTCAGGAAGGCGTCGAGCGTTTCGTGCGCGAGAAGTACACGTTCGAGAACCGCAAGAAGATCGCGGCGAGCGAGCGTGGCTGGCTGCCGGAGAACTGGGCGCAGTTCGCTGAGCTCGGATGGCTGGCGATTCCCTTCTCCGAGGAAGACGGCGGCATCGGCTTCGGCCCGATCGGCACGATGATCGTGATGGAGCAGTTCGGCAAAGGCCTGGTGCTCGAGCCCTTCCTGCCGACGGTGGTGCTGGGCGGTGGCATGATCGCCGCGGCGGGCACAGCCGCGCAAAAGGAAGCGCTGCTGGCGCCGATGATCGAGGGCAAAAAGCAGTTCGCGTTGGCCTGGCTGGAACGCCAGAGCCGCTACAATCTTGCCGACGTGTCGCTCAAGGCGACCAAGGAAGGCAACGGCTGGTCGCTCTCGGGCCAGAAGGGCGTGGTCTATAACGCCGCCTCCGCCGACGACATCATCGTGCTTGCCCGCACCGCGGGTTCGGCGCGCGAAGAGAAGGGCCTCACCCTGTTCGTGGTCGACGGCAAGGCCAAGGGCATCACCCGCCGCGATTACCCGACGCAGGATGCGCAGCGTGCCTCCGAGATCACCTTCGACAAGGTCTCGGTCGGTGCCGATGCGGTGCTGGGGACAGTCGACGGTGGCTTCCCCGTGGTCGAGGACGCAGTGGACCGCGCCATCGTGGCGCTCTGCGCCGAGGCCACCGGCTGCATGGATGCGATCAACGCGGCCACGCTCGACTACATCAAGACCCGCAAGCAGTTCGGCGTGGCGATCGGCAAGTTCCAGGTGCTGCAGCACCGCATGGTCGACTGCTTCACCAACGCCCAGGAAGCGCGTTCGATGACCCTGATGGCCTCGCTCAAGATCGAGGACAAGGATGCGATCGTGCGCCACAAGGCGGCCTCGGGCGCCAAGGTCCAGATCGGCAAGTCGGGCAAGTTCTGCGGCCAGAGCGCGGTGCAGATGCACGGCGGCATGGGCGTCACGGACGAGCTGTCGGTCAGCCACTACTTCAAGCGGCTCACCATGATCGACCTGATGTTCGGCAACCAGCAGCATCACCTGACGCGCTACAGCAACCTGGCGATCGCCGCTTAACCGCCCATCCGGGCGGCGAGGCGTGAACGCGATTCTCGACATCATCGTGCCCGTGTTCGGCACGGTGGCGGTGGGCTGGGTGATCGGCAGGGTGAAGCTGCTGACGCCGGAGGGATTGCGCGGCCTCACCAACGTCACCTTCTACGCGCTGTTCCCGGCGCTGCTCTTCCGCTCGATGTCCAAGGTGCGGGTCGAGGCTTTGTCGTTCGACGTCCTCGTGCTGTTCTTTGGCACGGCGCTCATCCTCTACTTCCCGCTGATGATGCTGGGCCGAGCGATGGGCATGCGGCTGGGCGACCGCGCCGTGTTCGCGCTCGCCAGCACCTTCTCCAACGGCGTCGGCATCGGCATCCCCTTCATCTCCTACGCCTTCGGCGAGGCGGGCCTGGTCCCGCTGCTGATGATCATCTCGGTCAACTCGCTGATCCTGCTCACGCTCTCGTCGTTTCTGATGGAGATCGGCCTGCAGGGCGGTGCGCGCACCGGGTTGCTGCGCAAGCTGGGAGGTGCCGCGCTCACCATGCTGAAGCATCCGGTGATCCCCCCGATCTTCGCCGGGCTCATCTGGTCGGAGACGACGGCCATGGTGCCGGGCCTCGCCACGCCGGTCGTGATCGATCGCGTGCTGCAGGCCCTGGCGACGGCGGCGGCGCCGTGCGGCCTGATTATGGCCGGTGCGTCGCTGGCCCATGTCGGTGTGAAGGAGCATTGGCAGCCAGCCACGATCACCAGCGCCGTCAAGCTGGTCGTGCTGCCGCTGATCGTCTGGACCGCCGGCCGCTATCTCTTCACGCTCGATCCGATGTGGCTCACGGTGGCGACCCTGAATGCGGCCCTGCCGGCCGGCGCCAATGTCTATCTGGTGGCCCAGCTCTATCGGACGGGGGTGGGGCTGGCGACCAACGCGGTAGTCATCTCGACCGGCGCCAGCATCTTCACTTTGTCGGCCGCTCTTCTGCTATTGGGCGTGCAGGCGCGCTAGGGGCGCCGCGGCAGGTTGTTGATGCCGCCCATCAGCATGCGGGCGGCAAAGTCGGCGGCCGCGGCCGGATCGACCGGATTGCGCGACAGCATGATGACGGAAATCTCGAACACGATCCCGGAAATCGAGGCGATCAGGTAGGCCGGGTCGACGTTGGGCAGCACGCCACGCGTGATCGCGGAGACGATGTCGGCGTTGAGCGCGTCGGCCAGGTGGCGCAGGTCGGGCTTGTCGATCAGGTTTCGCACGGCGCCGACATTGTTGCGGCCGAACGCCAGGATTTCCGGATCGGCCGCGACGAAGCTCATGTAGACCGTGCAGTGGCTGCGCAGGAATTCCTCGGCGGTCTTTGCCTTGACCCGGCCCTGCTGGTGCAGCGCCAGCAATTCGCTGCTGAGATCGACCACGACAGCGCTGAAGATCTCTTCCTTGTCCTTGAAGTAATTATAGAAAGTGCCCGAGGCCAGATCGGTGCGCCGCACGATGTCGCGCACGCCGGCCGCGCCATAGCCGATTTCCGCGAAGACACTGCGCGCGGCCTTGAGCAACGCCGCGCGGTTCTCCGCCTTGTTCTGTTCGCGCCGGCCGGGACGGTCGTTCGTCCCGACGGTTGCCGCTTGTTGGTTCATTTCAGTGTCCCAGTGATGCCAGTTCGTGGCGCAGCCCGACGACCATGTCGTCCATCGCCCGGGCCGCTCCCTGCAATGCACCCCGCATGCCAATGAATCCATGAATGAGCGAATCAAATTCTCGATGGATCGTCTTGACCCCTGCGGCGGCCAGTCGCTCCGCATAGGCCCGGCCTTCGTCGCGCAGCGGGTCGAACCCGGCGGTGAAGATCAGCGCCGGCGCCAGCCCCGACAGGTCGGGGGCGCGCAGCGGCGAGATCCTGGGGTCGGAGGCCTCCGCCGGATCGTTCAGGAACAGGCTGGCGAACCATTCCATGGCATCGCGGGTCAGCAGGAAGCGATCGCCGCAGCTCTGGTGCGAAGGCGTGTTGCCCGCGAGATCGGTCGCCGGATAGATCAGCCATTGCAGGCAAGGCGCCACCGGTTCGGCCCGCATCTGTTGCGCGACAACCGCTGCCATCGTGCCGCCCGCGGAATCGCCCGCGACGACGATGCGCGCCGGATCGACGCCGAGGCCGGTCGCATTGGCGGACAGCCAGCGATAGGCCGTGGCCGCATCGTCGCTCGCAGCGGGGAATTTATGTTCGGGCGCTAGCTGGTAATCGACGGAGACGACCACGCAGCCGGTGCGGGCGCAGAAAAAGCGGCAGGGCAGGTCGTAACCCTCGAGGCTGCCGATCACCCAGCCGCCGCCATGGAAATACAGGATCACCGGCAGCAGGCGGGCCACCGATTCGGCCGGCCGATAGATGCGCACGCGCATCTTGCCATCGGGCGTGCCGATCGTGCGGTCGACGATCTCGCTAACCGGCGATGGCCGGCCGCCCATGATCGCCTGAAAAGCGTCGAACTCCGTGCGTGCCTTGGCCACGCCCAGTTGCGACAGCGGCTTCTGGCCGCTGCGGGCCAGGAGCTGGAGGAACCACTGCGTGCGGCTGTCGAGGATACGCCCGTCGACCGTGATCGACGGTCCCGTCAGGAGGTTGATCCAGGAGATCGGCATGCGCAGCGCCAGATTGGCCGCCATGCCTTGCACTTCCCGCGCGATCTCCGACATCTGCATGAGGGTTTGGTAGCATGTCCGGTGCAAGGCGGGCTACCGTCACCGCCATGGCGCCTTCCCCCTCCCGCGTTTACGCCGATGCCCTCCGCGTCGAAATCATGCGCAACGAACAGCAGCGTATGCGTGTCGTGGCCCTCATCCTGTGCCTGGTGCTCGTGGTGACGACCACCATGACCTACGCCTTTCCCAATCTCAGCCAGCGCCTGTACCGCGGCGGCATCCCGCACTGGCTGCCGATCGCCACCGTGGCGCCGTACATCGTCTACGAGTTCCTGGCGCTCGGCGCCATCAGATGGCGGCAAGCGCGCGGCCGCGACTTTCCCTGGTACGGCCGCCTGTTCAACGCCGCGATCGAGACCAGCTTTCCCGGCACGATCGTCTGCGTGCTGTGCCAGGGCCAGGAACCGCAGCTGGTGTTCGCCGCGTGGCCGACCGCGCTCTATTTCATCTACATCCTGCTTTCGACCCTGCGGCTCGATTTCTGGCTCTCGCTGTGGACGGGGGTCGTCGCGGCGATCCAGCAGATGGCGCTGGCGGTCTGGTTCCTGCCCTTGGCGGTGCTGGCGGAGCGCGTCAATGAGACCTTCGACTATCACGTCGCACGCAGCCTGGTGCTCTTGGGGGCGGGTGTCGTGGCGGGCGTGGTGGCGCGCAGCCTGCGGCGGCAGTTCGACAATTCCGTCGCCACGGCGGAGGCGCGCGACCGCGTGACCAACCTGTTCGGCCAGCATGTCTCGCCGGCCGTCGTCGATCGCCTGCTCGGCACCAGTACGGACCTGCCGAGCGAGATCCGTCGGGTCTGCGTGCTGTTCCTCGACATCCGCGGCTTCACCGCCCAGACCCGCGTCCGCGCGGCGCCCGAGACCGTGGCGTTGCTGAACGATTTCTTCGCCGAGATGGTCGAGATCGTCGACCGGCACCACGGCATCGTGAACAAGTTCCTGGGCGATGGCTTCCTCGCCTTGTTCGGCGCCCCGTTCGACGATCCGAGTGCGGCCGAAGATGCGGTCGACTCAGGCCTGGCGATGCTCGCCGCGATCGATCGCTGGAACGCTGCGCGGCCGTCGCAGGTCCTGCGCGTCGGCATCGGCATCCAATCGGCGACGCGGTGACCGGCACCGTGGGCTCGTCGCAGCGCAAGGAATACACGGTGATTGGCGATACGGTGAACCTGGCCGCACGGCTCGAGCAGCTCACCAAGGATGTCAGCGCGCGTATGCTGGTGTCCGGCGCCTTGGGCGAGGTCGCGCGCCAGCGGGGCGGCCACGACCTGGGACCGATTGCCATTCGCGGCTACGACGAAAAGGTAGAGGTATGGCAACTGGCCTGAAGTGGTACTTCGCCTACGGCTCGAACATGAACGTGGCGCGCCTGCTGGACGGGCGGCTCGCCCAGAAGGGCGTGGGCATGGGCGCGCGCATCGGCGGGCGGCTCGACGGCTGGGAACTCGCCTTCAATAAAGTCGGCCGTGCCGTGAAGGGTTTTGGCGCGGGCAACATCCTGCCCGCCACCGGCAAGACCGTGCACGGCACGCTGAACGAGTTGCCGGACGCGGGCTTCGATGTGCTCGATGTCTGGGAAGGCGTCGCGGGTGGCCACTACGAGCGCCGCACACTGCCGATCGTGCGGGCCGACACCGGCGAGACGGTCGAGGCGATCGCCTACGTGGCGCTGCTGGTAGGCGATGGGCTGCGGCCAACGCGCGAGTATCTCGGCCACCTGCTGGCCGGCCAGGATCTCCTGCCGGCCGAGTACTGGGCGTGGCTCAAGACCACGCCCACCTTGGATTAGGCTACTTCGCCGGCGCGAGTGCGCGCAGTTGCTCGCCGGGAATCTTGGACGACATGTCGATCTCGGGGACCTCGGCTTCGTGCCAGAAGTTGAGCTCGATCATGATGCCGTCGGGATCGTGCAGGAAGACCTGCTGCAGCGGACGGGCTGGCACCTTCTTCACCTCGAAGGGAATGCCGTCCTTCTTGACCGTGTCGATCGTGCCGCGGATGTCGGCGCAGTTGATGGCGACGTGGTCGATGGCGCCGCCGCCGTGGTCGTCGCGGCCGCTCTCGGAGATCAGGTGCAGGATGGCCTTCTCGCCGGCATAGAGCCAGGCGCCGGGGAAGGCGAACGGGGGGCGGTCACCCGAATAGAGACCGACGTACTTCTCGTAGAAGTCGACCGTCGCCTTCAGGTCCTTGCAGTAGACATTCCAGTGGTCGAGCGAAAGTGCGGGCATGGGATCCTCCTGGGAAGGCGTCCAGCCTACAACTTCCGGTCCGTCTGGAAAATAGGCCCTCAGACGGTCCTGGGCGGTTTTGCACCCTTACGGAAACAGCTTCTCGAGCTGGTCGAGGCCGAAGCCCCAGCCGCGCTTGTGGTCGTCGCGGGCCTTCTCGTTGAAGAACTGCTCGTGCGTCAGCGTCAGGATCGAGCCGTCGGTATCGGGCTTGATGTCGATCGTGACCTGCGATTCGCGCTCCGGCGTGGTGCGCCAGGCCCAACTGAAGACCAGTTTCCGGTTGGGCACGACTTCCTTGTAGATGCCGCTTACGTCGTGCTGCTCGCCGTCGTAGCCCTTGAAGCCGACCTTGAAGCGGCCGCCGACCCGCAGGTCGGCTTCGGCGGTGCGGGTGGACTGGTCGTTGCCACCCCACCAGCGGATCATTTGCGCGGGGTTCGTCCAGGCTTCGTAGACTTTTTCCGGCGAGGCTTTGAGGCGGCGCTTGAGGGTGAGGCTGGGCTTGCTGTCCATTGGTCCTTCTCCAGGAAAGCGGCGAGGCGATCGAGCTGGTCCGTCCAGTAACGTTCGTAGCGGGCGAGCCATTCCATCGCTTGCTCCATCGGCGCCGGGGTCAGCTGGCAGGCGACGCTGCGGCCTGTCTTGGTGCGCTGGATCAGGCCCGCGTCGCTCAGCACGTCGAGGTGCTTCATGATCGCGGGCAGCGACACCGGGAAGGGCTTCGCCAACTCGCTGATCGTGAGGCTCTCTTCCTTGTCCTGCTCGAGGCGCGCCAGGAGGGCGCGCCGGGTCGGATCGGAAAGGGCGGCGAAGGTGCGGTCGAGGCCGGAAGCTTGATAGTTAACCATGATGTTAACTATTGGCGCGCCCCTCCCGGGAGTCAAGGGGATGGCAGTTACTTTGTCAGGAATGCCGTGATCGCGGCCATGGTGGCGGCCGGTTGCTCTTCCATCAGCCAGTGGCCCGAGTTGGCGATCACCTGGCCGGTGACATTGCTGGCGACGAAACGCAGTACGTCGGCCTGGGCGTTGCCGAACGACTTGTCGGCGCCGATCGCCAGCACCGGCATGGCAAGCTTGCCCTTGGCGGCAAAGTCCTTGTTGTCGATCGCGTCCTGGGTGAAGGCGGCGAACTGCTCGAAGGCGCAGTGCATATTGCCCGGTCGTCCGTAGATGGCCGCATAGTGGTTGCGCGTTGCCTCGTCGATCGAGGCTGGCGTGGCCGAAAGCTCGTTGTAGAAGCGGTCGAGATAGATGCGCTCGCGGCCAGCGACGAGCCGCTCCATGTCGGGTCCGCGAAAATTGAAGTGCCAAAGCATCGGGCTCTTCAGTATCTCGTCCCACGGGCCGATGCCGGGCAGCGGCGCGTCCATGACGATCCAGCGCGAGATCCTGGCCGAAAACTGTGCGGCCAGCGCGTAGCCCACCATATTGCCGATGTCGTGGGTGACCAGCACTGCCGTGTCGATCTTCAGTGCCTCGAGCAGGTGCGCCATGTCCTGACCCTGGGTCTTCTTGTCGAAACCGCCCGCAGGCTGCGAGGAGAAGCCCATACCGCGCAGATCGGGCACGATCACCGTGTGATCCTTCGCGAGCTGGGTGGCCAGCGGTGCCCACATGTCGCCGGTGTCGGCGAAGCCGTGCAGCAGCAACACCGCGGGGCCGGTGCCACCGATACGCGTGTGGAGCGTGACGCCGTCGACGGCGACTTCCTTGATCTGGAAGGCCGCCGGAAAAGACTCGATCATTTTATACTCTTTCGATTAACGCTTGAGCGGCCGCGGGATTGCGTACCTTGGCGCCGGAGATGAAATAGACGAAGGCGTCGCCTTTCTTGGCCCAGGCCTTGGCCTTCTTGGCCCACTTGTCGAGTTCCGCCGGCTTGTAGCCGGTCTTCACTTTGTCGTCGCTCTTCATCAGGCGGGCGTAGGTGAAGTCGGCGGTCGGCTCGTCGATCTCGGGGAAGTCGGCGTCGTGGGCATAGACGATCGCCACGTTGTGCTTGCGGCAGAGATCGTAGAAGCGCTCGTCCTTGAAGCTGTCGTGACGGACTTCGAGCGCATGGCGCAGCGGCAGCTTGCCGGCCTCCTTGGGCAGCAGCTTCAGGAAGGCGGCGATGTCCTCGGGATCGAACTTCTTGGTGCCCATGAACTGCCAGTTGATCGGCCCCAGCCGATCGCCCAGCTCCGTCAGGCCCTGCGTCACGTAACGCTGGACCGATTCGCCGGCGTCCGCCAGCACGCGGCGGTTGGTGCAGAAGCGCGAGGCCTTCATGGCGAAGACGAAGCCGTCTGGTGTCTCGCTCTTCCACTTGGCCCAGCTCGCGGGCTTGAACGACGAATAGTAGGTGCCGTTGATCTCGATCGAGGTGAGCTTGCTCGCGGCGTACTCGAGCTCGCGCTTCTGCGTCAGGTCGTCGGGATAAAAGACGCCACGCCACGGCTCGAACGTCCAGCCGCCGATGCCGACATAGATCTTCCCGGCCATTCAGCCCTCCAAAAGCGTGGCGGCACACTTGTTGTGCGTGGCGATCACAGGCTGCATGTCCATGGTGACGATTTTGCCATCCGCCACCACCTGCCGGCCGTTGATCACCGTATGTCGCGCTGTCTGCGGCGCGCAGAACACGACCGCCGCCACGGGATCGTGCAAGGCGCCAGCATAGCCCACGGTGTTGAGATCGAGCGAGAAGAAGTCGGCGCACTTGCCGGGCTCGAGCGAGCCGATATCGCTGCGGCCCAGCACGCTTGCGCCGCCCAATGTCGCGATTTCCAGCGCTTCGCGCGCAGTCATCCAGTCTGTATCGGCGATCGGCTTCCCGGCCGTGCGCAGGCCGAGTTCGAGGCGGGCCAGCAGCATGGTCTGGCGCACTTCGGCAAGCATATTCGAGGAGTCGTTGCTGGCCGAGCCGTCGACGCCGAGCCCGACCTTCACCTCCGCCAGCTTGTAGCGCCGGATCGGAGCGATCCCCGAGGCAAGGCGCATGTTGGAGCAGGGGCAATGTGCAACGCCGCAGCCGGCGCGCGCGAACTTTGCGATCTCGGCGCCGTTGACGTGGATCGCGTGCGCGAACCAGACGTCGTCGCCCAGCCAGCCCAGCGTCTCCATCCACTCGACGGGACGCATCCTGAAGCGGTCGAGCGTGTAGCGCTCTTCGTCGACGGTTTCGCACAGATGTGTGTGCAGTCCGACCTTATACTGCCGCGCCAATGCGGCCGAGTCCTTCAGCAGTCCCTCGGAGACGGAGAAAGGCGAGCAGGGCGCCAGCACGATCCGCGTCATCGCACCGGGCGATGCGTCGTGATAGCGCTCGATCACGCGTTGGCTGTCTCTGAGGATGAAGGCTTCCTCTTCGACGCAGTCGTCGGGCGGCAGGCCGCCTTTGGATTCGCCGAGCGACATCGATCCGCGGCTGGCATGGAAGCGCATTCCAAGGTCGCGCTCGGCCTCGATCTGGCAGTCGACGCTGTTGCCGTTCTTGAAGATGTAGCTGTGATCGAACGCGGTGGTGCAGCCCGACAGTGCCAGCTCCGCGAGCCCCACAAGCGTGCTGGCGCGCGAGCCTTCGGCATCGGTGCGTGCCCAGGCGCGATAGAGCGCTTTCAGCCAGGGAAAGAGATTGTTGTTCTGCGCGCCCGGGAAATTACGCGTCAGAGTCTGGTTGAGGTGGTGGTGAGTGTTGACGAAGCCTGGCAGCACGATCTGGCCGCTGAGGTCGATCACCGTGTCGGCCGTCGTCGGCAACTCTGAGGTCGGGCCGACCTGCTTGATGATGCCGTTCTCGGCATACAGGCCCGCGTCCTTGAGTTCCCGGCGCCCACCGTCCATCGTCACGAGAATGTCGGCGTTCTTGGCGAGGATGGTCGGCATCCGGACGGGATCCTGTCGGACAAGGGGGAGCAATGTCGATACCGGAGATCATAGGCTCGATCCAGTCGACCTACACGCGAGTCGTCTGCATGGTCTGCCAGGAGAAGGGCATCGACTATCGGCTGACGGAGATACCGCTGCGCGCGCCGGAGTTGCTGGCCATCCATCCGCTCGGCCGGATGCCGGTGTTGCGCCATGGCGACGTGGAGCTGTTCGAATCGAAGGCGATCGCGACGTACCTCGACCGGGTCTTTCCCGAACCCTACGTTTTTCCGTCGGATCCGCGCGAAGCCGCGCTCACCGAGCAATGGGTGTCGCTCGCCAATACGGTGTTGGACCGGACGTTCATCCGCACCTACCTGATGGCCTACATCGCGCCGGGGACCGCGGATGGTAAGCCCAACCGGTCGGCGATCGAGGCCGTCCTGCCGGAAGTCCGCATGCAAGTCGGCATTCTCGACCGCGCCGTCGCGCCGACCGGCTATCTCGCGGGCGGGCAGTTTACCTTCGCTGACATCAACCTGATGCCGATGCTGCATCGGCTGGGACAGGCGCCCGAGGGCGGCGCGGTGCTGGCCGAGTCGAAGCATCTCTCGGCCTACTACAAGCGCCACGCCGCGCGGCCGAGTTTCGTGCGGACTGATCCGCCCGCCGGCCCGCCACGGCGCGCCTAGGGATTGACCCGCGTCGAGGTCGCCGGCCCCTCGCCGGTGATCAGCAGCACGACCTCGCCGTCCTTGGCGCCGTCATAGTGCACCTGCTTGCCGAAGTGCGTGACGAAGCTGCCGGCGGGGACCGGCGTCGTGCCGGCGGGATCGAAGGTCGTGCCGGTGCCCATCCACCAGGTACCCTTCAGCACGGTGATGAAGCGGTCGTTGGGATGGAAGTGCGGCCGGCTCATGTTGTTGGGTAGCCATTTGGTCAGCACGACATAGATGCCGGGCTTCGACGGATCTCCGGCCATGATCGCCTGCTCGGAGCCCGCACCGGTCGATTTCCAGGCAATCTTGTCGGGCAGCGTGAATTGGACGGCAGCGGGATTGAGATCGCCCGCGAGCGCGCTCGAGGCAATTGTAGCCGACGCCAGGGCGCCGAGAAGCAACCGGGTCAATGTGTGCATTTCTTTTCTTTATCCTCCCGAGATTGGGGTCGCTCAGTGATCGACCCTATAGAGGCGCCATCGTTTTGGGACGCCTTTGAGCTGATGAGTCCCGCGATCCTTGAAGCGGACGTCTGACTGGGACATCAGATCCTTGACGGTGCTCGAGACCAGGACTTCGCCGGCGCGGGCTTTGGCGGCAACACGCGCGCCGATGTGAAACGCCAGCCCGGACACGTCGGGGCCGCCCACTTTGTAGTCGCCGGCGTGTAGTCCGACCCGGATATCCAGCCCGAGTGTACGTACGGCCTCGCGGATGGCCGTCGCACATCCGACGGCCGCCGCCGGCGCCTTGAAGGTTGCGAGCAGCCCGTCTCCCGTCGTCACGACTTCCTTGCCGCGCAGGGTCTTCATCTCCTTGCGGACGGCGGCATAGTAGTAGGCCATCACCTTTGCCCAGCGTGAATCGCCCAGCCGCGCGGCTTTTTCCGTGGACCGGACGATGTCGACGAACAGGATCGTGGCAGACACTTGCTTGAGTTCGGTCCCGCGATTGGCAGGGCGCAGCCGGATCGCGATTTTCTCCGCCAGCGGCTCATAGCTGTGACTGCCGCGCCGTGCGACCGCGTTTTTTACATAATCCTTGGCGAGCGGCACCGTGCGGCAGCGAATGGATTTCTCGCGCGGGGGAACCGTCCAGTAGACCTTTCGCCCATCGCCGGCCCCGTCGACCTCGACAGGGCCCCACTTCAGGGAAACCGTTGAGCCAGCACGGCGAATCCACCATGCCTTCGATGTGTATCCCGAAACGTTCGACTTATGAATTCCGATGCGAAGGAACTTGGGCATGAGCGATAGAATGTGATCGTGTGCCTGCTTTGGCAACCCGCCTGATTGCGAGGCCGGCAGTCATCGGTGGTCGAGTTCAATACCCAATGCATTCGGCATTTACTTTCGGATGGGCGCTAGAGAAGATAATCCGCCATGATGGCTGCTACGTGCATGGCCATCGAAGCCTATAGGACCGCCGGACGACATGAGTTTCGGTATCTTTATTCATCGTCCGGATTCGATCTACGACGACCGTCCCGCGGAGCGCTATCAGTTCCCGCCACAGTATCTTGGACGAGCAGAAGGATGCATTGATGATTGGATCGTTTACTACGAGCCGGTCAACGTGGCCCAGAGTCGTGGCTACTTCGCCATGGCAAAAGTTGAGCAAATCGTTCCGGATCCCAAAGCGCAGGGCATGTTCCTCGCGTTGATCCAGCCGGGCAGCTACCTGGATTTCGCTAACCTGGTTGCCTTCAGTAGCAAGGACGGCGTGGTCGAGCGCGGTCTACTCAACGAAGACGGAAAGATTTCTGGACGGGCGCAAGCAGCGGTTCGGCCTCTCTCAGTGAATGACTTCAATCGCATCGTGGGGCAGGGCCTGCGGGAGGATGCTCCCATACTTCCTCGAATTGGCGATGCAGTATCGATGCCTGGCTTGCGAGAAGAGCAGACACCTTTCACATTCGAACAAACACGGGAGCGCATCGCTTATTTGTCTTCTCGCGTTGTGCGGGACCGCGTCTTTCGTCGGACGGTTTTGCGGGCCTATGGTGAACGATGCGCAGTTACGGGACTTCACCTGATAAATGGCGGTGGTCGTGCGGAAGTAGATGCCGCACATATTCGACCGGTCGAACAAAACGGTCCTGACATCGTGGGCAACGGCCTGGCGCTTTCCGGTACGGCACACTGGATGTTCGACAGAGGATTGATCTCGCTCTCTGATAGTCTAGAAATTCTGGTGTCGAGCCGAGTGAACGACCACGAAGGCGTGCGAGCCTTGATCAACAAAAAGGGATACGCGCATCCGCCGGGCCGACATGTCGAACGACCGCATCCGCATTTTCTTGCGTGGCATCGGGAGAATTGCTTTAAGCCTTAAATCGTTACGATAGAAGTCCAAGACTCCTGAAACTGGCGTGGCCTTTGCGGCCGATCACGAGGTGGTCGTGGATCGCGATGCCCAATGCCTCGGCGGCTTTGCGGATCTCCTTCGTCATCTCGATGTCCTCGCGCGAGGGCTTGGGATCGCCCGAGGGGTGATTGTGCACCAGGACGCTGCAGATCAACATGGCATTGAAAAGAAATACAATGTCCTGGTCGCAGCGGGTCGGTGGGGTTTGGAATTGGGGGCGGTAGATCATGCTTCAACGGGATCATCCCGCTTCCTCACTCTGATCCATCGAGGGTCGCCGTGAAGCACGACAGCTCACCGTATTCTTTTTGTCCCACGCATCAAGTTCGCTACTGGGATATAGAACCGCCTTACCAATCTTGACGAAAGGCGGACCGATTCGCATCGCCCGCCAATTGCGTAATGTTCCCACCGTGATCTCGCCACGATAGCGCTCAGAGACTTCCTCGGCGGTCAAAAATTTGTTTTCGGCCATAGCTGTCTCCTTGTCGCGTTGAGTAGAGAGATCGCGAGAAAAAATGGATCCAATCATTGTGGGCGGCGTGAGCAAAGAGTGAAGTGGTAGCCAGCCGCACAAGCTGATCATGCTCAAGCAGCGGGCAGTTCGTTCACTCACGTTCGCGCATGATCAAGACATGCGACCGATCCGTTCGCAGGGGAAGATGTGCATCACGTCGGTCGTACAAACGGATGCTGCCGGTTAGAGAACGGTCGGGGCAATTCTAAAAGCGGGATAGGAGCACAGAGCTGGTAGACGAGGATTAAGTTTCTTGGTGCACGCCGAGGCATTGTGAGCGCCCGCGCGCAGCTTTCCTGGGAAGTTTTCCGCTCGACCGGTTAGCTCCTGACCCTGCGCGTGTACGGGCGGCGGAGCTGGCCGGCGAGAGAACGCCGATAGCAGGTGGCTATTGCCCTGCTGGGATGGCGGCCTAGTGTTTTTGGCCACTTTTGTGCTGACTTAAGCACTCGGTGATGAAAGCCCAAAGTCTGCTGAGTTGGCCAAGCGCTGGTCTGTGCAAGCTATCGTGTGACGACTTTGAGCATTGGGCGTGGCTATCCACCGGTGTTGAAGGTCCTGCGATTGTTCGAGCAATCGGGAAATGGTTGGCTACAGAATTGGCAACATGCGTGGGAGGGGACGATGGTTGGACAGCGTTTCAATGTCGAGCGTACCTTAGCCGGCCAACAGTTCGTAATCCCAGGCACCGAAAAGCCGCGCGCCCCGCCAAGGATCAAATACGCAAGAGAGGGTAGCCAGTTGGTGATCCCGGGTGCTGAGCAAGTCAGCAACCAAACACTCTTGGCTCGGATTATGGGGAAGCCGTTTCGGCCGCGTGTCGGACAGCGCGGACTCGCCGGAACTTCTTTGTTCGGCAATGCTCGTCCAAAATGAGAGTGGTCTTCTGGCGGGGTTGGGTAGTCGTAGAACGTGGGCGGCTTCCACGTCGCTGGCAGGTACTCGCGAAGTTCAAGCCCCGTTGTCCTAACTCAGGGCGTTTGGTCGAAATCTGCCGAGTAAGCTAAACGCCAGTCAGTAGAAAATTTGGAATTTGCACTGAGTTGGCAGGGAAAGAGGTCTGAACAGCACTGCAAGGGGGCTTGCCTAAGAGTGTAGAGTGGATGGGCAAGGCGCTTAGTTGGTGTCGTGCGGTATTTTCGATGAGATCTCGCTGATTCAGCGGGTGCCGTCCTAGGGTGGTAGGACTTGTATTGCAGGCACGGCAGAACAATATAAGAACTGATCGTTGCGCTAGCGCGTGAATTTGGGACTTTAGATTTCGCTTAAGACCCTCATTCAGGCGATTTGGCCTATCTATGTACGCCCCATAGGACATGGGGGAGTGCCACTTTATCCGTTGTGAGACGTTATATTGCCGCGTATCTTTGCGCGATTGAGGCAAGAGCCATGTCGCCTATTGCAAGTATCCTGACCACTGTGAATGCGCCGTATAGCCCAAAGCTAGACGCGAAGACGCTTGCTTACCTTCTGACCCATCCAGAAGAAGCAAAGAGCGCCCCTGGTCAGATGTCGGCATTTTTTGGTGAAGTCACGCCAGATCTTCAGAAAGTCTTTGCTGTTACGTATCACGTGAGCGAACCCGTACTGGTCGCAGCGGCCAAGAAGTTCGGTGAATATTCTGGCGAAGTGTACCCGCTCGCCGCGTGACTGAGCCTGGCTCGGATTGGGCACGTCTATTCCGGATAGCCTGCTCTCTCATAGACCAAGTCAATTCTGATCATAAGATTATCGATCAGTGGTCATTTGGCGGTGGCACCGCCATGATGTTGCAAATTGACCATCGTCAAAGCGACGATATCGATATCTTCCTGCCGGACCCCCAACTGCTTTCCTATCTCGATCCAAAGCTTCACGACTTTGAATTCGAGATCATGCCTTCTGATTACCAAGGAGACGGTTCACGCTTTCTCAAGTTAGCATTTGAAGACATTGGCGAAATCGACTTCATTGCAAGCCCGGCCTTGACCAAGCAACCAACCATAAAAATGGTGGTCGAGGGGCGTGAAGTCCACGTCGAATCTGTCGCCGAAATCATCACGAAGAAAGTCTTCTACCGAGGTAAGCACATCAAGCCGCGTGACATCTTCGACATCGCTGCAGCGGCTAAATCAAAGCGTACCGCCATTATCGGTGCTCTGATTTCCTACCAAGATCACGTGGCCGACGCGCTCCTTGCAATTGAAAAGCTAAATCCGGATTTCGTTCGAGCGACTAACAGCACTTTGATTATCAGAGATAGCTTCAGGCCACTCATAGCGACAGCAATTGACGATGCTAAGGAATTATTGAGAGCGGTCAGAAGCTAAGAGAGTCCACGTACTGGCTGTATCGCTAGGAAGCCAAACACAGAGATACCATTGGTTACTCAGTGTTGAATCACTCTTTTGCACTGAGTCGATCGGAGTGGCCTGAATACGGCTCAGTACAACAATTGAGATTTGCACTGAGGTCGCCTAGGTCGGCGGACAGGGTGGGATTGCCTATCGACAGCGGCGAAACGCTGGAAAACAAAGCCTTGCAAGACACTTGTTGCCGTAGGCTGTACCACGAACCTCACGCGCACATATGCATAAGTGCTATCTGTGCAGGGCGCAGTCTGGGAATTCCCATTGGCCTGCCCCCTGCAGCGATACCAGTCCGTGAGTCACAGTCCGGCCGCTTTGGCCAGCCCGTGGGCTGACCG
>CAIKZO010000057.1 GCA_903832005.1 Enhydrobacter aerosaccus | reverse complement strand
GGTCGGTCGGAGGCAGGCCCCGCGTTACGCGACATGGGATGATTCCTTCAAAGGGTCGAGCGACGCCATATCCCGTTCCGCACTCACGCGCCAAGCCGGCTCAGCAGAGCCGTGGCTCGGTTGCGTACGCCCGTAGGGGCGGTGACGTCCCGCGCTAATACACGAAAACTGGCCTGCGCCTCATCCGTATGGCCCTGCCGCAGCGCGAGTAGGGCCAACTGTTCCTTCGCGAAGGCGCGCCAAGCGTTATCGGGGTCGGTTAACGGTTTCAGGCGGGCTTCCAGACGGGCCGGGTCGCCTTGATCGATTTGGCGCTGTGCCCACAGCAAGGTCGCGAGGTCGCGTAGCAGCGGATCGGCGGCGCCGTCAGCGGCGACTTGGTCCCAGAGCGCGGCAGCCCCCGCGAGATCGCCGGCATCGGCCTTCAAAGCCGCTGCGCGGAGACGGGACAGGGTTTTGTAGCCCTCCGGCGCACCGGCAGCGAGGGCATCGAAGGCCCCGCCAAGTGCGCCTCGGGCGGTCGGGTCCAGCGTCGCGGCCGTTTCGGCGGACGACATCGCGGCGACGAAGGCCGAGGCGGCCGCCGCATCCTGCCGAGCCTGCCACCACTGCCAGCCTTGCCAGCCAGCGGCGACGCCGACGATGGCGAACGCCACGCCGCCGATCACGCCGCTGTAGCGTTTCAGCAGTTGCTGGGTCTTTTCGGCCCGCAGCTCTTCATCAACCTCGTCGAAGATATCGACCAACGCGCACTCTCATCCGGTTCTGGGCGGGCGGACCATAGCGGCGGCGGCGAATATGGGCAAACGGCGTAAACCATTTGTTCATCTTTTGCTGTCACACTGCCGGCATGAAACACATCTATCTCGGGCTTTTGCTCCTTGGCGGCTGCGGCGCGACCCCCGATCAGTGGGTCGCCGGCGGCGTGGGCGTGGGAATCGGCAGCATCGCGGTCCTGGGCCGCACGCCTGTCGATGCCGTGGTGTCGGTCGTCACCGGCCGCGATTGTTCGGTTGTTCACTGGGACAAGGGCAAGAGCTACTGCAAGCCGGAGGAGCCTCCCCCCGAACCGCCTGTGTTCTGCACCCGCAGCCTGGGGCGGGTGGATTGCTGGGACGATCCGGCCGCTCTGCCCGGGCATCCGAAAGGCGTGGCGGACGGGCCCGCTGCGCTGACCCCGGCGCAGGAGAAGGACCGGACCAAGGGGTGGGTGTTTTGAGGGGCCGAGCACCTCGGCCTCCCGGCTATTCTACGCTTGTAGCGGATATCCGAATAGGCTATGCAGTCGGGGAGAGCTTCGATTGGGACCCACCGAAAAGCGGCCGAAACCTCCGCGAGCGCGGGTTCGGCTTCGACTACGCCGCTCGGGTGTTCGCCGGCCGGGTCGTCCTGGTCGCCGACAAGCGACGGGACTACGGCGAGGAACGGATCCGAGCCATCGGAGAAATAGATGGGCGCGTCTTCGTCGTGGTCTTCACGATCCGGGGCAGCGTCCTGTGGATTATCAGTGCGTGGAAAGCGAGCGGAAAGAACCTGCGATTCTGGCAAAATCGGGCATGACACTGGCGGAGATCATGGCCATGACGCCG
The DNA here is from genome assembly GCA_903832005.1 of Enhydrobacter aerosaccus. GTDB lineage: Bacteria > Pseudomonadota > Alphaproteobacteria > Reyranellales > Reyranellaceae > Reyranella > Reyranella aerosaccus_B. Next base: position 2,235 of record CAIKZO010000057.1, on the reverse strand, counting down.
GCCGCCGATCTCGCGCGGATCGACGCGACGACCGAGGCGGACATCGCGCGGCATATGCGGGAGGACGGCTACGACCCCGATGAAGATACGGTGAGATCGCGTATGAACCCCTATAGTGCTGCCGCTTCCTTGGCAGGAACAAAGGATCGATCCCTCGAAGGGCTTCGCGGTTTGGCGTGCCTGGGTGTGCTCCTGTCGCACTTTATGTTCTCGTTCCTGCCCAGCACCGGGCAATGGCTTACCAAAGGCGGCGCGGGTATCCCACAGTTCTACGACTTCGAAAGCGTCCTGCGCCTGCCGGTCTTCCTGGTGTTTTTCAACGGAAGCTTCCCGGTTTCGATCTTTTTCGCGATGAGCGGCTATGTTCTGACCAAAAAATATTTCGATACGAACGACCCTGATTTGCTCCGGTCCGGGGCCGCCAAGCGGTATCCCCGGCTGGTTATTCCGGCCCTGGTCTCAATGATCTTCGCCTACGCCCTTCTGAAGGCCGGGCTGATGTGCACCCAGTTGGCCCCGGACATCGGATCGGCCGGTTGGCCGATGGATGCCTATAAATCTCCGGTTGGGGTGCTCGAAGTCATGTGGGAGTTCCTGTCCCTGCCCTTCGCCGGCACGGCGCCGTTAAACGCGCCGCTCTGGACCATCATGCTCGAGTTGATCGGGTCGTTCTTGATGTTTGCCACCTACGCATTGTTTGGAAGCAGGCGGCCAGTGGCGGCTGCGATCCTGTTCGCCGTTCTGTCGATGCTCGTCTTTCGTGCATCGTTCGTGCAGGTCCATTTACTGACGGTCTTCGCTGGCAGCCTCCTACACTACATCAAACGAGAATGGCTCGGAATCCCCGCCTTGCCAGTCGTCATGATCGTTGCGGGCATGATCGGGGGTGCATACGATTTCTCGCCATGGTTTGATTGGGCTCGGATTCCTATGCCTACCCTTCCCGTACCATTGCCGGACCTCGCCGGAAAAGAACGCGAGGTCTTCAACGCTCTCGGCGCGTTTCTTCTGGTTGGCGGCGTCCTGGGCAGTAATGCGATTGCGCGCGGGCTCTCGTGTCGTCCGTTTGCATATCTTGGTAAAATCTCGTTCTCGCTATACCTGCTCCATTGGCCGATCATATGCTCGCTGTCGTTTGGCACGATGTATTTGCTCAAGGTCCGCAACGGTATCGACTACCTGTGGGCCGTCGGCGTCACAGCCATTGTGACCATGGCCGCGGTTGTCGCTGGGGCTCACCTGTTCGAAATTCTGGTGGATAGATGGGCGATACGCCTCGCCGGAATTTTCAGCGTATATATCCTCGGTAGCCACGGACCCCGGCTCCCACGGCCCCAGGATTCGCATGTCGTGGCCGGACAAGCGGCTCCTGCTTTCGAGACCTGACTGGCGACGGCAAAGGCTACGCTTCGCTCTTCAAATCCTGCGTCCTCGTACACGGTGCAGCAATATCTGTAGCTTACGATACGTTCGGCCATCGGGGGGGCCAGCCGGATCGCCCGAGCCAGGGCGGATGCCGGCGGGCTTTCACTTCCGGGTAGGCGGCCGTCGATCAGCGCATTTGGCTGACCGACCGATCCGAAACCTCTGAGCAGCACAATGGAGATGTCTTCGATGCCAGCCATTCGGCTCGTTCGGTCTCGCGCGTTGCCTCATGCCAGCGTCGCCATCCCGGACCACCACAGGTATTTACCGCCGGTCTCGATGTCGTAGGCGTTGGCGAAGGTCAGTGTGCCATCGTCCGCGAGGATCGGCATCTGGGTTAGCGTAGCCCGTTTCCGAATCGGGGAGTAGGTTTCTTGCTTCCTTCCAGCGAAGATCACCTGCCATGGCGTAAAGCATAATATGATCGTGGGCAGACCCAATCGCTGCTCTATTCTCCCGAGAGGTTCTTTTCTGCCATACTATATTTGCCACGAAATTCCGACGCCCAAAAATCTCATCCATCACCACCTTCAAATAATGCCCCTCATTGTCGTCGATGGAAACCCAAATCGAACCATCCTCCGCCAACAACTCCCGCAGCAACTCCAACCGAGGCCACATCATCGACAGCCACTGCGTATGCTCCAAATTATCGTCGTAATGCTCGAATGCCGAGCGCGTATTGTACGGCGGATCGATGTAAATGCACTTCACCCGCCCCGCGTAAAATGGCAGCAACGCCTTCAGCGCATCCAGATTATCCCCCTGGATCAGCATATTCCCCGAGGCCGGATCGCCCGCCGAGAGTTC
>CAIKZO010000056.1 GCA_903832005.1 Enhydrobacter aerosaccus | reverse complement strand
TCAACAGCTTTTACGGGACCACGACCTCGCACCATCACTTAACTGCGTCTACGACTGCGTGCGCGGCACCGCCGCCGGCACCGAGCCGACCGATGTTACTGCGTTTCACGTCGATAGCGCGCCCGTCGAGGTCGACACTTGGCTCTGCACCTACCACGGCGCCTGCAGCGAAGGCCTCCGTAACGAGGACGCCTTGCTCAAGGTTTCGATTCCCGAGATTCGTGCGGCACTTCTGAAGGAATACGGCGGCGCGGACGACGCCGGCTTCGCGGAGTTCCTGCACGAGCACAGTTATGACTCGCACTACGCGCCCAAGCCCGGCGCGGCGCCCTACCCCTTCGGCACCTTCACGCTCTGGCGCATCGCGACCCGCTGGCCCGGAAGCCCTGTACCGCCCTGCATCCACCGCGCCCCGGAAAACCACGCCGGCTCACCGCGCCTACTGCTGATCAGCTGAGGCTCCCGGGCCCGGCACGACGGCCTTGAGCTTGCTCAGGTAGCCGACGCCCCCGCTGTAGACGATGCTGATCTCGGAGTGGTCGACGTCGAAGGCGGGGTTCTTCACGATAATGGTACCGCCGTTCTCGACGGACGCCTTCAGCTCGTCGCCGATAATGCTCAGCGTCAGGTTATACCAGCGGCCGACGTCGATCTTCTGGGTGACCCGACCGAGGTCGGCCAGCTTGTTCTTCTCGACGTGCGTGTCGTCGCGCGCCTGCAGCTTCTGCACGAGGATGGCGTCGCGAGAGACGATCACGCCCATCGACTGAGCGCCGTGCCAACCCTCGAAACGGACGATCAGGCCGATGTTGTCGACGAGCTGGAAACGGGCCGTCAACTGGATGTCATGGTAGCGACGGGAGTAGACGAGATGTGGCGACTTACGGCTGGCGACAGTCCCCATGAGCACTCCGTCCCTAAGCGACCAGTGGCCGCCGGCCGTAAGCCATCGTCCGGCGGCTTCGGGCTTCGAGTAGTCTTCGTCCAGGATAACCGCCCCGGGCTTCGTGATAGACTTGTCCTGCGCGAAAGACGATGCGGCCAGAAAGACTGAAGCGAAGATGAGACGGACGCTCATGGTCATGGCACAAGGAATGGGGTACGCCCTTAGGTCGGTCAAGCGAAGGGCTATTTGACCAGCGTCAGCTTCGACGGGTAACGTCGCTCAGCGTTCCATTCGCCGAGGTAGATATCGCCGGCGGAGTCGACGTAGAGGTCGTGCCCATGCCTGAAGACGGACTGCGCCTGGCTGAGTGGCTGGAGCTTACCGTCGATATACTTGGGCTCGCTACCACCCGGTGCGCTGAGGACCTTCTTGGTGACGCGATCCAGCACGAGCAGGAAGCCCGACTGCGCGAGGCGCTTGCCCTTGGCATCCTTGCTCCAGCAGACGGCGGTATAAATCTTATCGCCACGGAAGCACAGCTGACCCGCGAAGGCGCCTGGCAGGTCAATGGTGTCGACATACTTACCGTCCAAGGTGAACGCCTTGAGCTGGTTCTGGCTGCGCGAAGGAACCCAGACGAGCGGGCCGCGCGGGTCGGAGGCGTCGATCGAGATGCCGTGGGCGTTGCTGAGATTGGCGGCATCCTTCGTCGGCCCGCCCCATTTCTTAAGCAATTTTCCTTCGAGTGTGAACTCGTAGATGAAATTCGAGCCGTAACCATCGGCGACGAGCAACGTGCCGGCGGGAGTCCGCGCGACCGCGCATGGCATGAACTTGCCATCGCTCAACCCGAGCTCCTTCGGCGTCGGAAACTTGCGCACGACCTTCCCGTCGGTAGTCAGTAGAGTAATGCGCCCTTCAACAGCGGATGGGTTCCAGCCTTCAGCCGCCATGTGCCAGCCGGAGTCGACGTGCACGAGATACTCCACGCCGTCTTGTTCAAAAATTGCGAGGCCGTGCCCGCCGCCGAGGCCGGCACTGATCGAACGGACGTAGCGGCCATCTTTCTCGAAGACGATGAAGTCGTTCTTCGGGTGATCGGTCACCAGGTAGATGCGGCCAGCCTTGTCCTCAGCCAGCGCGTGCGAATTGACCACCGGGGCGACCGCCGGATCGGCCTTGGCCCATTTCATGTCGACGGAGTAGCGAGCGGAGCCGTGCCCGAGGATGAGGACATCTTTTTCCTGCGAGAACAGGGCCGCACAAATAAACACAAGGGTGACACGCATAGATTTTATCATCCGAGGATTTCGGTAGCGATTTCTTCCCAGAGGTCGCCGATCTGGGCCGGCTTCCGCACCGGCCGGCCGGCTTCCGCGAACCAGTAGCGGGCGTTAGCGAGATCGCCCTCGATGAGGTGC
>CAIKZO010000055.1 GCA_903832005.1 Enhydrobacter aerosaccus | reverse complement strand
CTGGCTTTACTCTTAGTGTTTATGGGCATGTTTTGGAAGATGGGTTGGATTAATATTACGGATTAGGTTTGAGCTTGTGGCGGATTTGTGGCGATCACGCGTAATGCATTGATTTATATCAAGTGAATGGGGACTGAAAATCCCCGTGTCGGTGGTTCGACTCCGCCCCTGGGCACCATTTCCATCCCATTTTATGGTCGAAGGATTGTCATGAAGGGCGTCAGCAAGCTTTGGGCCGGATTCATGATGGCCATTTCGGCCCTGTTTGCGTCGAACGTTGCCGCCAAGCCGTCAGTCTCGCCAGAATCGTCGAATGCACCCTCGTCTTCGCACGCCGTCTTACTGGCGCAAGGCAGCGGTCAGTCGTCCACGGATAGGCCCATAGACAAGAGCAATACGTACGATCCGGCACACATCGACACGCCGTCACATGTCGTAGGTGCGCCTTCAGCCACCGGTTCGAGTTCGCCTAATATGATGCCCACGGAGGCGCCGTCGCACGTCGCCCCGCGTCCTCACCGCTAACGGGCGCGTTGCATTCGATCGCGACTGTTGCGCCTACTTGAGTTCATCGGCATAGGCCGCTCCAACCCGCCGCAGGTTACGTTCGAACGCGGCGTGGAGTTCTATCGGCAGGGAAACCCGGCAGAGGCGGAACGGATCTGCGGGCAACTCCTGCAGCGATGGCCAAGGCATTTCGAGGCCCTCCACCTGCTGGGGATTATCGCCCTTCAAGCGGGCCGGCCAGCGCAAGCAAGCGAACTGATCGGCAAGGCGCTCGCCGTGAAACCGGATAGTGCGGATGCGCACTGCAATCTCGGCATCGCGCTCGACGGCCTTGGACGTCCCGCCGATGCCCTCGCGAGCTACGATAAAGCGATCGCGCTCGATCCGGCCTATGACGCGGCCTACGTCAATCGCAGCGTCCCCTTAATGGCGCTGGAGCGCTTCGCCGAGGCGCTGGCCAGTTGCGACCGGGCGGTCACCCTCAATCCCGCCAGCGCGGAAGCCCACAACAACCGAGGCCTCGCCCTGAAGGGCCTGAAGCGTCGCGTCGAGGCGCTGCAGAGTTGGGACGAAGCAATCGCGCTGAAGTCGGACTTCGCGGACGCCTACAGCAATCGCGGCATTGTGCTGAACGAGTTGAAGCGTCACGCCGAGGCTCTGGCAAGCTGCGATAAAGCAATCTCGCTGAAGCCGGATTTTGCGAACGCGCACAACAATCGCGGCAACGCCCTATACAACCTGCAGCGTCCGAGCGAGGCGCTGGAAAGCTACGACAAGGTGCTCGCCTTGAGGCCGGACTTCGCGGATGCCCACTGCAATCGGGGCATCGCGTTCGCGGACTTGGGCCGTCTTGCCGATGCCGCCGTGAGTTGCGACAGGGCGATCGCCTTGAAGCCGGACAATGCCGAAGCCTACTTCAACAAGTCTTGTGCTGCGTTGCTGTCGGGCGATTTCGAGCGCGGCTGGCAACTCTACGAGTGGCGCAAGAAGACGAAGAACAGTCCGGCGACACGATCGTTTGCGGAACCGGTGTGGACCGGCGCTGAAGACCTCTTCGGCAAAACGCTTTTCGTGCACTGGGAGCAGGGCCTCGGCGACACGCTGCAGTTTTGCAGATATGCCAGGCTCGCCGAGGCGCGCGGAGCCACCGTCGTCTTATCCGTCCAGGATGCGCTGGTGCGGTTGCTGAGGACGTTGTCGCCTACCGTGACCGTCATCGGCGGCGATGCTCGCCCGGCGCAGTTCGACTATCACAGCGCCCTTCTCAGCCTTCCGCTCGCGTTCGGCACGGTCGAGCAAAGCATTCCAGCCGAAGCGCCCTATCTTTCAACCGACCCGGACAGGGCAAGGTTCTGGAAAGAGCGACTGGGCGACCATGGCTTCAAGGTCGGTATTGCCTGGCAGACCGGCGTGCGGAGCGATACGAGCGCGGACATGGCAAGATCGTTTCCCCTCAACAGGTTCGAGGCGCTCTCGAAAATACCGAACGTCCGGCTGATCAGCCTCCAGAAGAACGACGGTGTCGAACAACTCGACAGGATGCCCGCGGGCATGAAGGTCGAGACCCTGGGTGAGGCATACGACAAGGGCCCCGACGGTTTCGTCGACACCGCCGCGATCGTTGCCAACCTCGACCTTGTGATCACGGCCGATACGGCGATTGCGCACCTGGCGGGAGCCCTGGGGCGCCCAACATGGGTGGTCTTGAAGCATGTGTCGGACTGGCGCTGGCTTTTGGATCGTTCCGATAGTCCATGGTATCCGACGGTGCGGTTGTTCCGCCAACCGGCGCACCGCGATTGGGCGGGTGCATTCTCGGAAATGGAAGCAGCACTGTCCGAGCTTTGCGCAGCGGCCCGCGGATGATGGTGAAGGGCCTCGTTTGTGCGCTGTTGGTCGTCGGCATCTGCTCAGGCGCCGCGGCCCAGACGCCGAAGGAAGCGGCCGGACCCGCCGAATGTGCCGCGTTCGACGCCGACACCGGCATCCGCTTTGGGCTCGCCGGCTTTTGCGCCAAAGTCAGCGGCGCACTGCAGGGCATCTATCAGAACGACCTGTCGACGTCGGCGAGCGGCATTCCAGCAGCGCTCTCGGGCAATAGCAGCCCAGCGACGCAGCCTGACATCTATACGGGCAAGGCCACGGCGTCGTTCGATGCCCGTCGCCAGACCGCGCTCGGCCTGTTCGACACCGGGTTGTCCGTGCAGTGGTTGAAGGCGAGCAATGACGGCACCGACGCTGGAACTGTGTCAATCACGGAGCTGAAGGCATCACTCGCCGGTGCGACGGTCGGTTACACGTCGTCGCTGATGGATTTCTGGGCGGAGGACTTCCTGTTCCTCGCGGCGACCACGAGCCGTACCGCGGGCCTCATCTCTTACGAACATTCCCTGACGCACGACCTGAAGCTCGCCGTCGCGCTCGAGTCCGGCTTGCCGACATCGAGGCAAGACACCGAGGGTTTGCGGTCGATCGACTTCAGCTCCCCGATCCTGACCACGCGTCTGCTCTATACGCCATCGGATGGCCAGGCTTACCAGCTTGCGGGTCTGCTGCGTCGGGCGGACAACCAGACCAATCCTGTCCTTGCTTCCCAGCCGTCGACGGAGACGGCGCGCACCGGCTGGGCGCTGACCGCGGGTGCGACGGTGCCCACGGCCTTCATCGATGCGAAGGACTATGTCAGCGCCCAGGCTGTCTATGCGGTCGATGCGTCGTACTTTCTCGGCACCAAGGTCGATCTCGCGGCGCTCACGTCGATCCTGCCCAACAGTCCGCCGACGAAAGGCTGGAGCATCGTGGCGTCGTTCCACCATCAATGGTCGGAACGGTGGGAGATGAACATATTCGCGAGCTATCTCTCGCTCGATGTCGATGCGATGATTGCCACGCCGACCGTGCGGACCAAGCGCTGAGCTACGGCGGGATGATCGTGCAGTTCTGGCGCGACAATATGTGGAACAGCGACGACATCGCCTGGACGTTCGCCATCGTTCGGGTGCTGAAGAACGAGGAATCCAGCGTCCCCGCCGTCGGG
>CAIKZO010000054.1 GCA_903832005.1 Enhydrobacter aerosaccus | reverse complement strand
CGGCTCGGGCGGCACCGGCGGAGATGCCGGCAGCTACAGCCTGGTCAAGAGCGGGCTCGGCGCGACAATTCTGTCGGCCACCAACAGCTATTCGGGCACGACGACGATCAGCGGCGGCACGCTGCAGGTTGGCGATGGCGGTCAAGCAGGGTTCCGGCTCGATGCTGCTGTTGGGCACCAACAGCTACAACGGCGGCACGACGATCGATGCCGGCAAGCTGGCGATCGGCATCGCCGGTACGACCGCGACGATCGTGGGCAGCGTGACCAACAACGCCCTCTTCGACGTCGTCCGCGGCGATGTGAGCGGCATCACCGGGATCACGACCACCGGCGGCACGAGCCACTTCTTCAACAACACCACCTTCGGCTCGATCACGCTGACCACCTCGGGCGGCGGCACCACCACCTTCGACGACTTCACCAGCGCCGGCACCGCCACGCTGGTCAACAACGGTGCCTCGAACCTGCGCTTCAGCCTCGGTTCCACGGCGGGCTCGTCGACCATCACCAACAACGCCGCTTTGTCGATCACGAGCTTCAACAATGACGCCACCGCCGGCAGCGCCACGATCACCAACGTCTCGGGCGCGATCGTCTTCAACGACAACAGCACCGCCGGGTCGGCCACGATCAACACCGACGGCGGCAGCACGACCTTCGGCGGCACCTCGAGCGCCGGCAGTGCCACGATCACGACCAAGAACGGCGGCACGACGACCTTCAAGGAAACAGCTTCGGGCGGAACGGCGACCCTGGTCACGAACACCGGCGGCACGGTGGATTTCTCCGCCATGACGACGGCGATCTCGGTCGGCTCGATCGCGGGCGCCGGCAGCTACCTGCTGGGCGCCAATCGGCTGACGCTGTCCGACAACAGCTCGACGACGGTGAGCGGCATCCTCTCGGGCACCGGCGGTTCGCTGGTGAAGAGCGGTACCGGCACGCTTACGCTCAGCGGCGCCAACAGCTACAGCGGCGGCACCACTGTTTCGGCCGGAACCCTGCTGCTCGGCACCGGCGGCTCGCTGGCTTCCGGCAGCGCCCTGGCGGTTAACGGCGGTAGTTTCAATCTCAATGGCCATGCGCAGACGATCGGCGCGTTCTCGGGCACCGGCGGCACCGTTGCGCTAGGCACTGGTACGCTGACGGCGGGCGACTCGAGCAACACGACTTACGCCGGTGGCTTCACGGGTACGGGCGGGCTGATCAAGCAGGGCAGCGGCACGCTCACGCTGAGTGGCATCAGCACGATTGGCACGACCGAGGTGGCGGCGGGCAAGCTGATGGTGAACGGCAGCCTCAACACAGCGCTCACTGTCGATGCCGGCGGCAGTATCGGCGGCTCGGGCACGATCACGGGCAACTTGACGGTGAACGGCACGATCCGGCCGGACATCGGCACGACCAACGTCGTCGGCACCTACACGCAGGCCGCGGGGTCGACCTATCAGGTCGAGGTGACGCCGGGCGGTCTCAGCGACAAGATCAACGTCACCGGCAACGCGGTGATCAGCAACGCCGCTGCCGTGCAGGTGCTCGCCGATGCCGGCACCTACCAGCGTAACACCAACTACACGATCCTCACCGCCAGCGGCGGCGTCACCGGCACATATGCGAGCGTCACCTCGAACTTCGCCTTCCTGAAGCCGACCTTGAGCTACGACGCCAACAACGTGTTGCTGAATCTCGTGGCCTCGCAGAATGCCTTCGTGAATGGCGCGCAGACTCCCAACCAGGTCGCTGTCGCCACCGTGCTCGATCTCGCCGCGCCTACGGCGAGCGGTGATTTCGGCGCCGTGCTCAATGCGCTCTATGCCCTCAACACGCAGCAGGGCCCGGCGATGCTCAACCTGATCGGCGGGCAGAGTTACTCCGGCTTCGGTTCGGTCGCCATCCAGGGCAGTCAGCTCTTCATGGATAGCTTCCAGGGCCATGCCGGCAGTGGTTCTGTTGGCGGCGGCAACAGCGCCGGCCTGCCCGGCAGCACTTACGTCGCGCTACGTGCCGAACCCACCGATGCCTGCGACATCGCCTGCGATGGCGAGCCGTCGTGGGGCGCCTGGGGTGGCGCGATGGGCGGCTTCGGCACCGTCGCCGGCAGCAACAATGCCAACGGCCTCACCTATAATCTCGGCGGCTTCATCGCTGGCATCGACCGCAAGTTCGCATCGTTCTTTCGCGCCGGCATCGCCGCGGGCTTGAACGCCGCCACCCTCACCACCAGCGGCGTGCCCGGCACCGGCAACTCCAACACCGTGCAGTTCGCGCTCTACGGTGCCTACAATGAAGGCGCGCTCTACGTCGATGGGCTGGCAGGCTATGGCCGCTCGGACAACCGCATGAACCGTCCGCTCGCGATTCCCGGCCTGGCGCCGCGCACGGCACTGGGCAACACCACGGCCAATACTTTCTTCAGCCAGCTCGAGACCGGCTACAAGATCGTGGTGGCCCCGCGCTTCGACGGCTTCGTGACGCCTTTCGCGCGGCTGCAGGCTTCGACCTCGACACAGAATGGCTTCACCGAGACTGGCGCCGATTCGCTCGACCTGACGGTGGCCCAGCAGACGACCAACTCGCTGCGCACCGTGGTGGGCGCACAGATCGGAGCGGGTCTCGATGCTCCGTGGCGCGAGAAGCTCAGCATGACTTTCCATCTCGGCTGGAGCCATGAGCTTGCGGACTTGAGTCGGCCGGTCACTGCGGTGTTCGCTGGCGCGCCGGCCCTGGGCTTTACCACCCAGGGCGCGATCGCGCCGCGCGACGGCGTGGTGCTGGGTCTCGGCGCCAGCTCCGCCATCGCCGATCGCACCAGCATCTACTTCCGCTACGACGGCGACCTCGCCGGCGGCAACACCAACCACATCTTCAACGCCGGCGTTCGATACGTCTGGTAGGCCCTGCGCTTGCTACGTCGGTTTGTACCCGATGCTATCGAGGATTTCTTTCCAGCGCTTGAAGTCGGCGTCCATGCGCTGGGTGAACTCCGCCGGAGTCGAGGTTTGCACGTCGAGGCCGAACTCGGTCATCTTCTTCTCGATCTCGGGCTGCTTCAGGACCGCGCGCAGCTCGGTGCCCCAGGCCTCGATCAGGTTGGGTGACGTCTTGGGCGGCGCGAAGAAGACGTACCAGCCCAGGATGTTGAGCGAGGGATAGCCCAGCTCCACGCCGGTCGGCACGTCGGGCGAAGAGGAGGCGCGCTGCTCGCCCGAGGTGAAGATCAGCTTCAGCTTGCCGGCGCGGTGATGTTCGAGGAAATCGGTGAGGCCGCCGCAGCCCGCCGCGATGTGACCGCCTTGCAGATCGGCCACCAGAGGCGCCGCGCCACGGTAGGGCACCGGCTCCAGCGGGATGCCGATCGCCTGGCCGGCCATCACGCCGAAGAAGTGCGTGAAGGAGCCCATCGCCGTCGTGCCGAAGCTCGCCCGGGTGGGATTCTTCTTCAGCCATTCGATGTAGTCCTTCAGCGAATTGACACCGATGGTGGGCGAGACGCAGAAGGCTGTCTGCACCGTGCCCGCGAGCGTGATCGGCGCCAGGTCGGCCTGCGGATCGAACGGGATCGAGGCCATGGTGAGCTTCTGCACCACCGTGGCGCTCGGCATGTAGCAGATGGTCGTGCCGTCGGGCGGGCTGTTCTTCAGCGCCTCGCCCGCGATCGTGCCCGAGGCGCCGCCCTTGTTGTCGATGATGATGTTGCGGCCGGTGCGATTCTTGACCGCCTCGCCGATGACCCTCGCCATCACATCGGTGCCGCCGCCGGCGGGAAAGCCGACCAGGATCTTGAGCGGCTTGTCGGGCAGGCCGGTGTCGGCGCGGCCGACGACGGGAAACGCCAGTGTGCCACCCGTGAGGGCGCCGCCGGTGATGGCAAGCGCCGAGCGACGCGTGATCTTTCTTGTCATTGTTGTTTTCCTCCCAGAACGATTTCTTATTTTTTACCCAACGAGACTCCAGGCGATTTCGGCGCGCTGGCGCGGCGCCCGGCTCATCTTGACCGATTCGGGGTTGGTCGAATTGCCGGCCAGGCCGCGGCGATAGACGCCCTGGGCGATGGCGGCGAGGCGGAACAGCGAGAAGGCGACGTAGTAGTTCCAGTGCTCGATGCCGCCCCGGCCCATGCGCTGGCAATAGGCGGCCACGGTCTCCTCGCGTGTCGGCAGGCCGAGCTTGGCAAAGTCGACGGTGGCGAAGCCGTGCGGCGGGTCGGCGAGGTAATAGCCAATGCAGTTGTACGCGAGGTCGCACAAGGGATGGCCGAGGGTCGAGACTTCCCAGTCGAGCACGGCGACCACCCTCGGCTCGGTCGGATGCACGATCAGGTTGCCCAGCCGATAGTCGCCATGGACGATCGTCGTCGGATCCTCGGGCGGGATGTTCTCGGGCAGCCAGGCGATCAGCCGGTCCATCGCCGGGATGTCCTCGGTCTTGAGCTCGGCGTACTGCTTGCTCCAGCGCGCGACCTGGCGGGCGATGTACTGGCCGCTGCGGCCGTAGTCGCCGAGGCCGACCTTCACCGGGTCGACCTTGTGCAGGCGCGCCAGCACGTCATTCATGGAATCGAAGATCGCCGTGCGTTCGGCCGTCGTCTGCGCGGGCATCGACGGGTCGACCAGGATGCGGCCCTCGACGCAGTCCATCAGGTAGAACATCTGGCCGATCACCGACTCGTCGGCGCACAGAAGATGCGCGGGCGCCACCGGCACGTCGGTCTTGGCCAGGGCCGAGATCACGCGGAACTCGCGATCGACCTGGTGGGCGGAGGCGACGAGCTTGCCCGGCGGCTTCTTGCGCAACACGAAGTCGCGCCGCCGGCCATCGCTCATCTCGGCCGACAGGAAGAACGTCGGATTGGAATGGCCCGAGTCGAACTGCTGCACCTCGAGGCCACCGCTATAGCCTGCGAGATGGCCGCGCAGATAACGCTCGAGCGAGTCCACATCGAAGCGGTGGCGCTCCATGACGGGAACGGTCTTGGCGTAGGTTGGCCCTGGGGTCGGCATGTCGCACCGAGCCTAGGGCCAGAGCAGGCCGAGCGGCAAACGCGCCAGCTTACACAGAGGAATTTCAGAGGAGGATTTGGACGCGCCTCATCTCGTCGGGCGACAGGCCCTCCCGGAACAGTTCGTTCCGGATTGCGTCGGCGCGCCGCTGCGCCAGCCCCTTGTTGTAATCTTCGCTGCCGATCTTGTCGGCGTGGCTTGCGATCCGCAGCGCGGCGGTGCGCCCGGCGCGCGCGGTGTCAGCGGCGCGGCGGACCACGTTGCCGCCCATCAGCGTGAGATCGGTGCTGTCGAAGTTGAAGAAGACGAGGGTGCTGTCGGCGCTCGGCGTGGCCTGCGCGTCGGTTGCGACCGCATCAGAGAGGAGGGCCCGGTGGGTCGGTCCGGAGAGATTGTAGGCCATGCGCACGAAGGGGCCCGCTTCGAGCAGGGTGCCTTGAGATCCGCTGGCGGTAATGACGGTGTTGAAGGAGGTCGTGACCCGGCCGCCTGCCGTGAAGGCGAAGCGCGGCGCGTCGGTCGAGCGCCAGCTGAAGCCCAGCTCGCCGTCGAGTTGCGGCACGAGTTGGGTATAGCTGCCGTTGCTCAGCATGGGGCCGCTGTCGGCGAACGAGGTGTAGAGGAGCGCCGCGTCGGCGCCGCCGACCAGCGCCCAGGTCTGCGACAGCGCCCAGCGGGCGCCGACGCCGACCTTGGGGCCGATGCCGTACATCTCGCGATTGTCGTAGCCCGAGAAAGCGGTGGTGTTGTAGCTGGCGACCTGGACGTAGTGGATGCCGCGCAGGCCGGCGTTCACCCGCCACCAGTCGCCGCTGAAGCCGGCCTCGAGGTCGAAATGCTGGTGGTTGGTGTCGACCGACAAGGTGCCGTTGCGCAGCTTGGTCAGTTCGGTCATCAGCCCCTGCACGTCGCCGGCCAGTGCCACGTCCCAGTCGTTGGAGAGCTTGTAGCCCAGCATCAACTGGCCGCCTGGGGCATTGCCGGTGCGCGCGGTGCTGCCTTGCGCCGATGTCGGATCGCCGCCCAACCACATCCAGCGGCCGTCGATGCTGCCGAAGAAGCCTTGCTCGCCGGGGACCTGCGCCGACGCAGCGCTCGCGGCCACGACGAACAGGGCGATCCCTCCGGCAAGCTTGGCAATCCGCAGCACGATCTCACCTCTCCGCAGGTCTCGTGCGGGGAAAACGCGGCGTGGCCGCCCTTGTTTCGCCTTGAGTCAAACAGAATGTTTTTCGCGCGAGGCGCCTCGATCACGGAACGTCGAATACGGCCTCGGCGTTTCGGGTTGCTGCGAGGTGCAAGTGGTCGCTCAGGCAGAATTCCTTCTAGACCCGGACGTCCAGATCGTTCACGTCCGCGGCGTCTCCGCGATCCGGCGTCCGTTGATCGTGCTCGCGATCTGCGCGGTCGGCGCAGTCGGCTTTCTGGCGCGCGACTTCCTGATCCCGACGGCGGCGGCGATCGTGTTGGCGCTGATGCTGGTGCCGGTCGCCAACACCTTCGAGCGCGTACACCTGCCGCCGACCTTGGCGGCCTTCGTCTCCGTGCTGTTGCTCACCACGCTGCTGGTCGGATTGCTGGCCATCGCCATTCCCTCGATCTCGAACTGGGCGACCGAGGCGCCGTTCCTCACCCAGACGCTGGAGCGCAAGCTCGAGGGCCTGCGCAAATCGCTCGCCTTGGTGCAAGAACTGTCCAACAAGGTGGAACAGGCGGCGTCGGCGACGACGACGCAGGTTGCGCAGCCTGCCGAGAAGGTCGTACTGCGCGAGCGCTCGATGCTGACCGACCTTGCGACGACCACACCGTTCATCCTGCTGCAGATCGGCTATACGGCCGTGCTGGCCTTCATGCTGTTGGCGCATCGCAACACGCAGCGCCGCCAGATCCTGCGCGTGCCGCTCAGCTTCGACACCCGCGTGCGGTTGGCCCGGCTGCTGCGTGACGTCAACGAGAGGGTCGGCCACTACATCTTCTCGCTGGCGGTGATTTACGCCTGCGTCGCGGTCGCGGCGACCATCGTGCTGGCCGTGCTGGGTTTTCCCAACGCCGTCATGTGGGGCGTCTGCATGGGGCTTGCTTCGTTCATTCCCTTCATCGGGCCGCCGGCGGTGATCGCGATGGTGGCGTTCGTCGGCCTGCTGACGTTCGACGACTGGACCCGCATCGTCGCGGTGCCGGTCGCCCTGACCGTCGTCCATTTTGCCGAGTCGCAGTACATAACGCCGACCTTCGTCAGCCGCCGCTGCGCGCTGAACACCATCGCGGTGTTCGTGACGATCGCCTTCCTGGGCTGGATGTGGGGAGCGGTGGGCGCGGTGGTCGCGGTGCCGCTGCTGATCCTGATCAGCACGATCGCCGCGCACATTCCGTCGCTGCGCTGGCTGGAAGTCCTGTTGTCGGATGATCGGCCGGTGGCTGACCGGATCGTGAAGCCGCCGTTGGCGTCGGTGAAGCGCGCTTACAAGCCTGCGCGGCCGCCGCTGGCTCAGCGTCGGCGGCGGGTGGCGGCGAAGTAGAAGCCGGTGCCCAGCAGGCCGTAGAAGCAGCCCATCGCGGCCAGCGCCGCGGCCGGGTCCATCGTTCTTTCCATCAGGGTAAGGGCGGCAGCGCTGAAGAAGCCGATGCCGACAGCGCCGGCCACGCCTGCGCCCATCGTCAGCAGCGCGCGGTTGGATGCTTCAGTGGCGGCGCTCTTCAACGCACGGCCGGCCGCGGTCGCGGCGGCGAGGCGCAGCAGGGGGCCGACCATCGAGCCGATCCCCTCGGACTTTGTCCTGGGTCTTTCTGAGGCTGGTCTCGCGCCAGCCGGCTTTGCAGTCACCGGCTTACCGACGACAAAGGAACCCCGCGAGGAACCCGATACCGACCACTGCGGCGAGGGTCGCCAGCGGACGGGCCTTCACGGTCTCGATCAACGTGTCGGCCGCGGCATCGCGCAGTTCGGTCGTCTTGCCGATCGCGGCGTCGGCGAGATCGCGCGCGTTCTCGGACTGCTCGTCGATAAAGGTCTGGGCGGCTTCCAGCGCCTCGTCGATCATGGCGCGGCTCTTGATCTCGATCGCCGACATCGCGCCGTTAACGCCGTCCTTGGCGTCCGCTTCCATCGAAGCAGACAGCTTGCGCAGCTGCGACTTCAGCGCGGTGACTTCCTTCACCAGATCCTTGGTGCTGCGTTGGGTGCGGGGGGCAATGCCGTTGGCGCGCATGTTCGTTCTCCGGGCGGCGGGGAAGTGAATCTCTGCGCAGACAACGCGGTTCGAACCAGAAGGTTTCGCCCTAAAGAATCAGCCGTCCCAGACGTTCTTGGGCATCGGCAGCTTGGCGAAGTCGGCATCGACCAGCGGCCGGTGATGCGTAACGCCCTCTTTCTCCAGCAGCATCATGTACTGACGGACGTGCTGGCCGGAGTGCCAGGTCGTGCGCTCCAGCAGCTCGTGCAGGGTCTGTGGGCCGTAGTAGGTCTCGAGCGTCTTGGAGGCGGCGTGGTCGTTCTTCGCCCACCAGTCGCGATAGCGCTGCTGGATCTTCTGGCCATAGGCGACCAGGAAAGCGGTGTCGGCGTCGGGAGCGGGCTCCTCGCCGAACATTTCCTTCTGCAAGGTGATGCCGTCGTTGGTGCCGAGGAAGGCGTCGACCACGCGGAAAAGGTGGAAGCCCAGCGTCCGGTAGCTGCGCGGACGGCCGGGCACGTGGGTGCCGAGGCGGTCGTACGGCATCAGCGGGAACAGCTCGATCGCCGCGCTCATGAACTTGTCGACCCTGCCGTTGAGCTGGTCGACCGAGAGTTCCGGGCCGCCATCCTCGTTCAGGCCGATGAAGTCGATGATCTGCTGGGTGTTCTGGCCGAAGATGTACTTGTCGCCACGCGACAGGACCGGGACGGTGCGCAGGCCGAGCTTCTGGAGCTGGGCCATTCCGTCGCCTTCAAGCACATTTACCGAGATGAATTCGATCCCACGGACCGATAGAAACTCTTTGAGTCTCAGACAGCTGGTTCAACCAGGCTGCCAGAAGACCTTGAATGGCTCGCTCATGGCGTTCTCCACAACAGGAGTTGAGTCTACTCCAGGATGCTCTCGCGCAACAAGGGATGATGCGCACAACGCATGCCGCCGCCGACCCGGATCGGCCCGTCGAACGGCAGCGGGATAATATCCATGCGCTTTTTGCGCAGTTCCTCGATCACGCGCTTATTGTCGCTATCGACGATCATGCGGCCTTCCTCGAGGATCAGGCCGTTGGTCGCTAGATGGTTCGCCTCGTCCTTGGACACGGTGATCGCGTCCCAGCCGCGGAGCGACATTGGCAGCCCGTCGATCAGCTTCTCCGGACACCACACCAGAAGGCCGGGCTTGATCAGGGCCAACGCGCAATCGAGATGCAACACATCCGACTTCAGCGCGACCGGGATCACGCGGTAACGCTCGCCCAGCAGCGCCTGCAGCCAGTCGATCCCCGCCATGTCGGAGGCACAGCCGGACATGCCGACATAGACCTCGTAGCCGTTGAGCAAGGTGTCGCCGCCTTCGAGGAACGGCCCGTCGACGCCGTTCAGCCAACCGAACGGTACGCTCGACCACTGCGCGCCACGTTCGTGCGCGACCTTTTGAATGTGCGACCTGAGGCCAAAGCGTTCGCGCTGGCGGCACTGGATGCGCAGCGAGCTTTCGATCACGTGGTTGCCGACCACAATCATCGGGTCGCGCACGTACAGCTGAGCGCCTTGGGCGTTGGGGGCAAGGAATGTGCGCTGCAGGCCCTGCAGCCGATCCGGCCGGTGGACTGTCACGCCCTCCCGCGCCACGCGCTCGGCCAGCGCGTCGACCTGATGTTCCATCGCGGTCGCCCAGTCGGGATCGAGTTCCATCAGGCGTTGGCCGGCGTGCTTGCGGCTGAACTCCGCCTCTTCGGGCAGCTGCCAGCGCATCGATTCTTCGTGGAAGATCACGAAGTCCTCGGCCGGCGAGATGCCGATGATGACCTCGCGCAGCTTGCCCCATTCGTGGTGGGCGCCGAATCGCATCGCCATCTCTACGGCGCCTTATGGCAGACGATGCAGATCTTGGTGCCGTCGGGATCGCGCACGTAGGCTCCGTAGTAGTTCGGACTGTAGTTCTCGCGAATGCCCGGGGCGCCTTCGTCCTTGCCGCCGGCGGCGAGGGCTCCCTTGTGAGCGGCATCGACGGCAGCCCGGCTGTCGGCCTCGAGGCCGATGGTGATGCCGTTGCCCGCGGTCGCGGGCTTCTTGTCGAGCGGCGTCACCACCCAGAACGGGGTGGGGCCTTCGGGCTTGCCGTAGCTCGCAGCGTCGGGATAGTCGGCGCGGCGCACGAGGCCCAGCGGCTTCAGCAGCGCGTCGTAGAACGTTTTGGCTTTCGCCATGTCGTTGGCGCCGATGGTGACGTGGCTGAAGATCGTCATTCTCTATTTTCTCCGCCTCTATTTCTCCGCCTCTATTTCTCCGCGAGCACGCCGTAGCTCTCCATGCGCTCGCGCCAGCTGCGCAACGTCTCCGCCACGATGGCTTTGCCTTCGGCCGGTGTCGAGCTTTCGACGCCGAGGCCAAGCTGGGTGAGAATGGCCTTGCACTCCGTATCCTGGAGGACGAAGCGCGCGTGGCTGCTCCAGGCGTCGACGATCGCGGGCGGCGTCTTGCCGTTGGTGAACAGCATGTACCATTCGCGCAGTTCGAGGCCTTTCACGCCGAGCTCCGCTGCGGTCGGCAGTGTTGGCGCCGCGGGCGAGCGCTTGTCGCCGGTCAGCAGCACGATGCGGACGCGGCCGCCGCGATGGGCGGTGAGCAGGGTCGGCAGGTTGGAGATGCAGGCCGGCACCCGGCCGCTTTCCACGTCGGTGGCCATCGACGAGCCGCCGCGGAAGCCCGCGACGGTCATGTCCCGGCCGAGTACGCGGCTCATCATCTTGCCGTAGCAGGCGGTGAAGGCCGTGGACGCGGCGGTCGAGCCGAACTGCGCGCGCTCGGCGCCGCCGTCGTGCACCCACTTCACGTAGTCCTCGAAGCTGCGCACGTTGATCTTGGGCGAGACTGCGATCGCCAGCGGAAACCGGCCGATCAGCGAGATCGGCGTCATGTCGACCTCGGGATCGAAGGGCAGGTTGGGGTTGCCGATGCGGGCGGCGATGGTGGTCGACGGCAGCAGCGCCTGCACGGAGCCGTCGCTCGCGCTGTTCTTGACCGTCTCGCCGGCGGCGGCACCCGCTTCACCGATGCGGTTCTCGACAGTGATGTGGCGGCCGACCCGCTGCTCGAGGCGCGGCGCGATCTGCTGCGCCACGGTGTCGGTACCGTTGCCGGCACCGAAGCCCACGATCATCCGGACCTGGCGATCCGGGATCACGTTCTGGGCGTTTGCTTTTCCCGACAGCGCCGCGAGCGCGGCGGAGGCGAGGAACGTGCGGCGGGGGAATATCATTTTCGAATCATCGCATGGTCCGCGATGAACGCAACGCTCGAACGCGTGATCAACCTGGTTGCTGCAGTCCCAATGCCGTCATCCGGCCGCGCCACTGCTTCAGTGACTCTGCCACACGAGCGCCCAATTCCTCCGGCTCCGAAGATTTGATGGCGATGCCGATGTTGGTGATCTCGGCCGCCGCTTCCGGTTCGGCCAGCACGGCGCGCAGATGCATGTTCCAGACATCGACGACCGATGTGGGTGTGCCGGCGGCACCGAAGAAGCCGTACCATTCATTCATCGCCAGATCGGTGCGGCCGTATTCGAGAAGACTCGGCAGGTTCGGTGCGAAGGCAAGGCGCGTCTCGGCCGAGGTTGCGAGGATGCGGATCTTGCCGCCGCGATGATATTCGAGCGCCGATGGCAGGCTCACCAGCGCCGCGGGGATCTTGTTGTCCTTCAGGTCGTTCAGCATCGGCTGGCCGCCGCGAAAGGCCACGCCCTGCAGCGGCGTGCCCAGCGCCTGTCCGATCAGCTTGACGTAGAGGTCGAGGAAGGCGCCGTTTGCCGCTGCACCAAGGCGCGTGCGGGTCTTGTCGCCGCCCTTCAGCCACTCGACGAACTGCGTGAGCGTCGTCACCTCGATCCGCGGGGAGATCGCGATCACCATCGGAAAGGCGCCGGCCTGCGAGAGTGGCACCATGTCGGTCTGCGGGTTGAAGGACGGCGTGCGCTCGACGACCTTGGCCTCGACCATGGGCGAGGACACGCAACCGATCAGCGAGGTGCCGGCGCGGCCCTTCTTCAGGGCTTCGCCGACCAGGGAGCCGTTGCTGCCGGGATGGTTCTCGACCCGGACATGGCGGCCGATCCGCGATTCGAGGCGGGGCGCCACGGCGCGGGCCAGATGGTCGAGGTCATCGCCGGTGGTGAAGCCGAGCAGGATGGAGACGGGAAAATCGGGAAGGGCCTGCGACCAGGCATGGAACGGAACGATCGAAGGTGCGCCAAGCGCGCCCAGGGCCTGCAACGCGCGGCGCCGGGAATATCTCACTGTCATCGAATAGGGTCTCGGACGGCTCTCAGAGGACGATGGGCTTGAGGCCCAGAAGCTCCATCCGATCCTTCCACATCTTCAGGTGCGCCGCCATGCGCGTTGTGGCCCCTTCCACGGTCGTGCCCTCGACCTGAAGGCCGTAGCCAGAGAGCTGGGCGGCGACCTCGGGCTCGACCAAAACGGCACGGATCTGGCGGTTCCACTCGGCCACGACCGGCGCCGGCACGTTTTTGGAAGCGAAGCAGCCGTACCATTCCTCCATCAGGAGGTTGGGATGGCCAAGCTCCGTCGCCGTCGGCACTTCCTTGATCAGCGGCAGGCGCTTGGGACCCGAGATCGCCAGCATGCGCAGCCGGTTGCCGCGATGGTATTCGACGAAGGCGGTGACGCCGCCCATGCCCGAGGAGATGCGATCGGTCTCGAGGTCGCCGACCAGCGGCGCCGAGCCGCGATAGGCGACGTTCTCGAATTCGATGCCGAGGTCGCGGCCGATCGACTTGCCGTAGACCTGCAGCAGCGCATCGGTCAGCACGGCTCCCAGGCGGCGGCGCCTGGCGTCGGAGCCCTTGGCCCAATCCTTGTAGTCGTCGAGCGTGCGCACGCCCGACTTGGGCGAGACCGCGAGCGCGGTCTGGAAGGTGCCGGCCACGGTGATCGGTGCGAAGTCGGTGGCGGGATCGAAGGAGACGGTCGCCTGCGCGACCGAGAGCGCGAGCGTGGTCGATGGCATGAAGGCGATGATCGAGCCGTCGGGCGGGGATGCCTTCAGCGCATCGGCGGCGCCGGCGCCGGTGCTGCCCGGCCGGTTGACGACGACGACATGGCGGCCGACGCGGCTTTCCAGGCGGGGCGCGATGATGCGGGCCATCATGTCGGCGGCGCCGTTGCGCACGAAGCCGACGGTGATCTGCAGTCCCTTATCCGGCAAGGCTGTCTGGGCATGCGCTCCAAAGGACAGCAGGGCAGGAGCAGCGACGGCGCCACTGGTCAAAAAGGTACGGCGCCGAAGCGATGTCTTTATCATTAACCCCTAGGTACGCTCTCGCACCCAGTATGGATCACTCGGCAGCAGGTGCATAGGCGGAGGCGAGTTGTCGCGATACGAGGCGCGCATACAGAGAACCTTGCGCCAGCAGTGAAGAATGTGTGCCGGTCTCGGCAACCCGTCCCTGGTCGAGCACCACGATCAGGTCGGCGTCGCGCACGGTCGACAGACGGTGTGCAATGACGATCGTCGTGCGATCGGCCTGCAGCAGGTCGAGCGCGCGGCGCACGGCCTGTTCGTTCACTGCATCGAGATGCGAGGTCGCCTCGTCGAGGATCAGGATCGGCGCGTCCTTGAGGAAGGCACGCGCGATCGCCACCCGCTGGCGCTGGCCGCCGCTCAAGCTCGTGCCGCGCTCGCCGACGGCCGAGTCGAGACCGTCCGGCAAGGTCGCCACCAGCTCGCTCAAGGACGCGTGCGTGATCGCGGCCTTCAGCTCGGCCTCGGTGGCCTCCGGTCGCGCGATCATGATGTTGGCGCGCAAGGTGTCGTTGAACAGATAAGTGTCCTGCGCCACGAGCGCGACCTGACGGCGGAGATCGTCGAGCGTGTAGTCCTTGAGGTCGGCGCCGTTCAGGGTGATGCGGCCCTCGTCGGGATCCCAGAAACGCATCAGCAGCTGCGCGGTCGTGGTCTTGCCCGCGCCCGAGGTGCCGACCAGCGCCACCGTCTTGCCGGCCGGGATCTTCACGCTGATGTTGCTGAGCGCGCGCCGCGTCTGTCCGGGATAGGTGAAGTTCACGTTCTCCAGGCTGAGTGCCGCCGCGCCCTTCTTTACGGGCACGCCGCTGCCGTCGCGCACGGGCACCGGCTCGTTGGCTAGCGCATAGACGCGGCGGGTTGCGCCCAACGTGTCGGCAAGCTGGCGGCCGATCTGCGCGATCTCGGAGACCGGCAGGAAGGCCGCCATCGCCAGCACGGTGAACAGCGGCAGCAGGCCGGGATCGATCATGCCCACCCCGCTTGAATTGGGCGTAGACAGTACCGCGCCGGTGACGACGACGGCCAAGCCGCCGAGGCCGGTCAGTACTTCGAGGATGGCGTGCTGCGTCGTGAGCTCGCTGAAGAACGGCAGGCGCAGGTTGATGTGGCGTTGCGACAGCGCATCGAGCTTCTCGCCGCGCGCGCTCTCCTGCTGGAAGGCCACGATCTCGCCCAGGCCCTGCACCGAATCGACGGCGAAGGCGCCCAGCTCGCCCGCGGCCTCGCGCGCCTGGCTGCCCAGGCGATCGACGCGCTTTCTCATCAGGAAGGGGCTGAAGCCGACGGCCAGCAGGAACGGCACCAGGGCCAGTGCGAGCCAGCCGCTGTTGATCGCCAGCGCCACCAGCACCGCGCTCGGCACCAGGATGGCCACGAAGGCGGGCGCCACGGTGTGGGCGAAGAAATATTCGACCAGTTCGATGTCGTGCGTGGCCAACGCCATGAGATCGCCGGTGCGGCGGCGCACGAGATAGGCCGGCGCCAGCGCGTCGAGCTTGCGGAAAGCGTCGATGCGCATCTCGGCCAGCAGCCGGAACGCCATGTCGTGGGCCAGCCACGATTCGAACCAGTGCAGCACGCCCGATAGGGGCGCCACGATCAGCAGCGCGATGGCAAGGTTGTGCCATGGCGTGCCGTGCTTCAGCGCCAGCACGATCAGTGCCGACAGCACGCCCACGCCGATGAAGGCGATGACGCGCATGACACCAAACGCGAAGGTCGCGGTGAGCTTGCCCTTCCACGGCAGGATCACCTTCATGAGGGCGGCGACCACCTGGTACCAGGTGAGGCCCTCGGCCTTGATGAAGTCCTT
>CAIKZO010000053.1 GCA_903832005.1 Enhydrobacter aerosaccus | reverse complement strand
CCTATAACCGCTACAACCGCTGGGCCAAAGCCGGGGTGTGGCTGCGTATCTTCGAGACACTGGCGGCACGCTCGCCGCAGTCCTTGCAGTTCATCGACAGTTCGATCGTGCGCGCACATCAACACGCGGCCGGCGGAAAAAAGGGGGTCCGGATCACGCCATTGGCCGTTCTCGTGGAGGACTGAGCACCAAGATCCACGCCGTCGTCGACGAGCAGGGATTGCCGGTCAGGTTGTTGCTCTCGCCCGGTCAGACTTCCGATATGGCCGCCGTTCCAGGTTTGCTCGCCGGCCTTCCCACGCCTCTGACGGTCGTCGCTGACAGAGGCTGCGACAGCAACGCCGTCCTCGACCTCATCACTCGATCCGGTGCTCGCGCCAGCATCCCAAGCTGCTCGCGACGCATCGTCAGGCGTTCGGTCGATCCGGGCATCTATCGACAGCGAAACCTCATCGAGCGCTTCTTCTGCCGCATCAAGCAGTTCCGCCGCATCGCAACACGCTTCGACAAGCTCGCCAGGAACTTCCATGCCGCCGTCCTGATCGGCGCCACCAGAATCTGGCTCAGGGCTTATGAGTCCACGCCCTAGTCGGCAGCCTCGGCCTGGCGGGTCACCGGCGGGTTGCGCCCGAACTCTTCCTTGACGGCACGGTTCAGGTCGAAATGAACCTGCATGGCATCTAGTCGCTTCACCCAGACACGCGCGATGAGGACGTAATTGTCGGCATTGACGGTATCGATGCCGATCTGCGCCACGCGCGTGATCCGCTTGTCGTGGCTCACGATCTCCTTGAGGCGATCGATCGCCCTGCCGACATCGTCGGCCAGTGGCCGAGTGAACTTCAGTTCGACCCGTTCGGTGTCGTTGCGCGACGGCACCTTGACGACCTGGCCCCACAGCATGCCGTTAGGGAAGACGATGCGTACGTTATCGTCGGTGTCGAGCTCGCTGTAGAAAAGATTGATCTCGCGGATCGTGCCGACGATCCCACCGGCCTCGATGCGGTCGCCGATGCCCCAGGGGCGGAACAGCACCATCATGATGCCGGCGGCGAGATTGCTGAGCGTGCCCTGCAGCGCCAGGCCGATCGCCAGGCCCATCGCGCCCAGCACGGCCACGAAGCTGGTGGTTTCGATGCCGAAAGTCGTGAGGACGGCGCTGAAGGTGAAGACCAGGGCGGCGTAACGCGCGCCATTGGCCATGAACAGCGTGACCGTGCGGTCGAGCCGGCTGCTGTGCTCGCAAAGCCGTACGATCGCCGTGTAGATCAGGCGGGAGACCGTCCAGCCCGCGATCAGGATGATGATCGCGCCGACGACCCGGAAGCCATAAGTCGTCACCAGCGTCACGACGACGCTGGTGGCGCTGGTTACCTGCTGTTCGATGCCCATCCCGTCACAACGCACATGGTGCGCTGCGGGATGCGGCCAAAATCAGCGCGACGGATTAGCGCCAGTGGCCTTCGACGAAGACCCAGCCGCCAGGACGGCGGTCGTAATGGGCGGGAACCCATTCGGCGCCATGGCGCGGCCGCTCGACGTAGTGGCCTGCGACCCAGATATGCTCGCGGCCGTCCCAGCGCCAGTGACCGGGCTGCCAGACTTCACGTTCCGCCCGTCCCGGTGGCAGCACGGGAATGACTTCCTGGCGCAGCGGCGGCGGCTCGCGTGTGATGATGATTTCGTCGGCAAAGGCCGAGGTCGCGACGACGCCCAGGCTTGCTGCGACGGCAAGGCCACCGAACAGGCCGCGACGAGTGAAATTCTGCATGAGACTCCTCTGGGTTAGCCCGAACCACAACGACTTTGATATAACCCGGTTCCCTGGTTAATTGCGGGGAATTCCTGCTTTCAAGATGCGATAGCGACCGTCACAAATCTGCGCCCCGGCAACGATGCCGGTGAGCGCGCTGCCAGCATCGAGTCCCAGGCGATCGTGCAGGAAGAGATGCGGATCCTCCATCTGCGTCAGCGGCCAATGCTTGCCGGGCGGTGTATGGCCATGCACCACGAGCGTGCCGCCAAAGCCGCCCTGCCAGTCGAGGAAGCCCTTGGTGATCCACGCCCAGCGCGCCTGCATACCCGCGGTCCAGGGCGTGTCCAGGAACGTCTCGTTGTCCGTGCCGCCTTCCAGACCGCCATGCACGAACACGGCATTTCCGACACTGACGTGCGAGCGCTGGGTGAGCAGCAGACGCATCACCTCCTCGCCGAACGCCTCGGCCGCGAGCGCGTAGCTCACCGGCGCCAGGGGATCGCGCACGGCGGCGCGCATCTCGGCCAGTACCTTGGCCCCGCCGGTACGGTCGCCCAGCCACATGGTCGAGGCTTTCTCGGCCTGCGCCTCGCCGCGCAACGCCAGCAGCATGATGATCTCGTGGTTGCCGATCACGCGGTCGATGCGGTCGACGCCGCGCAGCCGTTCGGGCTCGGCCCACCGTTTCAGCACGCCGATCGTGTCGGGCCCGCGGTCGATCATGTCGCCGAGATAGACCAGCCGGCGTGGCGCGTTGGCTTCCGCGGCCAGCGTTCCGATCGTGTCGAGCAGCGCCGTCATCTCGTCGAGGCAGCCATGGACGTCGCCCACGGCGAACACCGTCTCGCCGTTCAGCGCGAACGGCGCCGGCTTCCACGGCGAGATATCGACGGGAAGGGCCATCAGCGCGGCGCGAACTTGTAGCGGAAGGTGCAGGACGGCGCGCCCCGCATCAGCGTCTGCTCGCGGGTGAACTGCACATCGCTGCCGCCCGCTTCGGCGATGTCGATATCGGTCTGGCAGACCAGCAGCGCGCCCAGTTCGGGCTCGTCGAGGGAGCGGAAGAACTCGGCGAAGCGGCAGCTCGTGACGTCGAACTCGACCGCTTCCCTGTCACGCCGCTTCATGTCGACGGTGACCTCCTGCAGAGTCGCCTCCGCCAACGCCTTGTCCATTTTGGCGAACTTGCGGCCGGGAGGTCCGTCGATGCCCTCGCCGATGGCGGAGAAGATCTCGTGCGACCAGTCGCGCAGTGCCTGGCTCACGATCGCATCGGCTTTCTCACGGCCCAGCTCCGCCCGCAACGCGCGCATCACCGGCACCAGGACCTGTGCCTGGATGCGGGTCTTGTCGAGCAGCGAGATGTCCGGATTGACCAGATAGTCGTCGAGTACGCCCATCGTCCTGTCCTTCGCGTTTCTGCGCGAAGTATATCACGACGGCAGAATTAGGCCTCGTTGGCGCGAATGAAATCGCGGATGCGGGGCATGATCTGCTCGCGCCACTTGCGGCCGTTGAAGATGCCGTAGTGGCCGACCCGCGGCTGCTCCCAATGGACATGGCGGGCGCCCGGGATGTTGGGCGTCAGTGCGTGTGCGGCCTTGGTCTGGCCGACGCCGGAGATATCGTCCAGCTCGCCCTCGACCGTCATCAGCGCCGTCTCGATGAAGGACGGGTCGATCTTGCGGCCGCGGCTCACCCAGACGCCGCGCGGCAACTGGTGTTCCTTGAACACGATCTGGATGGTCTGCAGGTAGAATTCGGCGCTGAGGTCCATCACCGCGAGATACTCGTCGTAGAAGGCGCGGTGCTGCTCGCTCTGCACGTCGGCGCCCTTCACCAGGTGCTCGAACTGGCGCATGTGCGCGTTCACATGCCGGTCGAAATTCATGCTGATGAAGCTGGTGAGCTGCAGGAAGCCCGGATAGACGCGGCGCATGGCGCCTGGATAGTTGAACGGCACCGACGAGATCACGTTCTGGCGGAACCACATCATCGAATTGCGCATCGCCAGATCGTCGGGAACGGTCGG
The DNA here is from genome assembly GCA_903832005.1 of Enhydrobacter aerosaccus. Classification (GTDB taxonomy): domain Bacteria; phylum Pseudomonadota; class Alphaproteobacteria; order Reyranellales; family Reyranellaceae; genus Reyranella; species Reyranella aerosaccus_B. The sequence continues at coordinate 45,474 of CAIKZO010000053.1, read as the reverse complement.
GCTGACCCTCGTATCGATCGGGCCACCCATCAGGGTGATCGATCGCGGCTGGCGGGGATCCTTCGCTTCGGCCATCAAAGCGGCGGCGGCCATCACCGGCACCGACGGCTGGCAGACGGCGATCACGTGCACGTCGGGGCCGAGGTAGCGGCAGAACTCGATGATGTAGTCGATGTAGTCGTCGAGATCGAAGTTGCCGTCGGTCAGCGGCACTTCCTTGGCATCGATCCAATCGGTGATGTGCACATCGTGGTCGGGCAGCAGCGCTTCGACCGTGCCGCGCAGCAGGGTCGCGTAATGGCCGCTCATCGGTGCGACCAGCAGAACCTTGGGGTCCTTCTGAATGGTGTCGCGACGGAAGCGAACGAGCTGACCGAACGGCTTGCGGAGCAGGATCTCTTCGTTGACCGCGACCTGCTCGTTGCCGACCTCGGTGGTCTTGAGGCCGAACGCGGGCTTGCCGTAGTTCTGCGTCAGCCGCTTCACGATCTCGGAACCGGCCGCCATCGACTTGCCGAACCAGGTGTCGGCCCACGGATTGTAGGGGCTCGAATAGACCTCCTCGAGCGCATTGGCCCAAAGGCGGACGGGCTGGGCCAGTTGGCGCTGGAGTTCGTACGCGTAGTACAACATGTTCAGGCCTAAACTATTGATATTGTTATGATTTACGACCGCATAGACAAAGGACGCTCGCCGTCCATGACGGGGGCGGCACTCTTACCCCTCTTGTTCGCAGGTGCAACAAGGAAGTCGGGGGAGGCTTATGTGGTGACGGTGTCGTATCGGCGCCATCCGGCAATCGCCGCCGCCGAATATGGAGCGACGCGGAGTAAAGCGTCTAGCGCTTCCGTCGCAGGGTTGCTGCGATCCGCTTCTGTGCGGCGCGGTCGATGCGGGCGACCGTCTTCGACGCCCACTCGAGATCGCGCGAGCTCGCCCGTTCCGACAGAGTGTTGGCGAAGCGCTCCGCATCCTTGTCGATTTCGAACACGGCCTGCAGCGTGTCGCCGTCGCCCCGGAAGGCATAGTTCCCGGAGACACCTAAGGTCGCCACCAAGGACTGCAGGAGATCGCCGGAGACGGGCGCGAGACCGTGTTCGAGATTGGCGATAACGAGATGCGGTCGATAGTGCGCGTCCTGGAAACGCTCCCACTCCATGCTTGGCATCGCTTGGCTCTCCCGCTTGCACGAAGACTATTTGCCCGGTTGCAGAAACGGTCAAGTGGACAATCCCGACAAAGAAAATTGCAGCGCTCGCAATCACTGGACGTGTCGCCAAAGGCCGGTGAAGCTCGCCTAAATTCGCATTAGGAGACGTCGATGCTGCTGAATGCTCTCTTCCCGACGCGCGACATAGGTACAGACCCAATGAAGATCCGGGACTGGGCGCAGGCCGCGGAGGGCCTGGGCTACAATTGCATCGAAGTTGCCGACCATGTGTTTGGCGCGGCGCCACGCGGGGACTGGAAGCCCAACTACAGCGAGCACGATCCCTTCCACGAGACCTTCACGACGATGGCCTTTCTTGCGGCGTGCACCAAGACCATCAAGCTGTGCAGCGGCGTGCTCATCCTGCCGCAGCGCCAGACCGGTGTCGTCGCCAAGCAGGCGGCCGAGGTCGACATCCTGAGCGGCGGGCGCGTGCGGCTCGGCATCGGTGTGGGCTGGAACCACGTCGAGTACGAGGCGCTGGGCATGGAATGGAAGACGCGCGGCGCCCATCAGGCCGAGCAGGTCGAGGTGATGCGCAAGCTCTGGACCGAGGATCAGGTGACCTTCAAAGGCCGCTTTCACAACCTGGTCGACGTCACGATGTTACCCGCGCCGGTGCAGCGGCCGATCCCGATCTGGTTCGGCGGCTCGTCCGATGCGGTCATCAAGCGCGCCGCCCGCATCGGCGACGGCTGGATGCCGATCATGGCGCCCGACGTGGCCGAGCCGAAGCTGGCGATGCTGCGCGAGCATCTCGACTCCTTTGGCCGCGATCCCAAGAGCTTCGGCCTCGAGGGCTGGCTGCGCATGGACACGCCCGACGAGGATCTGTGGGCCAAGGCAGCGCAGGGCTGGAAACGCCATGGTGCGGAGATGGTGATGCTCTACCCGATGTACCGGATGCCCGAGCTTGGGCCGCAGATCGAGACCCTGCGGCGCTTCAAGGCGGTCGCCGCAGGATTATAGGAGAGGGCTCTCGCTACTTCTTGATCGAGACGAGCTCGTAGACCTTGAGCTTGGTGTTGTCTTGCCAGTCGGGGAAGCTTTCCTTGACGGAGATGCCGGCGGCGGGCGCCCACCAATGGGTGCGCAGCCGTGTCTCGCCGGCCTTGCTTTCCTCGACGCGGAAGGCGTCGAACGTGCCGGCCGGCACCGTGACCTTTTCATAGGCAGCCACGGTGAGGGTGACGTTGGTGCTGTAAGGCCGGCCGTCATAGCCGACGCCGTTCACCGTCTGGGCCGTCTTGTTGCCGACCTTGAGCGGCCAGAGCGATTTCAGGTCGAGGCCGTGCACGAAGGAGTCGCCCGCCGCATCGACCGACCCAACCAGCCCCCAATACACGCGTACGGCGGTCTGATCGGCATTCTCGCGCCGCATCAGGCAGACGCCGTCTTCCTGGCCGGTGGCCGTGCTGCGCGAGTCGACCCCGCCGCTGCGGAAGACGAACTGGGTGCCGGTGGCTGGGCATTTGAAATCGGCCGTCTGCGCCGAGGCGAGGGCAGGAAAAGACACGGCCAGGGCAAAGGCCGCTGCGACTAAGAGATTCATTTAAGGGGAGGTCCTTCGTTGGGCGGCGCACTGTCGCCGCGCCCCAAGGAACTGGCAAGAGATCCGTTAGACGAACGCGGATCCTGCGTAAGCAGAAGGCGCGGACGGAGCTGTCCATCTGGCCTGATCGTCCGGACCACCGATGGCTGAGTGCAGCCAAAGGCCGAGGGCGATACCAATGGAGATATAGATGGCGGCGTAACGCGGGCTCATGGCGGAAAAACGCCACATCGACCAAATGGTTTCACTTTCTTGTCCGATTTTTGTCGGGCAACCCCGGCGCGGGCGGTCAGTTTAAATTACATGGCATCTTCCAACACCTACCGCGGCCGCATCTTGCGCCCGATCCCCTACGACGACGGCGCCGGCAGCCGGTTCGTCGCCCCCGTCGGCGCCTACGACATCGCCGAGGTGGGCGAGCACCTGCAGTTCCTCGCCGAGGGCAGCGAGCCGTTCCTGATGCCGCGCAAGCATGCGCTGGAGCACCGCCGGGACGGCCATCTGACCATCGAGGATTGGCAGTCCTAGTCGCGCCTTAGCCAAACGTCGCGAAGACTTCCTCGATCGCCTTCAGTTGATTGCCGGCCGCCGAGGACGGCACCAGGATCGGCGTGCGCACGCCCGCCGCGCGCCAGGCGGCGACGCCCTCGCGCACCTTTGCCGCCGGCCCGAACAGCGTGGTATTGGCCAGCCAAGTGTCGGAGAGATATTTCGGCACGTCGTCGCGGCGGCCTTCGGCGATGGCCTTTTCGATCGCCTCCATTTCCTCGACGTAGCCCGCTTCCTTCCAGTAGTTCCGGTAGTTCGGCAGGAAAGCGTAGTGCGTGAGCGTGCGCCGGTTGACCGCCTTGGCGGCCTCGACGTCGTCGCTGATGCAGGTCGGGATCATGTTGCCGATGAAGAAGTTCTCATCGTTGCGCTTGGCCGCCGGCAGCGCCGCCAACGAGGCCTCCATGTGCGCCCGCGAGACATTGGCGAAGACGACGCCTTCGGCCAGCTCGCCGGCCAGCGCCACCATCTTTTGGCGCAGCGCCGCCACGATGATCGGCGGCAAAGGGCCGAATGTCTTCTCGGCCCGGAACTTCTCGATGAAGGCGCGCGTGTCGGAGAGCGGCTTGCCCGGCGTCACGCCCATCCGCACGTAGGACGGGCCGTGGGCGATGCCGATGCCGAGGCTGAAGCGGCCGCCCGAGACCTCATGCATCATCGCCGCGCTCTGCGCGAAGTCGACGACCGTGCGCTGGTAGATCGGCGCGATCGAGGTGGCGAAGGGGATCTTCTCCGTCTTCCACGCCAGCGCCTCGCACATCGACATGTTGCCGAACGGGCTCGGCACATAGATGCCGGCATAGCCGCGCCGCTCGGCGTCCGCGCAGATGTCGATGGTCTGGCGCCGGCGCCCCGGCACGGCGATCAGGCAGAGGGCGGGAAGCGGTTCGGACATCGCGGGCCTTTCCTTCGGGCGATATTGTTGGGCCCGATGGTACGCCTTCAGTAACGACCGTAATAGGTGGTTCGGCGTGACGAAGTTAAAATGGGGAGATGATGAGCCCCCTCTGTCATCCCGAGCGTAGCGAGGGACCTTTAACTTCTTCCCTGTAAAGGTCCCTCGCTACGCTCGGGATGACAGGGTGTGCCGATTGCTACTAGAGACCAGGAGAAGCGGATGCCATTCAAAATGCGCGATGTCGGGCCGCCGCTGACGGAAGCGCGGATCAGTGCTCTAGAGCGCAAACTTCGTATCGTATTGCCGGCAGCGTATAAGAGCTTTCTGCTTCTCTATAACGGGGGTAAGCCTGACCCGGACTGCTTTCCCATTCGAGGATGGGACAGAAACCCCTCCGGTTCGATTCACTACTTCGACGGCATAGATAAACCGATCAATTCGAGCAATATCGAGTGGAACTATAGGATACTCAGGGGGCGGATGCCGCGCGAATTGTTTCCCATTGCTGGCGATGGATCAGGAAATTTGATCTGCATTTCCCTCGGAGGAGCCAACAAAGGATCAGTGTATATTTGGAACCATGACGAAGAACATGCGCCACCCACCTACCAGAATGTCTATTTCATCGCCGAGACATTCGAAGCGTTCGTGGACAGCATCTATCACGAGCCTATCAGCGAAGAAGAAATTGCGAGGATCTTAGGCAAGCCCATTCAACGGCCTCACTGAGAATGCGGCGAGGAATGACATGGTGCGCCGGCTTCCGCCAAAGGCTCAAAGGCTGTTGGAGCAGTAGACGAGATTCCCATGCTTGTTGAAGAACTCAGAACTGTTTTCGATGATTGGAAAGCTCAGGATCTGTCTGGACGCTGCATTGAATTCAAGGAGAACTACAATCCAGCATTCGATCCTAATGACGATTATCGGGTGATATACGAAGTCTCATTCGAGCCCAGAACGCTGGATAAGGCCCGGATAGAGTTTTGGATCACTGATACTGGTCATGTTGCCGTTGGTATCGAGACCTACGAAAGGATCGTCCAACGCTTAGGGCTTCGGGCCATTCGTCGTGGATTCGCGGTCGGCCATGAGCCGAGCACGGTGACCCAGAACGGCCTAATGACACTATTTAATGCTGTAGCGCGGGGAAAAATATTTATCGCGGCCACAAGCGTGTTGAAGCTTGCCGTTTCAGCGAAGATTTACATGGCCGCAGCCGACTGCAATGCAATCGAGCGATCAGGTTACCGATGCTCCAATTGGATATCGTCGATATCGGACGAGGACGCAGCAGGCCCGTCTTCCGTGGTGGGGAAGTATTTAAATTATCGGCCTTGGTAATTGTTGGATGCCGTCCCGGGAGCAGAGGTACGTTGTTTCGATCGCTCAAGTCGTCGACGTCAGTAACGACCGTAATAGGTGGTTCGGCGCGACGTGGTTAAAATGGGGAGATGATGAATCCTCCCCGTCGTCCTGAGCGTAGCGAAGGACCTTGCGCCAGACGCGTGTACTGTCTTTTTGGAAAGGCTAGGTCCTTCGCTACGCTCAGGACGACAGAAGGCCGGTTTCCGGCAACGGTTTTTAAACCGAGAAAACCGATGAAACCGTCAGAGCAACTTCTTGAGCGCGGCGGCGATCTGTTCGGCCTTTGCCTCGTGCGTGAAGTGCGTGACGAAGCGGCCGCGGCTGTCGAGCACGTAGACGATCGAGGAATGGTCCATCAGGTAGGGACTGCCCTCCTTGCCCGGGACCTTCTGGTAATAGACGCGATAGGCGCGCGCGGCGGCGGCGATCTGGTCGGGCGTGCCGGTCAGGCCTTCGAAAGTTGTGCCGAAGTTCGAGACGTAGCCCTTGATCAGTTCCTTGGTATCGCGCTCGGGATCGATGGTGATGAACACGAGGTTCACGTTCTTCACGGCATCGGGGCCGACCTGCTCGACGGCGGTCTCCATCAGCAGCAGCGAGGTCGGGCAGACGTCGGGGCAGAAAGTGTAGCCGAAGTAGATCAGCGTCGGCTTGCCCTTCAGGCTGTCGCTGGTGACGGTGCGGCCGTCCTGGTCGGTGAGGCTGAATGAGGGCTGGTTGCCCTGCGAGGCATCCCAGCCGATCCAGCCGGCGGCGCCCAGCAGCACCGCAACCCACACGCCCAACAGGCCCTTCATCGTTCTGGACATGTCGCCATGTTGCACAAGGAATCGCCATGAACAATGACTTGGTGAAACTGTCGCAAGCCACCGACTATGCCGCGCGGCAGCACATCGCACAGCGCCGGAAGGGCGAGCGCGCCGAGCCCTACATCAACCATCTGACCGAAGTCGCCGCGATGCTGGCCGAGGCCACGGAGGGCGCCGATCTCGTTCTTGTGATCGGTGGCCTGCTGCACGACACGGTCGAGGATACCGACACGCGCCCTGAAGAATTGGCGCAGCGGTTCGGCCGGGAGGTGGCCGACCTCGTCCAGGAGGTGACCGACGACAAGTCGTTGCCCAAGGACGTGCGCAAGCGCCTGCAAGTCGAGACGACGCCGCATAAGTCGGTGCGCGCCAAGCTGCTCAAGCTCGCCGACAAGACCTCGAACCTGCGCGGCTTGATGACCAGCCCGCCCGCGGGATGGACACGGGAGCGCCTGCGCGATTATGTCGTGTGGGCCGAACAGGTCGTGCGGTCGTGCCGCGGGCTCAATCCGAGGCTCGAGGCGCAGTTCGACGCGGCCTACGATACGGCGCGCCGTCACTTCAGCGTGTAAGCAAAAGGGGAGAGACGATGTTCTACGATGCCGCCAAGCGCGACCATGGGCTGCCGGTCGATCCCCTGAAGGCGCTGATCGTGCCGCGGCCGATCGGCTGGATCTCGACGATCGACGGTGAAGGCCGCGTAAACCTTGCGCCCTACAGCTTCTACAACGGCGTCAGCGAATTCCCGCCGATGGTCTATTTCGCCATCACCGGCACCTACGGCGACAATCCGACCAAGCACAGCCGCATGAACGCCGAGGAGACCGGCGAGTTCGTGGTCAACATGGTGTCGGGCACGCTCGCCGATCAGATGAACATCACGACAGCGATGGTGGCGCGCGGCGTCGACGAGATGAAGCTGGCAGGCCTCACGCCCGCGCCCTGCCGCTTCGTGAAGCCGCCCCGCGTCAAGGAATCGCCGGTGGCGCTGGAGTGCAAGTACTGGAAGACGATCGAACTGCCGGTCGAGCCCGGCCGGGAAGAGCAGCGCGGCTCGGTCGTGTTCGGCCAGGTGGTGGGCGTGCACATCGACGATTCGATCCTGAAGGACGGCAGGGTCGACGTGATGGCCTTCCGGCCGGTCGCGCGGCTGGGCTACAGCGAATACACCACGACGGAGAACGTCTGGAAGCTGCGCCGCCCGGACGATCCCCGGTTTCAGTAGTCGGGTTGGTCGTGGGGGCAGTTAGCGCAATTAGCGCTACCCCGCTACCCCTTCACAACCGGCGCGACTGAGCGGGAAATCCCGAGCAGGCGCTGGTCGGCCATTGCCTCGGCCATCAGCATGAAGCCGACGGGCAGATCGCCCGCGGCGTGGCAGGGCAGGCTGATGGCGCAGCGGTCGAGGAAGTTGCCGACCGTCGTGTTGCGCAGCAGCAGCATGTTCTTCTTGGTGAAGCCCGCTTCGGTCGAAACTTCCTCGAGGGTCGGGGCGACGACGGCGCAGGTCGGCATGATGATCGCGTCGTAGTTCGAGGTGATCGCCGAGACGCGCTTCTGCAGGTCGGCGCGCGCGTAGAGCAAGTCGATATAGTCGGCTGCGCTCATCTCCTTGCCGCGCATGATGCGCGGATAGACGAGCTGGTCGTAATCCTTGCCGCGGCGCGCGATCAGCTTCTGGTGCCAGGCATAGGCTTCGGAAGCGGCAAAGGTGCCGCGGGCGTTGATGGTGTTGAGCTCGTTCAGTTGGGCGAGCTCGATCCGCTCGATCTTCACGCCCTTGGCGGCCAGCGCCTTGCAGGCACGCTCGAAGGCCGCCGCGACAACCGGCTCGAGGTCGTCCATGACGAACTGCTTGGGAATCGCGAAACGCAGGCCCGCCAGCGGCACGGCGTCGGGCACGTGAATCGGCTCTGCCGCGAACACGGCATCGACGATGGCGCAATCCTCGACCGAGTTGGCGAGCGGCCCGATCGAATCGAGGGAGGTCGAGAGCGGAACCACGCCGTCGATCGGCACCCTTCGCGCGGTCGGCTTGAAGCCCACCAGGCCGCACACGGCGGCGGGGATGCGGACCGAGCCGCCGGTGTCGGTGCCCAGTGCCGCGACGGCCATCCGGTCGCCGACCGAGACGGCCGCGCCGGCCGACGAGCCGCCCGGGACGCGCGTGCGGTCGGCCGGATTGCCGGGCGTGCCGTAGTGCGGGTTGAAGCCGATGCCCGAGAAGGCGAACTCGCTCATGTTGGTGCTGCCGACGATCACGGCACCCGCCGCGCGCAGCCGCGCCACGACGGGCGCGTCTTCTTTGGCGGGCGGCGCATCGTCGAGCGCCTTGGAGCCCGACAAGGTCGTTTCGCCCGCGACGTCGCACAGGTTCTTGATCGAGACCGGAATGCCCGCGAGGGGCGAGGGCACGAGGCCCGCCTTGCGCTGCAGGTCGCTCGCTTGGGCGGCGGCCATCGCGGCCGCCTTCCAGGTCTTGATGAAGGCGCGCCTGCCCTCGCCCTTGGGGTCTTCGATGCGGGCGAAGGCTTCTTCGGTGAGCTTGGCGGACGTGGTGCGGCCGGCGGCCAATTCTGCGGCGAGAGAGACGATTGTCGGGTTGGCCATCGGTACGCGTGCTCCTTACCTGCCTCGGTTTTAATTGGCGCGGTTCTTCACGAGATCGTCGACCACCGACGGATCGGCCAGGGTCGACGTATCGCCGAGATTGCTGAAGTCGTTCTCGGCGATCTTGCGCAGGATGCGGCGCATGATCTTGCCCGAGCGCGTCTTGGGCAGGCCGGGCGCCCATTGGATCACGTCGGGCGTGGCGATCGGGCCGATCTCCTTGCGCACCCACGCGACCAGTTCCCTGCGCAACTCCTCGGAGGGATGCTGCCCGGCCTTGAGCGTGACATAGGCGTAGATGCCCTGGCCCTTGATGTCGTGCGGGAAGCCCACGACGGCGGCTTCGGCCACCTTGGTGTCGGCGACCAGCGCACTCTCGACTTCGGCGGTGCCGATGCGATGGCCCGAGACGTTGATCACGTCGTCGACCCGGCCGGTGATCCAGTAGTAGCCGTCCTCGTCGCGCCGCGCGCCGTCACCCGTGAAGTACTTGCCCGGGTAGGTCTTGAAGTAGGTCTCGATGAAACGCTGGTGATCGCCATAGACCGAGCGCATCTGGCCGGGCCACGAGTCGACGAGGCAGAGATTGCCCGAGCAGGCGCCGGAGAGTTCCTTGCCCTCGGCATCGACCATGACCGGCGTTACGCCAAAGAACGGCTTGGTGGCCGAGCCGGGCTTCAGCTTGGTGGCGCCGGGCAGCGGCGTAATGAGAATGCCGCCGGTCTCGGTCTGCCACCAGGTGTCGACGATCGGGCAGCGGCTGTCGCCCACGACCTTGTAGTACCAGAGCCAGGCCTCCGGATTGATCGGTTCGCCGACCGAGCCCAGCAGGCGCAGGCTCTTGCGGCTCGCCTTCTTTACCGGCGCCTCGCCCTCGCGCATCAGCGCGCGGATCGCGGTGGGGGCGGTGTAGAAGATGTTGACCTGATGCTTGTCGATCACCTGCCAGAAGCGGCTGGAGTCGGGGTAGTTGGGCACGCCCTCGAACATCAGGGTCGTGGCGCCGTTGGCCAGCGGTCCGTAGAGGATGTAGCTGTGACCGGTCACCCAGCCCACGTCGGCCGTGCACCAGTAGATGTCGCCGTCGTGATAATCGAAGACGTACTGATGCGTCATCGACGCGAACACGATGTAGCCGCCCGTCGTGTGCAGCACGCCCTTGGGCTTACCGGTCGAGCCCGAGGTGTAGAGGATGAACAGCGGATCTTCCGCGCCCATCGGCTCGGGCGCGCACTCGGCCGCGACCTTTTCCTTGATCTCGTGCCACCACACGTCACGCGTGGCATCCCAGGCCACCTTGCCGCCGGTGTGCTTGACCACCAGCACCTTCTTCACGCCTGGCGCCTTCTTGATCGCCTCGTCGGTGTTGACCTTGAGTGGCACGGGCTTGCCGCCGCGCAGGCCTTCGTCGGCGGTGATGACGATCGTGCTCTCGCAATCGACGATACGGTTGGCGAGACTGTCCGGCGAGAAGCCGCCGAACACCACGGAATGGACCGCGCCGATGCGCGCGCACGCCAGCATCGCGTAGGCCGCTTCGGGGATCATCGGCAGGTAGATGGTGATGCGGTCGCCCTTCTTGGCGCCCATTTCCTTCAACGCGTTGGCCATGCGGCTCACTTCGCCGTGCAGCTCGCGATAGGTGATCTTCCTGGAGTTGGCCGGGTCGTCGCCTTCCCAGATGATCGCGACCTGATCGGCACGCTTGGCGAGATGGCGGTCGACGCAGTTGGCCGAGACGTTCAGCACGCCGTCGTGGAACCAGCGGATGCGCACGTCGCCGGTGTAATCGACGTCGCGCACGGCATCGGCGGAGTAGGGCTTGATCCAGTCGACCCGCTTGCCGTGCTCGCCCCAGAATTTCACCGGATCCTTGACCGAGGCCTCGTACATTGCCGTGTACTTGGCGTCGTCGACATAGGCGCGCTTGGCCCAGTCGGGGCTGACGGCGACCAGTTCATCGCTCATGGAATTCCTCCCGAATTTGACGCGGTTTTAGCGTGTCCGCCGCCGCGTTTCCACGCCGTCGCGCCGAACAGCAGAATGAGCAAAGGCACTATGGGGAGGCCGAGCTGATTGAGCATCCAGCCCAGGGTCGGCAGCAGCCAGAGCAGGAGGTGCAAAATCCGCTCGGCCGGGAAGAATCCCTGCGTCGCGCCGAGGCGATAAAGCGCCACGACCGCGGGCATGAGCAGCAGCAGGTCGTAGTTCAAGGTGTAGGGCGAGACCAGGAAGGTCGCTGCCGCCAAGACCGCTGTCCGCGGCGCGCCCGGGCCGAAGCGCCGGAAGGCGAACCACACGGACGCGATCGCCAGGGCGGCGCCCGCGAGCTGCAGGAGGCCGGCCATGCCCGGCGAAAGACCGGCCATGCGGGCAGCGGCCAGCAAGGTCGTCATCTGGATATGCATAAGGTCGTACATGCGTTCGGCTGCGACGGCGGACCCTGCCTCGCGCGCGGCAGCGAAGAAGGCCTGCCAGAAGGCCATGCCGAACAGGCCGAGGCTTGCCAGCGACAGGACGGCGACAGTGCCGAGCGTCGCGGCCAAGGCTTTCCATTGGCGTGCTGCGACGAGGGCGAGCGGCACGAGCACCCAGATCTGCGGCTTGTAGGCCAGCAGTCCCAACAGGATGCCGGCCGCAAGTGGCGAACGCTCGAGGAGATGCAGGCCGCCGTAGAACAGGCCGAGGCTGAGGAACGTATTCTGTCCGCCCAGTACGACCCAGGCGGCGGCGGGCGAGAAGAGCACCGCGAGCCAGCCCGACCAGTCGCGCCGGCCTTCCAGCGCGGTGGCGATCGCGGCGGTGACGGCCATGAAGACGAGATAGGCCCGGCCCACCGCGAAGGCGCCGAGCGGCAACAGCAGCAGGAGCCAGTTGGGCGGATAGAGGACCGGCCGGAAATGCAGGCCATCGCCCTGGAAGGAAGAGAAGGCATCGACGTCGTAGATCAGCGCGAGCTTGCCTTCGAGCCAGGCGCGCACGGCGGCATGGAAGACCAGGAAGTCGGGGAACAGCACCACCATCCGCGGCCCGATGACCGGGCCGCCGAAGACGGTGAAATAGACATGCAGCACGTCGTAGACGCCGACCGCGGCGCAGACCGCCGCGGCCACGCCGAGATCGACGCGCGCTTGTGTCACGCGCTGTACCAGGTCGTGAAGTCGTCGATCGGCGCGCGCTCGGTGACCAGACTGTTGGGAATGACGTCGGGATCGGCATGGCCCAGCGCCAGGCCGCAGATCACGATCTGGTTGTCGGGAATCTTCAGCTCGCGGCGCACGACGTGCTGGTAACGACTGAAGGCGGCCTGCGGACAGGTGTGCAGCCCTTGCTCGCGCGCCAGCAGCATGAGCTGGTCGAGGAAGATGCCGCAGTCGATCCACTGGCCGTTGCCCATGCCGCGTTCGACGCAGAGGATCATGCCGACCGGCGCGTCGAAGAAGTCGAAGTTCTTGCGGAACTGCTTCTGCATGCCGGCGGTGTCGCCGCGCGGCACGTTCAGCAAGGTGTAGAGCTGCTTGCCCACCAGCTTGCGGCGCTGGTCGTAGACCGGCGCGAATTCCTTCGGATAGACGTCGTACTCGCCGCCCGGCCCGTGGTCGGCGGTATCGATCGCGGCCAGGATCGCGGCCGACAGCCGCTCGCGCGCCTTGCCCGTGGTGACGTAAAGCTTCCACGGCTGCAGGTTGCCGTTGGAGGCCGAGCGGTTGGCGGTCTCGATGATCCACTCGATCACGGTCTTTGGCACCGGATCGGGCTTGAACACACGCATCGAGCGGCGGGAATTGACGGCGTCGGACACGCGCATGGACGGCTAGCTCCGGTTGAGATGGCGGCGCAGGAAGTCGAACAGTCTACGCCGCGCCGCGGCGTTCTGCTGCTCGGTGAAATAGTGCGTGGCTTCGGGCACGATCATCGTCTCGACATCCTTGCCGTGGTCCTTGAGCGCCAGCGCCATGTCGAGAGTCTGGTTGACCGGCACGTTCTCGTCGCGGTCGCCGTGGATCAGGAGGATCGGCGCGTCCATCTGGGCCACGCGCAGGATCGGCGAGCGGACCGGCAATCCTTCCGAGCCGCAGAGATCGTCGAGATAATCACGCACGAAGGGATTCTCGTCACGCCACTTGGCGAGGTCCATCGGCGCAAAGAACGCAGCGACGGCCTTGACCGGTGGCTTGTGCGCGGCGGCCAGCAACGCCACCTGGCCACCCATCGAGGCGCCGACCAGTCCCAGCCGCTTGGGATCGACCAGCGGCCGGCGCGCCAGCCAGTCGATCGCGGCCAGCACGTCGAGCGGCTGGCGCAGGCCCTGGTCGCTCTCGCCCTCGGAGCCCAGCCAGCCGCGCAGGGAGAGCGCGAGGGCCGCGTAGCCGTTGGCGGACGCGGCGCGCGCCAGGCCTGTCATCGCGTGCGCATGGCTCGCGAAACCGTGCAGCAGGACCAGCGCCGGATAGGGCGGCTGGCCCGCGCGGGGCTTGAAGAAATAGCCGCCCAAAGTGACGCCGTGGCCCGGCACGCGGACCTGCTCGGCATCGGCGATTTCGGGCAGCTCGTCCCAGCGGTGCGCCACTTCGATCGGCACGCCGTCGGGATCGCGGAAACCTACCGAGTAGTAACCCGGCGCAAAGTAATCGAGCTCCTTGGGCGGCTGCAGGATGTCCGCGCCCGCGTGGCGCAGCTCGGCGTGGACTTCGTCGACCTGGGCGCGGCTCTCGGCGGAGACCGCGAGCCACAGGTTGCCCGGCCCGTGCACGACGCCCTCCTTGGCCTGGCGCATCACGAAGTGATCGTAGCCACGCGACCACATCACGCGATCAGGACTTGCCCAGACGCGATGGAAGCCGAGCATGGGCAGCCACAGGCGATGGAAGGCCACGGAGCGCGCGAGGTCGCTCACCTCGATGGCGGCACCGGCAAAGGACGCGCGTGGTTTCATCAGGTCTCGGGAAGACCCAGCGCGCGCAGTTCGTCGCGCCGCAGATCCTGCTCACCCGCGAGGAAGAACTCGTCGAGCTGCGGCGGCTTCACGTGCGTGCTGCTCAGCATCGCATGGGCCTGGCCGCGGTGATGGATATCGTGCTGGAACAGATGCTCGAGCACGCACGCGACCCTGGTCGGCGGCGGCTTGCGGTTGGGTCGCGGCAGCACGCAGTCCGCGACCAGGGACGCATCGGTCTGGAACTCGCAAAAGGCGATCAGACGTTTGTCGCTCTCGGTCTGGGCCAACCGCAGCGCGCGCGGATCGGCGATATCGACGGCGGGCTCGCTGTAGCGGCGAAGCGCGTCGAGCTTTTCCAGCGCGTCGATGTAGTAGCGATCGACCATCAGGATGTGATTGAGCGTGGCGCGCACCGACGGAAAGAAGCCGGTGCGCGGGGCGGCGAATTCTTCGGGGCTCAGCGCCTCGCAGGCGCTGAGCAGCCGGTGGTTGGCCCACGCATTGTTGCGGGCCATGGCGACGAAATGGGCGACGAAGGGATTGACCAACTCCGTCGCCATGCGTCGCCTCGCTTAGGCCGCGTGCGCGAGGTTGCGCAGCACGTACTGCAGCACGCCGCCGTTCTTGAAGTACTCGATCTCCTCGGCGGTATCGATGCGGCAGGTGAGGACCACCTTCTCCGACGTGCCGTCGCGGCGATGGATCGTCATCGGCACGTCCATGCCGGGCTTCAGCCCCGCTTCGATGCCGGTGATGTCGAACGTCTCGTGACCCGTGAGGTTCAAGGTCTTGCGTGTCATGCCGGGCTTGAACTGCAGCGGCAGCACGCCCATGCCGACCAGGTTCGAGCGATGGATGCGCTCGAAGGTCTCGCAGACCACGGCCTTCACGCCGAGCAGGCTGGCGCCCTTGGCCGCCCAGTCGCGCGAGCTGCCGGTGCCGTATTCCTTGCCGGCGATCAGCACCTGCGGCACGTGCTCCTTCTTGTAGCGCATGGCGACGTCATAGATCGGCACGGGCTCGTCGGAGCGGTAGTCGTGGGTGAAGCCGCCCTCGATGCCCGGGACCATCTCGTTCTTGAGGCGGATGTTGGCGAAGGTGCCGCGCATCATCACCTCATGATTGCCGCGCCGCGTGCCGTACTGGTTGAAGTCCTTGGCGTCGACGCCGTTCTCCATCAAGTAGGCACCGGCAGGGCTGTCCTTCTTGATCGAACCGGCCGGCGAGATGTGATCGGTCGTGATCGAATCGCCGAACTGGCCGAGCGGACGGGCGCCGGCGATGTCGTGCAACGCGGCCGGTGTCTTGCCCATGCCGTCGAAGTACGGCGGGTTCTGCACGTAGGTCGACTTGTTGTCCCAGGCGTAGGTGAGCGTCGGCTTGGTCTTGATCGAGCGCCAGAAGCGGTCGCCGTTGAAGACGTCGGCGTAGCGCTTCTTGAAGGCCTTGGCGGTGACGAACTTGTCGACCGCCTTGGAGACTTCCATGTTCGAGGGCCAGATGTCCTTGAGATAGACCGGCTTGCCGCCCTTGCCGGTGCCGATCGGATCCTTGGTGATGTCGATCTTCATCGAGCCAGCCAGCGCGTAGACCACGACCAACATGGGCGAGGCGAGGTAGTTGGCGCGGGTCAGCGGATTGACGCGGCCTTCGAAGTTGCGGTTGCCCGACAACACCGAGCAGGTGATCAGGTTGCCGTCGGCGATCGCCTTGGTGACTTCATCGCTGAGCGGGCCGGAGTTGCCGATGCACGAGGTGCAGCCGTAGCCCACCAGGTTGAAGCCGATCTGGTTGAGATCTTTCGAGAGACCGGCCGCATCGAGATACTCGGTCACGACCTGCGAGCCCGGTGCCAGCGAGGTCTTCACCCACGGCTTGACCTTGAGGCCCATCTTCACCGCGTTACGCGCGATCAAGCCGGCACCCAGCATGACGTAGGGGTTCGAGGTGTTGGTGCAGGACGTGATGGCGGCCAGCACAACGTCGCCGTGGCCGAGATCGTAGGCGCCTGCCGGGAGGCGCTTGCCGTCATCCTTGCGGTCGAACTCCTTCTCCATGTTGGCAGCGAACTGCTGCGCAGCCTCGGAGAGCGGCACGCGGTCCTGCGGACGCTTCGGACCGGCGAGGCTCGGCACCACGTCGCCCATGTCGAGTTCGAGCGTGTCGGTGAAGACGGGCTCGGGCGCCTTCTTGGAGCGCCACAGGCCCTGCTTCTTGGCATAGGCCTCGACGATCTTGGCGGCGGCGCCGCGGTTGGTCGTCTTCAGGTAGCCGAGCGTGATCTCGTCGATCGGGAAGAAACCGCAGGTGGCGCCGTACTCGGGCGCCATGTTGGCGATGGTCGCACGGTTGGCGAGCGGCATCTCGGCAAGGCCTTCGCCGTAGAACTCGACGAACTTGTTGACCACGCCCTTCTTGCGCAGCATCTGCGTGACGGTGAGCACGAGGTCGGTCGCGGTGGCGCCTTCCGGCAGCTTGCCAGTGAGCTTGAAGCCCACGACTTCGGGAATGACCATCGGCTGCGGCTGGCCGAGCATCGCGGCCTCGGCCTCGATGCCGCCCACGCCCCAACCCAGCACGGCAAGACCGTTCACCATCGTGGTGTGGCTGTCGGTGCCGACCAAGGTGTCGGGATAGAGGGTCGTCGTCTTGCCTTCCTTTTTCTGGAAGACGACCTGCGAGAGATACTCGAGGTTCACCTGATGGCAGATGCCGGTGCCCGGCGGCACGACGCGGAAGTTGTCGAACGCCATCGCACCCCAGCGCAGGAACTGATAGCGCTCGAGGTTACGTTCGTACTCGAGCTTCACGTTGGCACCGAAGGCCGCGCTGTTGCCGAAGTTGTCGACGATCACCGAGTGATCGATCACGAGGTCGACGGGGACCAGCGGGTTGATCTTCTTGGCGTCGCCGCCGAGCTTCGTCATGGCGTCGCGCATGGCGGCGAGATCGACCACGGCCGGCACGCCGGTGAAGTCCTGCATCAAGACGCGCGCGGGGCGGAAGTTGATTTCCTTGGTCGACTTGCCGGCATTCTTCACCCAGTCGGCGAAGGCGGCGATGTCGGCCTTTTTGACGGTCGTGCCGTCCTCGTTGCGCACCAGGTTTTCCATCAGGACGCGCAGGGAGAAGGGCAGACGGGAGAGATCGCCGACCTCCTTCTCGACCGCCTTGAGGCTGTAATAAGTGTAGTCCTTGCTGCCAACCTTCAGGGATTTGCGGGCCTTGAAGCTGTTGGGATGTGCGGCAGCCATGTCGGTACTCCTAAGATCGGATTTGCGCGGTCGGGGGCAAAATAGGGGCATGGACCGGCGCAGGCAATCGACGGATGCAGCGCGATGCGCGGTGTGCCAGATTGCCGTCATGCAACGCGAAATTAAGCGGTTTTGTGGGGCTTTGGCGGCCCTCGTCGTGGCGGCGAGCCTGCTCGTGCCCGTCGCCTCCCGCGCCCAGCTGCACGGCGGCCCCGATTGGGACACGGCCGGAAGCGCTCCGGGCCAAGTACCAGGCCAAGTACCGGGGCAGGTCCCGAGCCTCGCGCCTGCCAACCAGAACGCGGCGCTGGATCAGCTCAACAAGATCCTGAAGGCGTCCCAGCTCTCGCCGACCGACCGCACTTTCTATCTCAGTGTCCGTGCGTTCCTGCTCAGCCGCCTCGGTCGCGAGGCCGAGAGCCAGAAGGACATTGTCGAAATGGGGCGGGTCGCGCCCAAGACCTGGTCGATCATGCTGTGGAGCACGATGCCCGGCCTGGCCGGCGGCGGTGACCGCGCGGCGGCGCTGCGCACGCTCGACCACGGGCTGGCGGCCAAGCCGAACGACACCTGGCTGCTGGTCGCCCAGGCCCAGGTGCTGATGCAGATCGCCGACTATTCGAAGGCGTCGGGCCTGCTTGACGGCGCGCTCGCCAGCGCCGGCGGTCCGGTCGATCGCCGCATCGCGGTGTTCTATCGCGGCCACGCCAACTTCAATCTCGGCAACTACCAGCAAGCCGCCGATGATTTCGACGCCTCGCTCGAGGGGCTGACCACGGCCAAGACGCGCATGAATGGCGTTCTCTGGCGTTATGCGGCGCAAGTACACACCAAGCAGGATGCGCGCACGGCGCTCGCCAAGGATCTCGGCAACGAGAACCTCTATGAATGGCCGGGCCCGATCGCCAAGTTCCTGCTGGGCAAGCTGCCGGCGGGCGAGCTCGAGGTTGCCGCCGAATCGGACGAGACTGCCAAGAAGACCAACGGCAAATGCCCCGCTGCCTTCTTCGTCGGCATGGAGGCGGTGCGTCGCGGCGACAAGCAGCGCGCGCGCGAGCAGCTTCAGCTCGCCCAAGCCCGCTGCCCGACCGTGTCGCAGTACAACTGGGCGGCATCGAGCGAGCTGAAGCGGCTCTAGAGTCTTCTTCTCCCGCATCGCGGTCCTGCAATACTAAAGAGTTGCCGATTGGGCGTTTTGCGGTCGCTGCTTCGTTGACCGGCGAACGCACCGCTCCTAACTTCACGCCAGCGACACGTCGGTCCGCCATGCTCCGTGAGAGCTGCAGCCGCCCCTGATCGGGTGAGGCGTCCCTCCGACGAAAGCCTGCTTCTTCCCGCAAGAGTTTCGACAACTGGTGCACCTGATGCCAGGCGATAGCGCTTTGCTGCGCGCCGACGATGAATGGAATGCCGGTGAGCTCGGCTGCGGCACGCTCGTGCTCGATCTGCGCAAGCGGCTGCGGGCGATGCCTGGCCGCGTGCTCAAGGTGATCGCGCTCGACATCGGTGCGCCGCAGGACCTGCCGGCCTGGTGCCGCCTCACCCACAACGAGCTTCTCCATCACGACCCGGAGACCAGGAGCTTCTGGATCCGGTCGCGAATGGATTGGACCTGACGACAACCAGAGTGAAAAAGGAGAAACGAAATGCCCGGTAAATTCGTGGTCAGCCTGACCAATGCCAAGAACGACACCGACAAGGCCACGGTGGCCTTCGTCGTCGCCAACGCCGCGGTGGCGTCGGACAAAAAGACGATGGTCTTCCTGTCGATCGAAGGCACGCGCCTGTCGCAGAAGGGATACAGCGACGGCATCCACGAGGAAGGTTTCGCGCCGCTCAAGGACCTGATGAAGAACTTCGTCGAAGCCGGCGGCGAGATTTTCGTGTGCTCGCCCTGCTTCAAGAAGCGCAAGCTCGACGAGAACAACCTGGTCGACGGCGCCGTCGTGGTCGGCGGCGCGAAGCTGGTCGAGTTCATGGGCGATGCCTGTCCGAGCGTGAGCTACTGATCATGAGCAGCAATCGCCGACGCTTCATCGCCGGGACGGCAGGCCTTGCCGTCGCCTCGGTCGCGGCGCCGCTGGTGGCGCAGACCAAGAAGAAGATGCACTTCGGGGTGGGGCCGCTGCTGCCCAATCCCGAGGACACCAAGAAGGCCTACACGCCGCTGTTCGCCCATCTGGCGAAGGAACTCGGCGTCGACTTCGATCTCGTCGCGACGACCGACTGGGCGGGCATGGCCGTGGCCATGGGCTCGGGCCAGCTCGATCTCGCCTGGATGGGGCCGTGGGGCTACATCATCGCCAACGCAGCGACCAACTGCCAGGCCGTCGCCACCGTCAAGTACGACGACAAGCCGGTCTACTACGGCATCATCATCGCGCGGCCGGACCTCGTCGTGAACAAGTTCCCCGACGATACCAAGGGCAAGTCGATGTCGTTCGCCGACGTCGGTTCGACCTCGGGCTGGCTGGTGCCGACCTTCTACGCCAAGGAGGTCTGGAAGATCGATCCGAAGGCCTACTGGAAATACAGCGAAGGCGCGACGCACGCGGCCAACGAGATCGCCGTGAGCACGGGCCAGGTCGACATGGCGACCGACT
The DNA here is from genome assembly GCA_903832005.1 of Enhydrobacter aerosaccus. Classification (GTDB taxonomy): domain Bacteria; phylum Pseudomonadota; class Alphaproteobacteria; order Reyranellales; family Reyranellaceae; genus Reyranella; species Reyranella aerosaccus_B. The sequence goes on along the minus strand of CAIKZO010000053.1, from coordinate 25,685 downwards.
TCGATCGCAACCGCAACACCATGATCGCGGGCGGCCAGGTGAAGGCCGATGCCAACAAGATCATCTGGACGTCGGCGCCGCTGCCGAACGACGCCATCGTCCTGCCGTCGACGGCGGCCAAGGAACAGAGCGCCCAGGTGCAGAAGATACTGGCTGCGATTACCGTCGACCAGGCCAAGACCCTGCTGCCGCCACGTTACACCGGCTTTGTGGTCTCGGATCACAAGGCCTACGAGACGATCGAGAAAGCGGGCATCGCCGTCGGCAAGATCAAGCCGAAGGCGTGATGGTCAGCCGCGCCGAACAGGCGCTCGACGACATGGACAGGATGCGGCGGGGCTTCACGGCCCGCCGCATTCGTCTCTGGATCGTCTGTGCCGTCGTGCTCGCATTCTATGTCGTGTCGTGGGACCTGGCCGGCATCGATCTGCAGAAGCTCGCGGTCGGATTGCCCAAGCTCGGCCACTGGATCGCGACGGCGTGGCCGCCCAAGGTCGACGAGATACCATTGTTTGCCTATCGCACCGCCGAAACGGTGGCGATGGCTGCGATCGGCACGACGCTGGCGACGTTGCTGGCGCTTCCCATGGCAATCCTGGCGAGCCGCAACATCACGCCGTGGCCCAGCCTCTATTATCCCGCGCGCTGGTTCCTCAATGCGCTGCGCGGCATCGATTCGTTCGTCTTTGCGCTGTTGTTCGTGGCCGCCGTCGGACTGGGACCGTTCGCCGGCGTCCTGGGCATCGCGCTCCATACGTGGGGAAGCGCCGCGAAATTCTTTGCCGACCACATCGAGAACGCCAACCTCGGTCCCTTCGAGGCGGTGCGCACGACCGGCGCGGGGCACTTCACCGCGATTGCCTATGCGCTGGTGCCGGACGTGTTGCCGGTCCTGCTGTCGACCACGCTGTTCTGGTGGGAGTTCAACGTGCGCGCCTCGACCGTGCTGGGCGTCGTGGGTGCGGGCGGCATCGGCCAGGAACTGAAGAACAGCATGGACCTGCTCGATTTCGCGCGACTGTTCACGATCATCGCGGTGATCCTCGTCGTCGTGACCGTACTCGACCAGCTCTCCGGCTGGCTGCGCCGTAAGCTCGTATGACCACGGTCGCCAACACGCCGCGGCTTGCCGCCCAGGGCGTCAGCAAGGCTTTCGCGGGCCATGCTGCCATTCGCGACGTGAGCTTCGCCGTGGCCGAGCATGAGTTCGTGGCGGTGTTGGGTCCCAGCGGCGCCGGCAAGACCACGCTTTTCCGTTGCATGACCGGTCTTCTCGCGCCTGATGACGGGACGGTGCGCATCGACGGCGAGGAGATCGGCAGCTTGCACGGCCGCGCACGTCGACGCGTCGCCGTCGTGTTCCAGCAGTTCAATCTCGTGAATCGTCTCAATGCTTTGGAGAATGTGCTGGCCGGCAGGTTGGGCCATGTCGCCGCGTGGCGTGGCTGGCTGCGCCGTTTCAGCCGTTCCGACCGTTTGATCGCCCTCGAATGCCTGGAACGGGTCGGCCTGCTCGACCAGGCGCTGCAGCGCGCCGATACCCTGTCCGGCGGTCAGCAGCAGCGGGTGGCGATCGCGCGCGCCCTGGCGCAGAGGCCGGTCCTGATCGTGGCCGACGAACCGGTCGCCAGTCTCGATCCCAACGCGAGCGTCGGCGTTCTCGAACTCTTGCGCGGCATCGTCCGCACGGAAGGCGTGGGCGTCGTCTGCAGCCTGCATCAGGTCCATCTGGCGCGCGCCTATGCTGATCGCATCGTTGGCCTGTCGCAGGGCCGGGTTGCGATCGACATGCCGACCGCCCATTTCGACGAAGCCGCCTTCGACAATCTTTACGGAAACGCGAGTGCGCCATGAAGCCCCAGGACCAACATCCTTTCGCGCCGGACGTTAGTTTCGATGGCGGCGACCTCGACTGCGGCAACGGCCTTCTGCTGCTGATCCGCAAGCACATCGATCCGATGCCGCGCGGCCAGCTGCTCGAGATCCGCTCGACCGAGATTTCGGTCGACGAGGATCTGCCGGCCTGGTGCCGGATGACGTCCAACGATCTCGTGTCCTTCACCAAGGAGGGCAAGCAGCGCAGCTTCCTCGTCTGCAAGGGCAAGATGGCGGAGCGTGGGAAGGTCGAGCCGCGGCCTGTGGCGGCTGTGTCAGCGCCACCGCCGACCGCAGCGCCGCAAGCGCGTCCCGTTGCGCCGGTCGCGGTGGCGCCGCTCCCCGCTCTTGCCGTGACCGGCATCGGCAGCTGGCCGCGCCCACGCTGGATGGTCGAAGCGATGCACGCCCATGTCGAAGGCCGACTCGACGAAGCGGCGTTCCATGAGACGGCAAACGATGCGGTGCGGCTGATCGCGGCGGCGCAGGACCGCGCCGGCGTCGATCTGATGACCGATGGCGAGCAGCGGCGCGACAGCTACGCCAGCTTCGTCGCCCAGCGTCTCGACAATTGCCAGCTCATCCCGCTCACCGATCTGCTGCCGCTGGTCGACGATCCGGAGGAGTTCGAGCGCGAACTGCGCGCATTGGACATTCCGGCGGCCGATGTCCGGCATCCGGCGGTGCTGGGCCGCATCGCGCGCACCCGGCCGCTGGTCGGGCACGAGTTCGACTTCCTGCGCACGCTCACCGGCAAGCCGATCAAGGTGGCGCTGCCGGGGCCGTATCTGCTGACGCGCACCATGTGGATGGAGTGCCTGTCCGAGCGCGCTTACGACACCCGCGAGCAGCTCAGCGAAGACATCGTGACGGCCCTGCGCGCGGAGCTCGCCAGCCTGATCGACGCCGGTGTCACGGTCGTCCAGTTCGACGAGCCGGTGCTGTCGGAAGTCGTGTTCAGCGGGCCGAAGAGCCGGCCGAGCTTCATGTGCGGCGCGCTATCGGAATCGCGCGAACCCGCGTACGAGCTGGGCTTCGCGCGCGACCTGGTGAACGCGGTCCTGGACGGCATGCCGCGCGAACGCACGGCGCTTCATGTTTGCCGCGGCAACTGGACGCCCGATGAGAGCGTGGCGCTGACCGGTAGCTACGAGCCCCTGCTGGCGACGCTGCGGGAAATGAAGGTCGGCGCTTACCTGCTGGAGATGTGCACGCCACGCGCCGGTGAAATGGAGATCCTGCGCGCGTTGCCCGACGATGCGAGGATCGGCATCGGCGTCGTCAACCAGAAGCACCACGAGGCCGAGAGCCTCGAAGAAGTGACGGCCAAGATCGCCGCCGCCATCGGCCTGTTCGGCAAGGAGCGCCTGCTGCTGCATCCGGATTGCGGCTTCGCCACTTTCGCCGACAACCCGATCTGCAGCACTTCCTCCGCCGAGACCAAGCTCGCGGTCATCGCCCGGGCCGTCGAGAACCTGCGCCGAAGCTAGCCGGCCAGGGCCAGCGGCATCACGAAACGGGCGATCTCCGACACGACGTGCGCCTGCTGCTGCAGGTGCGGATTGTGGCCGCAGCCCGGGATCAGCCGCGTCTCGCAATAGCCGCCGACCTTGCCGGCGATGATGCCGAGCTGCAGCTCGCTGCCGTAGTCGTCGTCTTCGCCCTGGATCGCCTGCACGGGCACCTGCACGCCGGGCAGGCGGCGGTTGGCGTCCATCGGCTCGAAGCCCGGCGCCACCCAGGCGTCCGACCACAGGTGAAAGGCGCGATCGACGTTGTCACCGTGGAATCTGAGAAGCAACCGCCGCAGATCGCCCGCGGCGAAGGACTCGCGCGCCCGATGGATGGCGGCAGTGCAGATCGGTTCGTTGATCGCGTGCGCCGCGAGCGTCACCACGGCGCGCAGCGGCTCGGGATCGGCCGCGGCGTAATTGAGGGCGATGGTGCCGCCGTCGCTGTGGCCGACCAGCACGCAATCCTCGATCCCACAGGCTGCCAGCAGCTTGGGCAGCACCTCGTCGGCCTCGATCTCCATGTAGTGCACGCCTGGATCGCTGGGCCACGGGCTCGATTGGCCGTAGCTCGTGCGATCGTAGACCAGGCCATTGCAGGCGGTGGCGTCGCAAAGCTTCTGCGGGAAATCGCGCCACATCTCGATGCAGCCCAAGCCCTCGTGCAGGAAGACCAGGGTCGTGCGCTCGAGACCGTCGCTCTTCTGGGGCACGAGCCGGCGCACCCGCAAGGTGCGGTCGCCGAGGTCGATCATCTGGTCGGGGGAGGACATGTCCTCCTTTAGCGACGACTACCGCGCCTGGGCAACCGGCTTGTCGGTGACGGGTTTGCCGGTGGCGGGTTTGGCCGACGGCGGACGGCAGCGCAGGCGCTCGGCTTCCGGCACTTCCTTGTCGCGGTTCCACCAGCCACCGCCTAGCGCCTGGAAGAGCGCCGCGGTGTCGGTGAGGCGGGCGGCCTGCGCCTGCACGCGCACCAGCAGCGATTGCTGATAGGTGAGCTGCGCCAGCAGGACGAACACATAGGTCGTGTCGCCGAGCGCGAGACGGCGCTGGGCGATGTCGAGGCTGGTGGCCGAAGCCTGTTCGGCGGCAACGGCGGCCTTCAGGGTGATCGCGTCGTATTCCAGGGCGCGCAACGAATCGGCGACATTGCGGAAGGCGCCGATCACGACCGAGCGATACTGCGCATCGGCCATTTCGAGCCCCGCGATAGCCGCGCGCTTCTTGGCGGCCAGCGCACCGCCGTCGATGATCGTCTGCAGGATGTTCACGCCGATCAGCGACCCGACGAGGCCGGGGCCAAACAGCGTGTCGGCGGTCAGCGCCTGGCTGTTGATCCCCGCACCCAGCGTGATCTGCGGCAACTGGTTGGCGATCGAGACGCCGACCAGTGCGCTCGACGAGTGGAGGTTGGCCTCGGCGGCGCGCACGTCGGGACGCTGCTCGACCATGCGCGACGGCAGGCTGAGCGGCAATTCCTGCGGCAGCTTGAGGTCGGTGAGCTGGAACCGTTCGATCAGGTTCTTGTCGGTGAAGCGGCCGGTGAGGGCGGCGAGAAGGTTGCGCTGCTGGGCGAGCAGCTTCTGCAACGGCGGCAGGGTGGCTTCCGCCTGGGCCAGGGCCGCCTGCTGGGTCGCGACGTCGCCGCCGGGGATCGCACCCAGTCCGGATTGGCGCTGCAGGATGTCGAGCGTCTCGCGTTGGGCGGCGATGATGCGCTGGGTGGCCTCGATCTGCGCGCGAAGTGCTGCTTCCTGGACGGCGGCGGCCACGACATTGGACGCGAGCGAAAGATAAGCACCTTCGAGCTGGAAGCACTGCGCCTCGGCCAGCGCCTCGAACGATTCGATCTGCCGGCGATTGCCGCCCCACAGGTCGAGCCCGTAGCTGATCGTGAGGCCCGCGGTGAAGAGACTGTAGACCGTGGCGCCGGAGGCCGTGGCCGGCGACAGGCTGTTCGGCGTCTGATTCTGCGAGGCGCCCAAGCCGCCCTGGACGGTCGGAAACAGCGTCGCGCGCTGGGCCCGCGCGTTCTCTTGCGCGATCTTGAGGCCGGCAACCGCGGCCTGCACATCGGGATTGGCGCGCAGCGCTCCTGTGATCAGCTCATTGAGCTGCGGCGACTGGAAGACCTTCCACCACTGGCCGGGAATATCGAGGCCCTGCACCAGCGATTGGGCCTCGCCGCCGGAAATGCCGGCCGAGACGAATTCGCTCGGCGCGTCGGGCAGGAAGGCGTCGGTCTTGGGCGCCTCGGGCCGCTTGAAGTCCGGGCCGACCGTGCAGCCGCTCAACGCCGTGCCGAGCAGGGCAGCGAATGCCGCGACGCGACGAACCTTCGATCGACGACGCACGGTCATGGCGACTCGACGCTGGTCGTTTCCGGCGCCGCGACCTTGGGAACGCGGCGCGAGAAGACGCCGATCGCCGCTGGCAGCACGGTCAGGAACAGGAAGGGTGCGAGCAGGGTGCCGCCAACCACGACGATGGCGAGCGGCCGCTGGACCTGGCTGCCGATTGCGCTCGAGAAAGCGGCGGGCAGCAGGCCGACGGCGGCCGCCGCGCAGGTCATCAGCACGGGCCGCATCTGCAGCTCGCAGGTGTCGCGCAGCGCCGTGTCGCGCGTTTGGCCCGCGTCGATCAGGCGGTTGTAGCAGGACAGCACCATGATGCCGTTCATCGCGGCGATGCCGAAGAGGGCAACGAAACCGATGGCGGCGGAGATGCTGAACGGCATGTCGGCAATGAACAGCGCAAACACGCCGCCGGTCAATGCCATCGGCATGGCGCTGCCGGCCAGCAGGGTGTCGCGCAGCGAGCCGAAGCTCACGTAAAGCAACAGCAGGATCAGCGCGATCGCGATCGGCACGGCGACTTCGAGGCGATGCAGCGCGTTCTGCAGGTTGCCGAACTCGCCGACCCATTCGATGCGATAGCCGCCCGGGATCTTGACCTTCTCGGCCACTCGCTGCTGTGCTTCCTGCACCGCGCCGCCGAGGTCTCGGCCGCGCACCGAGAACTTCACCGGCACGTAGCGTTCCTGCTGCTCGCGGTAGATATAGAACGCGCCCGACACGATCTGCACCGTGGCGACTTCGGCCAGCGGCACTTGCGTGACGCCGCCATTGTCACTCTGCGCGCCGATCGGGATGCGCTGGATCGCCTCGAGGCTCTCGCGGTAGCGCGGGGCCAGGCGCACCACCATCGGGAAATGCCGGTCGCTGCCGTTTTCGTAGACGTCGCCCACCGCCTGGCCGCCGATCGCTGCCTGCACGGTGGCGTTGATGTCGCCGGGCGCCAAGCCGTAACGCGCGGCCTTGTTGCGGTCGATGTCGATGCGGATGGTCGGCTGGCCGAGCGACGCCGAGACCGCGAGATCCTCGATGCCGGGAACGGTCGCCAGCGCGGCCTTGATGTCGTCGCCCACCTTGGCCAGCACCTCGAGGTCGGGGCCGAAGACCTTGACCGAATTCTCGCCCTTCACGCCCGAGGCCGCTTCCTGGACGTTGTCCTGGATGTATTGCGAGAAGGTGAACTCGACGCCCGGGAAGCCCTTTTGCAGGGCATCGCTCATCTCCGCGATCAGCCCGTCCTTGTCGACGCCCTTGCGCCACTTGTCGAACGGCTTCAGCGGCACGAAGAACTCGGCGTTGAAGAAGCCGGTCGAGTCGGTGCCGTCATCGGGCCGGCCGTGCTGGGATATCACAGTCTCGGCCTCGGGGAAGCCCTTCAGCAGCTTGCGCATGCGGTTGGCGTAGCTGTTGCCGGCCTCGAGCGAGATCGAGGCCGGCATGGTGGCGCGGATCCACATGTTGCCTTCCTCGAGCTTGGGTAGGAACTCCAGCCCGATCGAGCTGCCGGCCAGGAAGGCGCACACGCCAACTGCAAGGCCGATCACCAAGGTCGTGCGCCGCGCATCGATCACCCGGTCGCGCAGGCGCGTGTAGACGCTGCGGATCGCGCGCACGGCGCGCGTCTCGACATGGGAGACCTGGTCCGGCAGCAGCAGCGCCGACAGGGCCGGCGAGATGGTGAAGGTGGCGAGCAGGCCGCCGGCCAGTGCGTAGGCATAGGTCTTGGCCATCGGGCCGAAGATGTGGCCTTCGACGCCGGACAGGGTGAAGAGCGGCAGGAAGCCCGCGATGATGATGGTCGCGGCGAAGAAGATCGCCTGTGTCACCTCGGTCGAGGCGTGGAAGATCAGTGCGGCCTTGCCGGCCAGGCCGTCGGGCGTCGGGCGGGTAGTCCTCATCGCGACGCCATGACTCGATTCGGCGAGATGGCGGAAGATGTTCTCGACCATGATCACGGTGGCGTCGACGATGATGCCGAAGTCGATCGCGCCCATCGACAGCAGGTTGGCCGACTCGCCGTTCAGCACCAGGATGACGACGGCGAACAGCAGCGCGAAGGGGATGGTCGCCGACACGATCAGCGCGCTGCGCAGGTCGCCCAGGAACAGCCACTGGATCAGGAAGATCAGGGTGATGCCCATCACCATGTTGTGCAGCACGGTGTGCGTCGTGATGTCGACCAGGGCGCTGCGATCGTAGATGCGCTCGATACGCACGCCGGGCGGCAGGATGTTGGAGGCGTTGATCTTCGCGACCTCGGCCAGCACGCCCTGCAGGGTCGGCATCGTCTCCGCGCCGCGCCGCATCAGGACGATGCCCTGGATGATGTCGTCATCCTCGTTCTGGCCGGCGATGCCGAGCCGGGGCTGGTTGCCGACGGTCACCGTGGCCACGTCCGACACCAGGATCGGCGTGCCGGCGTGGGCCGCGATCATGGTGTTGCGGATATCGTCCATCGAGCGGATCTGGCCGACCGAGCGTACGATCGCCGACTGCGGCCCGATGTTCACGGTGTTGGCGCCGACGTTGATGTTGGCGTTGTTCAGCCCGTCGAGCACCTGCTTCAAGGTGAGGCCGTAGGCCAGCAGGCGGTCGAGGTCGATGGTGATGTCGAAGGTCTTGGTCTTGCCGCCCCAGCCGGTGACGTCGATCACGCCGGGGATCGCCTTGAAGCGGCGCTCGAGCACCCAGTCCTCGATCGTCTTCAGGTCGGTGACGGTGTAGCCGGGCGGGCCGACCACGCGGTAGCGGAAGATCTCGCCGATCGGGCTGGTCGGCGACAGCGACGGCTGGACGTTGTTCGGCAAGGTGCCGATCTGGCTCAACCGGTTGATCACGTACTGCGAGGCCTGCTGGTAGGTCAGGTCGTAGGTGAACTGGACCTTCACGTCCGACAGGCCGAACAGCGAGATGGTGCGGACCGCCTGGACGTAAGGGATGCCGGCCATCTGGATCTCGATCGGGATCGTGATGTAGCGTTCGATCTCCTCCGACGACTGGCCGGGATTCTGCGTGATGATGTCGACCAGCGGCGGCACCGGGTCGGGATAGGCTTCGATGTTGAGGGTGCGATAAGCGAAGACACCGCCGACCATCATCGTGACGCCGAGGATGATGACGAGGATGCGCTGCTTCAGCGCGGCGGCGACGATGGCGTGCATGGGACGGTCGCTCTGGAGCGGAAAGGAAGATCAGTCGCGCGCGGCGGCGCGATCGATGAACAGGGTGCCGCTGGCGACCACGGTCTCGCCGACCTGCAGGCCCTTGCGGACCTCGACCAGGCCGTTCACCGTGTCGCCGACTTCGATCGAGCGCGAGACCACGGCCTTGTCCGCGGGACGGGCGACCCAGACGCGGGCCTGCGCGCCCTCATAGATCACCGCATCGGCGGGCACGGCGGCGGTCATGCGCGCATCGCCGGAAATGATCCGGAAGGTGGCGAACATCTCGGGCAAGAGCTCGCGGTTGGGATTTTCGATCTCGGCGCGCACCGGCAGGCGCCGCGTCGTCGGATCAAGCGCCGGCGCCACATAGGCGAGCTTGGCGTTGAAGATGCGATTGGGGTAGGCCAGCACCGAAACCTCGACCGGCTGGCCGACCTTCATGCGCGGCGCGTCGGATTCGCGCACGTTGGCGATCAGCCACACCGTCGACAGGCTGCCGACGGTGAAGACCGGGTCGGTCGCGCCGACGTTGATGTACTGGCCGAGGCCTACCTTGCGCTGAATGATCGTGCCGCCGATCGGCGCGGTGACGATCGTCTCGGCGCCGATCTTGTCGGCTTTCTCGAGCTGGCTGATCTCGGCGTCGGAACGGCCGAGGATGCGCAGGCGGTTGCGCACCGCGGCAAGCGCGATCTCGGCGGAGCGCATATCGCCTTGCGCGCCGATCAGGTCGGACTGCGCCTGTTCGAGATCCTTGAGCGCGCCGCCGCGGATGGCGAGCAGCTCGCGCTGGCGGGCCCCGATGGTCTTGGCGAGCTCGAGTCTCGACTTGGCCTTCTCGACGCCGGCGACCGCGGTGACCAGGTCGTTCTGGCCCTGCACGAACTCGCTCGCCTCGATGGCGAACAGCGGTGCGCCCGGTTCGACGTGATCGCCGGGTTTGGCGATCAGTCGGCTGACCCGGCCGGAGTAGGGCGAGAAGACCGGAGTCGTGGTGTCGTCGTTGAGTGCGATCTTGCCGTCGGTTGCACGCTCGTCGCGGAAGGCGACCTGGCGCACCGGCGTGAGCTTCAAGCTGCCCCATTGCGTGTCGGTCGGGCGGAAGGCGCCATCGGCTTCCGGCGCAGGCTTCTCGCTGCGCGCCACCGCGTTGCTCGGCCCGCCGTTCAGTGCCCAGAAGCCCGCACCGACCACAGCGACAAGGGCCGCGCCTGCAAGCAGCAGGCGATGCCGCTTGAAGCGGGTCATCATCGAGGGTTGGGCTACAATGGTCATATGGACCGCGTTCCGACGGCAAATAAGGGATTGTGAGAGAGCCTCAACCTAGGCCTTTCCTATTACATCAACCTGACGGGCAATTTCGCAGTCGCCGTGGTAGGGTTGCATCTTAGAGGGAACGGGCAAAGGCGCATACCAATGCGGGTGTTGATCGTCGAGGACAATGCAGAGCTTGTGTCCCTGTTGGTCAAAGGATTGGCCCAGGGCGGCCTGTCTGCGGATTCCGTGGGTACGGTGGGCGATGCATTGCACGTCCTCAGCACGATGAAATACGCCGCGATCGTCCTCGATCTCGGTCTGCCGGATGAGGACGGGCTCACATTATTGCGCGACATGCGCCGGCGCGGCGATTCGACGCCAGTCCTGGTGCTGACTGCGCGCGACGGCGTCACCGACCGCGTCACCGGGCTGCGGGAAGGCGCCGACGACTATCTCGCCAAGCCGTTCGCGATGGAGGAGCTGGTGGCGCGGCTCCAGGCGCTTCTGCGCCGCCCGGGCAATCTGCTCGGCCGCTTGCTCACCTTCGGCAATGTCTCGCTCGACACCGATGGCCGCCAGGTCTTCGTCGCCGGTGCGCCGCGTCCGTTCCCCGCGCGTGAGACGGCGGTGCTCGAGATCCTGCTGCGCCGTGGCGGCAACGTGGCGCCCAAGCGCCTGTTCGAGGATCACCTGTTTGGCCTGTCGGGCGACGTCGGCTCGAACGCCGTCGAAGTCTACGTCCATCGCCTGCGCAAGATGCTGGGTGACGCCGGCGCCACGGTGAAGATCCATACCGTGCGCGGCGTCGGCTACCTGATGGCCGAGGACAAGGCGCCCGGATAATGATCCGCTTCCGCTCCATCATCACCCGCATGGTGGCGCTGCATGTGGTGGCGATCGGCGTCACTTCGATTCTGATGCCGCTGGCGCTCTACTGGCTGCTGAACCAGGCGGCCAACAATCTCCACCGCGACGCACTGCGCAGTCAGGCCTTCACCATCGGCAGCTTCCTGCGCCCGCAGTCCGACGGCAGCGTGCTGCTCGACATCCCGCCGGAAGTGCGGCCGCTCTATTCCGGCGGCTACGGGCTTTATGCCTATGCCGTGCTCGATACGAACAACAAGGTGCTGTTCTCCTCGCGCACCGATGGCCAGGCGCTGTTCGCGCCCGACGAGCAGTCGGTGCGGGACTGGTTCATCCGCCGCGGCACCAGCGGCGCGGTGCTGTTCGGTGTCAGCGTCGCGCGTCCGATCGGCGAGCACATGTACTGGATCCAGGTCGGCCAGGACCTGGCGCACCGCGACGTCATCATCGACGACGTCGTCGCCTCGTTCTTCCCGAGGGTCGCCTGGATCACCTTCCCGATCCTGCTGCTGCTGCTGGCGTTCGACATCATGATCTTCCGCCGCGCCCTCGATCCGGTACGCGAGGCCTCGACCACAGCGGCCTCGATCGGCCCGCAGCGTACCGAGCTGCGCCTGCCTGAGCAGACCATGCCGGTCGAGATCGCGCCCCTGGTCCACGCCGTCAACCAGGCGCTCGATCGCCTGGAAGCGGGCTACCGCGCCCAGCGCGACTTCACCGCCGACATGGCGCACGAGTTGCGCACGCCGCTGGCGATCGTGCGCGCCCGTGTCGATTCGCTGCCGCCCGGGCAGATACGCGAGGAGCTGCGCGCCGATCTCGTCAACATGACGCGTACCGTGAACCAGGTGCTCGACATTGCCGAGCTCGAAAGCTTCATCGTCGCCAACGACGCCCGGGCCGATCTCCATGCCGTCTGCGCCGATGCCGTGGGCTTCATGGCGCCGCTCGCGGTCGAGATGTCCAAGACCATCGCGCTCACCGGCGAGACCGAGCCGGTCTGGGTACGCGGCCATGCCGAGGCGCTGTTCCGTGCGGTACGCAATCTCATCGAGAACGCGATCCGGCACACGCCGCCCGGCGTGTCGATCGAGGTCGAGGTCTCGTCCGACGGCGTGGTGAGGGTGCGCGACGACGGGCCGGGCGTGCCCGACGCGGACCGCGAACGCATCTTCCGCCGCTTCTGGCGCCGCGACCGCGCCAAGGGCGACAGCCGCGGGCTCGGCCTCACCATCGTGGCGCGGGTTGCCGAGGCACACGACGGCACGATCGCCGTCGATAATGCAGCCGACGGCGGCGCGGTGTTTACGCTCAGGCTGCGGCCGGTATCTTCTTCGGCACCGGCGGCGTGAAGCGATAGCCTGCGCCCAGGCGGTTCCAGGCGTTGATGTTGGCGATGGCGACGGAGAGCCACATCAGCTCGTCCTCGCTGAAATGCGCTCGCGCCTTTGCATGGACCTCATCGGAAACCGAGGCGAGCGGCAGATGGACCAGCGCTTCGGTCCAGGCCAGCGCCGCGCATTCCTTCTCGGAAAACACGCCGGCTTCTTCCCAGGTCGCCACTAGGTCGATCTTCTCGGGCGGCACACCGAGGCGGCGTGCGACGTTGAGATGGATCTGCAGGCAGAAGGCGCACTTGTTGATCTGCGAGACGCGCAGCTTCACCAGCTCGACCAGCGCCTTGTCGAGGCCGGAGTCCTCGACGGCCTTGCCCATGGCGAGCAGGGCGGCCTTGGCCGCAGGCGCGGCCTTCTCGAAAGCGGCATAGGTCAGGCGGGGCTCGGACATCGTCGTCTCCTGAAGGATATTAGAGCTCTGATATTAGGTTTGGGCTGCTGCTTGGCAAGCATCCGGACGGCGTCTACGGTGCCGAAAAATACGAGGAAACCTATGTCCGGGCATTACGACAAGTTGGAGACGCGCACGCCGGCTGAGCGCGAGCAGGCGTTGATGCAGGCGCTGCCGCAGCAGGTTGCGCATGCCAAGGCCAACGCGCCGTTCTTCACGACCTGGCTGAAGGATATCGATCCGGCGTCGGTCACCTCGCGCGCGGCGCTGGCCAAGCTTCCGGTGCTGCGCAAGTCGATGCTGGGTGAGGTGCAGAAGAAGGACCCGCCGATGGGCGGCCTGATCGCGGTGCCGCTCTCCAGCGCGCGCCACATCTTCATGTCGCCGGGTCCCATCTTCGAGATCGACACCGACGAACCGGATTACTTCCGCGGCGCGCGCGCGATGTTCGCCGCGGGCTTCCGGCCGGGGGACGTGATCTACTGCACCTATTCCTATCACCTGACGCCGGCGGGACTGATGATGGAGTCCGCGTTGCGCGCGCTCGGTTGCGTCATCGTGCCGGGCGGCGTCGGCAATACCGAGCTGCAACTCGATGCGATCGCCGCGATCAAACCCAAGGGCTATGTCGGCACGCCGTCGTTCCTGAAGATCCTGATCGAGAAGGCCGCTGAGCTGGGCAAGGACATCTCCTCGATCAAGCACGCCTTCGTCGGCGCCGAGGCGCTGCCGCCGTCGCTGCGCCAGATGTTCGTCGACAAGGGCATGACCTGCCTGCAGAGCTACGGCACCGCCGACCTCGGCACGATTGCCTACGAGTCGGAGGCCCTCCAGGGCATGACGGTCGACGAAGGCGTGATCGTCGAGATCGTGCAGCCGGGCACCGGCGATCCCGTGCCCGACGGCGACGTGGGCGAAGTCGTGGTCACGACCTTCAACAAGGCCTATCCGCTGATCCGCTTCGGTACCGGCGACATGTCGGCAGTGCTGGCGGGGCAGAGCCCGTGCGGGCGCACCAACATGCGCATCAAGGGTTGGATGGGCCGCGCCGACCAGCGCACCAAGGTGCGCGGCATGTTCGTCGATCCCGAGCAGATCGCCGAGATCTCGAAGAAGCATCCCGGTCTCGGCCGCCTGCGGCTGGTGATCGACTGGGTGAACCAGGCCGACGTCATGGTGCTCAAGGCCGAGACGACGTCACCCACGGCCGGCCTCGAGAAGGCGCTGGAGGCCACCATCCGCACCGTCTGCAAGGTCGGCGGCAAGGTCGCCTTCGCCAAGCCGGGCGAGCTGCCGAACGACGGCAAGGTGATCGACGACGTCCGCAAGTACACGTAGTCGCTCGTACCCAGGTCGCTAGTAGCCGGTCTTGGGATCCACCGTGTTGATCAGCGGCTGCCCGGCGCGCAGGCGCTTGATGTTCTCGATCACGCCCGGCGCCGCGGTGCGCGGATTGGTCGAACCGGCGACGTGGGGCGTGACGTAGACCTTGGGATGCGTCCAGTAACGATGGTCCTTGGGCAGCGGCTCGACGTTGAACACGTCGAGCGCGGCGCCGCTCAGGTGGCCTGAGTCGAGGGCGGCCAGCAGGTCGTCGTCCACCACATGCGCGCCGCGCGCCATGTTGATCAGGTAGGCGCCCTTGGGCAGCGCCGCGAAGGTCTTGGCATTGAGGATGCCCTGCGTCTCGCGGGTGAGCGGCAGGACCGCGACCAGGATATCGGTGCGGGCAAGGAAGGCCGCTAGGCCGTCGGTGCCATGGAACGACTCGACGCCGGGCAATGTCTTGGCCGTCCGGCTCCAGCCCGCGGTGGGGAAGCCCAGGGCGACGAACTTCGCCGCCGTGTCCTGGCCGATCGTGCCCAGGCCCATAATGCCGATGCGGCGATGGATCGTGTCCTTGAACGATTCGACCTTCCACGTCGCCGCGCGCTGGCTTTCGCTGTAGCGATCGATGTCGCGGTGATGGCGCAGCGCCCAGTAGATCGCGTACTCGCTCATCTGGCCGACCAGCCCGTCGTCCATGATGCGCGTGACGGCTACGCCGGGCGGCACGCGGTTGTCGGCCAGCAGATGATCGACGCCCATGCCGAGCGAGACGACCATCTTCAGGTTCTTGAGGCTGGCGAGCAGCCCCTGCTCGGGCTTCCAGGCCAGCGCGACCTCGATATCGTCCTTGTTGCCAAGACCGCCCTTCAGGGTACGGAAGTCGAGCGGCCCGAGTTCCGGCTCGAGGATCTTCTTCCAGTGCAGCCCGTCGCTATCCTTGCTGATGTAGGCAATGGCCCCCGCCATGGAACTCTCCCCTATTACGCTACTGTGTCGAGATTGAACGCCGCCGCGATCAACGCCTTCGTATAGGGCGTTTGCGGCTGGCCGAAGACCTGTTGCGCCGGCCCGCGCTCCACCACCTTGCCCTCGCGCAGCACGATGACTTCGTCGGCCAATGCGCGGACGACCTTGAGGTCGTGGCTGATGAACAGGTAGGCGAGCTTGTGGCGCTGCTGCAGGTCGCGCAGCAGGTCGACGATCTGGGCCTGCACGCTCATGTCGAGCGCCGAGGTCGGCTCGTCGAGCACCATGAAGCGGGGCTTCAGCACCAGAGCGCGCGCGATCGCGATGCGCTGGCGCTGGCCGCCGGAGAATTCGTGCGGGTAGCGTTCGCGCACGCCGGGAAAGCGACCTTCATCGAGGCCGACCTCGCGCAACGCATCGTCGATCATCTTTGTGCGCTCGGCCGGCGTGCCAATGCCGTGCACTTCCAGCCCTTCGCCCACGATCTCGCCGACCGACATGCGCGGGCTGAGCGAGCTGAAGGGATCCTGGAACACGATCTGCATCTGCCGCCGCAGTGGCCGCAGGTCGCGCTGGCTGAGCGTCTGCAAGTCCTTGCCGTCGAACTGGATGCCGCCCTCGCTGCGCTCCAGCCGCAGCAGGGCAAGGCCAAGCGTCGTCTTGCCCGAACCGGACTCGCCCACCAGGCCGATCGTATGGCCCTCGCGCAAGGCGATGCTGACGCCGTCGACCGCCTTGATGTAGCCCACCGTCCGGCGCAGCACGCCGCGCTTGATCGGGAAATGCACCTTCAGATCGTCGAGGCGCAGAATTTCCGGCGCGGCGGGATCGGCGGCGGCGGGCCGGCCCTTGGGCTCGGCGGACAGGAGATGCTTCGTATAGGGATGCTGCGGACGGTCGAAGACGTCGGCTACCGCGCCGTGCTCGACGATCTCGCCCTTGGTCATCACGCAGACCCTGTCGGCAACCTTGCGCACGATGCCGAGGTCGTGGGTGATGAACAGCAGCGCCATGCCGTACTTGGCCTGCAGTGCCTTCAGCAGTTTCAGGATCTGCGCCTGGATGGTGACGTCGAGCGCGGTGGTCGGCTCGTCGGCGATCAGCAGGTCTGGCTCGTTGGCCAGCGCCATGGCGATCATCACGCGCTGACGCTGGCCGCCCGAGAGCTGGTGCGGATAGGCGCCGAGACGTTCGATCGCGTTGGGAATGCCGACCTGCTCCAGCAGCTCGAGCGTGCGCTTGCGCGCGGCCTCGCGCGACAGGCGCTTGTGCAGGATCAGCACCTCGTTCACCTGCCGCTCGATCGTGTGCAGCGGATTGAGCGAGGTCATCGGCTCCTGGAAGATCATCGACACGCGGTTGCCGCGCACGGCCAGCAGCTCGCGCTGGCTGGCGCCCACCAGCTCCTTGCCCTGGAAGCGGATCGAGCCCTTCGGATGGCGCGCCACGGGATAGGCCAGGAGCTGCAGTATCGAAAGCGCCGTCACCGACTTGCCCGATCCCGATTCGCCGACCAGCGCCAGGGTCTCGCCACGCTTGATGTCGAAGCTCACGCCTGTCACCGCCGGCGTGTTGCCGAAGCTCACGGCAAGGTCGCGCACCTCGAGGAGGACGGGTTCGCTCACGCCACGGCCTTGCGCGGATTGAAGGCGTCGCGCACCGCCTCGCCGATGAACACCAGCAGCGACAGCATCAGCGCGATGGTGAAGAAGGCGGTGAAGGCTAGCCACGGCGCATTGAGGTTGTTCTTGCCCTGCAGCACCAGCTCGCCCAGCGACGGCGAGCCCGGCGGCAGGCCGAAGCCCAGGAAATCCAGCGCCGTCAGGGTGGTGACGGAGCCGGCCAGGATGAAGGGCAGGAAGGTGAGGCTCGCGGTCATGGCGTTGGGCAGGATGTGCCGCATCATGATGCGCACGTCCAGCATGCCGAGCGCCCGGGCGGCACGGACATAGTCGAAATTGCGCCCGCGCAGGAACTCGGCCCGAACATAGCCGACCAGCGCCATCCAGCTGAAAAGCAGCATGATGCCCAGCAGCACCCAGAAGCCGGGCTGGATGAAGCTCGCCAGGATGATCAGCAGGTAGATCGTGGGCATGCTCGACCAGACCTCGATGAAGCGCTGGAACGTCAGGTCGACCAGCCCGCCGAAATAGCCCTGCACCGCCCCCGCGGCGATGCCGACGACGGAGCTCAGGATCGTCAAGGCGAAGCCGAACAGCACGGAGATGCGGAAGCCATAGAGAAGACGAGCCAGCACGTCGCGTGCCAGATCGTCGGTGCCGAGCGGGTGTCCGAGCGACGGCGGCAGCAGCGCCTTGCGGCCCTCGCCGGTCATGATCGTGTCGTAGCTGTAGGGGATGGGCGGCCACAGCATCCAGCCCTTGGCGTCGATCGACTGTTTCAGTTCGACGTCGGAATAGACCGCGTTGGTGGGCAGGTCACCGCCGAAAGTGGTCTCGGGATAGTCGCGCAGGATCGGCGAGTAGTAGGCGCCGTCGTAGCGGATCAGGATCGGCTTGTCGTTGGCCAGCAGTTCCGAGAACAGCGAGATGAAGAACATCGCGCCGAACAGCACGAGCGAGATCATGCCGCGCCGGTTGGCGAAGAATTGCTTCAGACGCCGCTCATTCATCGGGCGCATCAGCCGCGCGCCTCGAAATCGATACGCGGATCGACGACGGTGTAGGCGATGTCGCCCACGATCCCCATCACCAGGCCGATCATGCCGAAGAAGTAGAGCGTGCCGAACATCACCGGATAGTCGCGGTTCAGCGCCGATTCGAAGCCCAGCAGACCGATGCCGTCGAGCGAGAAGATCACCTCGATCAGCAGCGAGCCGGTGAACAGCACGCTGATAAAGGCGGAGGGAAAGCCCGCGATCACGATCAGCATGGCGTTGCGGAAGACGTGGCCGTAGAGCACGCGCTTTTCGTCGAGACCCTTGGCGCGCGCGGTCAGCACGTACTGCTTGCCCAGCTCCTCGACGAAGGAATTCTTGGTGAGGAAGGCCAGGCTCGCGAAGCCGCCGATCGTCATGGCGACGATCGGCAAGGCGACGTGCCAGAAATAGTCGCCGACCTTGTGCAGGAGATCGAGCGAACTCCAGTTGTCCGAATAGAGGCCGCGCAGCGGGAACCACTGGAAATAGCTGCCGCCGGCGAACACCAGCACCAGCAGCACGGCGAACAGGAATCCCGGGATGGCGTTCAGCACGATCAGCACGGTCGAGGTCCAGAGATCGAAGGTCGAGCCGTCGCGCACCGCTTTGCGGATGCCGAGCGGGATCGAGACGAAGTAGATCAAGAGCGTGGTCCACAGGCCGAGCGACAGCGACACCGGCATCTTGTCGAGCACGAGGTCGACCACGCGGCGGTCGCGGAAGAAGCTCTCGCCGAAATCGAAGACGGCGTAGTCCTTCATCATCAGCAGGAAGCGCTCGCCGACCGGCTTGTCGAAGCCGTACATCTTCTCGATGCGCTTGATCAGCTCCGGCGGCAGGCCGCGCGCGCCACGATAGGCGCTACTGCCGGTGCCGCTCTGGCTGTTGCTGTCGCCGCCGCGCTTCATCATCTCGCCGCCCGAGCCGCCGCTGAAGCGGTTGGTGGCGCCGACCGCGGTGCCCTCGATCTGCGCGATCATCTGCTCGACCGGCCCGCCGGGGGCTGCCTGCACGATGAAGAAGTTCAACACCATGATCCCGAACAGGGTCGGGATCACCAGCAGCAGGCGGCGCAGGATGTAGGCGAGCATTTACTCTGTCGCCCGGGCAGCCGGTCGCGTCACTATTTCTCGCCCCGCTTCAGGACCTTGTCCTTGGCCTCGTCGACCCACCAGGTGTCGGTCGCGACGGGATCGTACTTGGCGGTCTTGTCGGGGTGCGAGAAGCGGTTCCAGTAGGCCATCAGCTCCTTGTTGTTGCGGAACTGCGGCACCAGGAACTCGAGCCATTGCAGCACGCGGTCGAGGCAGCGCGTGCGGGTGATGAGGTCCTCGCGCGTCTCGGCCGAGATTACGAGGTCGCAGAGCTGGTCGACGGCGGGATCCTTGAGGCCCATCGAATTCTTGGTGCCGGGCCGGTCGGCCGCCGCCGAGCCCCAGAATTCGCGCTGTTCGTTGCCGGGCGACAGGGCCTGGCCCCAGATGTCGATCACCATGTCGAAGTCGAAACTGTCGGTGCGGCGGCGATATTGCGAGGTGTCGATGGTGCGCACGTTCATCTCGACGCCGATGCGGTCGAGGTTCTGCTTGAAAGGCAGCGCCATGCGCTCGAAACCCGCGTCGTTCAGGATGATCTCGAAGGCGAACTTCTTGCCCGCCTTGTCGGTCATCTTGCCGTCCTTGATCTCCCAGCCCGCCTGCTTCAGGAGGCCGATCGCCTTGCGCGCCTGCTCGCGCACATTGCCCGAGCCGTCGGTCTTGGGCGGCTGGTACTCGGTGGTGAAGACCTCGTCGGGAATCTTGCCGCGCAACGGTTCGAGGATCTTCAGCTCCTCGGGCGAGGGCAGGCCCTTGGCCTCGAGCTCCGAATTGCCGAAGAACGAGCGCGTGCGGGTGAAGAAGCCGTAGCTCAGGTTCTTGTTTTGCCATTCGAAGTCGTACATCAGGCCGACCGCTTCGCGCACCTTGCGGTCCTTGAACAGCTCGCGGCGGAGGTTGAACACGAAGCCCTGCATCGGCTGCGGCAGCTCGTCGGGAATCTCCTCGCGCTTCACCCGCCCGTCCTTGACCGCGGGGAAGTCGTACTTGGTCATCCAGTTGCGGCCGGAGTTTTCCTGGCGGATGTCGGCGTCGCCCGCCTTGAAGGCTTCGAACAGCACGTCGTTGTCGCGATAATAGTCGTAGCGCAGCGTCTCGAAATTGTAGCGCCCGCGGTTCATCCAGAGATCCTTGCCCCACCAGTCCGCCACGCGGCGATAGGTGATCGAACGGCCGGTGTCGTAGCTGTCGACCTTGTAGGGGCCGCTCGACAAGGCAACATCGAGCGTCGCCCGCTCGAAGTCCTTGCCCGCCCACCACTTGGAGGGGAGCACCGGGAGCTGGCCCATGATCAGCGGCAGTTCACGATTGGTGGAGTCGCGGAAGGCGAAGCGCACCTTGCGGTCGCCGGCCTTCTCGGCCTTCAACACGTCGGCGTAATAGGAGGCGTATCGCGGCAGGCCCTTGGCCTTCAGCGTGTCGAAACTCCAGATCACGTCCTCGACCGTCATCGGCGTGCCGTCGATGAACTTGGCCTCGGGCCGCAGAGTAAAGGCGACCCAGGCGCGATCCTCCGGCACTTCGATCGTCCCAGCGACCAACCCGTAGACGGTGAAGGCCTCGTCGGGCGCCGACCAGCACAGCGTGTCCCACAGGGCCGCGGCGCCGGTGGCGGCCACGCCTTTCAGGGTGAAGGGGTGCAGCGAATCGTAGGTGCCGAGGGCCGCGAACTTCACGGCGCCGCCCTTGGGCGCGTCGGGATTGAGGAACTCGAGCCTGTCGGGTGTCGGATGCAGCGGCTCGCCATGCATGGCGAAGCCATGTCCGACATGGATTTTGGAGTTGGGCGTTTGGGCCTGGGCCCGCAGGATCGAGGGGGCGCCGATCCACAAAGCCGTGCCGCCCGCGAGGATGCCGCGTCGTCCGATCGCCATGCCGTAGGCTCCTGAGAATACCGTTGCCTTGTATATAGCGCGCGGAACTTGGGCCGCACTATGGCTGCACCAGGAGCTCTAGTCGGCCTTGAAGCCGGAGGCGCGGATCACCGGTCCCCACTTGGCATCGTCGTCCTTCATGATCTTTGCCAGCGCGTCCGGGCCATAGCCGGTCGCCTCGAGGCCGAGCGGTTCGATCTTCTGCTTGAGGTCGGGCTGGTGGACGGCGTCGACCGCCGCTGCCGCGATCTTGTCGACGATCGCGCGCGGCGTGCCGGCGGGCGCGAACAGCGCGTACCAGGCCGAGCCCTCGATATCGTAGCCGCTCTCCTTGAAGGTCGGCACGTCGGGATACTGCGGCGCGCGCTTGGCGCCCGCGGTGGCGAGGATGCGGGCCTTGCCCGCGTGCGCCAGCGTGCCGAGATCGGCAATCGGCAGCACCGCCGCCGGAATTTCGCCCGCGATCAGTGCCTGCAGGACCTGCGCGGTGCCCTTGTAGGGCACGTGCGTGAGATCGAGGCCGGCGGTCTTGGCGAACAGCAGGCCGAAGAAGTGCGGCAGACTGCCGACCGCGGCCGAGGCGAAGTTGGCGTAGCGGCCGCCCTTCTTCGCCAGCGCCACGTACTCGGCGAGCGTCTTGGCCGGCACGTCCGAGCCCACGCCGAAGGCGATCTGGAAGGCCGCGACATGCGCCACCGGCACATAGTCCTTGAACGGATCGTAGTCGAGATGGGCGTAGGAGTGCGGGAAGGCCACCATGTTGGCGAGCGGCGTCATCAGCAGCGTGTTGCCGTCCGGCGCCGCGGTCTTGACCGCGAGATTGGCGACAATGCCGTTGGCGCCGGGCTTGTTTTCGACCACCACCGGGCGATCGAGGCTAACGCGCATCTTGTCGGCGATCAGGCGGGTGATGGTGTCGCTGCTGGCGCCGGCCGGATAGCCCAGCACGATCCGGAGTGGCCGGTCGTCGGCATGCGCCGGCAGGGCCATGGCCATTGAGCCGGCCAGGATGGTCCGGCGTGTCAGTGTGCGCAAGCGTGGTCTCCCCCGATTTCGCGCGAAAGCTAGGGGCTGCCCGCGAAATTGTCACTTGGGCCCAAATTGACTTCGGCGCGGCGGAGTCTCACTTTTGCTGCATGACCGACACCATGAATTTCGCGCCCGATTTCGACGCCCCGATCGACTACATGCGGCGCACCCGCGACTATTATCTCGCGCTGGGCTACGACAATCCCTACCGCTGGGCGCACTATGTCGATGCGCCTTTCACGCCGCTGAAGAAGCCGCTGAAGGACAGCGTCGTCACGCTGATCACGACCTCGGCACACTATCAGCCGGACAAGGGCGACCAGGGTCCGGGCGCGGCCTACAACGCCGCCGCCAAGTATTACAAGGTGTTCGTGAGCGACACCGCCGTCGATCACGACATGCGCATCAGCCACATCGGCTACGACCGCAAGCATACGACGGCGAAGGATTCCAATACCTGGTTCCCGCTGCCCTTGATGCGTGAGTTCGCCAAGCAGGGCCGCTTCAAGCTGGCGCCGCATTTCTTCGGTGCGCCGACCAATCGCAGCCAGCGCGTGACGTTGGAGACCGACGCGCCGGAGATCTTGGAGCGCTGCCGCGCGGACGGCGTCGATGTCGCCGTCGTGGTGCCGAATTGCCCGGTCTGCCACCAGACCTCGACGCTCGTTGCACGTCACCTCGAGCGTAACGGCATTCCGACCGTGGTCATGGGCTGCGCCAAGGACATCGTCGAATGGGCCGGCGCGCCGCGCTTCCTGTTCAGCGATTTCCCGCTCGGCAATGCCTGCGGCAAGCCGCACGAGCCGGATACCCAGAAGTTCACGTTCGACCTTGCGCTGAAGGTGCTGGAGAGCGCGATCGGTCCGCGCACGACGGTTCAGAACCCGCTGCGCTGGACCGAGGATGGCGACTGGAAGAACGACTACAACAACATCGCGCGCATGAGCCCCGAAGAGATCGCCAAGCGCCGCGCCGATAACGACAAGATCAAGCAGGTCGCGCTGAAGCAGCGGCAAGTCGCGGGCGTGGCTTAGGAACGCTTCGATGTCCAAGCCATTCGCCGGCGTGAAGATTCTCGACTTCACGCGCGTGCTCGCCGGACCCTATGCGTCCTATCAATTGGCCCTGCTGGGCGCCGACGTGATCAAGGTCGAAAGCCTCGACGGCGACGAGATGCGCTTCGGCAGCCGCGCCAACGACTGGGAGAAGCGTGGGCTCGCGGCGCCCTGGGTCGCAGTCAACGGCAACAAGCGCTCGATCACCATGGACCTGAAGCAGCCCAAGGCGATCGAGGTCATCAAGAAGATGATCCCGACGGTCGATGTGGTGATGGAGAACTTCCGTCCCGGCGTCATGGACAAGCTCGGCATCGGCTACGACACGCTGAAAGAGATCAACCCCCGCCTGATCTATGCCGCGATCTCGGGCTTCGGCCAGGTCGGTCCAGACAAGGCGACGGCGGCGTTCGACGGCATGATCCAGGCGATGTCGGGCCTGATGTCGATCACCGGCTTCCCGACCAACGGCCCGACGCGCGTGGGCTTCGCCGGCGCCGACGTGATGTCGGGCTTCACGGGCGCGTTCGGCGTCGCCTCGGCGCTCTACCAGCGCACGCACACCGGCAAGGGCCAGCTGGTCGACGTCGCCATGATCGACGCAGTCACCGGCTTCCTCGCGCAGCAGTTCACCGAGCACATGATGACCGGCCGCGTGCACGAGCAGGCGCAGAACCTCTCGGTCACGCGCAAGCCAACCGGCAACCTGTTCAAGACGTCCGACGGCTGGATGGTGCTGGCGGTGATGACCGATCCGCAGTTCGTGCGCCTGATGAAGCAGCTCGGCGCCGAGGGCGCGGTTTCCGAGCCGCGCTTCAAGGATTGGCCGACGCGCATTGCCAACAACACCGCCCTGCACGAGATCATCGAAGGCGCGATGAAGCAGAAGACCTCAGCGGAGTGGGGCGCGATCTTCGCCAAGAACGACATCCCCGCGGGCCGCGTGCTCACGATCCCCGAGACCGTGAAGCTCGATCACTACGGCCACCGCACGATCATGCAAAGCGTCGAGACCGAGCATGGCCCGATCACGGTCGTCGGTTCGGGCTTCCGCATGGAGCATGACGGCGGCTCGATCGACCGGCCGCCCGCGACGCTCGGCCAGCACACCGACGAGGTGCTGGGCGAGGCGGGCTACTCCGCGTCCGAGATCGCGGAAATGCGGGCCGCCGGAGTCGTTTGAGGACTCTTCTTTTCCTTGTGTTTGCTGCCTTGGCGGTAAGTCCCTGCCTCGCTCAGGAGCGGGTCGATGCCGAGGCCTTTTGCCGGAAGGCCGGCAGGAACCAGGCGATCTATGAACTGTTGCCGGAAAGCATGACGGCGACGGGCGGCGCCGAGGCGGGGGCCGTCACCTGCAGTTGGACCCTCAGCCGTATGGAAGGTTCCGACGTCCTCGTGACGCTCGACAGCAGGGTGCTGAAGTCGGCGACGGCTGCGCGACAGGCTATCCTGCTGGCACGCCTGCCCGAGAACCGGCAGGACAAGACGGTCGAGCCGTTGCCGAAGATGGGCGACGATGGGCTCAGCCGCGCGACGATGGAGCAGGGCAAGCTCACGCTCTTCGAGATCGAAGCGGCAAAGGGCCAACGCCATTTCCTGCTGACCGTGCGTGCACGCGACGGCTCCGGCCTCACCTACCGGATCGCCGGTGCGAGCATCAGCTTCCTGGGCGCGGGCATCGCCGCGCTGGAGAGACCCTAGCGGCGGTCCATGCGCTCGATGATCTTGGGCGTCTCGATCGTCTTCTTCTCGATCGTGATGTTCTTGGTTTCGGTGGGCGCCGGCGCGGCGGTCGCCGCGACAGGGGCCTGCGCGACCGAGGAGCCAGTCGACGGGGCCTGGCAGCAGGTGTTCGTCTCCGCAGCCTCTATGGATATTGTGATAGTCGCATTGACATGCGAAGCGATTATCACAATAATCTAGGATCGACATCTCGTCGTCGCTCCGCTGCCGGGCGGTAACAAAAAGTAACCGTTAAATTTCCGTTTATTTAACGGGACGGTTGCTCCGCAGGGTCGTCGGACTAGGATAACGGCGTCCAAGGGGGGCCCCGACAGGGGGCTGAGATACCGACCGCTCGCGAGAGCAGCGCGGTGACCCTTTGAACCTGATCCGGGTCATGCCGGCGAAGGGAACGGATAATCCTCTTTGCACGACACTACCGGATCTCCTTTCGTCGTCCCGCCACAGGAGATCCTCGTCATGGACAACATCATCTCGACCCCCAAGGTCACCACCGGTCCGCTGCCGGCCTCGCAGAAAATCTACATCACGCCGGAAGAAGCGCCGGACATCAGCGTGCCCCTGCGCGAGATCACGCAGAGCGTCGCCACCGAGCCCAAAATCCGCGTCTACGACACGACCGGCCCCTACACCGATCCGACCGTCGCCATCGACGTGAGCAAGGGCCTCCCGCGCGTGCGGCGCGGCTGGGTGATGCAGCGCGGCGGCGTCGAGGAATACACCGGCCGCCCGATCCAGCCGATCGACAACGGCAACGTGAAGCTCTCGGCCCTGATTCCGTTCGCCAATACGCCCAAGCCTCTGCGCGGCCTCGATGGCCACAAGATCACGCAGTACGAATGGGCGAAGGCCGGCGTCATCACCAAGGAGATGATCTACGTCGCGGCTCGCGAGAACCTGGGCCGCAAGCATGCGCATGAACTCGCTGCCGAGCGGATCGCCGACGGCGAAGGCTTCGGCGCGACGCTGCCCGACTTCATCACGCCGGAATTCGTGCGCAACGAGATCGCGCTCGGCCGCGCGATCATTCCCGCCAACATCAACCACACCGAACTCGAGCCGATGATCATCGGCCGCAACTTCCTGGTGAAGATCAACGCCAACATCGGCAATTCGG
>CAIKZO010000052.1 GCA_903832005.1 Enhydrobacter aerosaccus | reverse complement strand
GCGTCGTCGAGAATGATCGGAACGGGCTGCCCACGCTCGCAGATCATCGCGCCCATGGCGAGCCGAACCAGCACGGCGATCTGTTCCTGTGTGCCTGCCGACAGGCGCTCAAAGTTTTCCGCGTTTGGTCCGTTTCTCTTGATCCCAGCGATGGAAAATCCTTCGCCAATTTCGATCTCGGCCGCTGGAAACACGTCGTTCAAAAAAGGCTTCAGGTGTCGGCGCAGCGGCGCATGGAGCCGATCTCGTTGTTCGGTGTAGCACGCCTCAACGGTGCTCTTCAGAAGCGCCAAAGTCTCCACGCGACCCTTATATTTTTCAACTTCGCGCTCCGTCAGTTCTCGGGCTTGTCGCAACTCCTCGACCTTTTCCCCGAGACCGTCGCCGCCGGCATTTTGTATCTGCCCTTCGAGATTGGCGATTTCCCGATCCAGACTTCCGAGGCGGGTCTTCTGGTTCTCCATTGCGGTTAGGAGGCGCGTGACACGGTTTTGCCGACGCTCCAATTCTTCAACCGAAGGCGCTTTCTGACGCTGCTCCTCCAGGGCGGCGGCCTTAATTCGGTAGTCGCCTTGTGCATCCTTGACCGCCTTGTCAGCAGCGGCGACCAGAGAAAGACGATCAGAATCTGGAAGAACGGCGAGATCCGCCTCCAGGCGATTTTGGATTTCGGTCAGCGTTCCGCCAAGCCGGCCGCGGGCGTCCGCCACATTGGAAAGTACCGTGTTCTGGGCATCGATTTTCCCGTCAAGCGCCTGTCGCTGGCGACGCGCTTCTTCCCGGTTTAGCCGCAGACCATCCTGGCGATTGGTAATATCGGCCGCTGAAGGAAGGCTATCCACCTTCATCTGCGCCAGCGCCTCGGCCACCATCGCGTCGATAGCTTGGATCTCGGTTTTGATCCCCTCGATCGCCAAGGCGGGGGACGCGTCTGAAATCCCCAGCATCTTGAGCTCGGCCCGAAGTCCGAGGGCCTCCGCTTCGAGCGCCTCGCGCCGAGCTCGCGCCGCCCGCAGATCGCTGGCGGAGGCGACGCCCGCGTCTTCGATCAATTTTGACAGCCGCCTTTGCGCATCCTGACGCTTTTTCTGATCGGCGGCGCTCGCCGCCTTCGGCGGGGTGACCGTGATTGTGGCCAGATCGCCGACCCGAATTGTCAGCGGATCGATAGCGGCCTGAACAGCGTTACCTCCGAGCAAGGCATCGCCGATCGATACCTTTCCCGCGCCGGTCGTGCCCAGCTCGATGGCCACTTCGGGCGCCGCCGCTTCGAGCCGCGCGGTCAGGATCGCGACCTCGCGCTCGACATCATCCAAGGACGTCAACACGGCTGCGGTGACGCGATTGTTGGCAAGAGCCGCGGCGTTCTTGACCAGCCTTTCGCCAAGCTCGACCAGCCCATCCCGCTTGCGGACGAGAGTTTCGCGCGCGTTGGCGCGCGCTACGACACCGGCGAGGTGCTGAAGGCTGCGCTCTAGTTCTTCGTCGCGTTCAGCCTGTGCGTCGAGTTCGAAAATCTGGTCCCGCGCACCGCGGATCACTTCCCGCGCGCCCTGTTCCTGGGCGTCGAGCGGCGCCAATGCTTCGCGCGATTCCTTGTCACGCTTGCGATCGCTGTCGATGCGCGCCCGTCGATCCTCAACATCGGAGAGCTGGTGCTCGACACGTTCGAGGATGGCCTTGCTGCTCTGTTCCGCCGACTCGAACTGCGCGAGCAAGGCTGCGGCGCCCTCTCCTGCCTTCTGGCTTTCTTGCGCAGCTCCGAGTTCCGTCGTCATCTCCTGGAGCAAAGCAGGATCACCCAGTCGAGCGCGCTCGCTCCGCTTCGAACCCAATTCGACCAGCTGGCCGTCAAGAACAGACAGCCGCGTCTCGCCCTCGGTCAGATCCCTTTGGAGCATTTCAAGACGTGTCGTTGCTTCAGCGAGCGGACGGCCAGCCTTCGGGCGGCCCGTGTCCGTCACCAATTGGGCGAGTTCGTCCTTCAATGCCGCCAAGACGGCGCGAGCACGCTCGCCGCCCACCAGGCTACCAACTTCAGCCTGGATCGCGGAGTTAAGAACGGTCGTCGCCGCTTCAGTCGGCTCAGGGGCCCTGAAGGATTGTCCCTGTCCAACCCACAGAATGCCAAAAGCGGACTCATCGACGGAGCGTCCGCTCCCTGGGGCGATGCCGAGGAGTTCCCACAGCATCTCGTCGGCCTCGCGGCCACGCGCAATTTCCACGCCTTCCCGCATCAAACTTGCGGCCGGGCTTTTCACGAAGGATTTCGTGATGGTGTAGGCCTGATCCCCATGTTCAAAACCCAGCGTGACCGTGATGGTGTGCCCGTCGGCACGATCAAGCGGCACATCACCGGCCGCGGCAATGCCGACAAGGCCGCCGTCATCGCCGCGATCCGCGCTCGCGGCTTCAACCCCGCCGACGACAACGAGGCGGACGCGCTGGCCATCCTGCTGTGGGCCACCGAGACGCAGGGAGGCGTGCGATGAGAAGCGATCGCGCGATCAGCCTCGAACGGCGCGACGGCCACGACGTTGGCCGCGACCCCCGAGGCATGACGGCGGATGAACTCGCCGTGGTGGGCCATGTCCGGATGAGTGCCCAGCAGGCCCTGCGCCTGCGCTGCATCGACTGCTCCGGCGCGTCGGCCGCGGCTGTGCGGGCGTGCGCGCTCGTGCGGTGTCCGGCATGGCCGTTCCGGATGGGCAGCAGCCCGTGGCGGTTACCGGCCAGCGAGGCGCAGTTGGCTCAGGCAAGGACCCTGGCCGCGAGAAGGGCTGTTGCCGCCAAAATTCAACCAAGCCGCCGTTGTTCCGGCGCGACGGAGGGGGTGGCCGCTACCACCCTACCTGCCAGGCACGATGTCGCCGTGGCACGGCTGAAAACCGCCCTGGCGACGAAGGTGCGGCCATGAGCACCGACACCCTCCTCGACCGGGTAGCCTTCGTGCTGCGCGAGCGGCAGGCGGCCTACGGCGACGCCGGCAAGGCGATGGCCGCCATTGCAGCGCGCTGGTCGATCACGCTCGGCCAACCCGTGACGCCGGCCCAGGTCGTGCTGTGCATGATCGATCTCAAGCTCGCCCGGCTCGGCCACGATCCCAAGTACCGCGACGGCCCCATCGACGTCATCGGATATGCCGCGCTGCTGCACGAGGTGACGAAATGAAATGGGCGCCGCGAGGTTACGGCGGCGAGCGCAGGCCGCCGGAGCACATCAAGCGCGAAGGCTGGCAGGCCCAGCGCGTGCTGGTGATCGAGGCCGACGACGAGCGGCTGACCTGGCCGGAGCGCGAGCTGGTCCGTCAGCTGGGCGAGAAGCTTTACGGGCAGAAGCCCAGGCGGCAGGAGACGCGCCATGAATGACTGGACGCCGGAGATGGTCGAGGAGCGGCTGATCGAGGCAGCGTCGGTGCTGCGGCGCCTGCCGGCGCCACGCAAGCAGGGCTACTTCAGCACCTGGCCAACGATGTTCGTCGAGTTCGGCGATCTCGTGGGGCAGACTCCGGAGCCGATGCGCCCGCCGCCGCCGTCGGCCGCTGCCATCAGCCGGATGGAAGCGACGCTCGGCTGGATGCCCTGGCTGGAGCCGGTCGATGCGAAGATCGCGTGGCTACGAGCCAGTGGGACGCGGTGGAAGGAAATCTGCTGGGAAGTCGGGCTCGCACGCGCCGCGGCGCATGAGCACTGGCTCTACGCGCTCTGCGTCATCACGTGGTGGCTGAATGGCAGGGAACGGGTGAAGCACATTGGTAGGCGGCGGTTGATCGCGCGAGTGCGCTCGTTGGGCGCCGTCCGGAAAACTTCACTTGCAGACACTTTTCGCGCAGACGGATACGCTCACGAAGAGTAGATTTCTTGCTATGATCGCGCTATGCGCGCGCGGTGGGCATCACCCACAAGACGTTCGAAGGTTCCCTGGCGGTCCTTTCAACGAACCGCCAGGACCTTGAGGTCTGCTGCATCGGCAGGATCGCCCGCGTTCAGCCGTACACGTCCTTCAGCACCCGGCGGTCGCGTGCCAGAGCTTCGAGCACCACTTGCGGCCCATCGATCTGCAGTGGATAGCGCAGCTTGCGCGCCTCGGCGTGCATGGCCTCGTTCTCGGCAATCGACAGCAGTGCTGCCGTCGCCTTGTCGGTGAATGCTTTATCGGCGGTTGCTGCGGACCATACAGCAACGCTGTGAGTAAGCGCCGCCTTATGGTCGCCCACGATCTCGGCAAAGGTCGGAACATCGGGCAGTTCAGGCGCACGCTCGGCTCCGAAGGTGGCGAGGAACCGCAACTTATCCTTGGCAGAAGCCTTCTCGTTGTAAGTCAGGGTCCAGATAGTACCAAAGATCGCGAGGTCAGCCTTGCCGCTCAATAACATGACGGCAGAGGAGGCGAAGCCATTCGACGGTTGCATCGTGAAGGAGATGCCTGTGCGCTTCTTGACCATGTCTAATGGAAGGCGCTCAAATCCCGCCTCGGGCATCGTTAATACTGAACTCTTCGAGGCAGTAGACACTCCCTGCCAGTCTTTCAGCGCCGAGTCCTCGCGAACAGCGATAGCTAGTGACATGCCACGGGTGAGCTTGGCGACCGGCCTGAGGTCGGCCAGCCGCTTGTCGCCATCGAATTCCCACCTAGCCAGTATATTTGGATATTGTATGAGAAGCGTGCGGCTGTCGGGCTTCGAGCGGATAGTCTCTTGCGTCGCGAGCTTGCCGCCATCGCCTTTCACATAATCGATGACGACCGGCATTCCCATCGCTTTGGTGAAAGGCTCTTGGATGAGTTGAGATAATTGGGCGGCCTGACCGCCTTTTTCCCAAGGCACGATCACCCTGATGCTGTCCGCGGCGAGCGCGCCGCGGTTGATCATGAAACTGCCCGCAACGGCGGCTCCCAGTTTAAATGCAGTTCTGCGGCTGGTCATGGCGTTTCCTTCTGGTCGTGGTGTACTGCGGTACGGGTACGAGAGACACGGCTGGCCTAAAGTGCTCCCGCTTCAGAAATCACATCCAGCCAGTGGTCTACATCAGCCCCAGGATACGGTTTGGCAAGGACCGTCACGGCGCTAGACGGAATCTTCCGGAGTGTGGTGGATCGGGTTCTGGGTGGGATGGAGAAGCCGAAGAGATAAGCGGCACCGCAGTGAGGACCGCGTGAATCCCTTGGCCGCGCCGTCCGCAAAACTTCGCTTGCAGACACTTTTCGCGCAGACGGATTCGCTCACGAAGATTAGATTTCTTGCTATGATCGCGAGAGGCGTGCGCGGTGGGCATCACCCACAATACGAACGAAAAAGCCGGCGACCACGCCTTGACGCGACCGCCGGCTGATTGATCGAGCGGACGCTACTCGGCAATGCGATACACGCGCCCGCGCGAGAGCTCGACTTTCTCTGACTCGACGTTGAGCCCGAGCTTCTTCTTCAGCGCGCCAGCGATGGCGCCCCTCACCGTGTGTGGTTGCCATTCGAGTGCCTTGGCGATCTCGGCGATGGTGGCGCCGTCCGGCTGCTTGAGCATGGCGATCAGCCGGGCCTGCTTGCTCTCGGCGCGAGGAGTGCTGGCCGCCTTGGCGGTGGCTTTTGACTTGGCGGCACCCTTGGTACGGGCAGCTTTCTTGCTGGTGCGTGCGGTGTTTGAACTCTTTGACATGGTGTGAACCCTTCGATGAAGCGGGCCACGACCATCGCAGCCCCGCTACGGGCCCGAGCCCCGGTTGCCAAAGCAACACGGGGCGATGACGTTGCACGGCGCGCTACTCGGCGTGCTCGCCTTCCTTGAAGGCGCTGTCGGTGATGCGCTTCAGCAGCTCGGCGTAGTGGGCGAGGGTGCCAACATGACCCCAGTTGATCTCGTCGGGCGTGACGTTGAAGTGGTCGTCGCTCAGCGCCTTCAGGCGCGCGAGCATCGTGT
This sequence comes from Enhydrobacter aerosaccus, assembly GCA_903832005.1. GTDB lineage: Bacteria > Pseudomonadota > Alphaproteobacteria > Reyranellales > Reyranellaceae > Reyranella > Reyranella aerosaccus_B. The sequence goes on along the minus strand of CAIKZO010000052.1, from coordinate 193 downwards.
CGATCTCTGTCTTCTTGGCGACGTAGGCGTCGAGGGCGGTGCAGCGCATGTCGGTCTCCGTTGTTGGTGACTGGTCTGCCCCCCTGAAACGGTACCGATGTGAAAGTTAGAGTTCCGGTTATTTTGGGCTTTGAAAGGAGCTTTGAATGGCGCGGAAGGACTACACGCCTGAGCAGGCGATCGGGATGCTGCG
>CAIKZO010000051.1 GCA_903832005.1 Enhydrobacter aerosaccus | reverse complement strand
GCATGAAAGGCGAATTCAACTTCGACCTGCATGCGCTCAAGCGCATCGACTATATCGGCGTCACCTTCCGCACCCGCACGCCTGAGGAGGTGCGGGCGATCGTTCAGGCCGCCCGCGCCGATCTGTGGCCCGCTCCCCTGAAAGGAAAGAGTGTTCACATGAGCAAAGACATCAACCATCTCGCCACTGCCGACGGTCTCTTCTTCGGCAAGGGCGCGCTCGATCCGCGCAAGACCAAGAAGATGGTCGATGAAGCGCTCGCCGGCTGCGACGACGGCGAGTTGTTCCTGGAGTACGTCCAGAGCGAGGGTCTGTCATTCGACGACGGCAAGCTGAAGAGCGCCTCCTATGACACGACGCAGGGCTTTGGCCTCCGCGCCGTGGCGGGCGAGGTCACGGGCTTTGCCCACGCCTCCGCGCTCGATGAGCAGGCGCTGAAGCGCGCCGCCTCGACCGTGCGGCAGGTCCGCTCGGGCAAAGGCGGCACGTCCGACGAATCGCCGCGCGGCACCAACCAGCTTCTCTACGCCGACGACAATCCGATCGATGGCGAGGCCTTCGAGAAGAAGGTGAAGCTGCTGCAGGACATCGACGCTTACATTCGCGGCAAGGAGCCCAAGGCCAAGCAGGTCTCGATCTCGCTCGCCGCCTCCTGGCAGGTCGTCGAGATCATCCGCGCGGGCGGCTGGCGTGCGGCCGACGTGCGCCCGCTGGTGCGGCTCAACGTTTCGGTGGTCTGCGCCGACGGCAGCCGCATGGAGACGGGCTCGACCGGCAGCGGCCGGCGCGCGGCCTACGGCGACATCTTCAAGTCCGAGTACTGGCAGCGTGAGGCCGACGAGGCGATCCGCCAGTCGCTGGTCAACCTCGACTCGGTTGCGGCGCCTGCGGGCGAGATGCCGGTGGTGCTGGGCTCCGGCTGGTCGGGCGTGCTGTGGCACGAGGCGGTCGGCCATGGGCTGGAAGGCGATTTCCACCGCAAGAAGACCTCGATGTTCACCAAGCTGATGGGCGAGATGGTGGCATCGCCCGGCGTCACAGTGGTCGACGACGGCACGCTCAGCGACCGCCGCGGCTCCCTCACCATCGACGACGAGGGCACGCCGACGCAGCGCAACGTGTTGATCGAGAACGGCCGCCTCGTCGGCTTGATGCAGGACCGCATGAACGCGCGCCTGATGGGCGTGAAGCCGACCGGCAACGGCCGCCGGCAGAGCCACGCCTATGCGCCGATGCCGCGCATGACCAACACCTTCATGCTGGGCGGCGACAAGGATCCGAAGGAGATCATCGCCTCCGTGAAGAAAGGCCTCTACTGCGCCAACTTCGGCGGCGGCCAAGTCGATATCGTGTCAGGCAAGTTCGTGTTCAGCGTGACCGAGGGCTACATGATCGAGGACGGCAAGATCGCCCGGCCGGTCAAAGGCGCGACGCTGATCGGCGCCGGCTCGGAAGCCCTGACGAAAGTCGGCATGGTCGGCAACGACATGGGCCTCGACCCCGGCATCGGCACCTGCGGCAAGGACGGTCAGGGCGTGCCCGTGGGTGTCGGCCAGCCGACCTTGCGCATCGATGCACTGACGGTGGGTGGCACCGCCACCGGCTGACCTGCCAGATATTGTGGCGGTTATCGCAAGATAGCCGTCTTGGCGGGGTAGCGGGGTAGCGCTAATTGCGCTAACTGGCGGGAGTCTCGTCGAGTCTCAGGGGCGTGAGACTGGTACGATACCTTTGGCGCAAGGATTCGGGCGCAAAGTCTCGGAATCTCACCACTGTGCCCCCCTTGATCTGCCCCAGCGTGCAGCGTCTCCCGAGGCCCCCGCGCTTTCTGCCGGATGGCAGATGGGTCCGGGTCCCACGGACACAGATATTGCGATTATAGCAACAAAAGTCAACCCTTCCCCTTCGCGGAATCCGGGAAGGGAAAGTACCCTCGTCATACGAGGGCGATGGGGTCATGCCCCCCCGTCGCCGTAAGACGGGGACATCTCCCCATGTGAATGGGGAGGGCTTTTAATCTTTCGTCGGCGCCTTGGTGTAGTCGGCGTCGCTCACCGGCTCGAGCCAGGTGGTGGCGTTGCCCTTCTCGTCAGTCTCCGACATGGCGAGATGGCACATCATCGTGTCGGGCGCAGAGCCATGCCAATGCCGCGTGTCGGGCGGAATGACGACCGTGTCGCCCGGCTGGATTTCCTGCACCGATTGGCCCTCGAGCTGATAGCGGCCGACGCCGGACAGCACGTAGAGAATCTGGCCAACGGCATGCTGGTGCCAGTTGGTGCGACCGCCCGGCATGAAGGAGACGCGCGAGGCACGCAGCTTCGACGGGCCTTCCGGCGCCCACACCGGGTCGGACATCACGGTACCGACGAAGTTCGCCGCCTCGGCCTTCGAGGTGGGCCGCGTTGCAGCGCGCATGATCCTGGGCTTCATGATGTTTCCTCCGCTTTTATTCGTTACGACGCGTAGAGACCTTTCGCTTCGGCCATGGAGACGACGAACGCCTCGATCGCATCGAGCGTCGGCGTCGGCACGCCGGCACTGCGCGCGAAGGCGACGGGCGCCCGCACGATCGCCTCGACTTCCATCGGCCGGCCGAGATCGTAGTCCTGCAGTATCGACGGGCGATGATCGAAATAGACACGCTTGGGCCCGTAGCGAACCTCTGGGCTGTCGTCGAGCGTCACGCCATGCGCCGCGGCGACGGCCAGCGCTTCGGCATGCGCGCGCCGGCACATCGCGTTCACGATCGGTGTCTTCTGCACGAGGCTGGCCTGGCCCAGGATCAGGGCCACCGTCGAGCCGGTGAGGTTGGCCATCAGCTTGTGCCAGATGTCGTAGCGGATGTCCTTGGACGAGGGCGAGCCGATGCCGGCAGCGATCAGCGCCTTGCGCAGCGCCTCGACCCTCGGCGTCTGGCTGTCGTCGATCTCGCCGACCCACAGCGTGTTGCGGTCGGGCTGCTCGTTGTTCACGACGCCGGGCTCGACAACGTGGTTGGGCGAGGTGATCGCGCCGCCCAAGGCGCGCTCGTAGCCCACGGCCTTGGCCAGCGCGGCGCCGGGATCGAGCCGCGACAGATCGGGCGCCGCAGGCCGCCCGTTGAGGCCGCGTCCGTACCACCAGGGAATGCCGTTCTGCGCGAACACCACGCCGGTCTCGGGACCGAGCAGCGGCGCCACGGTCTCGGCCAGCGCCGGCAGGCCGTTGGCCTTCAAGGTCGAGATCACGATGTCCTGCCTGCCAAGATCAGCCGGCTTGTCGCTCGCCTTCACCTTGGCGACGATCTTCCTGTCGCCTGCAATCAACGTCAGGCCCCTGGCCTTGATCGCCTCGAGATGGGCGCCGCGCGCCACCACCGAAACCTCGTTGCCGGCGTCGGCGAGACGGGCCGCGAAGTTGCCGCCGATCGCGCCAGCACCGAACACACAGATCTTCATTGCCGACTCTCCGCCACTTTAAGCGAGTCCACGAAACGCTTGGCCGCCGCCTTGCTCTTGTCGTCGGCCTCCGCCGTCACCAGCAGGCGATAGAGGCGGTCGCGCACGATGTAGGTGCGCATCATCACCATCCCGCCGCCCGCACCATCCTCGATGTCGAGCGCATAGCCGTCCCAGCCCGACAGCGTCACCGCCTCGTCGAGCACGTATTTGTACTTCGAGGTCGGGAAGGCCTTCTCCGCCTCGCCGCGGCCGAGGTCGCGCGCCATCGCCTTGGTGTCATGGCTCGAGAACCAGCCCGACTCGTAATCGACGTAGTCGAAATCGAAGATCTGCGGACCGCGCTTGGACTCCCAGGAGAGGCGCGGCGCCGTATGGCCCTGCTCTTTCCCAGTGGCCTCGCTTTTCTCGGCGGGCGACGGCATCTCGAGGCGGCAGCGCAGGTCGGGCGCTATCACTGTCTGCCATTCGTCATCAGATTGTGCCCGCGCCACGGTCGGCGCGAGCAAGGCAGCGAGCAGGAGGCCGCGGCGCCGCATCAATAGGCGTAATCGCGGAACAACGGCGCGAAATCGCCCTTCCATTCGCCCTGCCACTTCTCCAGCAGCTCGTCCGACAGCGCCTGACCGCTCGCCACCGCGCGATCGAGCGGCGCCAGGTAGATCGTCTCGTCGCGGCCCTGGGCATCGAGTCGCTTGCGCGCGCGCAGGCCCGCATGCGCGATCTCGACCACTTCGCGTCCCAGCTCCGCCAGCGGCCGGCCCTTGAATTTGGTCGCCAGGCCGGTCTTGGGCGTCTCGGCGCGCATGAAGTCGTGATCGGCCACGGTCCAGCCTTTCACCACGTCCCACGCCGCGTCGAGCGCGGTCTGATCGTAGAGCAGACCGACCCACAGGGCCGGCAGCGCCGACAGCATCGGCAGCGGGCCGGAATCGGCGCCGCGCATCTCGAGGTACTTCTTGAGGCGCACTTCCGGGAACGCAGTCGTCACGTGATCAGACCAGTCGCTGAGCGTCGGCAGTTCGCCGGGACGCGCCGCCAGTTTGCCCTTCAGGAAATCCTTGAAGTCCTGGCCCGAGGCATCGATGTACTTGCCGTCGCGATAGACGAAGTACATCGGCACGTTGAGCATGTAATCGGCGTAGCGTTCGAAGCCGAAGCCGTCCTCGAACACGAACGGCAGCATGCCGCAGCGGTCGGGATCGGTGTCGGTCCAGATCTGGCTGCGATAGCTCTTGAAGCCGGTGTCCTTGCCTTCCTTGAACGGCGAATTGGCGAACAGGGCCGTCGCCAGTGGCTGCAGGGCCAGCGAGACACGGAACTTCTTCACCATGTCGGCTTCGGATTCATAGTCGAGATTGGTCTGCACGGTGCAGGTGCGCAGCATCATGTCGATGCCGAGCTTGCCGACCTTCGGCATGTACTCGCGCATGATCTTGTAGCGGCCCTTGGGCATCCAGTCGAAGTCGTCACGCGTCCACTGCGGCGCGAAGCCGAGACCAATGAAGCCCGCGCCGATCTCACCCGCGACCTTCTTCACCTCGTCGATATGCTGCGCGTTCTCGTCCGAGGTCTCGTGCACGGTCTCGAGCATCGCGCCCGAGAGCTCGAGCTGGCCGCCCGGCTCCAGGGTGATGTTCGCACCTTTGCGCAGCAACGCGATCGTGTTGTTGCCCTCGGTCACGGGCTCCCAGCCGAAGCGCGTCATGCCTTCGAGCATGGCGCGAATGCCGGTCTTCCCTTCGTAGGGAAGCGGCTTCATCGTCGCCTTGTCGAAACCGAACTTCTCGTGCTCGGTGCCCATGCGCCACTTGGCCTTGGGCTTGTTGCCGGAAATGAAATACTCGATCAGCTGGCGCCGGCTTTCGATCGGCGCGCCGCCGCCCGACGGTGGTGCGGACATGCGTTGAAGACTCCCGTTGCACCGCCGGCGGGGACGCTGGCGGCGGCGCGGATCGCATGAGTTATCCTCACGCGAGCCTGCGGCTGGTTCATGATGTTTCGACTCCCCCTCTCCCATACCGGCAGGGGCGAGCGCAAGCGGTCAGACGGTATCCTTCGATGTGCGATAATCGGCAGCCAAACGCGGTGTCGGACGCCGCCAGTCGCCGACCAGCGCCTGCCACACCGCCAGCGCCGCCAGCGCCGCCGTGTCGGCCCGCAGGATGCGCGGACCCAACCCAACTGCCGTGACATCTTTTATGCGACGGAGCAGCGACAGTTCGGTTTCGGCGAAACCGCCCTCGGGCCCCACAACGATCGCCCACGGCGCGGCGCGCGCCGCATCATCGAGCCCCGCCAGCACCTCCGCTATGGGCGGGCCACTGCCGGTCTCGTCGCACATCAGTAGATGCCGGCCTGTGGGCCATGCGCCTAACAATCGCGTGAGGTCGACCGGTTGCCGCACCTCTGGCACCGACAGCCGCTCGGTCTGCTCGGCGGCCTCGACCGCATTGGCGCGCAGGCGCTCGACATTCACCCGTTCTACGATCGTGTGCTGCGTCACGACGGGCTGCAGCACCGAGACGCCCAGCTCCGTGGCCTTCTCGGCGATGTAGTCGATGCGCGCGCGTTTCACCGGCGCGAAGCACAGCCACAGATCGGGCTCGCTCGCTTGCTCGCGCGTGCGTTCCGCCACCAGTGCCACGGCCGCCTTCTTGCCGCGGAGAGACAAGGTGGCCTTCCACTCGCCATCGCGGCCGTTGAACAGGCTGAGCGGCGCCCCGTCGGCACGCCGCATCACATGGCGCAGGTAATGCGCCTGATCCTCGCCCAACGGCGCTTCAACGCCCGACGACAGATCGGTCTCGACGAATAGACGCGTCACGCTCATGTCGCCATGATGACGCCATGGCTTCCAACGCGCCAGCTTCCGGCTACACCGACATCGATCTCCAGCATTGGACCCTGCGCCACCTGCCGCCGGGGGCGCGGCCCTATGGGCGCCTGGCGCGCTGGGACCGGCCGATCGGCGTCTGGCTGCTGCTCTTTCCCTGCTGGTGGTCGTTGGCGCTGGCCGAACAGGGACACTGGCTGAACCTCGCGGGCTGGATGGCGTTGTTTGCGCTGGGCGCCTTCGCCATGCGCGGCGCGGGCTGTACCTGGAACGACATCGTCGATCGCAAGGTCGACGCCGGGGTCGAACGCACGCGCGGCCGGCCATTGCCCTCGGGCGAGCTCAAGCTGCCGCAGGCGCTGGGCTGGCTGGTGATCCAGCTGGCCGTGGGCGCGGCCGTCCTGTTCAAGCTCAACAAGTTCGCGGGCGGCATTGCGCTCTTGTCGCTGGTGTTGGTCGCGATCTATCCGGCGATGAAGAAGTTCACCTCATGGCCGCAGGTCGTGCTGGGGCTGGCCTTCAACTGGGGCGCGCTGGTCGGCTTCGCCACCGTCACCGACACGCTGTCGTGGGCCACGGTCGCGCTCTATGCCGGCGGCGTCGCCTGGACGATGGTCTACGACACGATCTACGCCATGCAGGACCAGCGCGACGACGCGATCGTGGGCGTCCTCTCGACCGCGCGCCGCTTCGCCGACGCGCCGCGCCGCTGGCTCGCCCTGTTCGCGGTCGTGACGATCGTGCTGTGGGCGCTGTGCGGAGTCCTGGCGCACCTGAAACTCCCCTACTTCGCCGTGCTGCTCGGGATCGCCGCGCACTTCGGCTGGCAGATCATGACCCTGAAGCCGCACAACCAGGCCGACTGTCTCGCCAAGTTCAAGGCCAACGCGCAGGTGGGCTGGCTGCTGCTGTTCGCAATCCTGGCGACGCCGCTCGTGGCCGTGATCAGGTTCTGATGGCCCGTCAATTGATGAGCCGCCTTCCCCTCGATCCCGAAAACTTCATCCGCAAGAACACTGCCCTCGAGACGCCGGTCATGGTGCCCGAGTTCAAGCTCTGGCTGGCCACCGAGTACGTGCCGATCTGGCAGGCCACCGAGGCGTGGCTCGAGGAACAGAATGTCGATCCGCCCTATTGGGCCTTCTGCTGGCCGGGCGGCCAGGCGGTCGCGCGCTACCTGCTCGATAATCCGGAGCGGGTGCGCGGCAAGAAGGTGATCGACTTCGCCGCTGGCTCGGGCGTGTCGTCGATGGCCGCGGCGCGCGCCGGCGCCACGGAAGTCATCGCCAACGACATCGACCTGCTCTCCCTGATCGCGGCCAAGCTCAATGCCGAGGCCAATGGCCTCAGCGTTGCCACCAGCGCCGAAGACTGGCTGGCCGGGGCCGAGGCCACACCGGACACCGACGTCGTGATCGCGGGTGACGTCTGCTACGAGCGCGAGATGTCGGTGCGCGCGTTGGCCTGGCTGCGCGGCCACGCCAACGCCGGCCGGCTTGTGATTCTGGGCGATCCCGGCCGCAATTACTTCAGCGCGCAGGGGCTCGAGGAGCTGGCGCGCTACGAGATCCCGACCTCGCTGCAGCTCGAGAATCGCGGCATGCGCGAGACCGTGGTCTGGCGCGTTCTGCCTTATCCGCAGGCAAACTGACGCGGCGTTATAATTCCTTAACTGTTCTTTCACATTGGGATCGGTTACACGCAAAGCAGCATGGCCAAGACCCCCAAAAGCACCATCGGTCCCGCGGATTTCGCGACCCTCTACGATGGCTTCAACGCCCCGGTCTCGCGGTTCGATTGCGGACGCAAGTGCGCACCGCTGAACGGCGGCGAGCCGGTCTGCTGCTCCACCCAGAACGCCGTCCCCGTCGTGCACAAGGTCGAGTTCGACCTGCTCAAGACCCGCACCGACCTGTGGAGCAAGTTCAAGCCTTACGACTACGCCACCAAGCAGATCGTGGCCGAGCTGACCTCCGACTGCATGGCCATCCATTGCAAGGGCGCGCGCCACTGCGAGCGCGACAACCGCACGATCGCCTGCCGCGGCTTCCCCTTCTATCCCTACCTGACCCGGCAGAAGGAATTCGTCGGCATCGGCACCTACTGGGTGTTCGAGGACCGCTGCTGGATGATGTCGAACCTCGAGATCGTCGACGCCGCGTTCGTGAAGGAATTCATCGCGACCTACGAAGCGCTGTTCGTGAAAGACCACAACGAGTTCACGACCTACGTCGATTTCTCCGCCTCGGCGCGCCGCGTCTATTCGCGCTGGAAGCGCGAGATCCCGCTGCTCGGCCGCAAGGGTGAGCTGCTGGTGGTCGAGCCCTCCACCGGCAACATCCGCCCCGGCAAGAAGAAGGACTTCCCGAAGATGGCTCCCTTCGACAGCGAAAAGTCGTATCGTGAAGCCATCAAGGAAGCCGAAGGCGAAGTGCCCAAGCAGGGGCTGCGCCCGGTCTGAGCTTCCGCGAAAGGAGCTCTCATGCGCCGCACATTCTTCGCCTCTCTTCTCCTCACCTTTCTCGCCTCGTCCGCTTTCGCCGAGGACGTCGGCTCGACCAACTATCGCTTCAAATGGCTGGGGCCCAGCGACAAGATCGTGGTCGAAGCCTTCGACGATCCCGACGTGCCGGGCGTGACCTGCTACGTCAGTCATGCGCGCACCGGCGGCATCAAGGGCGCGATCGGCCTGGCGGAAGATCCCGGCGAGGCTTCGATCGCCTGTCGCCAAGTGGGCGCCATCGATGCCAGCAAGCTCGACAAGCTCAAGCACTCCGAGGAAGTCTTCAGCTCCCGCGCCTCGCTGATCTTCAAGACGACGCAGGTCGTGCGGTTCTGGGATGCCAAGCGCAAGGCGCTGATCTACCTCGTCTACACCGACCGCATCATCGACGGCAGCCCGCGCAACTCGATCAGCGTGGTGCCAGTCGGTCTCACGCCCTGAACAGGAACGTTCCCAACAACACCCAGCGCGCGGCCCTCGGGCCGCCGACGAGCGGCGTGGTGTAGTGCCAGAACGGCAGGCGATAGGCGGTGATCGTGGCGGCGCCGGCGACCGACACGATCTCGCTGAAGTGGCCCGCGCGCGCATAGACCAGCCACTGGTGCTCGACCTGCGGCGTGCACAGGCTGAGGTGCAGGTCGATGTAGCCTTTCTGCGCGTCCTTGTTCTCGGGATGATGGTCATTGTGCGGGCCGGCATAGTCGCCCGGCCCGTAACGCAGCACCTGTGTTCCCCAGCCTGACTTGAGCCTGCGGCCGGCCAGCGCCTCGGCGAAGGCACGGAAGCTTTGTGAGCGCATCATCGCCGCCAGCCCGATCTTTTCTGCCGCCTTCGCACCGGCCTCGCGGCGACTATCGAAGAAGATGGTGCGGCTGCGCGCTGTCTTGGGCAGCAGCTCGCCGTAGTCGCGCTTCATGTCCCAGATGCTCTCGGGCGGGATCGGCTTGTCGAGCGGCTCGAGCGTTTCCGTGAGCCCCGCCTGCAGCGCCGCCCGCACCTTCGCCACCTTGGCCCGGTCGAGCAGGTCATCGCGCATCAGGAACCGCCGCCGCGGATCGGCCAGCGCGCCGCAAAGCTCGTGCGTACCGGCCAGCACACGCCGCCCCTGGCGGTTCAGCAGGTCTTCGAATTCAGATGGAATGGAAGTGCGTGACATGCCGCGCACTCTACCGCGTAATACTTGCATGTCTGACTGGACAATCACCTGGCCCGACACAGAAGAGCTGCTTCCCTGGAAGACGGTCATCGAGCGCGAGATCGAGATTACCCGGAAGGCAGCGGCGCGCCTGGTCCGCGTGCCGCCGCTGGCCGTCGAGATCAAGCACGTGCCGGCCTACAAGGTCATCCCGGAGTTCGGCATGGTCGGGCACTGCTACGGCCCGGACAGGTTCACGCTCTCCTTCGCGCCCGACAGCGAGAACTTCGTGTCCGCACTGGCGGAGGGCGCCGCGCGCCGTCAGGTCGCGCATGAGCTGCATCATTGCCTTCGTAACGCGGGACCAGGATACGGGCTGACCCTCGGCGAGGCCTTCGTGAGCGAGGGCCTCGCGGGTCACTTCGTTCATCGGCTCTTCGGGACGCGGCCCGAGCCGTGGGAATGCGCGCTTACGGACGACGTCGCGTTGAGCCATCTGCCCGATGCCAAGGCGTTGGCTGAACCCAACTACGACCATAACGGCTGGTTTTATGCAGAGGGTCGCCGACATCCGCGTTGGCTGGGCTACACCTTGGGCTTCGTGCTCGCCGGCCGCTGGCTCAACCGAACCGCCAACGTCGACGGACGGATGCTGGTGAATGTCCCCGCGGCGGACGTTCTTGCCCGAGCCCGGAGCGACGCCTAAAAGCCCGCATGCCCTACGCCTCGCTTCGCGACTTCATGGACCGGCTGGAAAAAGCCGGCCGCCTCGTGCGCGTGAAGGCGCCCGTCTCGCCGAACCTCGAGATGACGGAGATCCAGACGCGCCTGCTGGCCGAGAAGGGCCCCGCCGTGCTGTTCGAGAATGTCGTGGGCTCCGACGTGCCGGTGCTGGTCAACCTTTTCGGCACGGTCGAGCGGGTCGCCTGGGGCATGGATCGCGAGCCGCACGAGTTGCGCGGTGTCGGCGAGACGCTGGCCTTCCTGCGCCAGCCCGAGCCGCCCGGCGGCTGGCGCGAGGCGCTCGACATGCTGCCGATGCTGCGCACCGTCATGGCGATGAAGCCCAAGACCGTCGGCAGCGCGCCCTGCCAGGACGTGGTGCTGACGGGCGACGACATCGACCTCGGCAAGCTTCCGATCCAGACCTGCTGGCCGGGCGAGCCCGCGCCCTTGATCACCTGGCCGCTGATCGTGAGCCAGGGACCGAACCCGAAAGGCGACAAGCAGGACAGTTTCAACCTCGGCATCTACCGCATGCAGGTGACAGGGAAGAACACGACCCTGATGCGCTGGCTGAAGCATCGCGGCGGCGCGCAGCATCACCAGCGCTGGAAAGGCGCGGGCAAGCGCGAGCCCTTGCCGATCGCGGCCGTGATCGGCGCCGATCCCGGCACGATCCTGGCCGCCGTCACGCCGGTGCCGGACACGCTGTCTGAGTATCAGTTCGCGGGCCTGTTGCGCGGCAAGAAGGTCGAGCTGGTCGACTGCAAGACCGTGCCGCTCAAGGTGCCCGCCGAGGCCGAAATCGTGCTCGAGGGCCACGTCAGTCTCGACGACTACGGCGACGAAGGCCCCTACGGCGACCACACCGGCTATTACAACAGTGTGGAGCAGTTCCCGGTCTTCACGATCAGCGCCATCACGATGCGCCGCAAGCCGATCTACCTCTCGACCTTCACCGGCCGGCCGCCGGATGAGCCCAGCGTGCTGGGCGAGGCGCTGAACGAGGTGTTCATCCCGCTCTTCCAGCAGCAGTTTCCCGAGATCGTCGACTTCTGGCTGCCGCCCGAAGGCTGCAGCTACCGCATCGCCGTCGTGTCGATGAAGAAGGCCTACGCCGGCCACGCCAAGCGGGTGATGATGGGCGTATGGAGCTACCTGCGGCAGTTCATGTACACCAAGTGGGTGATCGTGGTGGACGCCGACATCGATGCGCGCAACTGGAAGGACGTGATGTGGGCGCTCTCGACCCGCATGGACCCCGCGCGCGACATCACCGTGATCGAGAACACCCCGATCGACTATCTCGACTTCGCCAGCCCCGTGTCCGGCCTCGGCAGCAAGATCGGCCTCGACGCCACCGACAAATGGCCGGGCGAGACCAACCGCGAATGGGGCCGCCAGATCGCGATGGATAAGGCTGTCGTCGAGAAGGTCGACAAGATGTGGGGCGAGCTGGGTCTGCCAGGGTCAGGCAAGAAGATCTGGAAGTAGCCGGTAACAGGAGGTGAAGCTGAATAGACAGGCTAATGAGGCAATTTTACTAGAAACTCTATCTCTCCGTGAGGCACGCCTCGATTAAAATATCGCTCGTCGGCTGTTACTCCTACGGTACCGCCGAGAATATCGCCTACGATGTCAGCGACTAGGGAAAGCCCTATGCCGCTCCCCACGATCCCGCTTCTGACTGCAAAACGCCCGCGAGCCTCAATATTAAATATCTCTTGAATCTCGTCGGGATCGATCATTGGACCTATCGATCGAACTCTCAGTTCCGTCATGCCATCACGATCTTCGATCTTCACCAGGACAGATTGTTTGCGAGGCGAGTACTTAACAGCGTTATCAATCAGACTATATGGGACCACATCAAACACGGTTGCTCCCAGCAAGATCGCCTGACTTGAGTTTTCTATTTTTATTTCTACGTCGGCCTTTTCGGCAATAAGGCGCCAACTATTGGCGACGGCAACAACTCTCTTTCCAATGTTTAATTGCAGAGTCTGACGTATCATCGGAGATGGGTCGGCGCGATATTGCGCCCAATCTATTGCCACTCTATGCAACTGAGTGAGACTTACGAGATTTTGGGCGTGACCAACGAGATTCGAATCCGGCGGCTTCAGTTCATCCAGTGTCGATTTTAGCCGCAACCCCTGATGGTAGAGTGCTGCATTTATTCTACGATAGTCGTGAGTGAACGCGACCGTCTGCAACCTCAAATGCTTGCGTGACTGTTCGTTAATTTCCAACGCTTCTTTGACGATATGCTCAAACTCTGGACGACTCGGAGCAGTGGCGGGGGCACGGTCTCCTTGGGACTTGAGCCGCACAATTCGCGACATCGTAAGCCCAGGAAAAATGAAGAGCCTATCGCTGCTCGACTGCCTATACGCAAATACAAGTCTTTTAGAAGGACAAACGTACCAACCCTCGGTCCGAATGCTGCGAAAAAAAGACTCGCTATCAGCTGGGCGCTCGTAATTAGGCTCTCGAAATAGAGTTCCAGAACCGGATCCCAACAACGGTCCGCTATTTGAATAAACCCTCCAAGGATATGCGAACGACCGAAAAAGAACCAAGTCGATCATGTAGCGGAAACAGCTCCAGCGACAAGTGATATGCCGATTTCTACAAGTATCTTAATAATCAGTTCATCGGCTTTAATCGACTTCCCTAGCAATCCAATTACCGATGCGGCTTTTGAAGGGTCCCTCTCCACCTCGCGAACAAACTTATCTTCAGCACGAGCAAGTTCCAACGGAGACATACCCGCTTCCAGTAAGTAAGTTCGAGTTCTGGTCCAAATCCTGATTGGATCGCTCACGTCGAGGACCAGTTGATCCAAGATATTCATCCAATCTTCTACCGGCG
>CAIKZO010000050.1 GCA_903832005.1 Enhydrobacter aerosaccus | reverse complement strand
TATCCGATCCTGTGTGGCTCGGCCTTCAAGAACAAGGGCGTCCAGCCCCTGCTCGACGCCGTGGTCGACTACCTGCCGTCGCCGGTGGACATCCCCCCGACCCCGGGCATCGACTACAAGACCGAGGAGCCGATCGTGCGCCGCGCGTCGGACGACGAGCCCCTGTCGGTCCTGGCGTTCAAGATCATGGACGACCCCTTCGTCGGCTCCCTGACCTTCTGCCGGATCTATTCGGGCCGTCTCGACACGGGCCGGGGCCTCCTGAACTCCACCCGCGACAAGCGCGAGCGGGTCGGGCGGATGCTCCTGATGCACTCGAACAACCGCGAGGACATCAAGGAGGCCTTCGCCGGCGACCTCGTTGCCCTGGCCGGCCTGAAGGACACCCGCCCCGGGGACACCCTGTGCGATCCGATGAAGAGCCCGGTCATCCTGGAAAAGATGAACTTCCCGGCCCCCGTGATCGAGATCGCGATCGAGCCGAAGTCGAAGGCCGACCAGGAGAAGCTCGGCCAGGCGCTGGGCCGTCTCGTCCAGGAAGATCCGACGTTCCGCGTCTCGACCGACCAGGAGACGGGCCAGACCGTCATCAAGGGCATGGGCGAGCTCCATCTCGAGATCAAGGTCGACATCCTGCGCCGTACTTACAAGGTCGATGCCAACGTCGGCGCGCCACAGGTTGCCTATCGCGAGACGCTCGGCCGCAAGGCCGACATCGACTACACCCACAAGAAGCAGTCGGGTGGTTCGGGCCAGTTCGCGCGTATCAAGCTCACGTTCGAGCCGGGCGCGCCGGGTTCGGGCTACTCCTTCGAGAACAAGATCGTCGGCGGTTCGGTGCCCAAGGAATTCATTCCCGGCGTCGAAAAGGGTCTCGAAGCGTCGCGTGACACTGGCGAGCTCGCTGGCTTCCCGGTGATCGACTTCAAGGTCACGCTGACCGACGGTAACTACCATGACGTCGACTCGAGCGTTCTCGCGTTCGAAATCGCCGCCCGCGCGGCCTTCAAGGAAGGTCTCGCCAAGGCGCAGTGCAAGCTGCTCGAGCCGATCATGAAGGTCGAAGTGGTGACGCCGGACGACTACATGGGCGACTGCATCGGCGACTTGAACAGCCGCCGCGGCTCGATCCAGGGCATGAACGCGCGCGGCAACGCGCAGGTCATCGATGCCATGGTCCCGCTGGCCAACATGTTCGGCTACGTGAACACGCTGCGGTCGATGACGCAGGGGCGCGCGGCCTACTCGATGACATTCGATCACTACGCGGCAGTCCCGCAGGCCGAGGCCGACAAGGTCGTGGCGAAGCTGGCCGGCTAACTAATCCGATTAAGCAAGGAAGACGAACATGACGAAGGCGAAGTTTGAACGTAACAAGCCGCATTGCAACATCGGAACGATCGGTCACGTCGATCACGGCAAGACGTCGCTGACGGCGGCGATCACGAAGGTGCTGGCGAAGTCTGGCGGCGCGACGTTTACGGCGTACGACCAGATCGACAAGGCTCCTGAAGAGCGCGAGCGCGGCATCACGATCTCGACGGCGCATGTCGAATACGAGACGAAGAACCGCCATTACGCGCACGTCGATTGCCCCGGCCACGCCGACTACGTGAAGAACATGATCACGGGCGCGGCGCAGATGGACGGCGCGATCCTGGTGGTGTCGGCCGCTGACGGCCCGATGCCGCAGACCCGCGAGCACATCCTCCTGGCGCGCCAGGTCGGCGTTCCGGCGCTGGTGGTGTTCATGAACAAGTGCGACATGGTGGACGACAGCGAGCTGCTGGACCTGGTCGAGCTCGAGGTTCGCGAGCTCCTGACGAGCTACCAGTTCCCGGGCAACGACATCCCGGTGATCCGCGGTTCTGCGCTGATGGCGCTGGAAGACAAGAACCCGGAGCTGGGCGAGCAGGCCGTGCTGAAGCTGATGGAAGAAGTCGACAAGTACATTCCGCAGCCGGCGCGCGACAAGGACAAGCCGTTCCTGATGCCGATCGAGGACGTGTTCTCGATCTCGGGCCGCGGCACGGTTGTGACGGGTCGCGTTGAGCGCGGCATCGTCAAGGTGGGCGAGGAAGTCGAGATCGTGGGGCTGAAGGCCACGACCAAGACGACGGTGACCGGCGTCGAGATGTTCCGCAAGCTGCTGGACTCTGGCGAGGCGGGCGACAACATCGGCGCGCTGCTGCGCGGCGTTGGCCGTGAGGACGTGGAGCGCGGCCAGGTTCTGG
>CAIKZO010000049.1 GCA_903832005.1 Enhydrobacter aerosaccus | reverse complement strand
CCTGCCTGTAAAGTTCCACGCCCTTCATCCCCCCGCCCTCTGCACGCCGTGCAAAGAGCTATCTGCCGGTGCATTTTTGCTCCGGCGCAACCAGATATTCCGGCCGCTTCACTGAGGGAGTTTGTCTCCGGCGATTACAGAAGCCCAGGCGCTGACACGGAAAGCCATCGACGCAGCGCTTGCCGGCGACACTGTGGCGTTGCGCTTGTGTCTAGAGCGCATCTTGCCGGCTCGTAAAGGCCGCCCTGTCAGCCTGCAACTTCCAGCGGTGCGAAACGCGACGGACCTGCCTGGCGCACTGGCTGCTATCGTGGAAGCCGTTGCGCGTGGGGATCTATCGCCCGACGAAGCAACGCCGATCGCTGCTCTTCTAGACGCGCACCGCCGCGCGATCGAGACGTCGGAACTTGAGCAACGTATTGCAGCTTTGGAGGCGAGACATGCGAACGCTTGACCGCCGTCTTGCGCGACTGGAATCGCCGTTCGAACGCGCATTCCCATGGCATAAACCGTTAGTCGACTGGACCGATCAACAGCGTGAAGCATGCACGCAGCAGGATGTGCTGGAACGTTTACGCGATGACCAGCTTCAATGGTTGATAAGAAATATTGCTGAGCTCCTGCAAACGGATCACGAGTGACTACGCTGTTCAATGCGAGGCCCAGGGCCTCCAACCGGCTGGGTGCATGCATGATTAGTAGGAACTCTATCTCCTGCCCAGCGGATGGTCATTTTTCTAATTGGTCCACGCGAATCTTCACTTCGCGCATAGCTCGCCAGCGAAGCTCTGACATCGTCATTGCGTCAACCTCAGCATTGCTTACGCCGAGATTGTGCAGAGGTTCGAGCGGCTTTGGCGCGTGTGAGAGCTTCGCTTCACAGATAGCCGCAAGGAACACCTGTGCTCGCGCTTCAGTCTCCCATATCTTTTTACCAATCGTCTCCACGAATGCCTTGTATTCAGCAAACGTACTTCCATACGGTGGGCCAGTGCATGCTGGATCGGCCGCGTAGCTCGGTTGCATTGGTTGATCGGCTGACAGCATAGGAAACTGGGCGGCGGCTTGCTTGGCCCGCTCGATCGGCAAAGCGACGATCGCGCCCGCATGGCTCCCCGCTGCAGCCTTTTCCAACAACTCAATTTTCATTGCAGCAGGGTTGGGCACCGTCCATTTGTCCCGGTCGATCATCTCATAAAGGCTGACGGCACAGTCGGCGTCGCCAAGAGCATAGCCAGCCTGAAAATACTCGATCGCTTTTGGATAGTCGTTGGACTCAGAAATCGATAGCCAGCCCAGGTTGTCGAATGCGGCGGGATAGCTCAGTGCGGCAAGCTCCTGAAAGATCGTTAAGGCGGCTTTCTTGTCGCGCATCTGTAGGCCGCGCGCGAGCTGATACTTGAAGCGCATTTCCTTGGGATAGGCGCTGACCGCCGCCGCGCAGGCCGTTAGCGCCGCGTTGAGATTGTCACGCAGTTCTTTGAACTGGACGCCCGGCAACGCCGGATAACGACGCATATCGGTGGGATTTGCTGCAATCCTGTCGCAGTCATGCACAGGTGCGATGCTTTGTTGTTCAGTCGCGCCTGGCATTCCGGTTGTTTGTCGCCCTTCCTGAAGCGTCTTGAGCTTGGAATCCCTGGTCTTCAGGATGTCGTCGACCACCGCATCGACCGACCGATTGGGTGACGATTGGGTGACGCTGGGCCCTCCATCATTCACCGTGCCAATCACATGGCCGAGCAAGGCGAGCGCCGCGAGCGTGGCTACCGGCGAGGTCGCGAAACCAATCAACGTCAGAACGCACGATACAACTGCCATGACGCCACCGTTGGCGCTGAGTCGAAAGATGCCGCTCAACAAACTAATGGTCGAAAAAAGCACAGCGAACGGTAGAAATAGCCACCCTAAGGTGAAAATCCCTAGAATGGCGAAGAAGCTCCCAAGAATTCCGGTCAGCACCCCGGCGTTGGATGTCGTCTCGTAGACAACAACTGCCTTCGGGTTTTGGTCTTTATTGCCGCCCGCTGCCGCGCGCGGCGCGCCGCACGATGGGCAGGCGGGAGCAAGCGTCGAAATTTCTTTCCCGCACTCCCCACATTTTATGAGAGCCATGTCTCCCCCAAATGCACCCTATTCGGCCAGCATTAGTCGGCCAGAACTGAAGCGTAGCAACCAGATTCAAGAGGTGACCGACCTCTTGCCGGCCAATGCGATGTGTTCGACCGAAACGCTGATCAAGATGTCTACCTGCTAACGAGTTTCGCTATTTCGGGTGGCATTTCTGGCCAGCCTCCGAGGCCGAGCGCAAACTGCACCAATTGCCTATGCGCAGTCACGTAGAAGACCGGGGGCGCGTCGACGTCCATGTCGTCCCACGTCGAATCATACTCGCTAAACGATGGGACCCCGTTGCTTCCATGAAGGCTCCAGAAAGCTTCAATGATCCACCTTCGGTTTTGCGGCCACATGGCCGGGTCCATCGCACACCCCGAGCGGGGGACATCGATCTTCTCGAACTGCACTCGCTGAAACTGCGAGGTCTTCATCCAGTCCGCCCCCTCCCGACGACACCAAGTTAGGGATGATGGCGAGTCAGCGTGACCGACCATCAGTACGAGCGGACTGTTGTCATGCGCATAAGCCGGTTCGGCTAGAAATGCGGTTGCGGCGAGTACTAGGGAGCGGCGAGTGACGATAGCCATTGGAACCTCCACTGTTCTCATAAAACATCGACCAGACCGGTTGCGGTCGGATAACGACGAAACTGGGGTTCTGGCTAACCTCAGTGCATTCGGTCGCGGGCTTCCTCCCGCAACCTAGAAGTCAGGTTGGTGCAAAGATGACCGAGTTCCGCATCTGATAGGTCTCGGCCGATCTTGCCCGGCCTCAGATAGCGGGAATAGAGATGCCAGAACCTCTCAGGGTCATGGTCCAAAAACTGCCGGAGGATAGCCGTCCCAGCCCGTTCCACATCGTCAGCCAAGGCGAGAATGAAATTGGCCGTTGTGTTCTCGCCGGTCATCGATCTCTACTTCCCATTGGCCGCCTTTTGGTTGATAGGCTCTCGCAGCTCTGCTTACCCAGCTCACCCTGTCATGCCGACGCCCTAACCTGCATTACGGTGCTCTACTTCTCTTAATAAGGGGATAGAAGGCGTCTCCGATTTTTTCTCAAAAAATGGGCTCTTCCGGCGGCCCTCCTCCTCGATAAGTATGGGGGTGTAATTCGGGGACAAATCGGATAGGTGCGCCAAAAGCCCCCAAAATGGGCATGTTCAGCGGACGCCGCGTCCGCCCGGAGCGATCGACCTTCGGTTTAGGAAACCGCTGCTCTATCCGGCTGAGCTACGGGGACGTGGGCAGACCACTAGCAAAATAAGCTCGGCGTGTCAGGGCTTTCCGAGGATCGCCTGATCCGCCACTGCAAACCGTCCACAAGACCACTTCGGCTGTCAGGGACTTTTGTCCGGGACTTTGTTCACGTTTCTCTCCGCTCGATATGGCCTGTGTGCTCAGCAGGTCGTCTACCCGGCACAACAATGCGGCTGAGAAAGGTAAACTCGTTCGGTTCGAAGGAACCGCAAACGTAGAGGCAGAGGCTGCTGTCGTTACCAAGTGTCATGTCGAACAGCGTATCTGGACACAAGGTAGGGGTTAAGCGGCTAGCCTGAACGCGCCATGATCCCAAGCGGTTCTGGCGTCGTTTGGACTTCGGTAGTCGTTCTTTGCGATCAGCCACTGGGCATTGTAGCGGTCGACGAAGACGCGGACGGCGTCCCTGACGTCGTCGATGGTCTGGTAGATGCGGCCATGCACGACTTGCTCCTTGAAGGTTCGGAAGAATCGTTCGATCACCCCGTTGGTCTGGGGTTCGCCGACGAAGGCGTAGCTCGGGGTGATGCCCCAGAACTTGATCTGTCTGTGGAAATGGTCAGCCATGAAGTTGCTGCCGTGATCGTGGCGTAGTTCCAGGCTACGGGCGGCGCCCGCGCCGAGGTGGCCGAACTGTTGACGGACAGCCATGCCAACGGCCTGGGTCGCCTCGAAGCGGGTGCCGTATTTGGCGACATGCCAACCGAGCAGTCCGGCGTTCCAGTGCTCGATGACGCCGAACAGCCAGACCTTGCCGTCCCGCACGGTGGGGATTTGGGTCGCATCGGTGGCCCACATCTGGTTTGGCGCTTGAGTGATGATGTGGCCGTCGTGTGGCGTGGCGGTCCGGGTGCGGGCGCGATGTGGCGACAACAGGGTGTTCTCGCGCATCAGCCGCAGGATGCGCTTGCGGCTCACTCGGATGGTGTCGATCACCCGCAACCGGGCCCAGACCTTGCGGTGCCCTTCGCCGGTCCAGGGCGATCGTTCGAGATCGGCGTGAATCGCTGCCAGCAAGGCCTCGTCCGTAATCGCCGGCTTCGGCCCCGGCCTCTGTCGCGGCGGTGGGGGCGCGACCGCGGCTTTCTGCTGGCGGGCGGCGTAGAACGAGGAGCGAGCAAGCGCCCAGATCTGGCAGACGCGGGACACGCCATAGCGCTGGCCGGTGGTGGGCGAGGTTTGCGTTGCCATCACCGCGACCTCCTTCGGGCCAAAGGGCCGGGGCGCTCGATCCGCGAGCGCAGCAATTCGACCTCCATGCTCAATTCGCCAATCCGCTGCATGGCAGAGGCCAGTTCACCGGCGGCGGGATCACCGTCGCGCTCCTTCAGAGCACCATCAAGGGCGGCGTCAGCCTTCTGGCGCCACTGCTCCAGTTTGTAGATCGGCACCCCGAGCTCACGGGAGAGTAGTTCGCTCGATTCTCCCCGCAGCAGGCCAAGGACGACCTCCCGCTTGCGTGCCACGCTCCAGCGCTGGCCAGGTGCGAGCGGTGCCTGGCGCGTCGTTCCCTGGCCAGGGAACACATGGCCAGGAGACTGCCTGGACGAACTGCGCTCGACCCTGCTGACCTCAGGATCATCATTCACATCGTTGGTTTCGATTTGGTTCATGCTCGACTTCACCATGAATGCCTCCGGTTGGACAAATCGGTGTCCAAAAAATCCGGGGGCAGCTCAGATGTAGGTGCCAGCTTCGAGCGGTTCTGCCTGACGGCGGGGATCGCCACCTTATCGGGCATGCTGGAGGAAGATGCAGTCCGTCTTTGCGGCTCACGCTATGGGCGCGCCGTGGGCAAGGAAGGTCATCGGTGGGGAAAGACGCGAGGCAAGGTCGGCTTCCACGGCGGCAAGGTTGAGATCGAACGGCCGCGCGTGCGCGCCTGCACCGGCGGCGAACTTGCCTTGCCGAGCTGGACGGCGGCCCAGTCCGAAGACTTACTCGGCAAGTGGGTGGTGAACCTGATGCTGATCAACGTCTCGACGCGCCGGTTTGGCCGCGCCGTCCGGCTGCCGGAGAGTGACGTGCCTGCGCCGAAGGGCGAGAGCGTATCCAAGTCGGCGGTGTCGCGCCGCTTCGTGGCCGTGAGGTCAAAAAATAGAAACGGCCGAGAAACCAATGAGTTAGGCGGCGTCGGCTAGCGGTTCGTTCGGTGTCCCGGTACAATTTCACGGACGGCCGACGCCGCCGTCGTTGAGGGTCGGGGCAGGGGGCGGTTACGCTTCTAAGCCATCTCCAGCATGGCTAGATAGAGGGCGAACAAGAAGCCTCCAACCGCTGGCAGCACCACAGTCGAGCCCCCTTTATGCAACGCCTCTGGAATCATGGCGTGCGCGACCAGCGCCAGGATCGCGCCGCCGGCGATCGCCTGAGCAAAAATGGCGGCTATCGAATCTGACCCACTTATAAAAAGCTTGCCAGCAATTGAGGCCAGAACGCCGGCCACCAGTACAGTAGACCAAAGGCTAAAGACCTTACGATCGCTGAAGCCGGCCTTACGTAAAATAGCCGCACTCGCCGCCGCCTCGGGGATACCGCCCAGCCACATACCAAGAATCAGTGTCAGCGACATACCCTCAAAACCGCTGAACTTGGCGCCGATCACCAAACAACCTGGAATGGTATCGAGGATGTTGCCGAACACGATGGCAAGGCCGGCGTTCGGGCCGGCACCCGCCTCGTGCAGCAGGCGAGTTTCTTCGCCGCGACTTAAATGATCCAGGCTACCGCGGGCCAGATTGGCCCAACGCTCGGGGTTCATCTCCCTGTTGTCGCTGAGATTGCTGATGGCGCGGTCGTGCGAGAGCCGACGAACGGCAACAGCAAGATGCGGATCTTCGTTCAGCAGGCGGTCGAAATCCGCTTTGCCGATGACGAGCAGGCGGCTGTCGGCCTTGGCGCGAACGGTAGCATTCCGGATACCGCCGCCCAGCAGCGCCATCTCCCCCACTGCCTGCCCCTCGCCAAGCTCAGCCAAGACACGCGGCGGCTCGCTCTCGGCGACAACCTCGACGATACCCTTGGCCACGATATAGAGGGCATCGCCTGGATCCCCAGCACGGAACAGCACCTCGCCTTCCATCAGGCTGCGCTCGGAGACGCACTCGATCAGCGGCTCAAGTTCCTCCGGCGGCAGATGGCGCAACAGCTCGCATTTCGACAGCAACTCGATCTGCGCACGGGCCGCCTCGCGCTTTCGATCAAGGGCATATTCGTGAAAGCGGGAAGGGTAGCGGATGGCAGCGCCCTTCTGTTCTAGCAAAAGCGAAGCTCCGTAGTAGAATGTCGCACCAAGAAAAAAGCCGCCAGCGACGATGGCCCATGCAGCGTGAACATTGGCGCCGTGCTTTTGGAGGTCACTCGCGCCCTCGAAGCCGAGTTCGATAGCAAGCGCGGCGATGAGCGAGCCGGCAGCGAAAGCCAAAATGCCAGCCAGCACCTTCTTGGGAAATGGAACGTAGAGCCCAAGCGCCGCACCGATCATCACTGAAGATGTCGTAGCAAGCCCAATTATACCGACCAGGGCCAATTCTATGAACAGCGTCATGCTCAGCGTTTTCTCACCCTTTGGTCTTACTACCAAGCTGAAAAAAAACAACCTGGCACTTCGTAAATGCGCCTCAACCCCGATAGCTGTAAACGCCAACCGCCCCCAGAATGGTTCTACCGGCAGGGATTACTTCCCTACTATCGCCCTCTCTAAGCTGACATTCCCCAGATGAACCCCTGGAACGGCGCAAAACCCTTCATTCTGCCGGGCTGCGAGGAAGCCATGGGCGGCGGACACAGTCTCCGCCGCCGTTTCCGCCGTACACGACATCCAAAGTGGCCTTTGATCCATCAATTTGGCCCTTTTCCTCGTCATTCAGACGCACTCCTCCCGTGGTGACGACGTATCCGCCTCGTTCGGTCTTACGCTGGGGCCGGTCGTCGTCGCAGCCCGTCGATCAGCCGCAGGATTTTCTCGAACAGTTCTCTCGGCACCGCGACCTTGGCCATCTGGAAGACGGCGTAGCGGGCGTGGCGCACGGTCTTGGCCCCGATCTTCACCAGCTTCACCGGGCGCATTGCCAAGCCCCTGCATGCCTCGGTCCGCAAGGTGCTGCGCCAGGCGTGGGAGCTGAGCGACCCGGCGAAGGCCGAAAGGCTGATCCGCAATCTGGCTCGCCGCCTCGAGTACGAGGCCCCCGGCGTCTCCGGCAGCATCTTCGAGGGCATCGACGAAATCCTCACCGTCACCCGTCTCGGCCTTCCTGCCGAGCTGCGCCGGTCGCTCGCCTGCACCAACATCATCGAGAATATGAACGGCACGATCCGGCGCGTCTGTCGCAACGTCAAACGATGGCGCAATGCCGGGATGGCTTTGCGTTGGACGGCCGCCGGCATGATGGAAGCGGCCAAGGGCTTCCGCCGGCTCAAGGCCCACAAGCAACTGCCAATCCTGCGAGCTGCTCTACTGGCCCATCAGGCCAGGTACACCATCGGCCCAAACCTTGAACTGCACGCCAAGGCCGCATAGGCTCAGAATCTGAGCACGCCTGCTGAGCGACTTTCAACAAAGAGCGGGACATCCCCCCCGATACTCGCGATTTCACAAAATGTCGGGAATAATGCCTCCGCCATGAAGGAACGTCTCGCATGATGGCGCGCCGCCAGCTCTCTGCCCTCATCGCCGGCCTTGGCTTGGCCGTCCCGGCCCTGGCACAGACCCGCCCTGTGGTCGCGGCCGGTCAATCCGCCGCCGCTCTCCGCGCCCAGGCGCTCGGCCGGCGCCTGACCATCGCCACGGTGGTGAAGGTGGGCGGCATCGCCTGGTTCGACCGTATGCACGCCGCAATTCGCCAATTCGGCGTCGATACCGGCCACGAGATGATCATAGCATCCCCCGCCCGCGCCGAGCCCGCCGCCCAGATCGCGGTGATCGAACAGATGATTGCCCGCCGGGTGGATGCGATCTGCGTCGTCCCAGTGGCGGTGGAGCGGCTTGAGGACGTGCTCCAGCGAGCCCGCGCCGCCGATATCGCCGTTATCGCGCATGAGGCTAGCACGCTCGACCACGCCGATATCATCCTGGAAGCCTTCGACAACCGCGCCTTCGGCGCCCTTATGATGCAGGAGCTCGGGCTGCGGCTGAACGGGCAGGGCCAGTATATCTCCATGGTCGGCAGCCTGCAGACGGGCACGCATATGGAATGGGTGAACGCGGCCGTCACCTATCAGCGCCAGCGCTTCCCCGGTATGCGCGAGGCAGGCCCGAAGATCGAGATCTTCGAGGATGCCGATGTGGCACACCGCAGGCTGGCCGAGGCGCTGGCCACCAATCCCGACATTCGCGGCGTGATCGGCGCGCCAATGTCCGCTGTCGTCGGCACCGCCCGGCTGATCGCCGAGCGCAACCTGCGCGGCCGGCTGCATTTCGCGGGCACGGGCCTCGTCTCGCTGGTCGGACCGCAGCTCCGCAACGGGGACCTCACCTCGATCCAGTTCTGGGACCCGGCGGCGACCGGCTATGCCATGGCGCTGCTTGCGGCGATGAAGCTGGCCGGGCAGGGCGACCGCATCCAGGCGGGGCTCGACCTCGGCCTCGAAGGCTATCGCGGCCTGGTGGCGCCCGATCCGTCGCGCCCGCTGCTGCTGGCCGGCCGCGGCTGGTCCGTCGCGACGCGGGAGAACATGGACCAGTTCGACTTCTGAACGGCGCCGATCTCACCCAAAGAGGTGGATCGTGGCACAAGCTTTGCGAGAGTTGTTGTGCGGCAACGTATTTCGTGAAGCCAAGGAGTAGCCCCGATAACGACAGGACCCGGCTGCGTTTTGCCGGAGTTCGGTCGAGCCCCCGTCGGTGTCCGGCGGGCGATGCGCGAGAACGGCCTGCTCGCACCGCATCCGCGGACGCCCATAGCTCAACCCCATGGCCAGCTCGTGGTCACGCGGAGGCTCTATTCTTACTGAGTCAGAAAGGTGAGTCAGAAGGCCGCGGCTCGTGTTTGGCGGGAGAGCCTGGATGGGGCTTCAAGGTTCGGACGGCAGCGACGGTCGCTTTTCGAGATACGTCAAGGGTTTGGCCAGCGTGATCAGCCACGCGGATCGGGTCAAGCCGCTGCTCGATTACTACACCGGCCTGCTGATGCCGTACGAGCGCAAGAGCGTGGAGCCGATGGCGGCGGTGACATCGCCGGCGCGGACGGCGGCGCAGCATCAATCGTTGCTGCATTTTGTCGGCCAGGCTTCATGGTCGGACGAGAAGGTACCGGCGAAGGTGTGCGAGACGGTGTTGCCGGCGATCGAGCGGGCTGGCCCGATCGAAGCCTGGATCATCGACGACACCGGCTTTCCGAAGAAGGGCAGGCACTCGGTCGGGGTGGCACGGCAATATTCCGGCCAGCTGGGAAAGCAGGGCAACTGCCAGGCGGCGGTCTCGCTGTCGATTGCCAACCGCGGGGCCAGCCTGCCGGTTCGATAAGCTGTCCGTGCGGCGTGCGGTCGGCTGCGTGGTCCTCAGCCCGCCTGAAACTTGGGCTTCGTCCTGTGGTACCGTTCACGCTGTTTCGGAGGTCATCTGGGGAATGTCGGCTCACATGTTTAGGAATTCGATCGGCGCCGCCTTGGCGCTCCTGGGCGCTTCGGTACTCGCCGTGGCACCAGCTTCGGCCGGCAAGACCTTCGACGCGGTGAAGGACAAGGGCTTCGTCCAGTGTGCCGTGAACAACGGCCTGGCGGGCTTCTCCTTCGCCGACAGCCATGGCAAGTGGACCGGCCTCGACGTCGATCTCTGCAAGGCGATTGCCGCGGCCATGTTCGGCGATGCCGAGAAGACCAAGTTCACCCCGACCACGGCGCAACAGCGCTTCGTGGCGCTGCAGTCGGGCGAGGTCGACGTCATCACGAGCACCGCGACGCAGACCCTGCTGCGCGACACCGCGCTTGGCTTCAACATCGCCGGCGTCAATTTCTACGATGGCCAGGGCTTCATCGTGCCGACTAAAACCAACATCAAGAGTGCCAAGGAACTGAACGGTGCCACCATCTGTGTCCAGCCTGGCACGACCACGGAACTCAACCTCGCGGATTATTTCCGTGCCAACAAGATGACCTTCAAGCCGGTGCTGATCGAGAATCTCGACGAGCTGCTGCGGGCCTATGCTTCGGGGCGCTGCGATGCCTACACGACGGACGCCTCTGGACTTGCGGCGGTCCGCGTCGCTCAGCTCGCAGGCAAGGGCGAGCACACGATTCTGCCGGAGCGCATCTCTAAGGAGCCGCTCGGCCCGATCGTGCGCCATGGCGACGACCAGTGGTTCGATCTCGTGAAGTGGACCTTGATGGGCATGATCGAGGCTGAGGAGATGGGCATCACCTCGAAGAACGTCGACGACGCGCTGAAGAGCGAGGATCCCTCGGTGAAGCGCTTCCTCGGCGTCACGCCGGGCTATGGCAAGGCAGTCGGCGTCGATGAGAAGTGGATGTACAATGTCATCAAGCAGGTCGGGAACTATGGCGAGAGCTACGACCGCCACGTCGGACCGGCCACCCCTCTCAAGCTTGACCGCGCCCAGAACGCGCTGTGGACCAAGGGTGGCCTGATGTATGCCATCCCATTCCGCTAGAGCGTTATGAATTCTGGCTCATCAGGAAATCGAGTGGGTAACTCCAATGGGGAATGCGGCTTGAAAGCCCACCGGGATTGAGTTTTCCGGGTTTCACAAGGCTGCCGAATTGGGCATCATTTTGCGATGGCCAATTCATCGAAACGACAGCGGCGGCTTTGGGACACTTACACGTTCCCCGGCTTTCGTCCCCGACCCACGGTGCGCGGTGTCTTCGGTGAGCCGAAGGCGCGCATCATCACGTTGGCCCGGCGCGCAAAAAAACGGTCTGCGGGTGCTGCGGGCGGGTTCATGCGACTTGGTACGACCGGCGTAAACGGCTGGTTCGCGATCTGCCGTGCGGCGACACGCGGATTTTCCTGGAGATCGAGGTCCGGCGGGTGCAATGCCGCAGTTGTGGCAAGGTGAAGCGCGAGCGGCTCGATTTTCTGGCCGACAATCCGCTCTATACGAAGCGCTTTGCCCACTATGTCGGCCGACGTTGCCGGCAGGCAACGATCAAGGACATTGCCGAGGAGCTGAGGCTCGACTGGGATACGGTCAAGACGCTGGAGAAGCAGTACATGCAAGCCCAGCTCGTCCGCGCCGGCAGGCCCGGGCCCAAGGCGATCGGCATCGACGAGATCTCGATCCGCAAGGGCCATACCTACCGCATCGTGGTGAGCGACCTGATCCGCAAGCGGCCGATCTGGTTCGGCGGCGAGGACCGGTCCGAGGCCAGCATGGCGCTGTTCTATGCCTGGCTGGGCCCGAAGAAGAGCCGCGGCATTCGCCTGGCAGTGATGGACATGTGGAAGCCGTTCCGCAACGTCGCCAAGCAGAAGGCGCCGCAAGCCGCCATCCTGTTCGACAAGTTCCATATCATGCGCCATCTCGGCGAAGCGCTCGACGCGGCGCTGTTTACAGCGCCTGAGGTGCGCAAGGCCGAATACGCCCGCCTCGGCGGCAAGGACCGGCGCTTCATCAAGGGCCAGAAATACACGCTGCTGTCGCGCCACGAGAACCTCAGCCTGCAGGGCAAGCGGTCGCTCAAGCTGCTGCTGGCGGCGAACAAGCGGCTGAACACGGCTTACGTTCTGAAGGAAGCCTTCGGCCAGCTCTGGGACTACGAGCGCGAGGGCTGGGCCCGGCGCTTCTTCGAGAACTGGCGCTCAAGCTTGAAGTGGCAGCGGCTCAAACCGTTTGAAAAGTTCGCCGAGATGATCGATCGGCATTGGGATGGCATCGCCGCCAATCGGGGAGAACCCGGCGCTGGTACGCGCGTTCTTCCGGAACAAGAATGTAGCCTATATTACTGACTGATTAGTGAAATCACAAGGAAGCCTGGGCAGTTACGAACCTTGAACTCCACGCCATAGCCTTGTACGGGATAGGTTAAGGTCTCCTGCTCCGAAACTTTCAACAAATAGCGGGACATCTCCCTTCCCAGAAGGCGCGGCTGGAAAAAACCTGCACCGTTACTAGCAGTTTTGATTGGATTTCAAGCGTTGACGATAGTCAAGAATAAGCGGCCGCAGTTGCGGACTGGTGCGCTCGGCCTGGTAGACAGCATCGGCCAATCGGTGGCGAACATCTCGCCGACCCTGATGCCCGCCCTTAACATCGCAGTCGTCGCGGGCCTGGCCGGCAGCGGATCGTGGCTGGGATTCCTGATAGCCAGTATCGGGATCGTCTTCGTCGCCCTCAACATCGCCACCCTGTCGCGACGCCATACTCTGTCGGGCTCATACTTCATCTACATCGGGCGCACGGCGGGGCCGCTCGCCGGACTCATCGCCGGATGGCTGATGATCGGCGCCTATCTCGCGACCGCTATCGCCCTCGCGCTGGCCATGGTGCTGTTTCTCGAGAACTTATTGGCAAGCCTTGGCCTCAAGGCCTTGATGCCCAACTCCTACGCCGCACTCTGCACCTTCGTCGCCGTGACTGGCTGGGCCGCCTGGCGTGATGTCCGTCTCTCCGCACGCTTCGGACTGATACTGGAGGTCGCGTCGGTCGTCATCCTGTTAGCGATCACCACCGTCGCCGTGGTCCAGCACGGCACCGTGATCGACCCGCGTCAACTAGATTTCGGCCAACATGGCTACAGCGGCATCATGACCTCTCTCACCTTCGCGGTGTTCAGCTTCGTCGGCTTCGAGAGCGCGGCAACCCTGGCGCGTGAAACGCGCAACCCGGCGCGCAATGTCGGTCTGGCGGTCACCATGAGTGCTCTGCTGTCTGGCCTATTCTTCGTCGGCATCACCTATTTCATGGTGCTGGTCATGGATGGCGACACGCGAGCGCTGGCCGACAGCAGCGCGCCTTTCATCGTCATGACCGAGCGGGCGGGCCTCACGGCGGCCGGAACAGCGATGTATTTTGGCGCCCTGATCAGCGGCCTCGCCTGCATGCTTGCCTCGCTCAACGCCGCGTCGCGATTGCTTTTCTCGATGGCCCGCTACGGCTATCTCGCCCGCAGACTCACGACCGTGCACCCTAGGCACCGGACGCCCTCCGTGGCGGTCGTTCTATCGGCGGCGGTCACGCTGTTGGGCGGCCTCGCCACGCTGCAACTCGGCCCGCTGGAGGCGTTCGGCTTTGCCGGTACCCTGGCGACCTTTGGCTTTCTTGCAGTGTATTTCCTGATCTGCCTCGCCGCCCCTCTCGACCAGTTCGAGGCCGGCACGCTCGTCGTACGCCACTTGCTGGTGAGCGGCGGCGGAACGCTGATAATGACCTTCGTCATCCTCGGCAGCGTCTATCCCGTGCCGCTCTGGCCACTGAACCTGCTGCCCTGGCTTTTTCTGGCCTATCTCGCGGTTGGCGCCGCCTGGTTCTATCTGCTCACGAAGCGCAGGCCCGACTTGCTACAGGCCATCTTCTCGGACAGGGAGTCCTGAGGTCGTGCCGCGACCGAAGGACGCGACCGCATTGATGGCGCGCAAAGGGACGGTTCTATTGGTGCTTGCCCTCGGCCCCCTGCTCAGCGCCGCGATCTTCATGGCAATGGCCAGCCGGAGCAATTCGCCGCCTTCGCCTTCCGAAACCGGCCACATCTATGTTCCGTGGCATCAGAGCACGCGTCTGACGGCGCTGGAGATGACTTGGATCGGCATCGACACCGTTGACGTATTGACCCGCCGTGATGCCAAATCCGGGACTACCTATGTCATCCGCCGGATCTGGTGCGCGACCCACGAGTTCCAGTACCGAGCAGAAGGCACGACGGAACGGCAGGCGAAGGAAAATACCGCTGCCGAAACGCAAAGACATCTTCTGACAGAAGGCTCAATCTCATTTTTCGTGGCGGCCTACGCATGCTCTCGACAGCCCAGTGAGCCCTGACAACCTGGCCGAAGAGCACAGCAGACAGTATTGTGCTGAGGAGATAACAGGATAACTGCCCTGGTCATTTCCCGGCGGCAAGATTTTTAGCCGATTTTCCTGGATGCGGGAATCGCTTTCCGATTCAAGAATCGGATGGTCGCTGGATCGCCAGATGTTCCGTCCCGTGAAGAACTGATCGCGCTGATCCAGGCGCAGGCGGCGCAAATCGCCGCGCTTATGGCTCGGGTTGCGGAACTCGAGCGGCGGCTCGGCCTGAACAGCTCCAACAGCGGCAAGCCGCCGTCGAGCGACAGGATGAAGAAGACGGCGCGGATGGCGAGCCTGCGCGAGCGCTCGAACAAAAAACCCGTGAGGTCAAAAAATAGAAACGGCCGAGAAACCAATGAGTTAGGCGGCATCGGCTAGCGGTTCGTTCGGTGTCCCGGTACAATGTCACGGATGGCCGACGCCGCCGTCGTTGAGGGTCGGGGCAGGGGGCGATTATGGATTGGGCGCGCATCCTAGCCTACGTGACGGGGACGGTGGACCAGGAGGTACTGGCTCGGAACGAATACCTCGCGGCCGAAAACCGGATCATGAAGGCCCAGCTGAAGGGTCGGCTGAAGCTGTCGGACGCGGAGCGAGGCGC
Organism: Enhydrobacter aerosaccus; assembly: GCA_903832005.1. GTDB lineage: Bacteria > Pseudomonadota > Alphaproteobacteria > Reyranellales > Reyranellaceae > Reyranella > Reyranella aerosaccus_B. The sequence continues at coordinate 214 of CAIKZO010000049.1, read as the reverse complement.
GCTGGGCGAGATCGGTCATCGCCTGGGCCGCAAGGTTCTGGCCGATATCGCCACCGTCGCCCGGCCGGACACCATCCTTGGCTGGTATCGCAAGCTCGTCGCCCGCAAATTCGATGGCTCGAAGGCCCGGCAATATCCGGGCAGGCCCCGGATCAAGCGGGAGGTCGAGGAGCTGATCCTTCGGATGGCCAGTGAGAACCGGGATTGGGGCTAT